>CAZCQG010000001.1:0-46137 GCA_964500775.1 uncultured Campylobacterales bacterium
TGCTGCTCTGTTCTCCTGCTCTCCCCGCCACCCCGTCCCGTATCATCCCCGCCCAAACTCTTTTTCGACAATGGTTTATCGAAGAAGCAAAAGAGGAGTGGGAAGTTGGAATTTTAGATGATATTGTTGATTTTAATCCATCATACAAGCTCAAACAAGGAGAATTGGCAACATATCTTGCAATGGAAAGTGTGCAAACAGATAAAAGTAGTGCAAGTGGATGGTATAAAAGAGAAGTAGCATCTGGTGCTAAATTTATGAACAATGACACATTATTGGCAAGAATTACGCCAAGTTTAGAAAATGGAAAAACCGATATTATGTAGCAGTTGCACCTAGACGCTCCTGAAATATTCCCTTAGAATATCCCGTAAAAAAGGAGTTCTACGATGTCCACGCCAATCCTACCACCCGATGATCTCCTGTTGATTCAATCACTTCGCCATAAAAAAGAAGCCATCCATGAAAAGGTTGCAGTGCTTAAAGAAGAGATAGCTCGCCTATCTAGCGGATTACCCCATATTGAGGCTACCATCACGTTACTTTTAGGCGATAAGATCAAACAAAAGCGTCACCGATCCTCACAAACTTTCTATTTTAAGGGCGGTGAAGGCAAAAAGCACTGCTTGGATGTCTTGAGAGGGGCTGATAGTCCGATAGATACTGGCAAGGTTACACTTGCCGTTATTCCTCGGGCAGGGTTTGATAAAGAGACGCTAGATTTTAAAAGCTTTCAGAAGAGTATCTTGAACATATTGAAAGGTTTGGAATCAAGAGGATTGATAAAAGTAGCTAGACGGGAGGGTATGGGCTTTTTATGGGAGGTGGTGTAGGTACTCTATGCTCCCAACCTCTCCGTGCACCGCTTATTCCCCTGCCAGTATCCACACCATTCGTTTGAAACAGGCGTGCTGCCACATTTATGCGTAATATCTTCAAATATCATACCATTATCCCATCGTCTAGTATCTTCTCGATAGGCAATCTCATTAGCATAGTTTGATAGGTAGAGGTTACCGATCTTGTGAAGCTGTCCGTACTGCATACGTCTAAAACGTGCATTGTAAGATTCACTCTGGTTATTGCAAGCCCCGTCGATACTGGAGTATTCTTCTTGGTGATTCACGCGCTTCATTTCAAAGAGTCCGTGCATATCATCATACCCTACTGCTTCATCCGTATGGACAACAGAACCTCGTTTGATATATTGTCTGGCAAGTTTTAACAAGTCTCTGGAATTTTCACTCTTAAGAACAAAGGCTTTGGTTTTGATGGCACCTTTGAGCATAAGCGGATAGCTGTCAAGCAGCATGGCTTCATCCGCTCTTTGGCGCATAGAGATCACCACTCGTTTATCTGGCTTGTATATCTTTCTTCTATCTACGCGGTCGTTGATGTTATTCTTTGGGCGGATGTAGTGGTTCACATAAACGCCGTCCATCTCCACTACGCCTTCGATCTCGCTATCGTCTTTGTGCTCCATAAGCGACTCTCTGATCTTGTGAGCCAGCACGAACGCCGTCTTGTATTGGCAATCGAGATCACGGCTCAATTGTAAGGCGCTGATAGATTTTACCGCATTGGTAAAAAGCGCGATGGCGATCAGATAGACTTTAAGTGGTAGCTTATGATTAGAAAAGATGGTACCGCTTGTGACACTAAACACATAATTACACTCTTTGCATCTAAATTGTTTTCTTGAAGGTCTAGCATAGCATTTGCCCACATTACCGCAGATAGGGCAGATTGGATTACCATTATTGGAACTCCACCGTATATCGGCAAAGAGTTTATGCGCCGCCTCATCACTCATCATAGCCAACTTGATCGGGTTTAACTTCCGTGCTTGTGTCGATAATAAAAAGTGCTGTGCCATAATCGCTCCTTTCTAATCGTATTCGATAGGTAGTATATCATTTTTGATTAGAAGTGTCAATACTTTTCTATTCATAAGAGATATTTAACTACCGATATTGATTAGTATAGAGTGTCAAATAGACAACGTAACGTCTGTTTTTCAGAAGTTTCTTTATACGAGATTAAGCATTATCTATCTATCATTATTGAATAGCTAACTATTGGAGTGATAGATGACTGATACTGAATGGAAAGATTACGTCAAAGGGATGGTAAAAGCAGAGATCAAGCGCCGCAATATGACTGTCAAGCAAGTGTGCGAAATACTCAACCAACCGGAATACAACGAACCACTCAATGAAGATGCGTTCAATAACAAGCTCAGTCGCGGAGGCTTTAGTGCCGTATTTTTTATGAAAGTGATGAAGGCATTAGGTGTGCGGGATGTGAGGGTGGAGTTATAGAATGGTAAACATATCATATATGTAATAAATATTACATATATGATATGTTTTATATTTGTTCTAGGATATTTTTATCTATTTATAAATATAGAACAGTAGAATAACTAAGGATAAACTGAAATGCATCAAACAGTTTGGGCAAGCAGAGCAAAAAGTCTACTTAAAGCCGAAATTAAAAAGAATGATATCACTTATGGTCAATTAGTTATAAAACTAAAAAGCATTGGTGTGGATGAGACAGTAGAAAATTTAACAACAAAAATCAATCGAGGAACATTTAGTGCAATCTTCTTTTTGCAGTGTCTTTCGGCTATGGGTTCCGAGGAAATCGTGATGAATAATCTTGGATCTGATTATGATTCCTAATCTGGCTTATATAGACAATAAAATAGCTGACATAGATGTCTCCTTGTATAAAAATATCTCCTTTAAAAGGTTTTCTAAAATTCATCAAATTACAGCTTACCTAGCTATGTTCCCCCCAAGCCTGCCAAATTATTTCATACAGAAGTTTTCTAAAAAAGAAGATCTGGTGTTTGATCCTTTTTCAGGAAGGGGAACTACTGTGTTTGAGTCATGTCGTTTAGGGCGCATCGGCATAGGTAATGATCTCAATCCTTTAGCTGTTTGCTTAACCAAAGCAAAGGCTAACCTGCCACTCAATATTAAGAGTGTTCATCGCCGTATTGATACACTAGAGAATGAATATACGGCACCTTGCATCAGTGGTATATCGGATGATATTTACATGCTCTACGATGAGAACACAACACTTCCTCAATTGGTCTATTTAAAAAAAACTCTAAATAAAAACAATAAAATAGATAACTTTTTATTAGCTATCTTGACAGGTCTGATGCACGGAAAGCATCGAAAAGATGGTTCATCAATTTATTGTAGTATTGATATGCCTAACACTTTTAGCATGTCTCCAAACTATGTCAAGAATTTCATCAAAAAGCATTCCCTAACAAAGCCGAAGCAAAATGTATTTTATCTTATGCGAGATAGAATTAATAATATACTGAGCGAATATTCCGAGACCGAAGTGCAACAAAACGATTTAAAGACACTGAAAAATTATGTCAAGGGTACATGTTTTGATGTGGATGCTATCAAGAGCTCGGACAAGGTAGTTCGCAAATATGGTCGTCATTCCGTCAAACTCATCATCACCTCTCCACCTTACTTGAAGGTGATTAATTATGGGAAATTCAACTGGATCAGATTGTGGCTCCTAGATGAAGATACTAAAAGTATTGACAAGAATGTAGGCATTTATCATAAAACCCAAAGACAGAACCTCAATGACAACATGAACCTTACTAAATATGCAACCTATATGCAAAACCTATTCAACAGTTGGGATGATGTTTTGTGCACTAACGGATACGCATTTGTCGTAATCGGTGATGTGATCGAGCCGAAAAAAGAACAAGGACTGAATCTAGCTTTGGAAACATGGGAATTCATTGAGAAAAATGGAGGATGCAAGTTGGAACTGGTCGATATCCTGTCAGATAATCTGCACGATGAAAAGGATAAGAAGGTAACCCGTATTTGGGGTAATAAAAAAGGGAGAGCAACAGAAGTGGACAGAATTATGGTATTAAGAAGGAAAACGGATGGCTGATAATCAATCAATCTTGGATGATCTTTCCGAAAACAAACTGGATAAGCGTAATAACCTCGGGTTTTTTGAATCCATTGAGCATAACGATGAAAAGTTTGTCGGGTTTACCTATGAACTGGATTATCAGAACGCGAAGATTCTGACGAACGACCAATGGAAACTGAATGTCAAAGGGGTTCCCCATGGAGCATTCCTGATGGCAATTTACAACAATGAACTCTCTAAGCACTCTAAAGAGGGGGTTCTGTTAAGAGTAATTGATATTGCACGCATTCCCCAATCAAGCATGATTATTGAATCCATGATCGATACCTATATGGAGCAACCCGAAGCTAGAAAAAGTTTATCACCTGACACTTATACCAAGAACTATTACCAATTCTCCGGTCTGGAGTGCCGTATCCTAGGAACATTTTTTATTGAGGATGACAAACTGAAATTCGGGACGGATTTAGAAAACTTTCTTGGAGCACACAAATATAAGGTTTTCAAACCCTCCAAAGATGAATTGAGTCAAATCGTAAATTCCAAGAATCAAAAAGAGATCGATGAGATCAATTTAGAGGTCAGAATCGGCGAATTACGCTACTCATCCAGTAAATCCTACACACTGATGGGACAGGAAGAGTATTCAGTACCGATCATTATCAAACCAAACGATATTGTAGCAAGAAGGACAGCCTTTTTTGGTATGACACGCACAGGTAAGTCTAACACCATCAAAATCGTGATGAGTGCTATTGTAGAGCTGAATAAGAAATTCCTCGAATATAACGCCTCCAAAAATTTACGGGATGGCAACGAAGAGTTTAAAAAGCCTATTGGGCAGATCGTTTTTGATATCAACGGTGAATATACGTTCTTGAACAAGCAGGATAGATTTTCCATCTACGACAAGTTCAAAAAGGACAAACTGGTTATCCGTTATTCGGTGTCCCCCAAGAAGGTTGACAAATACGATGATGTTCGAGCTCTGCAATACAATTTCCATGATGATGAACTCCTAGAAGAGACGTTTGACCTGCTGTGTGAGCAATTTTTGAACGATAACCGCCAGTTCATTAACACATTCAAGAACGTCAAAATGTTTGATACATCGTTTGAAGAGGACGATGATCTTGACGAAAAACAGAAAATGTTTATCAGGAACAGTAACCAACGAAAAAAAGCCCTCTACAAATGTATTTTATACCGAGCCGGTTTTTTACCCCCAACAAATAGAAACAGACTGTTTTTTAAAGGCGTTGATGGTGCATCTATTTCTAATCCTAAAGAAGGTCTTTCTTTTGATCAGGCCTGCAAATGGTTTGAGGTAAATTATGAACTTATGCAAAGTGTGAAATCCAGCTCCACGGATTTACAAGTTTGGGATCAAGATTATGATGCTTTGTACAATATGCTACTTGCAAGAAAAGGTGGTGGTTTTAAAGTCTTAATCGAATTTTCAAAACTTCACTCTCCCAAAGGTATTGATGACTATAAAAAACAAATTGATACCTTCTTGCGTGATGGAAAAATTGTCTTGGTTGATCTGTCCAGTGCCAGTGAACAGATTCAGAGAACCTATATCACCAAACTCTGTACACACATCTTCAGTAATTCGATGGAAAAGTTTACGAACGATGATGAGCCCGAATTTATACAGATGTATTTCGAGGAAGCGCACAATATTTTTCCAAAGGATGACAAAGACCTCAAGAGTATCTATAATAGGTTGGCAAAGGAAGGAGCAAAACTCAAACTGGGTATCAGCTATTCAACCCAGGAAGTGAGCTCCATTTCACCCAGTATTCTCAAAAATACGCAGAACTGGTTTATTTCCCACCTGAACAACCGTGACGAGATTAAAGCCTTGGAAAAATATTATGATTTCGGTGATTTTAACGACAGCATTATGCGCAACAGCGACATAGGTTATGCTCGGATCAAAACCTACTCAAACAACTTCATTATTCCCGTACAGATAGACGAGTTCAAGGCGTAGGATGTCATATATTAAGGAAAAGGCTTCAAAGTTCAATCATCAGTACATCATTAATGATCCGTGTGTGAAAGCATATTTGAAAAAATGCTATATCCCTGATGTCGAACACCTATCAGACACCGATTTCAAAGATTTTTCTATCAATCTGGATACCATTCAAGATCAGGTAGTGTCCGATATTGAAAAAATCGTTGTAGTGGATGGAGGATACCAGATTGTCACGATTAAAGACAACTATCCTTCTGCACAAATCGCTTTTTACAGTGTGGGGCTCCTGACATTTTCCAAAGCCCTCCTGGATGAACTGGATGAGAAAGAGACGGTTGATCCTGATGATGTCGGACGACTAAAGAACCTTCATAAATTCCATTTTACACTGCCAGTAAAGATTATAAAGTTCAAAACTGGTAGCTTTACGGAAACCGTCAGAAAAACTATTTTTGATATTTTCAATGATAATATTGTTTTCAAAGATGACAAAAACACTTCACTTCTAAACACGGTTAAATGGCTAATTTTTGAAGAGTATCACAACGATCTAAAAAAAGGTACTGGCACGTTTGACCTAGTTTGCCCTAGCTGCAGGAAGGCGGTTACCTTCAAAAAACAAGGTGCCTACAGTGATGAAATAAACAATTTTCATAAGTGCTCCTGCGGGGAGATTGTTTATCTGACGGACATATTTCAGTTGCACGACATTGTGGATGACTTCAATGGGGCATCCGGAATTGTCTCTTATTTAATGAGTGTGTTTGAGATGGTTTTGATTTTAACATTATTTAGATATGCTCACGAAAACCACCGCGCCTCTTTTCTTGCCAAGTATCTTTTTATAAAAGATGGGTCACTAGCTTTATACAGTAAGTTGGATGACTTTGCATCCAAAAAAATCAGACCTTTTATTCAGGCATTACACAAAGCATCCTTGAAGGGTAAAAAAAGCTATATAAACCTTGTTGGATTAGAAAAAAGTGGTATGTTTATTGAACATTTAATCAATATGGAAACTAAATTAGCTGATAATACTTTAGTGATTCCCAATCTTAATTACATTAAAAAATATATTACAGGTGATACTTCGACTGTCTTTGGTGAAAGAACGTACTTTGGGACAAAGATGATTTATAAATTAGACGATAGCCTATCTTTTGTTGTTGACTTTCCATTGCCATGTATTGACGAAAATGGGAAATGTGTGTCTTATTCTAAATATATTGTTAAGCCCAAAGCGGAAGATTTTTTAAACATTAAAACGATTATCAAAATTCTATGTGACTTGCGTTGTGATATGTATAATAAATCATTTATTCCGGTGGCGTTGATTAATAAGCTAGTGTCACTATCAGACATCCCTGGTAGCAAGATGCTAACATTGTTTACCCGTGAATCGATAGAATAATCTATAAAAAACCTCTTGCCAATGGATTATCTTTAAATGGGTTTGTGCAACTGCTACATAATATCGGGAAAAACTGCATTTGTAGATTTTCTAGAAGATGATGAAATTGGTTGGGGTTCGACAGAATTTATAGTTATGAGAATGAAAGAAAACTATCATCCTTTTATATCTTATCTTATAGCAAGAAATCAAGACTTTAGAGATTTTGCAATCGGAAACATGACAGGCTCAACAGGACGACAACGAGCTCAAGCGGAAGATTTGAAGAAATATGAAATAGCCATTCCACCACTTGATGAAATTCAAAAACTCAATGAATTATTAGAGCCAATACCAATTAAGATAAAAGCAAATAGGCAACAAATCCAAACACTTGAAAACTTGCGAGATACACTCTTGCCAAAGCTTTTGAGTGGGGAAGTGAGGGTGAAGAATGAATGAAGTCGCAGTTAATGTTTTAGATGAAAACGGGGCAGATGCACTGGCAACTTTTAGCAAAGCAATTTTAGGCAGTTTACCATTTGCTGGCTCAGTTTTTGCGGAAGTTATAGGAACATTGATTCCAAATCAGCGTATCGATAGAATGGCTGAATTTCTCAAAATTCTCGATGCAAAGCTCAAAGAACTCGGGAAAAGCATAGATGATATCAAAGACAAAATGACCAGCGAAGAATACATCAACTTATTTGAGGAAGGAGTTTGGCAATCTGCGCGCTCATCTTCTAGAGAAAGAAAGGAGTATATTGCTTCTATCTTGGTTAATGGTTTAACAGATGAAAATCTCAATGAAATCCAAAAAAATGTATTTATGAATATTCTAAATCAACTAAACGACATAGAGATATTGATGCTCTATAGTCATACAATGAAAATGAGTCGAGATAAACAATTCTTTGAAAAACATAAGGACGAGCTACTTCCCTTACCAGTACATATTGGTTCAAACAGAGAAGAGATTGACAAGGCAACAATTCACAAAACATATAAAGATAAACTGCTCAATTTAAACCTATTGACAAGGAAATTTTCAAATATCAAAAAAGGTGAGATGCCAGAATTTGATAATAAAACTGGAATGATGAAATCTAATGGGTATGAGTTAACATCATTGGGTAGGCTGTTTTTAAAATATATTGACTTGGATGATGTCATATGAATCTCAAATCCTTCAAATCAGGTACATTTCGCCAAGAGTACCAATACAAAAGCTTTCTGCCAGAAAAGATAAACCATACCTTTACATGGGATGATCCGCAAATAAATATTATGCTAGAAAACGCCACAAGAGCTTTGGGTGAACTCAACGCTTTTACGATGATAGTGCCAAATGTAGATATATTTATCCAGATGCACATCACAAAAGAAGCCAATACTTCAAGCAAGATAGAGGGTACAAAAACAGAGATGGACGAAGTGCTCATCGCAAAAGAGCAGATCAATCCTGAAAAAAGAGATGATTGGCAAGAGGTGCGAAACTATATAGAGGCTATGAACTATGCGATAAAAGAGCTTGGAAATCTCCCGCTTAGCAATAGACTGCTCAAAAAAATTCATGCGATACTCCTCAATAGTGTAAGAGGAGAATCAAAACTGCCCGGAGAGTTTCGCAAATCCCAAAACTGGATAGGCGGTGCGAGTCTAACTTCTGCATATTTTATACCCCCACATCACAACGAAGTCGATGAGCTTATGGGTGATCTGGAGAAGTTTTTGCACAATGAGGAGATATTGGTTCCGCATCTCATAAAAATAGCTATAGCGCACTATCAGTTTGAGACTATTCATCCGTTTTTGGATGGCAATGGAAGGATTGGAAGAGTGCTCATCACTCTCTATCTTGTCGGTAATGGATTGCTCAAAAAACCTTCTCTCTACCTTTCGGATTTTATAGAGAGAAATAAGGCGGCGTATTATGAAGCCCTTACATTGGTGCGAACAGAAAATGATTTAAACCATTGGATAAAGTTCTTTCTTGAAGCAGTGATCGTCACGGCAAATAGCGGAGTAAAAACTTTTCAGGATATTTTGAGTTTGAAGCAAGAGATGGATGCCAAAGTAATGGAATTTGGTAAAAAAGCGCATAATGCAAGTAAGCTTGTAGAGCTTTTGTATCAGCGACCTATTATCGCTATAGGTGATATTGTGGAGCCTTTAGGAGTGAGCAAACCTACAGCCAACTCTCTTGTAAATGAGTTTGAAAACAGGGGAATTTTGAAAGAGATTACAGGCTATGAAAGAAATAAGCTTTTTGTTTTTGAAAAATATCTAAGCATCTATAGTAAAAGTTAGGTGGATGAATTTAACTACAAAAATCCATAGTAAAGTTTGAGGCTCTAACTTTAACTAAGGAATTCCATAGTCAAAGTTACGCCGCCAAGTTTTACTATAACTACTAATAAAGAGGATACGCAATGATAACCGAAGATCAGGTAGAGCAACTAGCGATAGAGTGGTTTCAAGGACTGGGATATGACTATCTCTGTGGATACGACATAGCGCCTGATAGCGAGAATCCCCAAAGAACAAACTATCAAGAAGTCATCCTCAAACAACGCCTAGAATCTGCCCTCAAAAAGCTCAATCCTACACTTCCCGTCTCTGCCATCGATGAGGCACTCCATATCCTCACAAAGCCTGCGCACACTACCCTCATCCAAAACAACCGAGCATTTCATCAGATGCTGCTTGAAGGTATCCATGTAGAGATAAAAAAAGATGATGAGATTCGAGGGGAACGGGTAAAGATCGTAGATTTTCATGATGTAAGCAATAACGACTTCCTCATAGTCAATCAATTCACTATCAAAGGGACAAAAGGCAACAGGAGACCCGATATCGTAGTTTTTGTAAATGGAGTGCCGCTCTCCGTGATAGAACTCAAAAACCCCACAGATAAGCAAGCAGACATCTACAAAGCCTACAATCAGATCGAAACCTATAAATCCGAGATAGAAGACCTCTTCGTATATAACGAATCGCTCGTTATCAGCGATGGTATCAATGCAAGGATAGGATCACTCACCGCTACAAGTGAGCGCTATATGTACTGGCGCACTATCAAAGATGACAGCGATAGACCGCTCCTAGAGTATGAACTAGAGACACTCATAAAAGGCTTCTTTGACAGGGCACTCTTTTTGGACTATCTCCAAAACTTCGTACTTTTTGAGGATGAGGGCAAGCATATCATCAAAAAAATAGCGGGCTACCATCAGTTCCACGCTGTGAGAGAGGCTGTACTTTCCGTCATAGAGGCATCAAAAAGCAGAACAAAAAAAGGCGGCGTAGTCTGGCATACACAAGGAAGCGGTAAGTCTATCTCTATGACTTGCTTTGCGGGTAAAGTGACTAAAGAGCCGCAGATGAAGAATCCAACGCTTTTGGTGGTAACGGATAGAAATGATCTTGATGGACAACTCCATGCAACATTTTCTAGTGCAAAAATGCTGCTAGGGCAGGAGCCTATACGGATAGAGAGCGTAGATGAACTCCGAGAGATACTCAAAGACAAGCCCTCAGGCGGTATCATATTTACCACTATTCAAAAGTTCGCTCTAAAAAAAGAGGAGGAGCTTTTTCCGCTGCTAAGTGAGCGAGAGAATATCATCGTGGTATCAGATGAAGCGCATAGAAGCCAGTATGGATTTGAAGCGATGCTTGATAGCGAGAGCGGGAAGTTTAAATACGGCTATGCAAAGCACCTAAGAGATGCACTGCCAAATGCTACGTTTATCGGATTTACGGGCACTCCGATAGAGGGAGCCGATAAAGACACCCGCAGCGTATTCGGTGAGTATATCTCTATCTATGATATCGAAGATGCAGTGCGCGATGGCGCTACGGTGCCGATCTACTACGAGAGCAGACTAACAAAGCTCAATCTGGATGATGAAACATTGCAGGAGATAGATAGAGAAGTCGGCGCACTCGTAGCGGATGAAGAGAACAACGAACGAGAGAAGTTCAAAAGCCAATGGAGTACACTAGAGAAGCTAGTAGGCTCGAAAAATAGAATCGCGCAAGTCGCGAAAGATTTGGTAGAGCATTTTGAGGAGAGAAGTGCTGCGATAGAGGGCAAAGGAATGGTAGTCGCCATGAGTAGGCAGATAGCCGTAGAACTCTATGACGCGATAGTAGCACTACGCCCGAAGTGGCATGATGATGACCCAAAAAAGGGGGCGATAAAAATCATCATGACGGGAAGTGCGAGCGATGATGCGACTATGCAGAAGCACCTCTATAGCAAACAGACAAAAAAAGATTTAGAGAAGCGTATAAAAGATCCCGAAGATGTGCTCAAACTCGTAATCGTTAGGGATATGTGGCTCACGGGATTTGATGCGCCGTGTCTGCATACGATGTATATCGATAAACCTATGAAATCACACAACCTCATGCAAGCAATCGCAAGGGTAAATAGGGTTTTCAAAGATAAAAAAGGCGGTTTGGTCGTAGACTACATAGGAATAGCCAATGAACTAAAATCCGCCCTCAAAACCTACTCAATCTCCGGCGGAAAAGGAAAAGGGACGATAGATACCGCCGAAGCATTAGCAGAGATGTTGAAACGGCTAGATATCGTGCAAAATCTCTATTTTGGATTTGACTATAGTGACTATCTGACAAAAGCACATATACTTTTAGTCCCTGCGGCAAATCATATACTGGGTTTAGAGGATGGAAAAAAGAGATATCTTGATGAAGTGTTGGCACTCTCTCGGGCATTTAGTCTATGCGGTACGCTAGATGCGGCAAAGGAACACAAAGAGGAGATCGCATTTTTTCAAGCGGTAAAATCCGTTATACAAAAGGCATCAACTCCAAATAACGGTAAAAAGATAGACAAAAAATCGGCAATCAAGCAGATATTAGACAATGCGGTGGTCTCCGAAGGCGTAGAAGATGTGTTGGCGCTCGCAGGATTGGATAAACCCAATATCGGGATTTTGTCGGATGAGTTTTTGGAAGATGTGCGGCATATGCCGTATAAAAATCTAGCAGTAGAACTGCTAGAGAGGCTGCTCAAAGATGAGATAAAAGCAAAAACGAGAAACAACGTAGTCCAAGAGAAAAAATATAGCGAAAGGCTTCAAGCCTCACTTGCTAAATATCACAATAGAGCTATCGAGAGTGCACAGGTCATAGAAGAGCTCATCGCTATGGCAAAAGAGTTTGCGGAAGCACACAAGCACGGTGAAGATTTAGGGTTAAATTATGATGAGTTGGCATTTTATGATGCGCTAGCAGAAAACGAATCCGCCCTCATCGAGATGGGCGATGCCACACTCAAAAAAATAGCACAGGAGCTTACCGAAAAGCTCAGAAACAGCATATCTGTAGACTGGCAAAGAAGAGAGAGTGTCAGAGCTAAAATGCGTAATCTCATCAGAATAATATTGCGAAAATACAAATATCCACCGGATCAGCAAGCAAGAGCTATGGAGCTAGTAATGGAGCAAGCAGAGGTGTTAAGCGATGAATGGAGCCGTGATTCTTTAGGAAAAGTTGGATGAATATACTTTGTGGTTTTACAACAAGCGGAGGCAGTATATTATTCAAGAATCAAAGTTGCGCATCTAACACTCAAGGTGACTCTTTAGGTGACTCTTTGAAAACTGAATCATTTTTAAGGTTTGGATAAAATGCTTGAAACTCCCTTGCATAGGAGCTTATAGATGGTGGCGCGGGGGAGACTTGAACTCCCGACCTCCGGCTTATGAGGATTTGATAGATATATTTCTTAAAATTGATAAAGTCTCTAAGAGTACCTATTTTAGGAGATTTATAGCACTTTCCATAAAATATATTTTTCCCAAAAATTCCTATAAATTCACAATAAAGTATCACCAATAGTATCACCTATTTTAATCTTAAATACACTATGATTATGAAGCTTTGCAGGAAATAGACATTTGAAAATCTATTATTTCGTACAAAAAGGTTCTAAAAATGGCTTTTAATGACAACCTTATTAAGATTGATGGGTATGCGAATTTGTATTTCAGAGACAATGGTAATCTCTTAGGCAACATTAAAATATTGACCAAAAAAGAGTATCCAAAACTTACAAAAGAGCAATATTTGGATTTTGCGATTATGGCAAAAGTAAACAATAAACTCTTTCGTCAAAACCTCCCCAAAATAAGAGTTGGTAACAAAACTATCAAAGGGGTGATTGATCTAGCCGACAAAGAGAAAAACGATCTCATTGAAAAAGTCAAACAAGGAAATCGTGCCGTCATAGATAAAATCAAATATGAGGATGCGTTCAAGGAACATATGGAACTCAATAAAAACAATTACTCCCAAGGGCACTCGTATGATATGAACAAATTTTACGGAAAATATCTCAAAGAGGAAATCGGCAATAAGCGTATAGATAAAATCACCACAAGAGATTTGCAGATACTCGTCAACAAAATGCTTTCAGATGGAAGAAGCGTGAGAACTTGCGACAAAGTGAAAAAGCAAACCAGTCCGATTTTCAAATTTGCTATGAAAAGTGGATACATAGAAAAAAATCCATCTATTGACATTAAAGTGCCAAAATATGACAACAGAGTATTTTTTGAGATAGAGATCGAAAAAGCGCAAAAACTTTTTAAACTTGTAAACGAATATCCCGACCTCTTTTATAGGGGATTGTTTCTTTTTCTTTTTGAGGGGAGGAGAAAAAATGAGGTATTGTCCCTAGAGTGGAAAGATGTGGATTTGAAAACAGGCAGATATTTTATCAGGGCGCAGAATAACAAGGTGAGGCAGACGATGGAGTATGTATTGCCAAACCATTTAAAAGAGTTATTGGAGGGTTTTCCTGACCGTGAAGGGCTTGTATTTAAAAGCCCTGTTACAGGCAAAAGAATAGATAACTTTGTAAAAAGATGGAGGTCACTTTTGGAGGAAGCGGGTATAGAACACATGAGATTGCATGATATTAGACACCTAATCGGATATATCCTTGTAAACAATAATGTTTCATTAGAAGCCATAGGGCAGGCACTAGGGCATAAAGATATTAACACCACAAGAAGATATTCCAACGTAAGAAGCCAAACTGCTAGGAGCGTAGTGGATATGGTGCATGGGTTGCTAGGGGGCGCAAATGGATAAAAAGTTTGATATTTGGAACGAAGTAAAAAAGAGAACGGATTCTAAAAAAGTCGTAGCAAACTTCAAAGAGCGTGAGATATACTGGGCGAATATCGGTGAAAATATCGGATTTGAACAATGTGGCAAAGGTGAGGATTTTATGCGTCCACTTTTGGTTTTTAGGAAATTTAACAACAATATGTTTTTTGGCATTCCATTATCCACCACCATTAGAGAAGGTTCATTCTTTTTCGAGTTTGAATTTTTGAATGGGACAAAGAGTAGCGCTCTTTTGGTGCAAACCAAAATGTTCGATGTTAAGCGATTAGATAGAAAAATAGGGATGATACACAAAGAGGATTTTAGAAAACTCGAAGATAAATTTAAAACACTACTGAAACTGTGAAGTTCCCCTCTGCCGAAGCAGAGAGTAGTCCCGAAGGAAATTGTGAATGCATTGTACTACAATATTTGAAAAAAATCAAATATACATCAAAAAAGGTTTTTAAAAGAAGTGCTTATTCCGAGGGGGCAATTTTCTAATTAGTCTCATTCAGAAAAACGCAATTCCTCGCACCCCAATCGTAAACCTCTTGGATCTTGGTTTTATAGATTTCTTCTATCAGCCTTGGTTCATATTGTATTCTGCTTTTTATTAAAATTTTAGTTGATTGCTGAAATTCAGATATTAAAAAATTACGGTGTATATATTCCCACACTTCAACTGTTTTAGCTCTATTTTTATGACCGTTTTTTATGTCGTTGTCGCTTAGTCGGTAGACATAGGCGAGGCGTATATCTTTGGCGAAGGTTTTAAAGAGGGTTTCTATGCTTTCTAGGAAATCTTGGAGGGTGAGGATATTGTAAAGTTTGAACTCTGCTCTATGGATTTGAAACTCCACGTTCCAGATCGGCTCTTGGAGGTTGAAATTATGGAGTAGGAAATATTGGAACATATAGAGCTCTTTCTTCTCGTCTTTTTTGAGTTCCGCTTTTTTGTCGTATATCCTTAGCTTTAAAGGAGCGTTGCCGACATAGATGGTCTGCACTTTTGTACTGGCTCCCCTCTCCTCTTTGATGTTTCTCCATTTTCTTTTTCTCGTCACGAAGTCATCGGAGCTGAAGTTTGAGAAATCATAGTTTACAAAGCAGTTTATGTCCGCCCGTGATATGTGATACCCTTTTGCGCTCCTCCCAAGGATGGAGTTTTTGATATTCTCTAGTATAGCAGGGATGCCGAGGGTGTAGATCGCTTTGCTTTGCAGCTCTATTTTTATATTATGGAGATTTTCTTGTTTGTCAGGATGTTTGAACCCTATCCTAAAATAATCGTTTATCTCTATGAAGTAGAGAAATCCTTTGGAACTACCGAGGTATTCAAAGGAGTATTCGCCGATTTGGAGGGCTATATCCCTGTTCTCGTACTTGATTTTGTTGTCGGTAAAAAAGGCTAGTTTTTTATATAGCTCTTCTTCTATGTAGCTGTATAGCTCCGCATATTCGCTTATGGTCTCTATGTAAAAATAGAGGGTATCCACGCCGCAGACGATCTTATGATTATTATTACTTTTTATATGCCCGTTCATCGTTTTTCCTATAAGGTGATAAAAAGGAAATTTGGCGTTTATAGGGCATGTGTTACTGTACCATGCCCTTTTAGGCTGTGAGCTCTCTTTTTATTGTCCGCTCCCAATCCGAGCCAATTAAAGAGAGCAAAAGCCAACGCATCGGGCGGAAGCTCCTCGCCCCCGCCCTTTGCTTTTGGCTTATTTACTAGCTATGAGGGAGTAGGGGTTCTTGCTAGAAATGATAATCTCTAGCTCTACCTCGTGCCCCTCTTTTTGCTTTAATAGGTTTGCTACCTCTTTAGAGATGATTACGTCATTTATTCCGTTTACCGTCTCGCCGTTCTTTGCTTTTGCGGTTGTGAGTATTTGGGCTTTGAGCTTGCCCGGTATCACTTCACCACCATCTTTTATAAAATCGTTGGA
The DNA here is from genome assembly GCA_964500775.1 of uncultured Campylobacterales bacterium. Lineage (GTDB taxonomy): Bacteria > Campylobacterota > Campylobacteria > Campylobacterales > CAZCQG01 > CAZCQG01. The sequence goes on from CAZCQG010000001.1 coordinate 16,418, forward strand.
CTGGTATATTCCAAGCAGTTTTCCTTTGATCGTTATTGCCATTGCATCTCCTTTGCCTCTATTTTATTGTGTGCGAGGAATTCCTCTATTTCGCTAGTCTTGTAGACCACCTTGGATTTGACGAGATAGTAGGGTATCTCTTGGTTCATCCTCATTTTTGAGGCTTGGGACTTTTTGATACCGTAGAGCTTTTCTAGCTCCTCGCTATCTATGTACCTAATCTTGGCGTTTGATCTCTCTTGAATATCGTTTAATGCTTTTTTGAGGCTAGCGTTAAATATCTTATCTAGCTCCTCTTTGGTGATATTTACAAGGGAGAACGTATGCGTTTCCATCATTGCTCCTTTTTTCATATCAATGATATGTTTTTTATCAAAGCGCTTTGATGGGGGTAGTGTATAAGAAAGGAGGGTTTTTTACACGAGGAAAAATTATGAGATTTTTCTAAAAAGTTCCACTGGATATTTTAATAGATATGTGGTAGCAAGGTTTCTTTGGGTAAGTTTTACGAAAGAGTTTACGGTATCCATTCTATAAACTGTCTTTTCCTTGCCCATTGCATCAACGAGACTGTTTATTACGTACGCATCATTATAATAGGGTGTCTTTGAAGCCCCAAAGATAGGAAAGCGACCGAATGTAGATTTTATAAAGACATAGTGCCCAAACTCATTAAAATTTACAGAATATCCAAAAAGTTCTGATACGAGATTTTTTGCAAGCACTTCGGCTAAGTCTCTACTTTTGATATGCAAATGCCTTATTAATTGAAAATACAGAAGGATAGCTAGACTTTTAAAAAGGTCTTTTTCTGTGAAGTGTTGCAGGCTAAAATATTGCAGTTTTTCAAGAATAAAATTTAATGTTTCATAATCACCGTCAATAGGTTTAAAGCACTCCCAGTCAATCATGGCATATACTGCTAAATAAAACTTTACAAGTTTTTGATGTTTGTGGTACATTTCAGTCGCATACCAAGCAAACTTACTATCCATCAACCCATCCGTGTAATAGCCAAAATTATGGATAATAGCGCTTTTATGGTGCTTTAAAAACTGGTTAAAAAAGGGTTTGTTCACTTGTAGAGTTCTGAAAGTCTTTTTTTGATATTCGGACGTGGTGATAAAATCGCAAGCAATATCCGTATAGTCTATAAACCACAATACTCTATACATCTCTATACCGAACAATTCACCATCCAAAGCATAAAACCTATCTTTATCATAAATATTTGTCAAAAAATCATACAAAGCTCGACTATCGCCATACTTAAAATCAGAATGATGTTTTTTAAAAAGCTCTATGGTTTTTAAGATGAGACTATGCCTGTTATTCACAGATAAATCCAAGCCTTTTACGGGAATGCAATTTATCGTATAAACTTCTTTTTGATAGCTTTTAGAAAACTCTATTAGCTCATTGGCAAATTCTGTTAGATTAGCATCTATTTTCATGAAAATAATAATACTACAAAAATTAGAGAAGTGGATTTTTCTTTTGGGGTCACAAAAGGGTACACAAAAGTATCACCTAGGGTATCACCTAATGAAATATTAAAAGAAAAACTACTCTTGAAAAAGTCTTTGAAGTGCCTATTTTAGGAGGTTTTAAGTGGTGGCGCGGGGGAGACTTGAACTCCCGACCTCCGGCTTATGAGACCAGCGCTCTAACCAGCTGAGCTACCGAGCCACAATTTGTAGTAAAATAAGGGTGAAATTGTACCTTAAAAAGCTTATGAAGTCAATATAATGAGATGATGATTTGATTGCGCCGAATCAATCGGCGCAATACGTTATTTTTTCATTACGATCGCATCACTCGGACACGCATCGACACACGCAGGTTCATCACCTCCGCACTCGGTACAAGCGTTCGGATCTACGTAATATACCCCCGCACCTTTTGGGTGCTTGCTATCATCGACTATCGCACTGCTCGGACATTCGGGCAAACACGCATCACAACAAACACAATCTTCTGTAATAAACGCAGGCATTAAAAGCTCCTATTTTAAGATTTGTAACCTCTCAATCTCATCTGCTAGGTAGCTAGCAAAGGCGATAAGGTCATCTATCTCTTTTTTTGATTCTTCGTCATCCCATATTTCCATAAATTTCTCGTCCGCCATTTTTCTCACAAAACGCAACGGTTCTTCGATGACCTCAATCGTGTGTCCATAGCTAAGCAGATGCGCTTTATCGTAATAGAGACAGCATCTAATTTTATCGGTCGTATAGATTTCATTTCCGCAAGAATCAGAGAGTTTATAACCGATCCCTTCGACATAAAAGTCTTCAGGATTCGTATTTGAAATATATGAAGAGTACGGAAGTATTTCTTTGGTGTATGAGTTGTATATTATCGGCTCTAAAAGCTCAAATTTGGCATTGCTCTCTTTGATAGCGGCATTGATTAACACTTCGCCAAATTTACCCATCGCTCCAATATCCCAATTTTTTGAAAATTGTAGCGATATTTGTGTAAATTTAGATCTATTTATTGATTATTTTTTAGCCACCTTAAACACCCATTTTTCTAAGCATTATCACTATTTCATTCGGTATCTGACGCAAAGGTGCGATTTTATCTACGCCGCCTAGCTCGACCGCGACTTTTGGCATACCGTATACTACGCAACTTTGTTCATCTTGAGCAATCGTTCTTGCACCTGCATTTTTCATATTGAGCATACCTTTCGCACCATCTGATCCCATACCCGTAAGTATCACGCCTACGGCGTTGGCGCCTGCTACTTTTGCGACCGAATTAAATAGTACGTCTACGCTTGGCTTATGTCCCGATACCTTTTCTCCGCCTCCAAGTTCGACGTAGTATCTCGCACCGCTTCGTCTAAGTGCCATATGATACGCTCCGTTAGCCAACAAAGCGAGACCTTTCTCCACATAATCGCCGTTCTTCGCCTCTCTGACTTCAATCTTGCAAAGCTTGTTAAGTCTTTCGGCAAAAGAGGTGGTAAAACTTGGCGGCATATGTTGCACTATCACTATACCGGGCGTGTCGGTAGGGAGTTGCTCCAATACTTCTCGAAGTGCTTCGGTTCCCCCTGTAGATGCTCCTATGGCTATTATTTTTCTCGTCGTTTCAGGCAGTGCCATTTGATTTATAGCGGCGTGACTTTCTAGGTCGGCATGGCTTTTGAGCAATGTTTTTACATTGGATCTTGCGGCAGATTTTACCTTTTCGATAAGCTCACTTTTTATCTCATCGGCACCGTCATATATATTGGAGTGTGGCTTGGTGACAAAATCGACGGCTCCGAACTCCAAAGCATCCAACGTCACTTGAGCACCGCTTTTTGTAAGCGAGGAGACCATCACTACGGGTGTCGGAACGTAGGTCATAAGCTTTTTCAAGAATGTCACGCCGTCCATTCTGGGCATCTCTACATCTAGACATATGACATCGGGTTTGAGCTTGAGCACCTTGTCTCTAGCTACGTACGCATCCGGCGCTACCCCTATGACCTCAATCTCCTTGTCGGATTCTAATATATCTTTTATGACGGCTCTTGCCGTGGCGCTATCGTCTACAATAAGTACTTTTACGGACATTATTTCTCGCCCTGCCCCGTATATTTCATCATCACTTTCCCTGTATCGCTCCGCATCATTATCCTTCTTCCGTAGTTACCGCCGGTGTCTTCGGCGGTCACCTTGATGTTGTACTCTTTGAGAATCTCTTTTGCGATTATGATATTTTTCTTCCCTATCATCATATGTTCGAGATTTGTGACGTTTATATTCGCACCGCCAAACAGTTTTGCTTCTACGTTCGCAAGATTGCATCCGATATGCTGCATGGTATCGATGAGCTTCGGGATACTTACGTTGCCGTATTTTGGACTTTGCAATCCATTGCCGTTCCAAAGAGGGACGAGATAATGATTCATCGCCCCGACCATTTCGACCTTATCATACAGACATACGGCGACGCAAGAACCTAGCACCGTCACTATCTCGGTTGGCTTGGTGGCGACGTGTATCTCGCCTACGTTTATAAATTTTCTAACATACATTAAAGCTCGACACCCTCATCAAAATCATCGAATAAAACGGTATTGGAATCTGAAAAGCTATTTGTAGTAATCTCATCATTTACCAACGGAATCTTCACGTAAAACTTCGTACTGCCCTCTTTTGTCTCAAACTCCACGTCTCCGCCGAGTGCTTCAGCCATTCCGCGCGTCACGCTTAGACCTAGCCCTAGCCCCGTATGCGCTCTTGTTCTACCCGAGCTTAATTTTGCAAATCTATCAAAAACCATATTTTGAAAAGAGACATTTATCCCCTCCCCCTCATCCGATACGCAGATGACGAATTTTTCATCCTCGATAAAAAAACTTACGTCAATCTTTGCGTTCTCAAATGAAAACTCGCAAGCGTTGGAGATGAGATTGAGCAAAATCATAAAAATCTTATTGGCATCGCTCACGATAGGTGTCTCGGTTGCATCATTAAAAGAAATCTCTAGATGTTTTTCCTCAATAATATATCTAAAGCTTTTGGTAGCGTCGTCAAATACCGACCTTAGGTTGATTTTTGCATAATAGTTCGCGATGTCGCCGGCCTCGATGTCGGTGGCGGCAAAGATATTTTTGAGATGAAAATCAAGCCTTAAAAGCTCCATATTGAGCAGTTTTACGACAGATTCTTGTTTATTTTCATCAAGTTTTCTGTTGAGACTATTTGCGAGATTGAGTAGCGAGCTTACGGGATTATTGAATTCATTTTTGATTATCGAGAGAAACTCCCCTTTTATCTGCTCCGCTTTTTTCGTCTTTTCGTTCATCTCCAAGAGTTTTTTTGTCATAAATTCCATCTCTTGTATAGATGCCTCTTTTTCGTCGAATCGTTTTTGTATCTCGGCTATTATCTCTTTGTCCGCGATTTTACTCAAATCCATACAAGCTCCTTAAATTTTTTTATATATCGAGGATTTGACCAACGCAAACTCCTCTTTGTTTCTAGTGAGTGATTCTGAATGCCCGATAAACAACAAAGAGCCTTTTTCTAGCAATTTGTAGAATCTACTCACTAATGCTTTTTGGGTCTCCCCGTTGAAATAGATCATTACGTTTCTGCAAAAAATGAAATCAAACTTACTTTTAAATATCCCAAAATCACCGTATACAAGATTGAAACTTCTAAAAATAACCATCTCTTTGACAAAATCTTTGATCGCGTAGGTCTCCCCTTTGTCTACTTTATTAAAGTACTTCAACAAAATATGCTTTGGGAGGTTCTCTAAAATTTTTGCATTGTATATCCCTTTGGAGGCTTTGGAAAGTATATCTACCGATACATCCGTAGCGAGTATTTTTATATCCCACTCGTGGATTCTCTCCAAGTGCTCTAATAGAAAAATAGCGATTGAATACGGCTCTTCTCCGCTTGAACAAGCCGCCGACCAAATGCGGAGTTTTTTATTTTTTGCGCCTAATAAGATCTTTGATAGATTCTCTTCTAAATACACCCATTGTCCCGGCTCCCTGAAAAAAGAGGTTACATTTGTCGAAATCGCGTCCGCCAACTGAAAAAACTCATCGGGATTCTGCGGATTTACGACATAGTCGTAATACTCTCTATAGGTATTCAGCCCGAGTTTTCTTAGTCGCTTCGCGAGCCTCCCTTGCACGAGCGAAACCTTGTGCTCCGAGAGCGAGATTCCTATCTTTTCATAAACGAGTTTTTTGAAGAGATCAAACTCCTCTTTTGTAATTCTTGTTTCCATAGACTCCCGCTAAAAAAGACCGTCGACATTTAATATGAGCGCTATCTCTCCATTACCCAAAACTGCACCGCCCGAGATCTCTTTGAGATGCGACAATGTTTTACCGAGAGTTTTAATAACGACTTGCTGTCTACCTATAAGGTCATCAACGAGTATTGCAAATCTGCCTCTCTCGTTTTCGGCACAAACAAGCGTGCTTTCCCAAATATTAGGCTTTTGCGTATCAAGCTCCAAAAGCCTGTTAAGTCTAATAACCGGAAGTAATTCCGAACGGAGGTTGACAAACTCCCCTTTCCCTTGCGCCGTGTGGACAATATCTTTCGTAGGTCGAAAAGATTCTACGATGGAGAGCGTAGGGATGATATACACCTCGCCGCCGCTTTTTACAAGCATACCGTCAATAATGGCAAGCGTAAGCGGTAACAAGATTGCAAACTTCGACCCTTTGCCCGGAGTACTGTCTATTTCGATTTTTCCGCGGAGCTCCTCGATTGACGTCCGTACGACATCCAGTCCTACGCCGCGTCCCGAGATGTCGCTTATCTTATCTGCCGTCGAGAAACCGGGCTGCATAATCAAACCGTAGATTTGCGCATCGCTCAACTCTTCGTTTTCGCCCACCAAACCTCGTTCTTTAGCTTTTTGCAAAACCTTTTCCTTGTTTATACCCCTTCCGTCATCGCTTATCTCTATGACGATGTTGCCGCCCTTGTGGTAGGCTTTGAGGTATACCGTCCCCTCTTCGGGTTTGCCTGCTTTGATTCTGTCCTCCGCGGTTGCTTCTAGTCCGTGGTCAATGGCATTTCTGATAATATGCAATAGGGGATCTTGCAACGCATCTACCATTGTTTTGTCTATCTCGGTATCTTCACCCGATATTACGAGACGCACCTCTTTTTTCACTTTTTTAGAGGCATCTCGCGTCACTCTCCGCATTTTTTCAAAAGTATCTTTGATCTGTACCATCCGCAGAGACATAACCCTACCTTGAATGAGCTTGGTGATCTTTGAAAGCGTTTCTATCGTTTTGTTTACACTATCGCTTTTGAGCGTTTTTATGGCGGCGTTTTCCCCTAAGAAGTTTTGCGCGATAACAAGCTCACCGACAGAATCAAATAGTTCGTCAAGCTTTAGGGTGTCTATTTTTACAAAGGAGCGTTTTTCCATTTTTTTCGGCTCGCCCTCTTTAGATTCCGAAGCCTCTTGGCTAGCGCTAGATTTTTTGACATCTTGAGAAGCACTTACGGTGTTGTTCTCCTCGATTTGCTCGTTTATGGCTTCTATTTTTTCCCCTTCAGCCAAAGCATCGTCTTGGGCGGCAGCGACGACTTTCTCCTCTTGGGCTAGAAGCTCTACGCTATACTCTTCATCTTCTAAGTATTCAAAAATCTCTTTAATATCGTCTAGCGACTTTTCGCTCTCCAAGAAAATCTCGACACTTTTTATAAAATGTTTTTCGGTCTCTAGCTCTTGAAGCGAAGGGATGGCGGACATATCCCATTTAGATTCTATAATTCTTCCTTCGGCGTTTAGCAATCTAAAATAGGTCGAATGATCCTGACCGCGCAAATATAAATCTTCATCGAGTTTGAGCACTATTTTGTAAAGCATCGCACCATCGGGCAAAGCCGCAAACAGATGTGCGTACTCGCCGCCGTCTATAGTTTGCGGAGCGCAATCTTCGCCGAATTCCGAAGAGAGGTCGCTCGTAGGCGCAGGGGTCGCTTGGACTTTTTGCGTCTCGGCACGGGGAGATTCTTTGTTTGAGAGGAGCTTAAAACCCTCTATGCAGTGCATATATTTCTCGGGCTTTCCCTCTTTTTCGTTCACTTCATATTCAAAGACTTCTTTGATGACATCCACGCCGTCCAAAAAGAGGTCTATCTCCTCTCTACCCGGAGAATCGGAGCTGCTTCGGTAATAATCCAACACATCTTCAAACGCATGCACAAACTCTCCGAGTCTCCTAAATCCGAAAGAGTTCGCAGAGCCTTTCAGCGTATGCACTCCGCGAAATAGCTCATTGAGCAAATCTTTGTCGTCGCTTCTATCCTCAAGGTCGAGAATCTCGACATCCAATTTTTCGATAATCTCCGTCGCTTCCTCTACGAAAATCTCTTTTAATCTCTCTTTATTCATACGCTTTTCCACTCTATTTTGCCGAAATTATCAAACATACAGCTGCCGCTATCAATCATAGGAATCTTTATAGAAGGCTTTGTTTTCTTGAGGGCAAAAAGCAACTGAAATACCGCAGAGGTCGCAAACTCACTATTTGTCCCTTCAAAATGTATCTCCTCAATATATTCCAATCGAGGCAAGATAAACCCCTTAAGCTCGGTCACGTCGTCAAGCTCCATCATAATGTCGAGATTCAAGCTCTCTCCGTCTATATTAAACATTTGTGCCCCTTTATAAAACCGATGTGTTTTCTAGTCTCTCAAGCTCGTTTTGCGTCAAAAGCTCTTCGAGATTAAGAATCATCACGACATTCTTTCCGCTTTTTGCCATTTTCTTGATGTAGGTACTGTCCAGTTTCGCACCGAACGTCGGCGGATCGGTTATCTCATCGCTATTTATCTGCAATACTTCTTCGACGCTATCTACGACAAAACCCACGTTTATTCCGCTCACTTGGATGATGATGATAGCCGTACGCATAGTCGGTTCGGATTCGTCTAGTCCAAATTTCAACCGCATATCGATTACGGGTATGATGATACCGCGGAGGTTCATCACCCCTTTAAAGTATTTTGGCATCTTAGGGATACGCGTAGTTTTCATATGCGCGATGATCTCTTTGACATCCGATATAGCTACGCCGTAGAGTTCCTCATCTAGATGAAACGTCAAGAAACGCTGCGTCGTCCCGATCGCTTTTCCCCTCTCCTCCGCGCTCATTTTGTCTTCCATCGCTTAGATTCCTAGCACCATTTTTATAGATTTTACCAATTTGTCCTCGCTAAAAGGTTTTACCATCCAACCCGTCACGCCGATACTTTTTCCTTTCATCTTCATATCCGCACTGCTTTCGGTCGTGAGTATTAAGATGGGTTTGTTTTTAAATTTCTCCATCCCTTTGAGTGTCGCAGATAAATCCAAGCCGTTCATTTGAGGCATATTTATATCGCTTATGAGCAAATCGTAGTCCAAGGCACCGCTTTGGGCATCCCCCAATAACTCTTCGGGATTTGCGTAAGCCCTAAATGTAATAGCTCCGGAACCAACCATCTCTTCCACCGCCATTTCCGCGGTCGCGATTATAGTTTTAGAATCATCGACGATTACTACGTTTTTTGCCACATTCACTCCTTCAATTTAAAAAATGTTTAACTTATTCTACAACAAGATACATATAAAATAGTATCGAACTTTTTTGATGTTTCACAATAAGGCGGTGTTATGGAAAAAAATGCGCTCTCTAGTTTGAGTATTTTAATAGTCGACGATGACGACTTGATATTAAGAAATCTAAACCTTTTTTTACAGCACCATTGCAGAGAACTCTATTCCGCCTCAAACGGCAAAGAGGCTTACGAGAAAGTGGTTAAATACTCTCCTGATGTCCTTATTACCGACATTATTATGCCGATAATGGACGGGTTAACCCTTATTGAAAAAATCAACCAAACAGTCGCCCAAAAACCCATAGTGGTCGTCTCGACCGCAGTTGATGAAATCTCCACGATTTTAAAAGCGATCGAATTAGGGGTAAATCAATACATCACCAAACCCATAAACCTCAAAAAGCTATTGGCTAAACTAGAATCTGAAGCGATCAATATTCAAAATAAAAAAAAGCTGCACGAAGAGCACCAATACTACGAGGCACTCGTCAATAATTTTATCGTTTCCAAAACAGATAAAGAGGGTGTAATCACGTATGCCAACGACTACTTTTGCAACATCTCCGGCTACGCCCAAGAGGAGCTTATAGGCAAATCGCACAATATCGTCAGACACTCCGATATGCCGAGTGATGTTTTTAAAAACCTGTGGGAGACGATAAAAAACAAACGCACTTGGAAAGGGATTGTCAAAAACAAAACAAAAAGCGGCTCATTTTACATCGTAAACGCTACCGTCATCCCCATCCTAGACACCGATGGCGAGATAAAAGAATTTATCTCCATCAGAGAAGATATTACGGAGCTAGAGCGCTTGCGAGAAAAAAGGGAAAAAGATAAAGAGGAATTGCAAAAAAGTCTCGCCCAAAAAAAGCTCCTCGAAGAGACAAACCGCGCCAAAGATTCCTTTTTGGTACTCTTTACCCATGAGCTTAAAACACCATTGAACGCTATTATCAATTTTTCCGAATATCTACTCAAGCATCACAAAAAAAATGAAGCCATCGATATAAAAAAGAGTGTCGATCTTTTGACCTCCATATACAACAACGGCAAGCTAATGCTTGAGCACGTGACCAATATCTTAGACATCGCGAGGTTAAAAGCAGGCAAGATAACCAAATCATTGAGTCTAGTATCTTTGGGGCAATGCGTCGAAGAGTTGGCGGTCGAGTTCTCCGCAGCGCTCCAAGCGGAAAAAATGATGATTGAATTTATTGCGGACGACAAAGAGCTTACGGTTGTGAGTGATTATAAAATGCTTAAACAAATTTTGTCGAATTTAATTTCAAACTCGATAAAATACGGTAAAGACAAGATACGAATCTCAATAAGCGCCGATGGAGGCGCTACTATCCTAAGAGTCGAGGACAACGGCTCGGGTATTAGCGATAAAGAAGGGGTGTTTGAGCTCTTTACTCAAGACAGAAAACACGATCACTCCTCCAGCGGCACGGGAGTGGGACTTTATTTGGTCAAGTCGTTGTGCGAAGAGCTGCATATAGACATTGCGCTTAAAGATTCTCCCTCTCTAGGGGGCGTGCTTATCGAATTAATTTGGAAGGGGCAGGAATAATGAAAAAAATTTTATTAGTGGATGACAACAAAGACAATATCCTTACCCTTGCTTTACTTTTGGAGGAGGTCGATAACATCTCCATAGAGACTGCGCAAAACGGTCTTGAGGCGCTGGAGCTTTGCAAAAACGAAAACTTTGACCTCATTTTTATGGATCTTATGATGCCGGTGATGAGCGGTCAGGACGCGACTAGGGCTATCAAGCAAATCTCTCCGAAAAGTATGATAGTCGCCGTATCCGCGCTTGACGACGACACGACAAAGAAAGAGATGCTCCTTTTGGGGGCAGAGGACTATATCCGAAAACCCATTGATTCGAATCTCTTTTTAAAAAGAACTCAAAATTATTTAGAGTTATTGGACCTACGAAAAGAACGCGTAGCCGACAACCAAGCAAAAAATCTGTTTACGAAAGAGGTATACAACAGGTGTACCGCCTTTAGGATTACGAGTAAAAATTCGTTGGCGGAGTTTTGGGAGTATTATCTTAGCGATACCGCCAATAATAGCGGTGAAATATACGACTGCGTACGCATCGTATATGCGTTCGGTATGTATATGCTCAACAACGACACGAGTTTTAGAATCTGCTACGAAGAAGATGACGAAAGGATGTACTTCACCGTAAACAATCTAGAAATCATACGCGAACAATCACTCAAAAATATACTCCTGCGCCACTATCCAAAAGGAAAATATATTTATCAAAACGGGAATCTCTCGTTTATGATCTACAAAAAAAGCGCCTTCGAGCAAAATGTATCAACGCCTACGGAATCTAACTTGAGCAAAGAAGATGAACAGATTCTAAGAAAAGAGCATTTAGAAAAAATCTCTGCCGCCGAATATGTCGATAATACCCCTATAAACATAATTGCAAAAATTGAAGAGCTTGAAGAGAATGAAGAGAATATAGATGTCGCCATAGTCAATTTTGAAACCAAGCCGAGCAAAGAGGCGCTAAGTAAGGTCGGTGAGCTATTTTTCGCTTACGCGCTTGTCATCGAAGAGCTCGTCGAGTTCCAACATTTAGCGTATGCGATAGAGACAGCATCAAAACTTTTCTCCAATACAACAGAAGAGCAGCTTACCCCCGAAAAGAACAAAAAAATAACCCTCTTCCTTAATAACATGCTCACCGATTTGAGCTCTTGGCGCAAAACGATATTTATAGAAAAAAGTGCTATCGATATACACTATCTCGATAGCTCATTACTTAGCTCATGCCTTAGTGCGGAAATGCTCATTAATGATACACAAAATGAAGACGAAGGTGAAATAGAATTTTTTTAACCTCTAAAAAAAGTAAAACTTTTTCTGCTTAATAATTATTTTTATTCAATATTTTCACTGTGATGAAATTATTGCTTATTAAACACACCGATAATCGCATAATCTACAAAGTCCCGTAAATACGGCGTTTAAACTCTCTCATTTCATAATACAAACTTATAAAATAATTAACAAATGATTAACACTCCAAGATTATAATCCTCGGTTGTCTTTTAATCATTAACGAAAGGAGTCTTCATGGATATAGTAGGACAGTTTCCACTGTTTTATTTTCCAGAATACGGAAGTGCGTGGATGATGGGTATCACAGGTACCATTCACATTCTCGCATCACATACTTCCGTCGGTGCAGCGATGCTATTTGCCTATTTGGCATACAAGGCGTATAAAGAAGATAGGGTCGATCTCTATCCGTATATGAAAAAATACGGTATGTTTTTGCTCATATTTTCTTACGTTATCGGTTCGATAACGGGTCCGGGTATCTGGTATACCGCCACGGCAGCTTCACCGAGGGGGATAAGTGCGCTTATTCATAACTTCGTGTGGGTATGGGCTACCGAGTGGGTATTCTTCGTCTACGAAGTCATCGGCGTGTTTGCGCTTGTCTATTTTATAGATAAGATAGATAGGAAAACACACCTCAAGCTCACCTATACGTTTGCAATGGCTTCAGTGGGAACACTTACGCTTATCATCGGAATCATAAGCTTTATGATGTGGCCCGGAACCGATGCATATTATGCGACGGGGAGTGCAAGCGATGCGTTCTTCGGTATAAACACCTTCCCGCATATGTTCCTAAGAATCGGCTTTATGATAATGATGTCCGGTGTCATCGGGCTTGTCATCTCAAGTGCGATTAAAAGGGAAAATGCCGCACTCTCTGCAGAGCTTAGCCGAATAATGGGCTATGTGAGTATGATCGGCGGTTTTGTTACGATGCTCTTTTTTATGTGGTATATGGGTACGCTACCTGAAAACGCGCATGCGGTATTTAACGTAGACAAAGCCTCTATCATACAAAGCAGGGTGATTCTTACGCTCGTATTTACCCTCTATTTCCTCGTCGCGATATTCAAACCGAACTTCATCAATGTCCCTTTGGCTGCAACGATGATATTAGTAATACTCGTAGCGGGACTTTGGCCGGGCGAAAAACTAAGAGAAAGTATGAGAAAACCATACGTTGCGGGACAATACATCTACTCCAACCAACTCATCGCTAGAGACGTTCCCGGAAAAGGAATCAAAAGCGAAATGGACACGGTCGCAAACGTAGGTCTCCTCCAATCAAATCCATGGATTCCTGAAAATCTTAAAGTCATAACAGAAGAAAACAAACACGAGGCGGGTGCGATTCTCGCGAAACTCTCCTGCTCAAACTGTCACTCGTTAGAGACTACCGGAGTTTTTAGACCGCTCAAAGATAGACTAGCGGGTATGGACAAAGACGCTATAAAAGGGATAGTCCAAGCAATAGGTGCGGGTGGATTCCCGTATATGCCGAAGCTACAACTGCCCGAACATGAACAAGATGCGCTTGCCGAGTGGCTCGCGTCACAAAATTACTAAGGAGTATATATGGATGCATCTGTACTATTAGCCCTTAGGGATCCCGCCGGTGTTCCGTTTTATCCGGTCGTATTTCAAGCGCTATATGTTCTCACGTGGGCGCTTCACGCCGCTTTTGTACTGCTCTCGCTAGGGGCAATGGGATTGTCGATTTACGGCTCTACGAGACAGTCGAGTGATGCGAATTGGAAGATTCTCACACCCCATTTGATACAAACGGGCAAAGTAAGCGTTTCGATTCTTATTGTTTTAGGTGTCGCACCGCTTCTTTTTACACAAGTCATTTATGATCCAAACTGGTATGTAGCAAATACACTCTCAGGTATTTGGGTCTTTACGTTTATCTATTCATTGATTGTCGGCTATATTATGTACTACTGGTACTATTATGCAAACAAGGCCAAAAACGGCGGCGGTACACTTATAGGAATCGTATCGTTTTTGATTCTAGTTTTCTGCGGTCTTTTGATGCACAACTTTGCCGTAACGTCGATAATGCCGAACGAGTGGATGCAAATGTACGCACCGCGCGGTCACATCGATACTAGCGGTACGACATTAAATATCGATGTTATCAGACTAGCCTTTATGGTGAGCCTTTCAATACCAACCGTCGGTATATTCCTACAAAACTATTCAAGATTCTTGAGTACGAGAAAAGATTTTAGCGGCGACTATATCGATTTTACTAGAAAACTCGGTACGACGTTTGCGACTATCGGTCTAGTAATCAGCGCCGTGCTTTTCGTCCTTTGGATGTTTACTATCGGATACCTTTTCCATCCGCTCGTACTTGCGACGGTAGTCTCTGTTGTGATTCTTCTGCTTCTTGCGGCAAAAAATAGCAATAGCTATATCACGACGGGCGTACTCGTAGTGGCAGCTTTGCTTATCTCTGCAGTAAGAGAGCTTATCAGATTCGACATCATGGCAAATCTAGGATACAGCATCTATGACTATCCCGTGAATTTGGAGATTCCTTCTATTGCGATGTTCTTGTTGACATTCCTTATCATGGGCGGTATCGGCGTAGCATTTTTGCTCACGATGGCATGGAAAGTCGGAAAAAATCAGGGTGTTTTTGACGGGAGCAAAGATGTTGCCGTTACAAAACTTGCAAACTATACTTTAGCGATTATGGGCGTATGGCTTTTGGTCTATCTCGCTTGGGGTATGGGAATCTTGTTTAACAACATTCTATAAACATTTATTCAAGGAGGTTTCCTCCTTGAATAAACTTATCTATCTTTTTTTAGGAAGTGCAATCCTAAAAGTCGCCCCTTCTTTACTTTTTAATACCCGAATCTCACCGCCGAATTCATTGAGTATCGCTTTTGCATTAAACAACGAAAGCCCCGTCATACTTTTTGGATATTTTGAGGAGTAGTAGGGCTCAAATATTTTTTCGGGATCGACATCCACAAAACCCTCTCCGTTGTCTTCTACGTACACATATATTTTATTGGCGCTCTCAGAGAGTCTTATGCGTATATACGGCGTAAAGCAAGCTTTGCTTTCTGTTTTTCTTTGTAATGATTCATACGCATTATTAAGAAGGGTAAAGATAACGGTCCTAATCCCAAAGCCGTTTCCGCAAAAACTAAGATTCCCTTTTGTCGTGTTTTCAACGACTATTTTTGCAAGATTCTTGTTCTCAAATATTTTTACACATACCTCTATACTACGAGCAATATCTTGCTGTCCCTTCTCTTCCATATAAGCAAAGCGTATGGCATTAATATCGGTATTTATCCTAGCGCTCGTCTCTCTAAGCAGATCGATAAAAGAGATAACTTTCTCGTATTCCAATTTCCCGCAATGATCGCACCCCTCAAGTGAATCTTTGATAATGTCTAATATCATCATAAAAACACTTAAGGGCTGTCTCCAGTGATGCGCTATATTTCTCATTAGTTCGGTCACCACGAGAAAATCGGTATTTTTATGTAGTGTTTTATGACTTGCAAACGCTCCTATGCCGCTATCGATATAACGCTTTGAAATATCACATAGCTGGATAATGACATAGCGCTCATCACTATCGTCGAGCGCCGACACAAACGTATCGAAAATGTATCGTTTGTTGCTGACCAAGTCTACTGCTCCGAGGGTAAATCTACTCTCTAAAGAATAATCGCCGAATCGTAACAGTTCTCCAAAAGAGATATACTGCTGTTGCTCCAACAATGAAAACTCGAATCTTTTTAAAAAGAATTCTTCAATGCCGGATTGATCCGTATGGAATGTATTTGTCATATTTTCATTTACAAATACTATCTCTTGGTTTGTTTTTTTTATAATAAATGAAGGTATATTAAGGATTTTTAGTGTTTTAATTGCAAAATTTATCATTTATGCAACCTTAAATTTTTTAATATGGTCATATTGACAAAAATATATCATTTATGACCTTATTTAATACTTACCATATAACAAATATTCTCGATAAATAAAGGGTTGCCGATGCAGGTATTTGAAAAAATTAATTATCTTTTAGCTGAAAAAAAAATGACAAAAAAGGAATTCGCGGATAAGCTAATATCTCTCTCTCCAAAGCTAAAGTCTACGGGGGAAACTCCTTCGTATCAAACCATATTAGGCTATCTGTACGGGAAGCGAGAGATAAAAATTGAGCTTATACCCTATATTGCAGAGGTATTGGGGGTGCGAGAGCAAGAGCTTTTTGTCTTTGACATCGAGTACTCAAACAGCTACAACTATGCACGATCTAAGGAGGTGAGGGAGATAGTCGATTTGTTGCAGTATGTACCAAACACGCTAGTAGCTAACATAAAAGAACAGCTTTTAAAATACAAGGCGCTTTATGATGAAAGTATGAAAAAAATATCTTAGTGTGTTTTTTGGCGAATCTCTTTGTTTATTTCAAAAAGCACTTTATTGGAATCTAACGCATTTTTGAGGACATCGTATCCAAACTCCGTATCGCATCCGAGCACCTCGTACAATCCTCGTATCACCTCATAATCTTCAGGCGTATCGAGGGTGATTCTGTACTCTGAATAATCTTCCGTATCTTGCAAACATCCTAGAGCATTTTGCTCTTTTGCCCGCGCGATGATACAAGGGGTGACGTGCTCCCTCTCCGTAGATGTCGTGGCATTTGCATAGCAGTATTCAAGCGCTTCAAAGCGAAAAATCTCAAAATCAAGTCCTCGGGGAAACGTACGTACGGGTATCACGTTTGAGTAGTACAGAGATTCTTCCTTTTGAAATCGTGAGATTCCTTCCTGTACAAGAGTGGCATCGATAAAAGGACAATCGGAGGTGATTCGAATAATAATATCTTTTTTTTTCGCTCCAAAAGCCCGTGCGCACTCATAGTAGCGTCCGAGTACATCCTCGGTGTCACCCCGATAAAACGGTACGCCGTGCTTCTCGCATAGCGCTGTTATCCCAAACTCGCTTCCGTCATTCGTCGTAGCGATATACAAGTGCTCTTTAAAAATTTCCAAGCGTTTAAATACGACTTCTAGTACACTCATACCGCAAAGCGGCAATAAAACCTTTTTAGGAAGCCTCGTAGAGGTAGCGCGCGCTTGGATTATAATAAAAAGTTTTTCTATGAGCAAAACCCTTTATCGTGTTTTTTTAAGACCTCAAAAAGGGTATCGGCGACAAACTCGGCATCTTGGAGATTCATCCCTTGATGCAAAGGAATCGAGAGTTCGGCTTTGTAAAAATCTTCCATGGTACTTAAGCGCATTTCGCCGAAAAGTTTTACGTAAGGGGTAAATTTATATATCGGCTTGTAGTGGACTTGTACGCCGATTCCTTTGGCTTGCAAATCGGTGAAAATCTCCTCTTTTGCACACCACAAATGCGATTTGAGCAGTATCGGATATAAGTGGCGTGAGCTCACCATATTTTCGGGTACGGGGATCGTATCAAAGTAAGAGTTATTTGCAAATCGCTCTTCATAATATCTCGCAAGCACGTCTCTTTGCGCTATAAAAGCATCGAGCTTTTTGAGTTGCGAGATTCCCAAAGCGGCATTTATATCGCTTAGTCTAAAGTTAAATCCGATGTCGAGCATATCGCTATTCCAAAGCGCCCTTTTCTCTATCCCGTGTGAGCGGATGAGCTTGGCTTTGTTGTATATCGCTTCATCTTCGCACACCAACACACCGCCCTCCCCCGTTGTTATCGGTTTTATAGCGTGCAAACTAAAAATAGTCGCATCGGCAAAATTTCCGACTTTCACTCCATCGATACTTGAACCGAGCGAATGGGAAGAATCGCTTATAAAAGCGAGATTATGCGTTTTGGCGATCTGACGTATTTTTTCGACGGCAACGGGTTTACCGCCGAAATCGACGCTGATTATTGCTTTGGTTTTTGGAGTGATGGATTCTTCTAGTAGATTCTCATCGATATTACCGTCAATTTTTACGTCGATAAATCTAGGTAGAGCTTCTAACATCAGCAACATATTTGAAGTAGCGCAAAACGAGAGCGGCGTAGTGAGCGCCTCGTCTCCTTTGCCGATCCCATATGCTCTATATGCCGTGTAGAGCGCAGATGTGGCGGAGTTAAAAACGAGTGCGTATTTGACGCCGAGATAAGATGCCAAATCCTTTTCAAAACGCTCTACCAAAGGACCTTGCGTCAAGTGAGAGCTGTTGAGTGCCGCGACGACGCTCTCTATGTCGTCACGGTCTATAAGTTGTCTAGAATACGGGAGCATTAGTTGAGGAGCGAATCAAGTTTGCTCGCCAAAGTACTCGTGTTAAAAGCGTTGGCATAGAGCGAAGCGTTCTCGCGCAAAAAAGCGCCGTTTAATTCATTATAGTTTTCGGCGACATCGGAATCTTGCAAATTACTCTCTGATTGCGTGAGATTCACTATCGCGTTTGAATTTCCTTCGGCGCTGTTGCCGAGCTGATTTATCGCCGCACCGATCTTTGCAATATCTTGTGCAAGCCCTTTGATAAACTCTTCTATAGAATCGCCCGAATCTATATCGACTCCCGAAATATCAGGACGAGAAATGATAGTGTTAATAATATTCGTAGCCGAGGTCATCACTTCAAAGCTCTCTTGAAAAACACTTTTTCCGCTATAAGTCGCGTTATTGACGGCTTGTGCCATTCCCGCTTTTATGGTGTCTGCTTGTGAACGCATAGATTGCGCTTGCTCGCTATTTACCGCACCCGAATTTAATGCTACCGAGAGGGCTCCGAGCCTATCAGCATCACCGCCCAAACCTTGCAAGATTCCACCGGCGATTTGTAAGAATCCTATCCCCTCGTTTGCGTTTTTGATTCCTTGCGTGAGGGTATTTATCTCCAAACGGAGCGTACTGCTCAAATTTTGCGAGGCGACATCCCCCTCGTCAAACGCCTTTTGCGCCGCTATTTTTTCTAGCGCGCTCCCGATTTCGGTCTTGGATTTTTGGCTATTTTGTAACACAACGCTATTTTGGTTTATATTCGCGCCTATTTTCATTCACAGCTCCTTCTGCTCAATAGATGCCTCAAGATAGCACGTTTTGTTCCAAGTATTTCGTGTGGATATTGCTGTTGATAAAGTCGGCATTATCCATCATTTTTATATGAAACGGGATGACGGTATTGATCCCTTTGACGCTAAACTCTTGCAAACTTCTCTTCATTTTTGCGATGGCTTTATTTCTATCTTCTGCCCACACGATGAGCTTGCCCACCATCGAATCATAATACATCGGCACGGTATAACCGCTATATGCATGAGAATCTACACGCACGTCTTTCCCGCCCGGAGCGATCCACTCTTCGATCTTGCCCGCACTCGGGATAAATTTCACGGGATCTTCGGCGGTGATTCTGCATTCGATGCTATGCCCCTTGGGTTTGATGAGATCTTGGGAGAAAAGTTTTTCCCCTTCGCTCACCCGTATCATCCACTCGATGATGTCTATCCCCGTCACCATTTCAGTTACGGGATGTTCGACTTGTAGCCGAGTGTTCATCTCCATAAAATAGAAATTCCCCTCGCTATCTAGCAAGAATTCAAACGTCCCCGCACCGGTATACTTTAGGTGTTTTCCTGCGGTGACTGCCGTATGTAAAAGTTTCTCTCGGATTTCGGGCTTGAGCACTACCGCGGGAGATTCTTCGATGAGTTTTTGATGTCTTCGCTGAAGCGAACAATCCCTCTCCCCTAGATGAATCACGTTGCCGTGTTTGTCGCCGAGTATCTGCACTTCGATATGACGCGGATTTTTAATAAATTTCTCCATATAGATCGTGCCGTCGTTAAAAGCGCTCAACGCCTCGGATTCAGCGGCGAAATACGCGTTTTGGAGCTGATCCTCTTTTTCGACGATACGCATACCGCGTCCGCCTCCGCCTGCGGCTGCTTTGAGTATCACGGGATAACCTATCTTTTCGGCAATCTCTTTTGCCTCGTTGATATTCTCGATAGGTTTTTCACTCCCCTCGATGACCGGTACTCCCGCTTCGCGCATCACCTCTTTTGCCTTGGACTTATTCCCCATCATAGACATCGTCTCGCCGCTAGGTCCGATAAATTCTATATTATGGTGTTTGCAAATCTCAACAAACGTATGGTTTTCGGATAAGAATCCGTATCCGGGGAAAATCGCATCCACACTCGCCACTTCTGCCGCGGAGATGATAGCGGGGATATTGAGATAGCTATCTTTTGAGCGCTCGCTCCCGATACATATTTTCGCATCCGCCAAATCCAAATATTTCGCATCTTTATCGGCAGTCGAGTAGACCGCGATAGCCTCTTTCCCCATCTCTTTTATAGTCCGTATCGCTCGCAGGGCTATCTCGCCCCTATTGGCTACTAGTATCCTTTGAATCGCCATCTAGATTCTTTCTATTTTATATAAAGGTGAGCCAAACTCTACGGGATGTCCGTCTTCGGGATATACGTCAAGGATTCTGCAATCAAACTCCGCTTCTATCTCATTCATAATCTTCATAGCTTCGATAATCGCTACGGTCTGCCCTTTTCTGACGGTATCACCTACTTTTACGTAGGGCGGTGCATCCGGCGAAGAACATCTATAAAAAGTACCCACCATCGGTGATTTGATACTCTCGCCCGCGGAAGCTTTCGGAGCTTCGGCAACAGGGGCGTTTTGTGCGGCAGGAGCCGCTATTTGAGGAGCTTGAGCGAACGCAGCGGCAGGCATAGTCACGACGCCTCCGCCCATCCCTCGCTCTAATGCTATCGAGAATCCGTCTTTGCTCAATTCAATCTTATTCAAAGAACTCTCTTCGAAAATTTCTACAAGCTCTTTTATCTCTTTGATGTTCATATGTATCCCTTAATTATAATAGGTTCGTTTGCTATAATAACAAAAATCAATTCAAAAAGCGTTTAGAAAAGGGTGAAGAGTGGGTTTGAAATCTGATACGTGGATTCGGGAAAAGGCAAAAAATAGCGGAATGATAGAACCGTTTTGCGAGAATCAAATAGGGAAAAACGTTGTAAGCTACGGGCTTAGTAGCTACGGATACGACATAAGGGTGAGTGATGAGTTTAAGATATTTACCAATATCAACTCTACCGTCGTCGACCCCAAGAACTTCGATCAAGCAAACGTCGTTGATTTCAAGGGTGAAGTAGCGATAGTACCGCCAAACTCTTTTGCATTGGCACGCACGGTTGAGTACTTTCGGATTCCTAGAAACGTGCTAGCGATATGCCTAGGAAAAAGTACGTATGCGAGATGCGGCATCATCGTAAACGTCACCCCTTTTGAACCCGAGTTTGAAGGGCACATCACCATCGAGATAAGCAACACCACGCCCCTCCCTGCGAAAATATACGCCAACGAAGGGATAGCGCAGGTACTCTTTTTGGAAGGCGATGAGGTTTGTGAGACAAGTTATAAAGATAAAAACGGGAAATACCAAAGCCAAACAGGTATTACCCTACCGAGAATCTTAAGGTAGCGCATTGAAGCGTTTACTCCTAGCGGCACTCTTGGTAACCATACTCCCTCTCTTTGCGGTAAAAGCAGAGGAGTGTGCCATCATCTCTTCAAATAAAAATATTGAGAGTGCGGATTACGACGTAAAAATTTTAAAGAAATACAACGCCTATATGAAAAAAGAAAACGGCTTTTACGTCGTGGCGATAAGGGTTGAAAGTTTAGGCGACGTGACCCTCCCCAAAGGCTTCGGAAAACCTTTTGCCATCCCGTGCCCTACCGAAGAAAAAGAGAAAACACCGCCCCCTCCTCCTGTTGAAGAGAAAAAAACACAAACGCTCCAAGCTCCGGCAAGCGAAGAATACAAGCAGCGAATAGATTTTGACGGCTTTAAAAAAATGGTAAAAAAAGATGATTTTGAAATATCAAGCAAGATTCTCACCGCTCCGAGCATTAAAATTTTCAACAAACTTTTTGAGAATGTTACGAAAATTAGCAATAGAGAGGGAATTATCTTTATAACCTACGGCGGAAAGGAATACCCGCTCACTTACACCGATATGGAAAAGAGCAACCGGTACGACAAGATTATTTTGTTTAATACCGACAAAGACCTTTTCTTTAACCAACTTGAGATGTTTTTAGACGGCAGGATAGATTCTCTAAGCATTGTTCCCGATTACAAAAGATACAAAGAGATTGAGCGCGTAGCGGTCTACTTTGCGACCTATCAAAACGGTGAATACCTCTTTTTACGAGACGGCGACATCATCAAAGTCCCCGAAAAATTCGTCACGTTTAAACCAAAAAGCGGCAACAAATATATTCTTAGCTATTCGGGCGACAATACCATTACCGTATTAGAGCCTATGAATCATTAGCGTTCTGCCCGATAGTAAATATATTCCACCCCTCTAAATGCTCATAAGCAAGCTCAAACTTTTGGATTCCTAACACTTTTTTCACAAGATACAGCCCAAGCCCCGTTCCGTTCTCGTTTCTGATGCTCGTCTCTTTGTAAAACGGTTCGCAATACTTTTCTAGTGCCTCTTGGAGCGGTGCTCCTTTGTTTTTTATCGCTATGCTATTTTTGCTAAAAACCACTATCGCCGTCCCGTCATCCGAAAATTTAATCGCATTATCAATGAGATTCGTAAGCGCAATGCGCAATAGTTCTCTGTCTCCCTGCATAGCGGTATTGCTATCGCCTTGTATATGCAGCTGCTCGGTATCTAAAAAGAGATTTTCCCGTATTTCACACACTATGGGGTAAGCCTCTATGGATTCTATATGCAAGGAAAAATCTTTGGTATATATCCTCTCTGCGGTCATTAGACTCTCGATGATTTTGTGCATCTTCGCAAAAATCTCCAAAAGCCACTCCCGATATTTCTCCTCTTTTATCATATGAGCGACGACTATCCCTTTTGCTATAGGGGTTTTTAGCTCATGTGCCGAATTTTTCAAAAAAATATCCCGCGATTCCATCAAATCGCTTATCTTTTTTGCGCTCTCAAAAAAGACGGTTTGGATTCTCCCTATCTCATCATTGTTATAACTATACTCACTACAGACCGCTAGTTCTCCGCGACCGAACGCTTCGATGTCTTTTTCGAGCCTTTTTAGAGGTCGCAAGCTCGCAAGTATCCCCCAGTATAAAAATGCCGCGGGGATAAAAACAAATACGTACGCGACGGTCATATAGATATAAAATTCGCTTTTTTTCGTATCCAGTAGTGCTATTTCTACCTCTTGCACTTTGAGTATCGCAGCTCTTTGGAAAAGATTATTGGCGATATGCACTATCTCTAATTTTCTCCTAAAGTCCTCTCCGAATGGCTTTGGCGGAGGTGCCGGAGGAAGATGTGCGGGGGGCATTTCGCCTCCGAAGGGTAAACTCCGAATCTCTTTTGCTTCGCTCGCACTAATAAGCTCAAAACCAAGAATAGCGAGTGCCGAATAATCATTTGACATTACGGCGTGTTCGATAGTCCTACCGTTGTCAAATATCCTTTTAACAAAATCAAAGCCCTCTTTTTTTGAAAAATTTACGGTTGCGAAAAGAAAAAAAACTAGAAGAATCACCACGAACAACAAAAAGAAAACCGAAATTTTTGCTTGCAACGTATTTTTTTTCATGGGATAAACTTATAGCCGAATCCTTTTACGGCTTTTATGTAGCGCGGTTTTTTGCTGTCCTCACCTATTTTACTTCTGATTCTCCCGACAATCACATCCACGCTTTTTGCCACACTCTCCCATTTCATAGAGGTGACATTATCTACTATCGCATCGCGGCTAAGGACGATGTTTGGATTCTTCATAAATAGCTCCAATACCTCATACTCCGCAGGGGTGAGATCTACTTTTTCTCCCTCTAAGAATACCTCCATCGTTTTTTCGTTGATTCTAAGGGGAGAATCTTGCGGGGGTGTTTCTTGCGCACTCGCCTCCGTTTTGCCGCGTCTGCTTTGTACTCGCACTCTCGCTACCAGCTCTCTAGGATCAAACGGTTTGGGCAGATAATCGTCCGCTCCAAGCTCCAATCCAAGCACCTTGTCGCTTACCGCGCTTCTTGCGGATGTGATGATGATGGGAATCTTACTCTTTACGCGCACTTGCTTGCATATCTCAAAGCCGTCCATCTGCGGCAAGGTGAGGTCGAGTATCAATATGTCGTAGCTATTTTCTTCTAGCTCTTTTAACCCCTCTTCGGGAAGTCGAAAACTTGTGACATCGATAAGATACCCCTTGAGGTACTCTTGGAGAATCTCGCACATCTGCTTGTCGTCTTCTATAAGTAGCGCTTTGATATTTTGTTCTTGCATATAAATCTCTTTTATCCGTCGTATAGTTTGGAATCATAGTTTATCGGGTTTAATTTTGAGTAAACCGAAGTAAACCGCGGTTTCCTTCGCATTGACTTCTCCTTACTCGTAATTAACTCCCTTTTGCAATCATTCTATCGTGCCAAATTTAACAAAGGAGCTTATTATGAGTTCTATTTCAAGCACAAGCAGCTACTACAATAGCTACTCGACGAATATGTACCAAGCACGACAGCGACAGCAGCCAAGTGCGGAAGACATAGAGGCAAAAAAAGCCGAACGTTTTTCCAATACCGACACCGACACGGACGGAAGTATCAGTATTAGCGAATTTGAAACCATGTTGGAAAACATGGCGCAAGATAGACCGGAACTCCCCGAAGGGGTAGAAGCGCCGAGCGATATGCCGAGCGCGGAAGAATTATTTGCGGAATATGATGCCGATGGAGATGGCGCAATATCCGAAGAAGAATTTAGTGCGGGCGAAGATGCGATGCACGAAAAAATGGGAAATATGCCTCCACCGCCCCCTCCTCCATCCGGCGGTATGGGTGCAATGGGTAGCACAAGTTCAAGTGTCGGCGGCACGGACACTTTTTTACAAATGTTGCTCAATTCTCAAAGCAGCGATGAAAGTAGCGACGAAAGTAGCGATACGATCACCGCTAACCAGCTCAAAGAGCTACTCTCGTCTCTCAAAGGTTTGTCGGCATATTTGGGTACAAACTCATATAATGCGGATAGTTATCTCTCACTCTCTTCCATTCAAGCTTAACTGAAACGCGGGGGGGGTCCCCTCCCCCCCGCGATTAACATTAATTAACACTGACATTCTATAATTCCGTTCAGAATTAATTTTTTAATTCAAATATGTCCTTCGCTTTTTTTAGAAGAGAGTCGAAATCAACCTAATGCCGTCTTTGCATCAGTACTACCTCCTAACAAACACCTTTCTGAACATTTCGGCTACGGGACTCTCTTCCTGAAAAAGCTTCTTCGGCATAATCACCGAATCGTCACATTGAAATCCTAAAATCATACTCTTCCAACAAAAATAACCAAAAGGACAACTATGCTTAATGTAGTAACGTATAGTAGTACGGTAGTAGTCGACGGGGAAATAAATACCATAAGTGCCATACAGCATCTCAAAGAACATTTTCACTCTCTAAGAAACCATCCTGAACTCATCGTGGTGCTCAAGGATGCCAATAGTATTCCCTCCTCTGTTTTGGGTATGCTCATAAAACTGGCAAAAGTAGACGGAAAAGAGGTGGTGCTTAAAATTAAAAACAACGACGTACTGGAAGGATTGAAAGAGCTTAGGCTTGATGAGGCGATAAAGCTAGAGATTTTCGATAGATATTTGCACGGATAAAGGGCTTCCGCTCCGAGAAGAGTTTCTCGGAGCTAGCAGCTCTTTAGATAGCGCAACTTGCGGGTACTTTGATAATCGCTTCTTTAGCGTATTTCTCACCCAAATCAAATGCTAAATTGTTGGCGTCGTGCACTTTCGCAGGCACCTTTGAGAGCATCACTTCTCTTAATTTATCTCTATCGATCGCATTTGTGAAAGTATTTGCGATAGAAAGGGCGATGACGGATTGCGTAATAACGTTTTTCACTTCATCTTTTGCGATAGTAATGATAGGAATCTCGATGATTTTCCATTTTTTTCTATCTTCATCCGTCGGCTTCACGAGAAAAGGATCGATAACTATCGTGCCGCACGGAGTTACGCCGTTTTTAAACAGGTCATAACTTTTTTGGGCAACGGAGAGCATAAAATTTATCTCCCCTTCGTTTGCGTACGGATAGAAAATCTCCTCATCATCAAGCGTAATATCGACCACGGTAGGTCCGCCTCTTACTTGCGAGGTATAGGTTGCCGTCTTCATACCGTATCCGCCGACCTTGATTTTTGCCGCCGCGAAAATCTCTCCCGCCAAAAGTACACCCTGTCCACCGACACCGGTAAATCTCATTAATGTTCTAGCCATCGTGTACCTCCTTATATCTTTTTCGCAAAATCATCTTGCGTAAGGACTTTTCGTTTTCCTTGATGCACCGCTTTAATCTCTTCATACATCTCGCAATACTCTCTTGCATTTTCGTTGTGTTTGATGACACCCGTCGGCAACTTGTTCATCCGCTCCTCTTCAGGAAGCTTTTCCCACTTCGCTAGCGGCGTAGTGATAGAATCTATCCAATCAAGATTCTTCATTGCGCTGTCCATTTTATTTTTTCTACCCAAGTTTACGTGGCAGTTTGACAGCGCTTCGATGTACGAGAATCCTTTATGTTGGAATCCTTTAACAAGGAGTTTTTCTAATTTTTTCGGATCAAGTACCGTCTCTCTTCCTACAAAGCTCGCACCCGATGCTTTTGCCAACTCACAACTATCGAACGTAGGGTCGATATTTCCCGCTTTTTGAGAAACCGTCCACATACCTTGCGGCGTAGTCGGTGAAGTTTGCGAGTTTGTAAGTCCGTAGATGAAGTTGTTAATAACTATCATATTTATATCGATGTTTCTTCTACAACCGTGTATCGTGTGATTCCCGCCGATAGCGAGTGCATCTCCGTCTCCCGCTACACAAATTACGTGCTTGTCGGGATTTGCGAGTTTGATACCCGTAGCAAACGCTACCGTTCTACCGTGCGTCGTATGGACGGTGTTGAAATCCACATAGGATGAGAATCTCCCCGAACAGCCGATACCGGAAACCACGACCACGTCATCTTGTTTCCATCCACACGCATCGATAGCTCGAATAACGCTTTTAAGGATAACACCGTCTCCGCAGCCCCAACACCAAAGTGTAGGCATTTTTTCTAAACGTAAATATTTATCGTAATTAAAAGCCATCTTAGAATACCTCCTTCACTTTTGTAACGATCTCATGCGGAGAGATAGCTCTACCGTTCACTTTATATAGCCCTTCAATGTCAAGTCTGCATGAAACTCTCTCTATCTCTTCGGTATATTGTCTGATGTTGAGCTCTACGCATAAAACATTTTTGATTTTATCGGTCAGCTCTTTGATTCTCTTCGCAGGACTTGGCCAAAGAGTGATCGGTCTAAAAAGACCCGCTTTTATTCCCTCTTTTCTTAGGTGTCGTATCGCCTCTTTTGCGGCAAGCGAAACAGAACCGTATGCGATGATCAGTATGTCGTTTTCACCGAGATCATCACACATAAACTCTTCATTAAGTTCGATTTCGTCGACGTGCATCATTACTTTATCTTCTAGTCTTTGAATGAGTTTTCTGCAAGTCTCTATCTCTTCGGTAGGAAAACCTCTTCCGTCATGGTGTAGACCCGTGAAGTGGTATCTATACCCTTCAAACATAGGGTTAAGTACCGCCGCTTCATCCGCACCGACACCGTATGGTCTGTAATCTTCGGGTTTGCCGTCGAATCTTTTTCTAGGGACTATCCCTTTTCTCACCTCTTCTTCGGTAGGAATAACCGCTTTTGCGTGCATATGTCCGAGTGTCTCGTCGGTCAAAACGATTACCGGCTGCATAAATCTATCTGCGAGGTTAAATGCGCGCACCACCTCGGTGTAACACTCTGCGAGATTTCCCGCGCAAAGCGTTATCGAACGATAATCGCCGTGGCTTGGGTTTCTTGCTTGTCGCACGTCTCCTTGAGAAACTCTCGTAGGAAGACCCGTACTAGGACCGCCTCGCATTACGTTTACGAGCACCAAGGGCACTTCCGCCATTTGCGCTAGACCGAGGTTTTCGGCTTTCAAGCTTACTCCCGGACCCGATGTAGCCGTCATAGCTCTTTGTCCACTCATCGCTGCTCCGATAGTTGCGGCAATACCTGCTATTTCGTCTTCCATCTGTATCGCCGCACCGCCGCGCTCCGGTAAAAGATCCGAAATTTCGTGCATAATCTCACTCGAAGGCGTAATAGGATACCCGCCGAAAAATTTACAGCCGGCATCTACGGCAGCCAATGCCGATAGTTCATTCCCGCTTGATATTACTTCTCTTGTTTGCATAAATACCCCTCCTTCTTAAGCGCTAAGCTTCATATTTTTATTGTTTTTGATCGCTTCTGCTCTCGCTTTTGCATCGTCGGTGAGCTTTGCAAATTTATATTCTGATTTATCGGCAACAAATATTGCAAAATCGGGACAGCTAAGCTCACAGTCGCAACAGCCTATACAAGATTCAGGCGCAACGATCTCTAGCATAGCGCCAAGTGTGGATGTAGGCTCAAGCCTCATAGCCAATACGCCCGCCGGACAAACCGACACGCATATGTCGCAAGCTTTACATCTTGCTTCATCCACCCAAACCGGAGTATTTTCCGGCGCTTTTAATAGACTCATTTATTACCTCCTATAAGATTATTTCATCACTTCTTTTACGGCTTTGCCGATGTCTGCAGGTGAAACCACCACTTTTACTCCCGCTTCTTCGAGAGCTGCCATTTTTTCTGCCGCCGTGCCGGCTCCTCCGCTGATAATCGCACCTGCGTGCCCCATTCTCTTGCCCTTTGGCGCAGTTTGCCCCGCGATAAACGCGACTACGGGTTTTTTGATCTGCTCTTTTATAAGCTGTGCGGCTTGAATCTCAAGATCACCGCCGATCTCCCCTATCATAACGATAGCTTTTGTCTCGGGATCGGCTTCAAACATCGGAAGGAGTTGCTTGTAGCTAAGCCCGATGATAGGATCGCCGCCGATTCCTACCGCGGTGCTTATCCCAAAGCCCTCTTTTACAACTTGGTTACTCGCCTCATAGGTCAATGTGCCCGATTTGCTTATGAGTCCTATGTTCCCTTTTTTAAATATCATACCGGGCATTATTCCTATTTTACACTCTTCGGCAGTGATGATTCCCGGGCAGTTTGGTCCGATAGTTTTCATCCCTTTTTTTACTGCATACGCTTTAGCAAACATCATATCTTTTACGGGCGCTCCCTCGGTGATAATGACGGCTAACTCGATGCCTGCATCGGCCGCTTCCATCACGGCATCCGCTACGAACGCGGGCGGTACGAATACCATAGAGACGGTCGCTCCTGTTTTTGCCACGGCATCGCCTACCGTATTAAATACGGGTTTGCCGAGGTGCTCTTGTCCCCCTTTGCCCGGCGTCACGCCGCCTACTATCTGCGTGCCGTATGCCAAACATTGCTCGGCATGGAACGTCCCCTCTTTTCCGGTGAAACCTTGTACGATGACTTTTGTGTCTTTATTTACCAATATACTCATTTTTATTTATCTCCTTTTTTAAACGCGTTCAAAAAAGGCTCTTCGGCAGAGAGCCCTCGCGACTTGTCGCTCTTGATGCTTCGCATCCTAACCCCTTGCCGCTTCTACGGCTTTTTTCGCGCCGTCTTCGAGATCGGTGGCAGCGACGATATTTGCGATCCCTGCATTTTTGAGAATCTCTGCCGCTTCTAGTGCGTTTGTC
>CAZCQG010000001.1:46237-60697 GCA_964500775.1 uncultured Campylobacterales bacterium
GATATTTGCGATCCCTGCATTTTTGAGAATCTCTGCCGCTTCTAGTGCGTTTGTCCCATCCAATCTCACGATCACGGGGACGTTTACGTTTGTGATTTTCGTAGCTTCCAAGATTCCGTTTGCTACCCTATCGCACCGTACGATACCTCCAAAGATATTGACGAATATCGATTTGACGTTCGGGTCTTTCAATATAATCTCAAAACCTTTTGCCACCGTCTCGGGATTTGCACCGCCGCCTACATCGAGGAAGTTCGCAGGTTTCCCGCCGACGTAGTTTATCGTATCCATTGTCCCCATCGCTAGACCTGCGCCATTCACCATACATCCGACGTTGCCGTCAAGCTTCACATAGCTTAGCCCGTATTTGCCCGCCTCTATCTCGGTAGGCTCCTCTTCGCTTAAGTCGCGCATTTCGGCGATGCTGTTTTGTCTATAAAGAGCATTGTTGTCAAATCCCATTTTCGCATCAAGCGCCAAGAATTTCCCTTCACCCGTTTTGATGAGCGGATTTATCTCGATCATCTCGGCGTCGTGATCCATATAGACCTTATAAAGCGCACTCGCAAACTTGATAAAAGGCATCACCTCTTCGTTTGCCAAGCCAAGTCCAAATGCAAGCTCTCTGCCGTGATACCCCTGGAATCCTACACTCGGGTCGATAGCGACTTTTACGATTTTTTCAGGCGACTTATGGGCGACCTCTTCGATCTCCATCCCCCCTTCGGTGCTCGCCATCATCACGGGCATCTCTTTAGCCCTGTCTAGTACCATTCCTAAATAGTATTCCGCCTTTATGTCCGCACCCTCTTCGATGTAGACTTTTTGGACGAGCTTCCCTTCAGGTCCCGTTTGGTGGGTCACAAGATTCATACCGAGAATCTTGCCCGCTAGCTCTTTTACCTCGGCCGTACTTTTGGCTAGCTTTACACCGCCTCCGAGTCCTCTGCCGCCGGCGTGAATCTGGGCTTTGACCACCCATATTTTGCCGCCTAGCTCTTGAGCTGCCTTTACCGCTTCATCCGGCGTAAAAGCTACGTGACCTCTTGGGGTCGGCACGCCGTATTTTTTAAATATTTCTTTTGCTTGATATTCGTGTATGTTCATTTTATTTTAACTCCTTTTTTAACAAGTCAAAAAAGGACTCCTTGGCGGAGTGCCCACGCGCAGATAAACCGCGCTTTGACTTATTTTATTATTATTGTTACTTCGGATAAACCATTTCGCCCGCGATGACCCATTTGTCAAAATCTTCGTCACTTACTAATCCTAACTCCATCGCGGATTCTTTGAGCGTAGTCCCTTTTTTATGGGCATTTTTGGCGATTTTAGCCGCATTTTCGTAGCCGATGTGCGGATTGAGCGCCGTGACCAACATAAGCGAATTTTTGAGATTCTTCTCGATAGTTTCGATATTCGGCTCGATACCTACCGCGCAATTTGTATTGAAACTGTCCATCCCATCACTTAGGAGTCGTACACTTTGCAAAAAATTGTACGCAATTACGGGTTTAAAAACGTTCAGCTCAAAGTTTCCTTGGCTTGCCGCAAACCCGATAGTCGCGTCATTTCCCATCACTTGTGCGGCGACCATTGTTATCGCTTCGCTTTGGGTCGGATTGACCTTGCCGGGCATTATAGAGCTACCCGGCTCGTTTTCAGGGATAGTAATCTCACCGATACCGCACCTTGGACCGCTTGCTAGCCAGCGCACGTCATTGGCGATTTTCATTAAATCCGCCGCTAAAGCTTTCAATGCACCGTGCGCATAGACAAGTGCATCGTGGCTAGTGAGGGCGTGAAATTTATTGGGAGCGGAGCAGAAATTTTTATTCGTAAATTTACTAATCTCTTCGGCGCAAAAATCACCGAACTTCGGATGAGCATTGAGCCCCGTACCTACCGCAGTACCGCCGATGGCAAGCTCACGTACGCTCTCCAAAGACTGGAGCGCCATAGCTTTTGATTTTTTGAGCATTTCCACCCAGCCGCTCACCTCTTGACCTAGCGTGATAGGCGTAGCATCTTGCAGGTGCGTACGACCGATTTTTACTATATCCTTGAAGGTTTCCGCTTTAGATTCCAAAACACCTGTCAATCTATCGAGTGCGGGAATCAATCGCTCTTCGCACTCCATTACGCATGCAATATGCATTGCCGTTGGATAGGTGTCGTTGCTACTTTGCCCCTTATTGACATCGTCATTCGGGTGCACCGCTTTCGGAGTGCCGAGTTTACTTGAGGCGATAGCCGCGATCACTTCGTTTGAGTTCATATTGCTTTGCGTGCCGCTCCCCGTTTGCCACACTACAAGGGGGAATTCTTCGTCGTGTTTGCCTGCTAGAATCTCATCACACGCTTGCACTATCGCATCTTTTTTGTCATTCGGGAGTCTCTCAAGCCTATTGTTCGCGATAGCGCACGAGCGCTTGAGTATCGCAAATGCCATAGTAATCTCTCTAGGCATCCTTTCCCAACCGATTTTGAAATTCTCTAGACTTCTTTGGGTTTGTGCTCCCCAAAGCTTATCGGCGGGGACTTTGACCTCACCCATCGTATCTTTTTCGATTCTGTATTCCATAGTTGTTGCCTTATCCAAAAAATTTATTGGCATTGAGTGTATTTATCAACTGTCTCACCGAATCCATCGATGTTTCCAATTGTTTTTTCTCGCAATTGTTGAGGGTCACCTCGATAATCTCTTCTGCCCCATGTGCTCCGAGTTTGATGGGGACGCCGTTCACCATATCCGTATATCCGTATTCACCGTCAAGATACACCGCACAAGGGTGAATTTGTTTGGTATCTCTTAGAATTGCCTCGACCATAATAGAGACCGCTTTTGCGGGAGCATAGTACGCCGAACCGCTTTGCAGGTGCCCCACTATCTCAGCCCCTGCATGTTTGGTACGCTCTACTATCCCCTCTATAGTCTCTTCGGTCATAAGGTCGGTCAAAGGAACACCCGCAACCGTAGAATATCTCGGCAAAGGCACCATATCATCGCCGTGTCCCCCCATAACCGATGCTCTAATCTGACCGCCGCCGTATCCGAGCTTCTCTTGGATAAAGCTTGCCATCCTCGCGCTATCAAGTACGCCCGCCATCCCTATTACTCTATTTCTGGGAAATTCTAGAGTCTTAAGAGCTACGTACGCCATCGCGTCGAGAGGATTTGTTACTATGATTACGATCGCATTCGGAGAGTATTTTTTTATATCTAAACACACCTCTTTCATAATGTTCGCATTTATTAGTAGCAAGTCATCCCTGCTCATTCCGGGCTTTCTAGGGCTTCCGGCAGTTATCACGATAATATCGCAATCGTTTAAATCTTCCGCGCTTTCGGCTACCGTCACTATCGAGTGACTTCTCCCTGCAGCGGCAGCTTGGCACATATCTAGCGCTTTACCTTTGGCGATTCCGGGTTTGTTGTCTCTTAGTATAATCTCGTGACAGTGTCCGTTCATCGCCAAAATAAATGCTACCGTGGAGCCGACGTTGCCCGCGCCGACTATTCCCACTTTTCTACTTCTGCTCATATTATTATGTTCTCCTGATAGTGTGGTTGTTTTGATTTGTAACAAATCACCCCTTAAAAAAGAGAAACCTCACTTTGCTTTGCTCCTAAAAACGGCGTAACAATCCCTACGCGTCCAAGATTGTTACGTTTTGACACCTATGAAGTATTATAAGTTTAATCAATACTAAATAGAATCTACGATCTGATTGAGCGTCGTGCTCGGTCTCATTGCTTGTGACGTTTTGTTGCGATCAGGTCTATAATAGCCGCCTATATCTTGCGGTTTTCCTTGTGCGCCGATGAGTTCAGAGTTAATCTTCTCTTCGTTTGCTTTGAGCTCGGTGTATACTTTTGTAAACTTTGCTTTTAAATCCGCGTCTTCGCTTTGATTCGCCAACGCTTCCGCCCAGTAGAGTCCGAGGTAAAAATGGCTTCCTCTGTTATCTATTTCACCTACTTTTCTGGCAGGAGATTTGTTCTCGTCCAAGAATTTACCGTTCGCAACATCAAGCGTTTTTGCCAAAACTTCCGCTTTCTTATTGCCAAACACGTTTGCAAGGTGCTCCAAAGAGACTTGTAACGCCAAGAACTCACCCAAAGAATCCCATCGCAAATATCCCTCTTCGACGAACTGTTGTACGTGCTTAGGAGCACTACCGCCCGCACCCGTCTCAAACAAGCCGCCGCCCTCTAATAGAGGAACGATAGAGAGCATTTTTGCACTCGTACCAAGCTCTAGAATCGGGAATAAGTCGGTAAGATAATCTCGCAACACGTTTCCTGTCGCACTGATGGTGTCTTCCCCTCTTCTTATTCTCTCCAAGCTGTAAGCCATCGCCTCTCTAGGGGCAAGTATCTCTATCGTGAGCCCTTTTGTATCGTGTTCAGGAAGATATTTGTTGACCTTAGCGATGATTTGCGCATCATGCCCTCTGTTTTTATCGAGCCAAAATACCACAGGCATACCGCTTAGTCTCGATCGCGTGACGGCAAGTTTTACCCAATCTTTGATCGCAACGTCTTTTGTGCGACTCATTCTCCAAATGTCACCTTTTTCTACAGTATGGCTCATAAGTACATTGCCGTTAGCATCGACTACTTTCACCTCTCCGTCTGCGGGAATCTCAAAAGTCGTCGGATGCGAGCCGTACTCTTCGGCTTTTTGTGCCATAAGACCTACGTTTGGCACCGTACCCATTGTCGTTACGTCAAATTTTCCGTTCTTTCTGCAGTCATCCATAATCTCTGCATACATCGTCGCATAGCATCTATCGGGAATCACCGCCAAACAATCTTGCACTTTCCCTTCTCTATTCCACATCTTGCCGCCGTCTCGAACTACGACAGGCATAGACGCATCGATAATTACGTCGTTTGGCACGTGAAGGTTTGTGATTCCTTTGTCGCTATCCACCATCGCCAAACTTGGTCTTTTGCCGTACACCGCTTGAATGTCTGCTTCTACCTCCGCTTTTTTGTCGGCAGGGAGTTTTGCGATTTTCGCATACACGTCACCTAGACCGTTTTTCACGTTTACTCCGATCTCTTTAAACGTATCGGCATGCTTCTCAAACACGTCTTTGTAGAAAACCGTAACAAAATGTCCGAACATAATCGGGTCACTTACTTTCATCATCGTCGCTTTCAAGTGCACCGAATAAAGCAATCCGTCTTTATCCGCTTCGGCTATCGATTCTTCGATGAAAGCTCTTAGTGCGCGAACCGACATAAACGTACCGTCCAACACTTCGCCGTCGCTTGATTTCAGCCCCTCTTTGAGCGCCGTTACCTTGCCGTCTTTACCGTGGAGCTCTATATTAAACGTCCCGCCTTTTTCAACCGTCACGCTTTTTTCGTTGCCGTAAAAATCACCGCTTGTCATATGTGAAACGTGCGCTTTTGAACCTTCACTAAAATCTCGCAATTTGTGCGGGTTTTTTCTTGCATAATTTTTAACGCTCGCTGCACATCTTCTGTCGCTATTCCCTTCTCTTAGCACAGGGTTAACCGCAGAACCGAGACACTTGCCGTAAGCTTCTGCTATTTTTTTCTCTTCGTCGCTTTGAGGATTTTCCGGATAGTTCGGAAGTTTATACCCTTTTGCTTGTAGCTCTTTTATCGTAGCGATAAGCTGCGGTACCGACGCGGAGATATTTGGAAGCTTGATGATGTTCGCCTCTTTTTTGAGCGTCAACTCTCCTAATTCGCTTAGATAATCGGGGATTCTTTGCTCTGCGGGCAAAAACTCCGCCATGTTGGCAATCACTCTGCCGCTTAGCGAAATGTCTCTTGTCTCAACACTTACGCCCGCAGCTTTCGTGAACGCGTTTACTATCGGTAACAATGAATAGGTAGCGAGTGCGGGTGCCTCATCGATTTCCGTCCAAATTATTTTTGCTTGCGACATAATACTTTTTCTCCTTCTTGGGTTGTGGATTGTTTTGATTTCAGGAAAAATTGTAACACTTTTTTAGAAAGAAAGTGGCTTAAGTACTTGAAAATAGTATGAGATATTTGGGATTATGTTACATATCGTTACTTATAGAAGCAAGCAGTCGCTACAATATGTAACTTTTTGTAGCGACTCTCATTTTTCGTTGATGTTGTTCAGGTGGTTTTTGTAGCTGTTACTAAAGGAGTGAGTGCCGTTTTTGTTGCGGACAAAATAGAGATAATTCACCTTCGCGGGGGAGACGGCGCTCTTTACTGCCTCAAATCCTGCCGCTCCGACGGGATTATCGGGCAAGCCCCTAAATTTATAGGTGTTGTAACTCGTAGTATCGTTTTTTATCATTTCAGGAGTTACTTTCGTATGCGAAAATATCCCGTAGTTAAGCGTGCCGTCCATTTGCAACGGCATACCGATTTTTAATCTATTGTATATCACCGCCGAGACTAGCGGCATCTCTTCTTTATTTGCCGCCTCTTTTTGTATGATTGAGGCTATGATGACATATTTGAACCACTGATTCATATCAAATTGCCCGAGTATCTTCTTGGCATGCTCTTTGTGCCACTCCATAGAGTTATTGACGAGATAATACATCAAGTGCCGTTCCGTGATACCTTTGGGGACAAAATAGGTTTCAGGGACGATCACGCCGTCTTTATATTGCGCATACTCATCGTAATAGCGTCGCAAAGATTGTGCGTCTAATTCCAACTTTTCGGCTAGCTCGGCTAGAAAAAAATCTAGTGTCTCGCCGGGAACGAGGGTGATTTTTTCCAAAGCCGCTTTGGCATTCATCAATTTATAGAGAAAATCGCCTCTGCTTAAACGCTCATCTCCTATATTTATCCACCCGTGCTGCGGATACCCGAAAACTCGTATAAAAAACGTATCGACCCCCGAAACAAGGAAGCCTTTTTGACTTAACTGTGTTATAATCTCGCCGATAGAGCCTTTTGGAACATATATAACTTTTGAAGAATTTATCGGCTCTGCAAAATAATAAGAGAAGATTATTGTGATAAAAAGCACCGTATTAACTATAAAATTAACTATTGTAAGTCTACTAATTTTTCTACTCCTAGTCGTCATTGGTTCGATGATTATTTTAAAAAACGGAATCTCGGTCGGGAATTTTAGCATAGTAGGGACTAAAGTGAGCGGTTTTTATCTCACTTTAGACAAGAAGCTCATCCTGAAGATAGATGAGATTCTCGTAGCCTCGGATGACAATAAAAAAAGCGACTTCCTCTCAAAAGAGCGTCTCAATGAATACATCAACGACGCGTTTTTGATTATCGGTTATTTCCAAAGTATAGAGATACAAAAGATACAAAGAGGGGAAGAGCATCTCTCGCTTTTATACGACAAAGAGCACTTTTTCATACGTTCGGACAGAATCTCGATAGAGACAAAACTCGCAAAAGCGGATAAACTCTTGTCCTGCGATATAGAGCTCGGCAAACTCCACAAGGAGAACATCTCCTTTGGCGGCAATATGGTGTTTGACACGCGCTCACAAAAGCTCACTTACGAGTTTGGATTCCTCATAGACGGAGGTCCGCAAGGGGCACTTAGCGGATGGTATCAAAAAGACAAACTCGCCTTTAGACTCGACACGGGGAGTTTTGTAAGCACCGATTTTCTACAAAAAATCGTCGAGTTTGAAAACGAAAATATCAAGCCGTGGATATACGAAAACGTAAAAGCCGAAAGCCTGCAAATAGAAAATCTTTCTGGGATTTTAGACTTTAAACACATAGACAAAAGTCTCTCCACCATAGCGGGCGACTTAAGAATCCAAAAACCCTACATCCACTTCAACCCCGACCTGCCTCCCGTCATCGCCGATAGTTGCGTAATGCACATCAAAGAGGGGTCGCTCTACTTTGATATAGTCGCTCCCGTGTACGAAGGGATAGCGCTCGATCCAAAATCGAGCGTCTCCATCACGAATATCTTCGGCGAGAGCGAACAATTTCTCAACCTCCATCTCATCGGCAAAGAGAAGCTTGATGAGAGGATTTTAAAGGTGCTCCGCGCATACAAGATAAAACTCCCGCTCTACCAACACAACTCATACACCGATGCGGACGTGACGTTGGCGGTAAACCTTGAGGGTTACGACACCACCGCAAGGGGTGTATTTCATACAGAAGATACGAATCTCTCCATAAACAGCTTCGATTTTTTCGCCCAAAAAGTGGATGCGATACTTAAAGGGTCGGATATAGAGATCGTGAGTAAAAACGCTAGAATCAAAGACTATTTTACTGCTGATTTGAATATGTCGGTCCGCACACGAGAGTATTTGATAAAGGGTGTAGCCGATATACAAAAGTTCCATATCAAAACAAGCGGTGAAGAGGTCGCAAATATACAAAATCTAAGTACGGGCTTTACTATCGACTTTCACGACGGCGTGGCATTGGAGGTGCCTCGATTTGGGCTTTTGGCGAATTTTAAAGAGACAAACTCTTTTGCCCTTTCGGATATTTCCAAGGTCTACGCCTATTCCGAACTTTTGAAAAATAATCATATCAGTAGTGGCAAAGGGAGAATCCGAACCGATGATTTTGAGACTTTTCTCATAGACGGAGACCTCGATGCGCTCGACACTCCGTTGCTCAATAAAGAGGGTACACCCCTCACGCGTCTCTCGGTAAAGGCATCCGTAACAAAAAACAAAAGCATCATCGAATCTGCGGACAAAAAAATATATCTCGAAATCGCCGACGAGAATAAATTTGCCATAGACGGCTATGATATAAACGTAACGCACGCTATGCAAAAAAAAGATACGAACAACACCAAAACTACCCATATTCGCACCGCTAAAAGCGATCTCTACATCGGACAACTCAAAATCCCTTCCCAAGATCTAAGCGGCGTGCTCAATAAAGATACCCACATCGTACTTCGCGACAAGGGAGGGTATCTCAATATCGATTCCTTAGGGACGACTACTTTTTTAAACGGTTATTTTCTAAAAGATAGTTTTATGAATACCGTCATCAAAAGAGAATCATTCAAAAAAGGGACGTTTGACATCGATGCGACCTATAAAAATAGTGTCCTCAAAGGAATCCTCACCATAAACAACTCTACCCTCAAAGAGCTGTCCGTCTTAAGTAACACCATCGCTTTTATAGACACCATCCCCTCGCTCGTCATCTTTAAGAATCCGGGCTTTAACGATGACGGGTACGAGATCGACAAAGGGACGATACAATTTGGCTACGGCAATGAGGTGCTCGTGTTTGAGGACATCAACATCAAAGGGCATACGCTCGATATTACCGGCTCGGGAGTGATCGATTTTGAAGCCGATAAGATAGATATTATTTTAGAGATAAGCACGATAAAGAGCCTCACCTCTATCCTCGGCGCTATCCCTATCGCAAACTATATTCTATTAGGAAAAGATAATAAAGCAACAACGAGAATCCGCATCCAAGGAGCTATCGACAACCCGCAGATAAGCTCTTCCGCGCTTCAAGACACTCTTAGCACCCCATTTGAGATGATAGAGCGCACGCTCAAAACTCCTTTGAGGATTTTTGGGCTAGAGTAAGAATATGAAAAAAGCGACAAAAAAAGAGATAGCGGCGATCAAAGCCCTCTTTTTAGAACGGTATGCAGATTCCAAGACCGAGCTAGTCTATAAAAACAAGTATGAGCTTTTAGTCTGCATCATCCTCTCCGCCCAATGTACCGACAAGCGGGTTAATATCATCACCCCTCCTTTTTTTGAAAAATATCCCGATGTCCAAACACTCGCGTGCGCCGATATTGCGGACGTAAAAAATCTCATAAAAACGTGCTCGTTTTTCAATAACAAGACCGCCAACCTTATCAAAATGGCAAACTCGGTAGTGGAACATTTCGGGGGTGAGATTCCTTTGGAGCAAAAAGCCCTTATGAGCTTGGAGGGGGTAGGACAAAAAACCGCGAACGTACTACTGATAGAGTATGCCGAACACAATAAAATGGCAGTAGACACACACGTATTTCGCGTAGCACATCGACTAGGATTGAGTGATGCCAAAAGCGCGGTAAAAACGGAGGAGGATCTCACCAAAAAATTTCAAACCGACCTCCACAAACTCCACCAAGGGATGGTGCTCTTCGGTCGCTATCTTTGCAAAGCACAGAAACCCGAATGCGAACGGTGTTTTTTGGAGGCATATTGCAAAAGCAAAAAAGGTTTTAAGGCTTCTTAATCTCGTATCTTAATTATGAATCTGTATAATATCAATAAACACAAAACTAACATAAGTCCGCCAAAAAGGGAAGATATGGTCGAGGTCATCAAAGAAGCCTATAAACAATCATTTAAAAACACCTTTGAAATAGACCTTTTAGAGTCTGAAGAGGGGATATTTGAGGGGTATGTTTCGTCCATAAAAGCGATTAAAAACGGTATCGAAGAGGAGATATTTTTTATTTTTTCCAAAGAGATGCTTTTGTGCGTTTCGGGTATCTTATTGATGGATCATAATCCCGATGAAAATACCTTGGGGGATTTGTGCAAAGAGCTAGCCAATATCGTCGTGGGTGTCGCCAAAGTGGTTGCGAGCGATATGGGGATCGATTTTCACATCTCTACGCCGACATTTTTGGGTATCACTTCCGTACAGCCGCACGACAGGCTTTCATTGTCCTACATACACGAAGGTGCGACGTGTACCACTATTTTAGGAAGATAAGCAGATGGATGAAGAATTAGACGAACACGAACAGAGGAAAGAGAAAGAGCTCTCTAGATACCTAGAAGAGATCATCCATAACTACACGGGTCTCCTCGATATGGAGGTTCTTTTTACCGCGGAGCTAGGCTCTACGAGGCTCACGCTAAAAGAGATTCTGCGATTTGAAAAAGGAACTATCATCGATCTCCAAAAACCCGCAGGCGAGAGCGTCGAAAACTTCGTCAACGGCAGAATCATCGGCAAAGGGGAAGTGATGGTCTATGAAAAAAACCTTGCCATCAGGATAAACGAGATACTCGATTCCAATGCCATTATCTATTACCTCACTAGAGAGAAGGGATGATCTTGAGATTCCTTTTCCTCCTCACTTTTTTCGCACTATTTTCATACGCTATCAATATCAACGAAGCAAACGTCTATGAGCGCACTAACCGAATAGACGTGATGCTCTCCTTTGATGCCCCTTTTGATGGGATAATATCTCAAAAAAAAGAGGATACTTTTTTAGTCGTACAGCTCAAAGACGTCGCTATCAAAGAAAAAATGGAGAAGCAGCTCTCTTCGATAGGAATCACAAGCATAAAGATTTTTACCGAAGCAAGCGATAGTTATATCTTTATCCAAAAAAGCTCCAATATCGCTATCACTGCCTCAAAAAGCGCTGCGGGTTACGGGCTGCGTCTCCGTATCACCCAAATAGCCGCGGATGACACGAAGAACACCGACGTTACCGCGCAAAATACCGCTACGCCGGCAACCGAAACTCCCAAGCAAAAAAACACGGAGCTAAAAGACCTCCTCAAAAGTGACGAGATAGACTATCAAGCATACCTCACCGTTTTAGCTATTTTGGCGGTACTGCTCATCGTCCTCCTTATAGTAAAAAGAAAAGTGGTCAAGCCTGCTCCGAAAAGCGCGAAAGGAAGTTGGCTTTTTCAGAAAGGGGAGATCGAAGTGGACGGAGTCAAAATAATTTCCCAAAAAAATATAGACGTGAAAAATAGAGCGGTCGTTTTTGAAGCCGACGGCATACGTTACTTTGTCATCATAGGTGCAAACGGCATATCGGTACTCGACAAGCGACCCAAGGACTACAAGGGAAACAGCAATAGGTTTGATACGTATCTCAATGAAAACAGAGAGCGTCTCGACAACTATATGGGAGAACTCGGAAGACTAGAGAACTACAAACAAAAAGCGAGCGGCAACTACTAACTCCCTAATCAATGAAAAGATTATCGCTATCGCTTGTCGCCTCGCTACTACTCCATATCCTTCTTCTGTACCTTTTCATCTATGGGCTTCCCGATATAAAGATCAAAGACGATACCGCAAAAAAACGGGTAAAACTCGATCTTAGCTCTATCCAAGCGCAGAAACAAGCTCCGCCGCCGATGCTGCCGACCCAACCTCAAGAACCTGTACAAAAACAGGAGATTCCAAAGGAGCAGCCGCAGCCCAAACCGCCGCTAGAAAAAAAGATGCCGCAAAAAGAGGTGCAAAAAGAAGAGGCAAAAAAAGCATTCAAGAAAGAATCCAAGAAAGAGGACATCAACACCACAAAAATTACCGAAGCGCCCAAGCCACCGCCAAAAAATAGCGGTCCGACACTAAGCGCCATAAACAGCTCATACAAAAATACACTCGTAGAAGAACTCTATAAAGATGAGTTTGACACCTACACCGACGGACAAAAAGAGTTTATCAAAAACTCACTTGATGACATCGGACGCATCACTCAAAAATACCTCCGCTATCCCGATGTAGCGGGGAGGCTTGGACAGCAAGGACGCAGCACGATAGAGTTTTACCTCCATCCAAACGGCGACATCTCCGACCTCAAACTCATCGGCAGTTCAGGATACGCGCTCCTAGATAGAAACTCCATCCACACCATAAAAACAGCCTACAAAGACTACCCGCGCCCAAGCGAAACGACCAAGATTCGCATCTACGTCTACTATAAGATAATGCCTTAAGCTATAAAAACATCGCCGTATTGTGCGTGTCACGTTCCGCTAGAATCGTCTTTCTTTTTTCGGTGTATTCCCACCACGCTTTGGGTGGATTGCCGTCCATAAAATCTACTATCGAGAGAAATACGTCTAGCACGCAGGGG
Source organism: uncultured Campylobacterales bacterium (assembly GCA_964500775.1). Classification (GTDB taxonomy): domain Bacteria; phylum Campylobacterota; class Campylobacteria; order Campylobacterales; family CAZCQG01; genus CAZCQG01. The sequence continues at coordinate 59,041 of CAZCQG010000001.1, forward strand.
TCTTGTTTTGCGGCGGTTTTTTCGCAGAGGGATCGATAGAGTTCATAGGGGTCTTGACCTATGAGCATTTCAGGGGAAGTGATTCCGATTAGTTCTAGGTCTTGCGCGATACTTGTGCCGATATTCGGGAGGTCTGTGAGTTTTTTTGCGGTTTCTCTTTTTGCTTTAGCAGGATTCATAGCTACTCCTCCTTTTGTTTAAAAAAGCTCCTCTTTTCATTGTACTCTCTTTCCAAAAAATTAGCGGCGTAGACATAGCCGTTCTCTTTTGCTTTTCGCATCCAAAAATAGGCTCTATCTTTATCCATCGCTACGCCGTATCCGTTGAAATAAAAGAGTCCGAGATAGTACTGCGCCTTTCCGTACTCTTTTGATGCTGCCTCGAAATACCAAAAAAGCGCTTTCTCGTAGCTCTGCTCTACAAGCTCGCCGCTTCTGTAAAAGTCCGCCAGTTGTGTTTGAGCGAAGTGATTCCCTTTTTGTGCCGAGAAGTTGAGCCAATAGAGTGCTTGGTCATAGTCTTTTTTTCCCAAATCACCCGAATAGTACATAAGTGCGATATTAAACGCCGCGACATCATCGCCCGCTTCCGCCCCTTTTTGATACCACTCATATGCTTTTTGGACATCCTTTTTCGTGCCGTATCCGAAATAATAGAGTCTCGCGAGATTATTTTGTGCGGCAGTAAATCCGCTTTGCGCCGCTTTCTCATACCAAAAAAATGCATTTTTAAGAGATTCTTCGTGCAAGACATCTTTTTCATACATCATCGCGAGATTGTATTGCGCTATGTAGTACCCCTCGCTTGCGGCTATCTCATAAAGGTGCATAGCCTCTTTGGAGTTTTTGCTCACTCCGATTCCTAGTTCGTAATGTCTCGCAAGCGCATTGAGCGCTTTTGAATGTTTTTGTTTCGCCGCTTTTTCTAGCCAAAAAATAACCTCGGGGAGATTTTTCTCTACCCCTAGCCCTTTCTCGTATAATAGTGCGAGATTGTATTGGGAATGCGCATCGCCCTCTTTGGCGAGCTGCAAAAAGAGCTCGTACGCTTTTTTATACTCTTTACTCTCAAACAATTTGACGGCAGTCTTAAAGTCGCTCGCACAAAGAAAAGTGACCGCTAGCAATAGCGATAATAACCCTCTAACCTTCAACATCAATCCCGCTCTCGATGTTTCCCTCGTCTCGCTTTACGCCGCTAGAAAACTCATCCTCTATCGTGCAGTTAATATCGCTTGTCGCGTTGTGTTCGATGGTTTTTAATTTTTGTTCGAGCTTTACCCAAAACGCCTTGTGTTCATCTTCGGGAGCATCTTTTGCCCCGATTTTTTCTTCGCCGTAAGAGTTTTTTATGGTGAGCATCGCCATAGTGCCGCAGTTATCGCCGTCCACGCTAAGATTGTAATCTTTTTGCCAAACAACGTTTAAAAAAGTCTTTATGTCGGCAACTTCGATTCTGTCTCTGTACGAATCGATCATATATTCATACGCCTTGGGACTGCCGAATACTTTTTTTCCCGCGAGCAATACCTCGTCCTTCGTGTAAGAATCAAAGTATCTGCACGTCATAAAACCCGAAGCGTTGCTTTCGTTATTTTCATTCCCAAAAAGGGTGCTCGCCAACAAAAGTACGAAAAAATATACGATTCTCATCCAAG
>CAZCQG010000001.1:60797-103188 GCA_964500775.1 uncultured Campylobacterales bacterium
AGATACTCACGGCATCCAAGCCGATATTGCGGCACATCTCGATGTCTTTGGCATCTTTGATGCTATCACCTATGATAATAACATTATTGGACTGCCCGTAGTTTACCACCGTTCTTAAGAAATGTTTCTTCTCTTTGTCTTTTTCGAGTGCGACCGTGTAGTCTTTGCTTATCCTCAAATAATCTAGCTCAAGTGCTTCGAGCTCCTTGATACTAAAATCTTTAGAGCTGTATCGCTTCAACATCACTTTAGCTTTAAACCTATGCATCTCTTGAGCAAAGTTTTTAAATATCTCCGAATTCGTAGAGACGTTATATGAAGTCATGGTAAATATCATTTTTCTTGCCGTAAATTCATCATACACGAAAATGGAGTGTAGCCACGTAACAAACTCCGAATCTTTAAGCGAGTACATCGATAAGTTTACCGCTATGCTGTAAGGGACGGAGTTGCTTTTGATATACTCGATCACTCTTTCGATGATGATTTTATCAAATTTCGGTGCCATACCGATTTTTTCCGCCACGGAGATAAATACGCTAATGACGAATTTCTCACCGTTTTTATCGACGAGCTGCGGCATAGCCTCTTTTATGATCACCGCTCCGCTGCTATCATCCAAGCTCTTCGTGTCAAACCCGTACACGACATCCAAGGTTTTGTTTTCAATGATTTCCCGCACGCTTTTTTCGAGCTTGTTAAATTTATCTATCACCTCTAGCGGGCTAATGACGTGATAACATTTTTCACCCTCTTTTGCGAGTGTATACGCCTCTTTGGTGCTTTTGAGTATCGAATCGATCGTGCCGTATCTATCAAACGGAACAAAGCAAAAATAGACGAGTTGCTCTTTGACTTCGTATCTCTGTGCCAATTCATCAAGTTCGTTTTTGAGTGCGTCGCTAAACTCGTTTATACTCTCTTCGGGTTGGTCTTTTATGATTAGGGCAAATTCCGAACCGAAGAATCTATACAATGTCGCGTCTAAAAAATTACTCTCATAAAATTTATTTTGTATGACGTTGGCAAACTCCTCGATAAGATGGTTTGCTAACGCCACGCCGTGCTCCTTGGTAAAGCCGCCGAGCGCTTCGATTTTGATAGAGCCGACAAACCCCTCCGCTCCTACGATAAACATATTTTTGAGATCAAGCTCGAAGACTTTTTGATTCGGTAGCCCCGTCAAGTCATCGGTAAAGACTTTACGCTCCAACGTCTCTTTGTTGATATTGAGTTCATTGACGACGGATGTGTACTTTCTCAAAATTTTATTGAGTGAAACAAGTATCTCATCGATTTGAGGGTGCCCCAAAGAGAGGGTAGATTCGGCTTGCACGACCATATTGTTTTCTAGCGTCTCTTGGACGATATTTTTTAATGAGGCGATGTGTTTTTTTATCGCCGTTATTTTAAAAGAGATATAGGCGATGACCACCAAAAGGAGCAAAATAAAAACCGAGTGTGCATAGTTTTCGATAAATCTCGCATACAGCTCCTCGGTGTCGGCGACAAGTGAGGAGTTGTCTATCATATACTCCATCTCCGCAATTTTTCCGTCAAGATAGATAAGATCGGTCTTTTTGAGTTTTTCCTCGTGCAGATACCCCAATGTATCCACACCGACCCCCGACCCCTCGTAAAAGAAATTGATCTTGGAGACGATATTAAGAATCTCCCCCTCTTTATAAAGTACTGCGCGCACAAAGATACCGTTAGCTACGTCAAAACCGTTTTGAGCGTTTAATCGAAATAACGAGGGGCTTTCTTGTTCGATGATACCGTTTCTCGCATCCGTAGAGACTTCACCTATGAGCCATCCGGCACTTTTCGGAAAGTTTGAGTTGAGGATAAGATTGTCTTTGGAGAAAAGGAGCCGATCAAAAGTGATCCTAATAAACTTTATATCGGTTTGCGCCATTATCGTGCCGATTAGAGAATCTATCTCTTGGCTACTTCTATTTAAAAGCGCAGTCTGCAAAAATAGCGCACTAGAGGAGACCTCTTTGGCATTATGGGCTTCAAACCGCAAAAGAAGTTCGTTTTTCGAAGTTTCGTAAAAATATTTAAATAGTCCGGAAACAAGAATCGTCGCGACTAAAAATAGCGCCGATAGCTTTATCTCAATCGAGAACTTCACTACTTTGTCCATCCGTCGTATCACCCTCTACGACCTCTTCTAGATAGCGTTTATGCACCCAGCCTTTCCCCATCTCGACCCAACTACTATTCTCCGACACGGCGCATAGTGCCGTCCCTTTCGCGAGCTGAAAAAGGACTCTTGCTTTGAGGCTCGGTATTGAGCGTACGTTCAATCTATCTACCGTTACGGTGTAGCATTTTGACGAAGGATTGATATTGGTGTCCTCAATGTCGCTCGTATCTATGCTCTTTACCTCCGTCGAAGAGCTTTCGGAGACTTGCTCAAACTCCGGAGCTTCCAAATAAAACGACGGTGTGCCTAGCGCTACGTCATCGTACTTCAAATAGAGCGATCTTTTCTCTTCGATCCTCTCTATAATAGGATAGTATTTCTCTTTGGTTTGTTTTGATATTTTCGTCATCGCGGCACTCGCCTCTTGGTAAGTATCAAATACACCATAAAGGATTTTTATCCATTCTCTGTTTTCACCGTATCTAAATATCAAAGATTCTTTAGTGATATTCTCATCTATCTGCAATCTGATCGCGTCATCCAAACTGCTCAATGTTACGAGGTTTATCGTAAACGCGTTATTGTCGGAATTGAGGAATCTCACCTTGAAATCCTCGTCGGTAAAATACGGCTTCGGAGGCTTCGGTGCCATTTTGATTGTTTTGGTCTCGATTATCTCTTTTGGTCTTAGCTCATCAAACCCTTCTAGCGATTTTTTGTATAGCTCTTTCAAGGTCTTTAGCTGTACGACTTTATATTCTTTACCTTCGACTTTTTGCATCCTCTCTAAGTTGACGTTTGCTATATCTTCCTCTTTGAAGATTCCGTAACCGATGGCGTTTTTGATCTTGAAGTCCTTAAAAATATCGACGACAAAAGTTTGCTTCGTGAGATTGTGCTCTCTTGCAAACCCAAACGCGTCATACATCGAATCAAAGTCGCTGATATAGAGGGTGTAATGACTATCAAGCCCATCGAGGAACTTGTCTTTAAAAGCGAGAATATCCTCTAGCGTGTCGGGCTTGACACCCTCTTTGTTGAATTTCTTTTGCCCGAATACCCCTATGTCTATCCCTTTTTGTTTCAAGGTGTTGTCTTTGGCGTTGTACTTGCTTCTGCTAAAGTCGATAAAATCCTCCCTTGTCGGGTCTAACTCGAAATATTTTGCCAATCCGCCTGTTTCAAACAACAGTTTAAAATAGTCGTTAAATCTATTTTCGTAGTATTCGACTAGCGAGACTTGGGCGGTGTTGAGCTGTCTTTGTGCGGTCAGAAGGGTTTGCAAATCCTGCTCGCCGCTCCTAAAAGCTTCCCAATACGATTCGACCGTGACCTTGGAAGATTCTACCTCTTGGATCGTGCTATCGATCGAACTCTCTAGGGCATTGAGCGACTGATGGAGGTTTGAGATGATCCATTTGAGCTTCCGTTTCTCTTCTTCTATCTTAAACTGCGTCTCTCTGATGCTGCTATAGGAGTTGAGAATCTTATTAGAATCTTTGCCGCCGTTGTAGAGATTATATTTTGCGGTGAGGGTGACTTTATTGGAATCTTGTCCGTAAAACTCTTCTGCAGGAACGTCTTTATTATAAATCTTTGTATGCGAGACTTCTAGATCGACCTTCGGCAAAAACTCCGATTTTGCGCTTTTGAGTTTGTATTTTTCAGATTCTATCGTGAGGAGGTAGCTTACGATATTGAGATTCTGCTGTTCTCCTTTTTTGAGTAGACTTTCTAAAGAATCTATCTTGATCTCAAAATCGTATTCGTAAGGTATGGTGTATTTGAAGTCTTCCCCTGCGATATACTCGTAGTATTTGAGCGCTTCGACAAACTTCGAGTTGGTTTTACTAAGCTTGGATTCTGCATTCGCTACGCTTGCTTTTATGGAGCTTATATCTCCGATAGATGCCGCACCTAGGTCATACTTCGTGCTCACTATCTCTAGGATTTTCTGGAGCATCTCCATACTTTGATTGGAGACCGCCAGTGCTTGATACGAAAATACTACGCCGAAATAGGCTTTTATCGCCTCTTGTATTTTTTCGCTTATCGCCAACTCAAATCTATTTTTTGCGACCTCAAGACTCTTTTTCAAACCTCGAATCTTGCTCTCCGTCGCGCCGCCTGCGTAGAGGTTTTGTTTCAAAGTCAAAGTGACGGTCTTGTCGCTAAAAGCGTGTTTTCCGGTATCTATGCCGTCATCGCTAGGATTCTTCTTGGTTCTTGCGTTGCTGTATTCCAAATCCACGATGGGTTTATATCCCGCATACGCATCATCGAGGTCTAGCTGCGCTCGGCGCACTTTCTCGCGTGCTGCTTTTATGGCGTAGCTATTTGAGACGGTCTCTAAAACAACGTCCAGTAAAGTGACCCCTTTAAACTCGCTAATATCTATATCTTTATTGGGGAGAAATCCTTTTTTTGCGGGAGCGGTCGGCTCCGTGAAGGTTTCGGTTATTATGGGTTCAGCCATCTGCTGTATGAGCTGCATCCCTTTTTCTTCGTTTGAAATTGTGCCGTTTGTCTCCATAGTCGTTGTTGCGTTGTCTTCCGCAAAAGCAAAGTAGCCTGATAGCAAAAAGAGAATCAAAAGGAATCTCAAAAAACTTGAACTATGCACCATCAGACACGCAACCTGCTCATTTTTTCTCTATCCTAACGATCACAAATCCGCTTACGTTGTCGTTTTGAATGTCGTTCGTATTTACGTTTATCAAATCAACCTGTACGTCTTTGATGTCGTAGTCGAGTTGGCGTATGAGATTCCTTACGTTGAGCGTTCTTGAGAGTGAGATTTGCTTCATTACCGTTGCGCTTATTTGATTCTTGGGATCTACGGTGCTTATTTTTACGATATGTCTCGGGTATTTCTTTTTCATACCGGCGATAAACTCTTTGACCGAAACAATCGTCGGATTATCGAGTATTATCTCGTCATCTCCGAAGTTGATAATCATATAATCTTCCGTCGTCGTTATCCCCTGCTTTGTCACTTCATCTTCGTAAATACGACTCAAATCTTTTCCTGCGCTTTGAATATCCCCTGTCTCGGTCTTCTCTTGCACCTCTTCTACTTCTTCTTTGATCGTGAGTTTTTGTTTTACGCTCTCTTGCTGACTAAGTATCACTTCGCTCGTAGGGACGGTACCCGTATAGGAGACTTTGAATTTAAACTGCGCGTAATAAGCAATATTTACGACCATAATAAGTATAAAAAGGAGTAACACCAAAATGACCGATGAAAAGACATCCACGAACGGTGGCCAAGGGTTAAACTCTTCTTCGCATCTTTTAGCCATCGGCTATTTTCCTATTTTCGCTTCTATGTTGCTTATTCTAGTCTCAAGCTTTTGTATCAGATTCTCCATAGTCTCTTGATTTTGCTTTTGTTGGTCTAGCAGCTGTTTCATAGTTTTGTTTTGATTTGTCGCGATATTTGACAACCCTTGTATCGATTCATCAAGTGTGTTGGAGCTAGAAAATTGATTGATATTGAGCTCTTTTATGGTGTTTACGATTCTCTCCAGTAAAGCAATCTCGTTTTCGGTCGATCGATTGGTGGCATCGATATTTTGCGAAAGCATCTTATATATCACTTCATTGCTTTCTGCCGTTTTCTTGAAACTATCGCGAAACTCCCCGAGTGCCTCCGCTAGTATATCCATATACCTACTCCCCGAAATCCCCATCTCACCGCCGCCCTGCACCGCAACAGGTTGTGCGTGCTGCACGCCTGCGCCTACGTGTTGCACGCCTGCGCCTACGGCTTGTTGAAACTGCTGGATTACATCACTAGACTGCGTATCGATGATTCGACCTTTCATCCAGTCCTCTATATCTTCGATAAAGGCGTTTTGGTTTCTTGAGAGGATATAGGTCTGTACGCTCAAAATTATCGCCGTAGCGACCCCGAATAACGAGGAGCCAAACCCTACCGCCATACCTCCGAGCGGACCGGAAAAACCCGCGACGACCTCTGCAAGATTCACGTCCCCACCGAGCGAAAGGATGATAGAGCCCATATCGTCTATTGATTTTAACAACCCCGAGAAAGTACCTAGCAATCCTACCATCAGCGCGGTTGATACGAAAAACCCGATGTACGATTTTTGGTTTGCAAATGTTTCGCCGAGCCACGCCGTAACATCCCGCGATTCGCTCTCCGTAAAGTAGAGCGTCCCCCCTTTGGCGCGCTTAAAAAACATATGGGCGATGTTTGCGGGCATAATGTTGTCTATCCCTTTGAGGTATTGGATAAGTTGATCCCCTTTTTTATACGCCAAGATTCCAAACGTCCCCGCCAGCATCGTTAGCTTAAATGCCGCGTTGTACACGATGATCATCCCTACGCCCAAAATGCCCAAAATAGGGATATTAAATGCCAATGTCGATAAGAAAAAAACTTTTACCAATTCAAAATTGGAAAATATGATAAAAAATATAAACAAGTTGAAAATGAAAAAAACTTTTAGGATTTTTAGTCGTCTCATTTGCGCCCTAGAACAAGAAGAGAATTAACGAAATAATAAGCCCGAGGGCAACTGTCGTTACGGTGTTTGTCATACTATCGGCGATATTTACGAACGCCCCCGCCTCCTCGGTACTCTCACCCGCGATAACGATACCGATGTCTACGCCGTTTACGTCCGAGATCTTCGTGACGGTTCTAAAAAAATTTCCTTGGATGATATATTTTTTGTTAAACAGCTCTACGAAATCTTCTTCGTTCATATCCGAAATATCAAGTGCGAACTTTGAATCATATCTCCTTTGGTCTATCGTGTAGACTTGGCTGACATCTTTCAAAAACCCGCTTTTTGCCTCGGGTAACAAATAAGGGAGCATTTTCTTGTCAAGTAAGAATACAAACTCTTTGTTTTCATTTTTAAAAGTCGTCTTAAGATTATGTATCGATTCTTTTATCTCTACGACCCCGACTACCGTGTCCCCGCTAAAAAGAGGCTCTAAAAAGAGATAAAAAATATCGGTATTTAAAACCTCCGCACCGAAGAAAGATTTTTTCGTATTGATAACCGAGTTTACGATGTTTCTATAATTTTTTTCGGGTGTGTTTGTGTTGATAATATCGACTTCAAAGTTGGTATAGCCGTTTTGGAGCAATGCGTCGTTGAGTTTTGCTTTATATCCTGCGATAGCGGCGGCATCAAAATTTAATAGCGCCGTGACCAACTCGCCGCTTTGCTGTATCGCTATCCCCATTTTTTGAAACTCGTCTCTTTTATTATCGATTTTGGATTTTATGTCCAGCTCATACGTTTTAGCCATACTTTTATAGACTTTTTGAGAGACGCCCGAGGTCATAGTCATAATTATCGTAAGGCAAATAGCTATACCGATAATAGAGACGGTAGTAATGGTAGTAAACCATAGCCCCTTGTTCTTTTTTAAATTTGAAATAAATTCTTGGATTCTCTTTATCAAAGTAAACATAAAAAATTCCTATGGATATTAATAAATAAAACGTGTCATTCTAACGTAACGTACATAAACAAACTCTATACCTTAAATCTCTTTTTTACCCTATCTTGCACGGATTGAAATACATTTACCCAGTTTTTATCGTGTTTTTGTCGAATAAGCGTCATCGAAGGATACAAGTACGATTCTTCCCCTTTGTTTTTCCATCTCCAATCGGGGTATTTTTGTAGCAATGTCCACGTCTCTAGCCCCAATCCGCCGCATAAATGTGCCACACTCGTATCCGAAGTGATGATCAAATCCATCTGACTTGCAAGATACGCCGTTTGCGCGAAATTCTCTACGCTATCCATCCTGTCGATTATCTTGTGTTCATAGCCGTATTTTTTTATATCTTCTCTGCCGTACCCTGCTTGCAGGGAATAGATATTGAGCTTTTCATTCATTATTAACGGCTCAAAAAACTTTAGATCAAAAACCTTTCCCTCAAAACTCTCTCCCGTAGGACTAGCACTCCAACAAATTCCGATGTTGTGTTTTTTATTATTTTTCTCGATAGTTAATTCATTAAATTTTTTTATTGATAAATAATCTTTTTTAGTAAAATCTTTTTCATCTTTGAGATCAAGTACATAGGCGATACTCATTATAGGTAGGTGATAATCAAAATTCGGCGTAGGTTCGCTTCTGTATACGACGCGATCTATATCGCAGCTCCCCTCAAATAAGTCTACCAACTCGTCTCTTGCCTTAAAAATCACCTCACATCCGAATCTCTGTTTTAACTCAGGGATAAATCGTACAAACATCAAACTATCGCCAAACCCCTGCTCGCTGTGGACTAGCACTTTTTTCCCTTTCGCATCGCTCCCTTTTTGGAGCATCGGTTTGGAGAAGATCTCTTTGTATTTGATGATGTGGGGAAGCATTTCATCCTTTTTAAATCGCCACTCATACTCTTTTAGCCCCTCTTCAAACTCGCCGATGCTAAGTAGTGCGGTTGAGAGATCAAAATGGGCATTTACGAATTGAGAATCTAACGCGATAGCTTTTTTGTAATTTTCTATCGCTTTTTGGGTAAGTCCTTGATTCTTTAATGCCGTCGCGAGGTTAGAATAGGCGTTTGAGCCTTTTGGCTCTAGCTCGATAGATTTTTCGTGGAGTTTTTGCGCTTTTTTATAATCCCCCAATTTCGAGTAGACATTCCCGAGATTCGTATATGCGCCTGCGTGATTTGGCATCTTTTCTATTGCACGTTCTAGCGCTTGTATCGATTCTTCGTATTTTTTGGCTTTATTGAGTGCTGCTCCGAGATTGCTATACACCTCGGTGTAGTCGGGATCGACGTCAAGCGCTATTTGAAATATCTTTGCCGATTCTTCGTATCGCTTTTGCTTGTAGAGCATTACGCCGAGATTATTTATCGATTTGGAGGATTTCGGATTGACGCGGATGGCGTTCTTGTATGCTTCTATCGCTTTATTATCCCGCCCCATCATTTCAAATACGATACCGACTAGGTTGTGGAAGTTGTCATCATCGGGAAAATGGCGAAGTGCGATATTATAGAGCTGCACCGCGTCTTCGTATTTTTTGAGATGTTTGAGCAGTGCGCCGAAATAGAGATAACTCTTTTTATGCAACGGATCGATCTTTATCGCTTCTTGATATGCGTTTACCGCCTCTTGATACGCCCCTTTTTTTGCAAAAAGCTCCCCTGCCCTGCAACGCTCCTCCGCACTTTTAGCGGGAGTGTTTTTTGCCAATGGATGGGTTGAAGATTCTAAGACCTCCTTCAATCCGTATTTTTTGAGATCAAAATTATGGTGTTTGTGCAGACACACCATATTCACCGAGATAGTATTGCCGAAAATATTTTTCGGATTCTTAAAAAAGTTGTTTGGATTAAAAAGCGGCGGGAGATGCCAGTAGAGCGTATAGCCGAGATTCCACAATAGTTCGATGAGTTTTTGCGATTTTTCTTGACGGTCGTTTTCGATATAGAGTACGGGTTTGTGCAATGCGAGAATCTCTTTCGCGCCGAGCAACACCTCTTGCTCCATCCCCTCAACGTCGATCTTGATAAAATCGACTTTGCGTAATTGCGATTGAAGCGAATCAAGCGGGATTGCGGAGATTCTTATCCCCTTTTGTACATTTTCAAGCGAAATGCCGCCGAAATTATTTTGCTTTGAGTAGTCTAGTTCAGGCACTAAAATTTCACTAGCACTTTGCGATACCGCGAGATTATACGCAAAAACATTCGTGATGCTATTGATGGCGAGATTCGCACAAAGGGTTTGAAAAGAGAGTCGTTGCGGCTCGAATGCTAGGACGATCCCACGCTCACCCACCACTCTAGAGAGTGCTTGGGTGTGTACGCCGATATTTGCCCCCACCTCTATCGCGACGCTACCGTTTGTACAAAACTCGCCGAAGATCTCAGATTCTAATCCCGAAAATTCTCCATACGCTTCGATAGATCTCCCGATATACACGTCATTTTTGTTGTATATGCAATAGCCGTATTTGGCGTTGACCGCCTTGTTGTAAGCACCTTCAAAAGCCATTTATCGATTTGCCCCTAAAACCCTTTGGAAATTTGCCAATGATTTCAAGTGGGCATCAAAGATTCCCATCCACCCTTTTCTCGCCCAAGTCGCCAAAATAGCATCTTCTAAGCCGATGAGTTTTTCGATATTGATCGTATAAAACTCCTCGATAAGTACCCTTTCGGCTTCACCCGTCTTTACCCTTAGCTCTTGTTTGATGAGCAAATCATATTTTTTTAGTTCGGCGACTATTTTTTTCGAGACTGTGCGCTGTCTATTGAGCTCTCTTACGAGGTCTATTTTTGCCTGCGCCTCTTTGCTTACCGTTTTATCCTTCATAAAGATAGGATTCTTTTTGTTTTTTGCTACGATGCTTGGATTCTTATCTATCCCTATGATGCTATTGGGCACTCCGTTTTTGTCGGTTATATCGATATTTAAAAACGGATAACTTCTCACGAAAGCGGGCAGATACACATCATCTTTGTAAAACACGGATATATCTTTGGTGATACCCGTAAATGCGAGAAACTCTCCGTTTTCACCCGCGCTTATTATGACGGGACAGCTATGGCTCATATACCACACCTCGGTAAAACCTACGGGAATAAGACCGATATGTTTCCCGACTTCGGCAAAATCAACTTCACTAAATTTGATACTTTTGTACTTCTCTTTGTCCAAAACTTCTATATTTTTATACATTGTCCCTTCTTGTGTTGAATGATTTACGCGGAGTCTACGCTACGACTTGTAGCGTAAGATCCGTCGTATTGTCGTTGTTTATGTCGACGTAGTATGTTCCCGCACCGATATTCGTGCCGTCATACGTCCACGTACTGCCATCATCCGACAAGTGATAATTCGCGTTGTCCGTCGTGATATTGAGCGTATCGTTGCTCGTGCCGCTAATCGTAAACGTAGTGCCGCCTGAGCCTTGGAGCCAGTTGTTTATCGCTTCTGCATCGATAGTAAACGTACCCGCATCCGCCAAGTTAAGCTCTTCCATATTTGCAAATGCGTTGTTGAGGGCATTTGTGACGGTAGCGTTGTTATAGCCGCTCAAATTGACCGCATCGCTTCCACTGCCGCCGTCGATTTCAAAATTACCGATATTGCTAAAGTTGAGTGTAAAGTCGTCGTCGCCACCCAAACCGTTGATGGCATCGGGTTCATCGCCGCTTATCGTGAGATTATCCGCGACGCTTGAGAGATTGAGATTCTCAAACTCGCTTAGCTTGCTAAAATCCAAATCGCCGCTCACGGCACTTCCGCCGAATGACAAGCTATCATTGCCGCCGCTATCCACGATGTTTGTAAACTCGCTGATAAAATTATTGAACTCACTTACGTTATCAAACGTAATGTCATCATTTCCGCCTGCGAGATTGAGTGTCTCAAATCCGCTCACATCGATAAGTCCTGCGCTATCTATCGTGCCGCTAGTCGTGATATTGAGCGTATCGTTTCCGCTACTATCGGTAATATTATCGTTCGTATCGATATTACCGTGAGCGATATTTACGGTGTCGTTACCCGCGCCGAGATTTACGGTGTCATCTCCACCGGATAGATTCACTATATCAGCCGCGGATGTTCCCGTGATATTTTCATTGCCGTTCGTATCATTAATCGTGAGTGTGCCTGTCGTAGTGATACTGCTTAGATTTAACGTATCGCCGTTTGCGACATTTATCGTCACGCTTCCTATCGAGACGGTTCCGCTCGTTTCGCCGATAAAGTCATTGAGATCGGTAGAGGTGACAGCTCCACTGTCGGTAATTGTGGTATTTTCATTGCCAAGTCCGGTGAAATTGCCGCTATTATACAAGGTGTTGAGATCGCTAAGACTGCCGCTTATTGCCGTGAGCGTTCCTGCGTTGATACTTCCCGTCGCACTATCATTCTCAATGGTCAATAAATCTGCCGCGGTTGCAGTTGTGCCTGACAAGGTAACAACCAATGAGTTGTTTGTGACCGTCGTAAACTCGGCGGACGCAAGTACGGTTTTCACATCCGCCACGCTTCCGGTGAGTGCGGTGATATTTGTTGTATCTATAGCTTGCGATGTTTTTGTCTCTATCGTGATCAAATCAGCCGCCGCAGTTGAAGCTGCCGCCATAGTGATAGCTATCGCATCGGTATTGGTCGTGGTGAGTGTTTTGAGCGTCGTTGCATCTTGCTCCGTTGCACTTGCCGTTACTACGCCCGTAGCGCTATCGCTGTTTATGGTATTTATATCCGCCACGCTCGTGCTTCCGCTCACGTTCACCGCGAGGCTATGATCGCTCACCGTCGTGATTCCCGCTGAAGCGAGTGCTGTTTTTACGTCCGTAGCGTTGCCCGTTAATTCCGTAATAGCCGTTGCCGTAATTGCCGTTGCCGTTTTGCTATCGATGCTGATCAAATCAGCCGCCGCGGTTGAAGCTGCCGCCATAGTGATAGCGATCGCATCCGTACTACTTGTGGTGAGTGTTTTGAGCGTCGTGGCATCTTGTTCTGTCGCGCTCGCCGTTACTACGCCCGTAGCGCTATCGCTGTTTATGGTATTTATATCCGCCACGCTCGTACTTCCGCTCACGTTCACCGCGAGGCTACTATTTGTCACCGTCGTGATTCCCGCTGAAGCGAGTGCCGTTTTTACGTCCGCGGCGTTGCCCGCGAGACTTGTAATGGCAGTTGCTGTTATCGCCAAAGATGTTTTTCCGACAAGAGCATTGAGATCGGAAGCAGCGGCTGCACCGTTCACCGTGAGCGTGAGGGCATTCACCTGCCCACCCGCATCGCTAAGAGCCGTATTTATGTTAGTCGCGGTGTCGGTAGTCGCGATCGCGGTCACGATGCCGCTCGTTGCATCAATGATAGAATCGATATTTGCCGCTGTTATTGCGCCGCCGCTTATCGTGACCGTTTCGGTGTTGCCCGTAATATTAAGTGCATTTACGACTTCGGTAGCCACACTAGAAGTGTTGTAGGCTTCGGTGATATTTGTGATAGTACCCACTCCAAACGTATCCACTTTTGCCGCCAAGTCAACCAAATCACTCGCATCCACGCTTGTATCGGTCGTTGTAAACGTTATAGAATCGCCTGCGCTTACATTGCCTATTGCGCCCAGCGTCGCAGTTACTGCGTCATCGGTTATAGTTGCAGTCACTACTCCGCTCGTGGCATTCGCGATAGTATTTGCATTCGCGGCACTGATAGTTCCGCTTATCGTCACGTTGGCATTTGCTTTTATGGCAAGAGCATTTGTGATCTCTACTGCGGAAGCGCCTATTTCTGCGGCATCTTCGGTGATAGTCGTTAGATTCGCATAGGTTTTTGTATCCAGTAATGCGTTTAGGTCATTGAGTGCCGTTGCATCGGCGGTCACTACCGTAGAGTTTAGGGTAACGATGTCAGCGGAATCTACGTGTGAAAGTGCGGCTACCGTCGCATCGGTTATTGCCGTGTTGGCATCAAGTGTTGCGGTGATATTCCCTATCGTCGCATCAGCCGCGAGTGTATCAAACGTCGCTGCGGAAATCGTGCCTCCGGTTATCTGTACGTTTACGCCGTTTTTGATAGCCTCAGCATTGAGTACTTCGGTCGTGAGGTTTGCCGTGTTATAGGCTTCGGTGATAGTCGTTAGATTCGCATAGGTTTTTGTATCCAGTAATGCGTTTAGGTCATTGAGTGCCGTTGCATCGGCGGTCACTACCGTAGAGTTTAGGGTAACGATGTCAGCGGAATCTACGTGTGAAAGTGCGGCTACCGTCGCATCGGTTATTGCCGTGTTGGCATCAAGTGTTGCGGTGATATTCCCTATCGTCGCATCAGCCGCGAGTGTATCAAACGTCGCTGCGGAAATCGTGCCTCCGGTTATCTGTACGTTTACGCCGTTTTTGATAGCCTCAGCATTGAGTACTTCGGTCGTGAGGTTTGCGGTGTTGTAGGCTTCGGTGATATTTGTGATAGTACCCACTCCAAACGTATCCACTTTTGCCGCCAAGTCAACCAAATCACTCGCATCCACGCTTGTATCGGTCGTTGTAAACGTTATAGAATCGCCTGCGCTTACATTGCCTATTGCGCCCAGCGTCGCAGTTACTGCGTCATCGGCTATAGTTGCAGTCACTACACCGCTCGTGTCTCCCGCTACGGTGTTGACGTTTGCCGCACTTGATACATCACTGATGCTCACCGCATAATTCGGCGCGGTCGTAAAGATCGCCCCTGTGTTGTTGATTATCTCTAACATATCCGACATAGTCGTAGTTGATATAGTTGTGACGTTACTCAAATCTATCGCATTGGAGCTTGCATCATTTATCGATTTAATCTGTGCTCCGGTGAGCGAACCATCGCTTAGTTTGAGTGTCCCCGCTCCAATTCCGCTCTGCCCGTTAAATTGTGCATAGCTCAAAGTGAGCGTATTACCGCTTGCTACGTCAAACGTATCGATAAACGTATTGATATTTGCTCCGCTTATGTCTTTATTTATATTGACATCAAGGGTGACATTTCCCGTCCCTTTTGTCACGGAAAGATTTGAGAAATTATGGCTACTAGAATCCGATACTATCACCAAACTGCCGCTGCCGTTCAAGGTGATACTCAACGTTTTGTCTGACAAATCTTGCGCATTTACGGTGAGTGTATCTCCATCCGCTACGGTGATAGAATCAAAGTTCAACAACACGACGGATGAGAGATCGATGTCGCCGCTTAGCTGCAAGGTGTTGATTCCACCATCGCCATCAAGCGTATCTACATTCGTGACATCTGAAACAATAAACGTATCGTTGCCGTCCCCGCCGATGATTTTCTCTACGTTTTGCAAGGTGTCGGTGTGTGTACCGTCATTTACCGTCGCGCTCGTAGTGCCGTTATTTACGGTCACGGTGAGTCCTGCTAGCGCGCTGCCGTAGTTTGCGGTATCGGTTCCGTTTCCGGCGTTGAGAGTACTTCCGTATACGCCGCTTAGGTTGAGGGTATCGCCGCTATTGGATAAGGTATAGTTTTCGATGTTACTAAACACATCCGCACCGTCCCCGCTTGCACTCCCTGCGCCCGCACTCGTGACATTTAGAGTTATGCCGCTCGCCGCACCGCTATAGCTAAGGGTATCCGTACCGCTGCCGCCCACAAGGCTATTTGCACCCGAATCACCTTCGATGATATTCGTACCGTTCCCCATTTTGAGGTGTTCGATTTGTGAGATGGTATCGCTCGAACCGTAACTCGCACTCCCCGATCGCAAGCTCACATTGACATTCGCCCCTATCGCCGTATAGTCGAGCCAGTCAACGTCGCTGCCGCCTATGATCGTATCATTGCCGCTGCCTGCAAAGATCGTATCATTGCCGCTGCCGCCGTTAAGATAGTTATCGCCGCTTACCCCTTTGAGTATATCCGTGCTATTGCCGCCTATCAAAGAGTTATTAAGATTGTTACCGACCAGGCTGTTTGAAGCGCTCAAAGAGCCTTTGATTCCTTCGACATTACTCAAACTATCACTCGCCGCGCCGCCGATATTATGGCTCACGCTGACCGTCGCACCGTCATTAAGCAAGGTAAGATTGATACCCGTAGAGCTAGTACTATAATCGACAGTGTCGCTGTCCGCACCGCCGTTAATAATATCCGCACCGCCGCTCGCGACTATAGAATCATCACCGTCTTCGCCGAAGATGGTATCTACGCCGCTACCGCCCGTCACTACATCAGCCGCGCTACCTGCATAAAGGGTATTATTATTCCCTCCCGTAGCAAACAACGTGTCGTTTCCTGCGCCGGAGTTAATGACGTTTGCCGATGCGCTTCCCCATATCGTGTCATTACCCGCACCCGTAGTTACGTTTTCGATAGCTACCAAGGTATCGATCATACCGCTTGTAGCACCACTCATCGTTGCGGTGGTCGTACCGCTTAAGGTTTGATTCGAGCCGCTAAGGTTTACTCTGACATTCGAGGAGTTATGCTTATCGGTATAATCCACCGTATCGCTATTTGCCCCTCCGTCGATAAGATCACTGCCAGAGCCGCTGAAAATAGTATCATTCCCCGCTTCGCCGTACAGTTTGTTATTGCCCGATATACCGTAGACCTCATCGTCTCCGCCGCCGCCCTTAAGGGTATTGACCGAAGCATTACCGACCAAAACGTCATCATTGGAAGTCCCCACGATATTTTCAATATCAACGAAAACTTGACTATTGGTGACATCTCCACTGCCGGTATTGTATGTGAATCTCGCACCGATAGCTCCCGGTCCGCCGCCGAGATTTACACTTACGCCATTAAATGATTCTCCCGTACCCTGCACCAAGCTTCCTACTAAACTATAATCAACCCAGTCACCGTTGGTGTTACTTCCGCCGTCAATCTCATCCACACCGTACGATGCAAATATATAGTCATCTCCCGTGCCGCTATTTATGATGTTCTTAGAATCGTTGCCCCGAATCGTATCGTTATAAATAGTACCGTCGACATTTTCTACGCCTACGACCGTACCCGTATTTCCGTAGCTGCTGATAAAGCTATTCGTCGCTAACGTCGATCCGCCGTCAAAACTTAAGACATCGCCGCCGAGATTTACGACCACCCTTTGGCTGCCGCCGTCAAAACGCAAGGTATCGGTTCCGCTACCGCCGTCGATGGCATCAACACCGCTTCCCGCATAAATCGTGTCGTCGTTCGCGCCGCCGTTTATGTTGTTATTTCCCGCTTTTGCATAGATAAGATCATCGCCGGAATCACCCTCTAATCGGTCGTTGCCCGTACCGCCGATGAGCAAATCGTTGTCGTTGCCGCCCCAAAGCGAGTTGTTGCCGCTTACCCCAAAAAGGGTATCTCTTCCGTCTCCGCCTTCGATGACGTCATTACCCGCTCCGCCCCAAATAGTGTCGTATCCGCCCATACCGATGATACTTTCAGAGAGGCTACTTCCGCTCAATATATCTGCTCCGTTGCCGAGTCGATAGTTTTCAAAATCAGGCGTATCGGTGGCGGTTCTATACATATAGTCGGTATATCCTCTGCCGTCCGTCGTCTTATAAAAATTGTGCGCACCGTCGGCTATCGAGCCTATACCCTGCAAATCAATATCCAAAGAGACTACCTCTAAAGCTTGGTTTGCGATGGTAAGCGCGGCTTGCCCTGTGGCTAGAGAATTATAATCGGCAGCCGTTATCGCGGTAAAGATTATCTTCGCTCCCGTGCTAGAGCCGTAGTTGCCGTAGTGGTCTATCCAGTCTGCTCCGCCGCCGCCGATAAGGGTGTCACTGCCGTAGTTTGAATACGCTCTGTCATTTCCATCCCCCATATCGTAGAGGTCGTTTCCTTGCGCTCCTAGGACCGTGTCCGCGCCGTCAAACATGATAAATGTCTCGCCGTACGAGGAATCACTTCTTCCCCATACGGTCTCGCTTCTCGCAGAGGCGCTTCTTCCGAGGATATTTTGGATATTCAGCACGGTGGTACTTCCGTTTGTCGTTCCTGCTATATTATAACCCGATCGCAAATCTATCGTCCCTCGATAGTTATCTTCTAGGCTTAGCCAGTTGCTACCCCCTTCGCCGTCTATATAATCTACCCCGCTCGCGTCTAAGAATATCGTATCATCGCCCGCACCCGCCAAAATAGTGTTATCTCCGTCGCTTCCTTTGAGTGTATCGATAAGGTCGCTTCCTTGGATATTTTCGATACCCATCAAGTAGTCGTATTCGGCTACGATTTCAGCACCCGTATTATCTAGTTGGATGACTTGTGAATAATCACCGTCGTATTGACTTCTATCGCTATCTGCTCCTACGAAGCTTAGTGTCGTAATCGTAGAGAGATCGACGTTGATTCCGTACGTGTGTCCGCTGTTATACGCGCTATAGCTTACCCAATCCCCTTCGAGGTCTTCATACACCATACTTCCGTTATCGTTAACATACTCGCCGCCGATGAGCAAATCGCTATTGAACGATCCGAGCAACGTATCGATTCCTTGCCCTCCGAGCACTAAATCTCCTCTATCTCCCCCGCCTTTTGTAGTAGCGGTGGTAATAGTGTCGTTGCCCGTACCGCCTAAAAGGGTATTTTCTCCCCCTATGCCATAAATCGCGTCATGCCCCCCAAGACCGCTTATGAGGTTATTTTCCGCGTTTCCTCTTAGAGTATCGTTGTAGTTGAGACTGCCCGTGATATTGTCTATGTTTCTCACATACGTTTCGACATTGTCGTATCCGTCATTCAAAACCCTGCCGTAGCTACCGTCTCCGTTGTCATAGCCGAGATCTACCGAAACCCCTTTTGGTGCATAGTAAAAACTAATAGTATTCGTCCCGTGGTTCGCCGTAGCGGTATAGAATGAACCTATCGAGACATCCCCGCCATCATATTTATCCAAACCGCTACCGGTATAAAGGGTATCATCCCCTTCGCCGCCTATAAGGAAGTTTGCTCCTGCCGTGCCGTAAATCGCGTCATCGCCGCTATTTCCGTGGAGCGTATTATTACTACTGTCGCCGCGCAATATATCATCTTGATTCGTGCCGAAGAGATTCTCAATCTCAACTATATGCGGAGTATATCCTCCAAACGTAATAGAGTTTGCGCTCATAGTAGCATCAAGACCGTTTGCTATCTCTTCAAAACTAAGCCAATCGCCTCCGCCCTCTTTTACGCTTGCAGAGCCTTGCGAATCATCGGTTTGCGTATGATTCCCCCCCTCTATTGCATCATTGCCCGCAGTAGCGACTATCCAGTCATCGCCGCTTCCTGCTTTGAGGGTATTTACTCCGGCGTTTCCTTTGAGTATGTCACTTTGATTTGAGCCTGTAACATTGGCGATGTTGTATATCGCATCCGTGCCGCCAAAACCGTTTGCACTAGCGCTATTGCTACTCAAATCGACATTTATACTTTGAGCGGCGATGCTATAGTTCAGTGTATCGGTTCCGCTCGCACTATATCCCGTGATATTGCCGCTGCCGTCCAGCGTAGCGTTCCCGCCGTAGTAGACGTTACTTCCTCCGTTTGCGTAGAAGATGTCATTGCCATCCCCACCGTATATCGTGTCGTTATATAATTCACTCGAATAAAGGGTGTCATTCCCGCCATACCCCAAAATAGTACTTCCCGCTTGGGCTAACCGTAGATCGATTACGTCTTTGTAATTTGTAGCGATAAGTCTCTCAAAATGGGTTTTAAGCGTATCCGTGCCGTCCGTCGTACTTGTGATAGTTCCATCCGTACCGGAAGGTTTGAGTGTTACGGTGATACCTGATTCGCTAGTAGCATAATAGAGTGTATCCATTCCTGCACCGCC
This sequence comes from uncultured Campylobacterales bacterium, assembly GCA_964500775.1. Lineage (GTDB taxonomy): Bacteria > Campylobacterota > Campylobacteria > Campylobacterales > CAZCQG01 > CAZCQG01. The sequence goes on from CAZCQG010000001.1 coordinate 80,251, forward strand.
GCTCATCGTATCATCGCCCGCGCTGCCTATGAATGTGTTGTTTCCTCCGAGACTACCGTCAAGTATGTCGTTATCCGCGCCGCCGTCCAACGTATCATTGCCGCTGCCGCCGTAGATAGTATCATCGCCCGCGCCGCCGAGAAGCTTGTTGTTCCCCGAAGTACCTTCTATGGTATCTTTCCCCTCACGTCCATCGATAGTATCATCGCCCGCGCCGCCTACGAATACGTTGGCATAAGAGCTTCCGTAAATCTGGTCGTTGCCGGTTGTCCCTATCACTTTTTGGATATTTAAAAGTGTATCTTCTACCGCGCCGCCGTTTTGGTAGCCGTTATCAAGTGCTTTACTTAGCCCCAAATCTACGACGACCGCATTTCCGCCGTCGCCGAAATCAACGCCGCTATAATCCATAGTATTAAACCCATCGCCGCCGTCGATATAGTCTGCCCCTTTTGAGACGACGAAGCTATCATCGCCTTTGTATCCTAGGAGTGAGTTTGTCACCGCAAAATCATCGCTTCCTCTAAGGGTATCGTCATTTAACGTCCCTTTTGCATTGGAGATTCCTATAAGTGCGTCAAAGCTTGCAGGTGTCCCGATGACTTCGGCTTTTGCGTAAGCTACGGGGATAACGCCTGCGGCAGGATTTGAAGTTCTAAGGTCAATACTTACCGCTTTTGTGTCGGTGATATGGCTATAATCAACCCAATCGCTTCCGCTGCCGCTATGGGCACTCACCCCGCTCCTCGTACCGTTATAGGTTACCGTACCGCCGTAGATCATATCGCCGTTCAAAGAGCCTAGCATCGTGTCATCACCCGTGCCGCCGACTAGGATATTCCCCGATCCGCCCAATCCAAATAGAATGTCGTTATTGCCGCCGCCATCCAAAATATTCGCCACGCTTGAAGATCCCACAAGCGTATCCGCACCGCTGCCTCCTAGCGCATCTTCGATGTTATACAGGGTGTTTTTCCCGTATCCTATAGAGGTGAGCGCATCAAGAGTGAGCGTAGATTCGTTGGTGTACGCTATGGAGTTTGTGGCGCTTAGATTGAGTGCGACCGAGATCCCGCTATCGCTAAAGTCGATCAAGTCTCTCGATCCCGTATCGGTCTCGGTACCCGCACCGCCCAAAGTGACGTATGTCTCGCCGTAGATGACGTTATCCCCTACGCCGCCGCGGAACGTATCGCTCCCTTCGCCGCCGGCTAGGATATTATTGCCGCTGATACCGTACATCGTATCGTTGCCTACGCCGCCCCAAATCGTATTGTTTTGAGCATTGCCTATGATATAGTCGGCATAGCTTGTACCTTGGATATTTTCAATATTGTACGCAAGCTCTTTATTGCCGAATCCATCATTTTGTACCGCCCACGTAGTATCATCTCCGAGCACTTGTGTAGCGTTTAGATTGATTACCGCACCCGTGGAGATTCCCGCTACCGCAAAATCAACAGTATCCGCTCCCTCGCCGCCGTCGACATAATCGCTTCCTTGTGAGGAGTAGATAGTGTCGTTACCGCCGCCTGAAAGTATGGAGTTGTCATTGTGATCACCCGTGATGATGTCGGCTAGTGCGGTAGTCTTGACGTGTTCGATTCCTAAAAGCGTAGTCGTATAGCCCGTGATATTTGAAGTACCCGCGCTTCCATCACCGCTGATTCCATTCGTATCAAGCACTATCGTAGTACCCGAGACGGCTATATCATCAAAATATGCCCAGTCCTCATCGCCGCCGCCATCGAGTAAATCAGCGCCCAATCCTCCTTTCAAGGTATCTGCACCGCTGCCGCCGTAGAGTTTATTGGCATCGCTATTACCGTACAATGTATCCGCATACGACGTGCCGATGACATTTTCTACGCTATCAAGATATTTTTGATTCCCGAAACCGTCATCAATTACTCGGTAACTATCGGGGCTGCCGTAGGTTTGATTCTTGCTCAAATCTACCTCGACCCCCCCTATCGTCGTACCGTTTCTTCCCACGTCGCTAAAGGCTATCGTGTCTTCTCCCGCATCTCCGAGTATCGTATCTTGTCCTTGTCCGAGGAAGAAGTAGTCGTTTCCGCCTTTGCCGTCCAAGATGTTATTGTCGTTCGTACCGACGATATAGTCGTTCTTCGTAGAGCCGATGACGTTTTCCACGTTGCTGATGGTATCACTACCGTAGTTGACATGGATTCTCTGTGCGTTTGTGTCGGTCAGATCGACTTTCACGCCGTTATAATATTGTCCGTTTTTATAGTAAAGCGCATTATCGGTGTCGTCACCGAAATCAGCTCCCGTGAGATAGCTATAATCAACCGTATCGCTATCCACGCCCCCTTCGCCGCCGTCTATTATGTTGTCTCCGCTACCTGAGATGATGGTGTCTTTATCATCCCCTCCTTGCAGGTTGTTATTTCCGCTAAGACCGTTTATCGTGTCATTCCCCGCGCCGCCGATGAGGATGTTTGCTTCATTGATATTCCCGACAATCTCATCCGCCATCACTGTACCGGTTACGTTTTCGATTCCAAAGAGGACATCCGCATTCCCCGTCACGCTCACTATTGCGAGGTTTGAATTGAGACGCGCGATCACTCCGCTTCCGGCGATGTTTTCATAGCTCACGGTGTCGTTACCGCTATCGGTATGTGACTGTGTCGCGACGATATAATTACCGCCGTAGATTTTATTACTCCCTACACCGCCGTAGATAAGGTCATCACCCGCGCCGCCGTAGATCGTATCGCTGCCTAGTGCGGTATGGATGGTATCCAGTCCCCCGCCCGCATAAATCTTGTCATCGCCGCTTCCCGCAAAGATGACATCATTGTTTGCGACCGCATTTGCTTCGCTACCGTCTACCTTATCGCCGTAAATAACGTTATTGCCCGAGGTGCCTCTTATGGTATCGATTCCCGCTTCTCCGACTAACGTATTGTTGCCGCTATCGCCGACAAGCGAATCATTATGCGCCGTACCTATGACGTTTTCGATATTGACTACCGTGTGGCTATTGCCGCTATCTATCGTGACGGTTGTACTCACGGTGTCATTCAAGGTGAGCTCGACCCCTTTGGTAAATCCGGTCGTATCGACCAAGCTATAATCAAGCGTGTCGCTTCCTCTGCCCGTGATACTTACGCCATCAGTCTCATTACCGCCGTCGATACTATCACCCGCAAAGCCACTCGCGCTCTCGCCCCTAAACGTATCATCGCCCGTACCGCCGATAAGAGTATCCGCACCGCTACCGCCGTAGATAAGGTCATTCCCAGCACCGCCGTCGATATAGTTCTCTCCCGCGATTCCGTAGATGGTATCCGCACCGCCCATGCCGTAGATGGTATTGTCCGCGCTGTTGCCGTATATCGTGTCGGCGCCCGCGCTTCCTTTGATGTTTTCGATATTTTTGATTTTATCGACAACCGTACCGTCACCGATATATACGCTAGCATACGTCCCGTCGTTGATCGCCCCTACGCCGTATACATCCGTCGTATGTGCCACATCGAGATCGAGGATGATTTTCGTAGCGCCGTTGGTGCTATAATCTATCGTATCCCCGCCGATTCCTTCCGTGCCGCCGTCGATGATATTGGCTTCATTGATCTTGGTCACGAAAGAATCATCGAAATCACTTCCCACGAGATTCTGAATATTTATGAGTGTATCGGTGAGTGTGCCGCTTGCCACGACTTTAGTCGTCGTTCCCGCTTGCAAATCCGCTACGATTCCCGCAGTCAACGCCGCAAAGGTATACAATGCGGTGTTGTTGCCTGCAGAGCCGTTTAAGACGTTGGCATTGGCATTTCCTCTAAATGTGTCGTTCCCCGCAGTCCCTATGATGTTGTTTACATACAGTACGCTGTCACTCTTGTGCGTCGTCGCGGTTCCCGTTCTAAACGCTACGTTATTTGCACTTGTCGATAAGTCCGCGAAAATATTATAAGTGCTATCGATAATAGCGCCGTAATCGACCGTATCATTTCCGCTTGCACCCGCACTCACGCCGTCCCACGTACCGCCGTATATCGTATTTGCGGCACCGAATTTTGCCGCTTCGTCTGCTCCTAAGCCATCATAATAGGTTTTAAACACGTCATCGCCGCTATCACCCACCATCACGTCGCTTCCAAGCCCCGCAAATAGTAAGTCGTCATCGATGCCGCCATCAAGATAGTTGTCTCCGCTGACGCCATACAACGTATCATCGCCGCCGTGTCCCCAAATGGAGTTATCGGCTTGGCTTCCCCGTATAGTGTCGCCCTCAAGATCGCTTCCTCGTGCTTGTTCGATTCCATATAAGAGATTGAATCCTTGATCGGCACTATATGCGAAACCATTGTAGTTATATGTACCGACTACGTTTGCATCATAGGTGCTTTCATCGGCAGGCTGGATACCGCTCTTGCCGCCCAAATCTACGGTAAGCCCTTTTATCGCGAGCCTATAATCGACCATATCCAATGCGCCGCTATCGGTAGTCTCATCGCCGCCGTAGACGAAATTGGTCATATTATCGGCCGCTTCAAAAACCAAAGTATCATTCCCCGCTTCGCCATACAGGGTGTCTTGACCGATGCCTGCTTTGAGAATATCAGCACCGCCACCGCCGTATATCGTGTCGTTTCCTAGTCCACCGCTAATATCATCGGCTCCTGCCGCACCGAATATCGTGTCGTTCGCCGTACCGCCGACGAGTAAGTCGCCATCGCTCGAAGCGGAGTTTCTCACTTGCGTGCCGCCGTAAATGACGTTATTACCCGAGATTCCGTAGATGCTATCTACACCGTCTAGTCCGACGAACGTGTTGATTCCTTCGCTTCCCGTTATCGTGTCATTTTGTGCAGTTCCCGTGATATTTTCGATAGAAGTGATGACGTGATGATTTGCGGTATTGCCCACTTGTACGTTTACGTCGGTGACACCTTGCATATTGATGACGACGCGCTCCGCCAAACCGCTATAATCAACGGTATCAAAACCATCGCCGCCGTCCACGAGGTTGGATGCCGCATTCGCCACGCTTTGCATAAACACGACATCATCACCCCCTTGTCCATAAATCGTATCAGCACCGCTTCCCGTGAAAATGCTATCGTTGCCCAATCCCGCATAAATCGTGTTTATGCCGCTACCGCCGTAAACGGTATCTTGTTGTGCGGAGGCTATGACATTGTCGATTCCATATAACGTATCGTCTTTCGTACCGCTTGCAAAGGTGTTATTGAGCAAGTCTACTTGTGCGCTCTGTGTCGTGAGATTTATCAAGACTTTATTGCCGTAATTGCTGTAGTCTATGGTGTCTTGCTCGGAATCCGTATGGGAATCTATCGCTCCGCTGCCGTCAAACGTGACGCTTCCTCCATACACCGTATCGCTATTATCACCCATCATCACGAACTTATCGCTACCGGCACCGCCGACGAGGATATTTGAAGCACCGCTCCCTTTTAAGGTATCCGCACCCGCACCGCCGATGGCGTTTTGGATATTTCTGATCGCATCGTTATAGCCGCTTCCCACGACATTCGCACTTTGATTCGTCAAGTCTACTATTACGCTATTTGCAGCACCGACATATTGGTAGCTCACAAAGTTGCCGCTACTTCCGCTTCCTCCATCAAGATAGTTGTCCCCGCTTCTTCCCATCAAGAAGTCGCTACCCGCACCTCCTATGAGGGTGTTATTTGCGCCGTCTTTTCCGAGGAGCGTATCGTTCCCTGCCGTACCCGTGACGTTTTCTATGCTTTTGAGTTTGTCATCGCTCTTCGCACCGTCACTAAAATCTACCGTCGCAAAACCGTTCCCGTCAAGCGTATTTAAATCTACCGATAGATGTTCGGTATTGTCGGTAAGGGCGCTATAGTCCATCGTATCGCTATCACTCCCGTTTTCGATACCCGCTACGCCAAATCCATCAATCGTATTGCCGCCCGTATAAGAAGCCGTAGCCGCTTGTATCGTATCGCTACCGCCCCCGCCGTATACGGTATTTATCGTCGTATCATCCAAGGTGATATTATCGCTATTTGCACTGCCTATAATATTTTCTATCCCAAAAAAGCTATCAAGTCCCGTCGCGGCACTTTGTGCGTAGCCCGTAGCGCCAGCGAAAGTCCCTCCCGTAGCAGAGTTAAGATTCACGGTAACGCTTGCTAACGCATTTTGGAAGCTCACCCAATCCGCTTCAGCTCCTACGACGCTATCGGTGCCGCCGTAAATGGTATCATCTCCGCTTCCGCTAAATATCGTGTCCACGCCACTGCCGCCGAAAATGCTATTTGCCCCTGCGTTTGCATAGATGACATCATCATCCGCGCCGCCGTCGACAAAGTCATTGCCCGTTCCCGCAGTAATTACATCTGCGCCCGCTTCGCCGTAAAGGGAGTTGAGACCTGCCGTACCCGCGATAATATCCGCGCCCGCACCCCCTTTTAAAATATTGCTATTGCCATCGCCCGTGAGGTTATCGGCACCCGCACCGCCGAAAATATTTTGGATATTTTTGATACTGTCGTTTTGCGCGTTGGTGATACTTACGGTTCTATAGTTTGCCCCATCAAGGGTGACCGTGATATTTTGATTGGCAGCGGCATTACTATAATCCATAGTATTGTTCCCGCCGTTGCCGTCAAACTGATTGGATACCGCAAAGTTGGTTTTGAAGGAATCATCCCCATCGCCCCCTTTTGCATTTTGGATATTGCTCAAAGTATCAAAATCTCCCGCGACTACCTCTTGTGCCGTACTCAAACCCAGATCGAGCGTAACGCCCGCCGTATAATATTCGTAGCTCACGAGATTCCCGCTACCGCCGTTACCGTCTATCGTATTTGCGATCGCTCCCGTTGCCATTTTGAAAATATCATTTCCGCTGCCGCCGATAGCGTTTTGGATAGAGACGAGCGTGTCTTGGTCGGAAGCATTGACGTAGCCTAGACCTATTTTAAAATCAACCTCAACACCCCCGAGAGCATACGTATAACTTACCGTGTTGCTGCCGCTGCCGCCGTCAAGATAATCATTCCCGCCTCTTCCCATAAGGGTGTCATCCCCTGCGCCGCCTTTGAGTGTATTTACGCCGCCATCGCCGTAGATCGTGTCATTTCCGTCCGTTCCCGTGATATTTTGAATATTTACGTAAGCATCGGTTGCAGTAGTGATTGTGTTTTGAATCACAAGTCCGTTGCCCGCTAGATCGATTCTGACAAAATCTTGGGTCGCATCATCTACGGTCAAACTGCTATAATCGACCGTATCGCCCTTGTCGTCATAGGTATTGCCGTTAAAACTATTGTTTCTCGTAAAATGGGATTTAAAGGTGTCGTCAAAATTACTTCCGACGACATTCTCGATACTCACTAGCGTATCGCTTCCCATACCGCCGCCGACGTTTTGCGCGGTTTCGATTCCGAGATCGACATTCACCGCGGCTATCGCTTCGGAATAATTTACCGTATCGACTCCGCCCTCGCCGTCCATGTAGTCGCTACCGCTACCGCTAAACATTACGTCGTTGTCGTCTCCGCCGTAAAGCGAGTTTGTCCCCGCGCTCCCTTTAAGCGTATCTGCGCCGCTCTCCCCTTTGAGGATGTTGTCGCCGGCGCTTCCTATTATGATGTCATCCCCTGCGCTTCCTATGACGTTCTCGACCGTACTTACGGTATCGCTTTGTTGTGTCGTCGCGCCGTTTTTGAGCGTAGCTGTGCCGCTTCCGAGATTTGCCTCTAAGTGGTATGTGCTATTTGTTATCGCGCTATAGTCGATCGTATCGATGCCGTCTCCGCCGATGATTTGGTCGTTTCCGTCACCAATATCGGTAGCTATGAAAACATCATCCCCGCTTCCGCCATCAAGCACATCCGCGCCCCCTTTACCCTCGATACGGTCGTCTCCTGCCATACCTTCGAGTTTATTCCCTTGGGCATCACCTATGAGGGTATCGAAACTGCCGCTCCCTTTGAGGTTGATGATTCCATACAAGTTATCCGTCGATTCGAGATTCGCCGCAAAACCGTCGTCGAGAAAGCTGTTTGATTTCAACGCTTGCGCATACACGTTGCCGTTTACATCAGTCGTCGTATCACTCAAATCGACATACACTTTCGCGACGTTTGCATAGTCGACCCTATTGTATTCTCCTGCTTGCAGGGTGTGCGTAGTACCGTCAAACGTCCCGCCGTAGTAGGTATCCGCGCCGTTTGTCGCTACAAATTTATCATCGCCCTCGCCGCCGATTATCGTGTTGGCTACGTCGCTTCCGATGATGCTATCATCAGAATCCGAACCTATGACGTTTTGGATATTTGATATGGTATCGCTTCCCATGCCGCCGCCGACAACTTGCTGTGCCGTATCTCTCAAATCTACTCGGATTCCGCTAGAGGCATCGGCGAAGTTGATAGTATTGACACCCGTACCGCCGTCTATGATGTCGTTACCGCTACCGCTAAAGAGGGTGTCATCGCCCGCTTCGCCGTAGAGTTCGTTTGTTCCCGCACTTCCTTTGATAATATCTGCGCCGCCGCCCCCTTTCAGGACATTGCTATTCGCGTTACCTGTTATGGTATCCGCTCCGGCACCTCCGGTGATATTTTGGATATTTGCGAGGGTATCGCTTCCGAATGTAGTACCGCTAAGTTTTTTCGTGACGCTAGAGGTCGTCAAGTCGGCTTCGATAGTTCTATTTACCGCATACGCACTATAATCTACCGTATTGCCGCTGCCTCCGACGCCATCTATCGTATCGCTACCGTCATCGCCGTCTATAAGAGTTCCGTTTGCTTGCAAGATTCCCGCTTTGAATATATCGCTGCCGTTACTGCTTCCTAGGAGATGATCGTCGCCGCCGCTCCCTATAAGCGTGTTGCCGTCCCCCATAAAGGCATCGAGCGTGTTGTCAAGATCGTTGCCGCCTATCTTGTCTGCTTGTATCGTACCTCTAATGTTTTCGATATTGATGAGCTTATCGGATTCTAATCCAAACTCCGCAACGGTATATCCGCTGCCGTCAACATCTTTCATATTGAGATCAAGGGCAACTAGCTTGGTATTGTAGTAAACCCAGTCGCCGATTCCCACGGTATTGGCGCCGCCGTCGATAGTGTTATTGCCGCCCGTGCTTACGAAAACATCATCACCGTCCCCTCCGTAGAGTTTGTCATCACCGGCACCCCCTTCGATGGTGTCATTTCCCGCGCCGCCGTAAAGCTCATTCGCGCTTGCATCCCCTTTTATGGAATCATTCCCGCTCGTTCCTATGACGTTGCGGATATTTTTGACCAAATCGTAGGTGTTTGCCAGTGCCGATGAGCGCGCGCTATCGCTATAAATAGTGATCGTGCTCTCCTCTTCGCCGTCCAATGCCACGCCGATAGCCCCCGTGGTGATTCTGCTATAATCAAGTATATCCGCGCCGCTTCCGCCGTCCACGTGATTGATGTAGTCGCTACCGCTGCCGAAGAATCCGCCCATAATAAATTTATCCGCGCCCGCGTCGCCGTAGAGATAATCATTCCCTCTTCCGCCGTATATCGTGTCGTTACCGTCCCCGCCTCGTATCACGTTTGCGGTATCGCTCCCTATGAGTATGTCTTGATTGATTGAGCCTTGGATATTTTCAAAGTGCAGCACCGTACTGGTCGCTCCGCTTCGCAATGCGGAAGTCGCCGCATACACGGTGCTATCTATCGTCACTGCACTACCGCCGATGTTTGCGCTCACACCCGTGACACCCGCCACGCTAGCAAACGAGAGGGTATCTCCGCTCGTGTCCGCTCCTCCATCTAGATAATCTACGCCGCCGCCGCCATCAAGGGTATCGTCCCCGCCGCCGCCAAATACGGTGTTGATGCCGCTATTACCCGTGATCGTATCATCCGCCGTGTTAGAGCCGGTGATGATTTCTACATTTTTTATCGTATGGTTACTCAAGTCGCCGCCCACTCTGACCGTGGTAGGATCGCTTCCCTCTTGGAGGGTGATGATGATCTTATCCGCGACGTTGCTATAATTTACCGCATCGCCTACGCCTGCGCTATGTCCGCCCCCGTCGATCGAAACACCCGTAAAGTCCGTACCGTTAAAAGTATCGTCTCCCAATCCGCCCAAGAACTGATACGCGCCGTTTGTAAGGGTAAATACGTCATCTCCTTGGCTACCTTCAAAAACCGAGATATTTTTTACGTAGTCGCTATCGCCGCCGTTTATTCCAATAGCATAAACGCTTTGAGATACGCCGTTTTCATCATTATACGTAGTAGTCGCGCCGAGATCGACGGTAATAGCATGTGTGGAAGTGAGATTGCTATAGTCGACCTTGTCGCTTCCCCCTTCGCCATCCATAAAGTCGCTGCCGCTCGTCTTGCCGATAAATGTATCATCGCCCAATCCGCCGTAGAGATAGTTTGCTCCGCCGATACCGTAAATGACATCATCGCCGTTACCGCCTTTGATGATGTTTGAGGCGCTGTTTCCTTTTAAAATATCATCTTGATTCGAACCCGTGAGATTTGCGAAATGAAGAAGCGTATCTAACCCGTCCCCGATAGTATTTTGTTGCACGGTGATGCCGAGATCGACGCTCACTCCCGCCGCCGCTTGCGCGTAGCTTACCGTGTTGTTTCCTCCCGCACCGTCAAGGACGTTATCGGAATCATTCCCTTGGATAGTATCATCACCGCTACTGCCTATGACGTTTTCCATATTGTAAAGTTTGTCGGTATAGGTTGTCGCGCCGAATGTCACGCTTCCCGTGCCGTTTGTCGTTCCGCGAAGCGTAGCGATCACGCTTGAAGCGTCGCTATAATTCACCGTATCCACGCCATCCCCGCCGTCTATGGTGTCATGCCCCTCTCCGCCGATGAGTATGTCGTTTCCGTCTTCGCCGAAAAGTTTATCATCCCCTTCTCCGCCGTAGATGAGGTCTTGTCCTATGCCGCCGTAGATTTTGTTTTGTATATCGCTCCCTATGAGCGTATCATCGCCGCTTCCTGATGATATATTTTCAAAGTTGAGGATAGTATCGGTGCCGATCGTCGTACCGCTCGCTTGATTCGCGGCATACGTGACGCTATTAAGCGTCGTGATAGCGCCGATATTTGCGACTACTTTCGCACCAGCGTTTTCAAAGCTTACGGTGTCATTACTACTAGCGCCGCCGTCGAGTATATTCGTACCGCTATCACCCTCTATCTTGTCATCCCCTTGCGAACCGAGGACGTTATTGATATTTCTTAGACTATGGTGATTCGCCTCTACTCCCAAGGTGACCGCGCTAAACGAGCTTCCCATGAGGCGCAAGGTCACGCCGTCGGTCAAATCGCTATAATCGACGGTGTCTCCGTTCGTCTGTGAAGCAGTACCGCCGTCTATCGCCGCACCCGTACCGTCCACGCCGTCTTCAAAGATAAATCTATCGTCTCCACCCTCTCCATAGAGTCTATCGCCGCCTACGCTAACAAAGATACTATCATCGCCGGCACCCCCTTTAAGGGTGTTTTTGTTCGCATCTCCTTTGAGAGTATCATCGCCCGCACCGCCCGTGAGATTCTCTATATTTTGCAAAGTATCGGTTTTTACTACGGAACCATCACTCGCGAGTTTTACCTCTATGCTCCCCATGGAGAGATCCGCATCTACATAATGGGTGTTTGCGCTAATGCCGCTATAATCGACCGTATCTCCGCCTATCTCATCGGTAGTACCGCCGTAATAGGTGTCATCCCCGTCGTTAAACGAACTAATAAAAAGATCATCCCCCGCTTCGCCGTAGAAGGTATCATTATCCGCGCCGCCGCTAAAGGTATCATTTCCCGCATTTCCCCTGATGGTATCTTTTCCGCTGCCGCCCGTAAAAGTATCGGCATACGTACTTCCCCATATCTCTTCTATATCTACTAGTTTGTCTTTTCCTGCGGTAAAGCCGTTGTAATAGACGTGGTACTGTGCATCTTGCGTCAAAGAGAGATCGACTTTGATTCCATCGGTATTCGCGCGGTAATCGGCGATGTCGACAAATGCGCCGTTTCCGCCATCAAGGACGTTTATGCCGCCTCTGCCCCAAAGGGTATCATTTCCTAATCCGCCTTCTAGCGTATTGTTACTGCTATTGCCGCTTAAAGTATCCGCGCCGCCGCCGCCCGCGACGTTCTCTATCCCTATCATGGTGATGAGATCATTGGCATCGTCGGTGTATTGCTGTTCGTTGACATTGGAGAGATCGAGTCTCACGGCGCTATTGGTATATGCAAAACTCACAAAGTCGCTATCCGCACCGCCGTCTATATAGTCTCTGCCGCCAAAGCCTAGGAGGGTATCTTCGCCGCTGCCGCCTTTGAGGGTATTTCGCCCCGTATTTCCCGTGAGCGTATCGTCGCCGCTGCCGCCGACGATCCCGTCTATGGCTAAAAATGTTTGATTCCCGTAGCCGACGATAGTTTTCGTGCCGTCGGTGATATTGACGTTTAGATCGGTAGTCGCGCCGCTATAATCGACCGTGTCGCTACCGCTACCGCCCTCATAATAATCCGCTCCGACGGATGCGATAAACCAGTCGTCCCCGTCTTCGCCCACAAAGCTATCATCTGCGCTATTGCTCCCTTTGAGGGTATCGGCATAATCGCTCCCGACAACCGTGTCTATCCCTTGGAGTTTATCCCTACCGCCAAGTCCGTCATCTAGTACTTGGAAATTCGTCCCGTCCATATCGACGTATACACTTGATGTGGAGTTTTTGTAGCTCGCTACGTCACTGCCGCTACCGCCTATAAGCGTATCATCGCCGCCGCCTCCGACTAAGGTATTGTGCCCTCCGAATCCATTCAAGACGTTGTTATTAGAATCACCGCTTATAAGGTCGTTTTTCTCCGTACCGATTACGTTTTCGATACCGAAAAGCTTATGTGATGCGACACCGTTCAGGGTAGAAATCGCTTGATTGTTTCCATCGAGCGTTACGTTTACTCCATTTACCGCCGCCCCAAGATCGGTCACTTGACTGAAATCAACCGTATCCGTGCCGTATCCGCCGACGAAACTGTTTTGTCCGTGGTCTTTAGAGGTGACGTAAAACGTATCGCTATCCGTGCCGCCGTCATAGAGATTCGTACCGTTTGCGCTATAGAAAACGTCATCCCCCGCAAGACCTCTTAAAATATCGTTCGTGCTTCCCGTAAACGTGTCGCCGTAGCCCGAGCCGTGGACTTCGTCTATATCTACGAGTTTATCTTTGCCGCTATCTCCGTCATTGACTATCTGATAGCCGTCCGCCGCGCTCATATCGACGGTGATCGCGGCACTTGCGAGTTGGTAATACGCAATATCCACGCCGCTACCGCTCCCCACGAGCGTATCATTACCGCTAGCACCGTAGAGGGAGTTTCTTCCCGCGCTTCCGCCATTCAGTATGTTGGCATCGCTATTGCCGTAGAGAGTATTATCGGAGCTATTTCCTACTACGTTTTCGACGGTAAAGATCACGTCGTTTTCATCGCCTACGTCAAAATCGTCGTTGTTATTCGTGTCGATTCTCGCTCTGCTTTCGGCGAGGCTTACGTATGCTTTTCCTGTTCTTAAGCTTAGGTCGATGGTATCTTGCCCGTCTCCGCCGTAGATTGTGTCATTTCCCGTACTGCTATATATCGTATCGCTATCCAATCCGCCGAAAATCGTATCTACGCCGCTACCGCCCGTGATGAGGTCATTTCCACTGCCGCCCGAGAGTGTGTTCGTACCCGCCGTCCCTTTGATCGTATCATTTCCGGCACTTCCGTCTAGGATATTGTCGAAAGTATCTCCCGTGAGGGTATCGCTATTGGCGGTGGCTATGATGTGGGAGATGTTTTGGACGGTGTTGGTATTTCCTCCCGCGAGTGAAATACTTACGGGGTTTGCACCGTTTAGGGTGACGTTCAGTCCGCCCGTAGCTTGATTCGCATCGCTATCCAAAACCAAGCTGTAATCGATAGTGTTGATTCCGCTGATTCCGTTAAAGGTGTCATTTCCGGTACCGCCGAGCGCATCACTTGCGGAGACTATAAACGTATCGTCGCCGCTACTGCCGTACACCGTATCGCTTCCCGTACCGCTAAAGACGGTATTGTCGTACACGGTGTAGTCCACGATCGATTCGGTTTGCCGTGAGGTGTAGACTATATTGTCTTGATTCCCGCCGATAAACGTGTCATTCCCCGCACCGAGCTCAAAAGTCATCTGTGTCGCCGAAGCACGCGTCGCGTCGACCACGTCGCTATTTTTCGTACCGATGATCTTTTCGATGCTAATCAGGGTATCTTTACCGAGATTCCCGTTATCTTGGACTTGCTGGGTCGCAAGGTTGAGATTCACGTTCAACCCGTTCAACCCGCTCACCGCGCTATAATCCGCCGTATCGGTATCGCCGCCGCCGTCCAAGGTGTTATTGCCGCCGCGTCCCACGAGGGTGTCATCCCCCGCTAATCCGCTGATGACGTTGCCGCTGCTATTGCCGTAGAGTTTGTCGTTGCCCGTTCCCCCTTCTACGTTTTCGATATTGGAGATCTGCACTCTCCCTTTACCCGTATTTTGGATACCGCTATCCGCCAAGTCGAGGGTGATTCCCGTCGCTCCGCCGAAATCAAAGCTCACAAAATCAGTCCCCGCTCCGCCATCGATCACGTCTAGCTCATCTATGCCGTTGTTGCCGTTGGGGAGGAGCGTATCATCGCCGTCGTTCCCGACCAATACATTCGATCCGTTCGTACCGGTGATAACATCATCCCCGCTACCCCCTATCGCCCCTTCGATAGATATAAACGTGTCGTTTCCAAATCCTATCCCGATAGCCACGGGAGTACCTGAAACTCCTAGGTCGATGTTGAGATTCTGCGTCGCGCTCGCATAGCTCGCGACATCTATGCCGTCCCCGCCATTGAGGATGTCATTCCCGCCGCTTCCTATGATGGTATCAGCACCCAATCCGCCAAAGATAGAGTTGTCGGAGCTGCTGCCCGTTATGATGTCTTTATTATCGCTCCCTATGACGTTTTGGATATTTACGAATGTGTCTTTGACCGTGTTCGCCCCTACGGTGTATACCTCTTGGACGGTAGTTTTGCTTAGATCCACCGTCACTTCGCTAGATGCTCCGCTATAGGAGACGGTATTCACTCCGCCTCCGCCGTGGAGATAGTTTGTCCCTAG
The DNA here is from genome assembly GCA_964500775.1 of uncultured Campylobacterales bacterium. Classification (GTDB taxonomy): domain Bacteria; phylum Campylobacterota; class Campylobacteria; order Campylobacterales; family CAZCQG01; genus CAZCQG01. The sequence continues at coordinate 95,431 of CAZCQG010000001.1, forward strand.
CCCGCCGTTTAGCGTATCGTCCCCGTCGCCGCCTTGCAAGGTGTTATTTTTACTATTTCCCGTGAGCGTGCTATCCAAATCGCTTGCGGTAATATTTTCGATATTGTAGATTTTGTGCGTAGCCGTGCCGTCTTCGTACGATCTCGCTTCCGCGCCGTCTTCGGCTAAGGTGAGCGCTATTTTCGCATTGACGTTTGAGAAATCGATAGTATCGCCGAGAATCTCGCTACTACTTCCGCCGTCGATAAAATCGATACCCCCGCCCGCGACGATCTTGTCATCGCCGCTTTCGCCTAAAAGATAGTCATTGCCGCTGCCGCCCCCTAGCGTATCGCTACCGATGCCACCGTAAAAAGCATTGACTACGCTACTCGTATCGGTAGAGATGATCGTATCCGAATAGTTCGACCCTCTGATGTTTTCTATCCCTATGAGGGTATCTGTGTCCGTGCCGATAGCTACCGTGCCGCTTCCCGTGTTATCCAACGTCACCTCGATACCGAAACTCGCACTGCTATAATCGACCAAGTCGCCGCTAGCACCGCCGTCAAAAGTGTTATTTTGGTCGTTGCCGATAAAAGTGTTATTTTGGTCGTTGCCGATAAAAGTGTCGTTTTGCGCCGTCCCTATGATGTTTTCGATATTGAGAATCGTATCGGCGACAGAGTTCCCTTTATCCACCGTGCCGCTCAATAAATTTGCCCGAATACCGTTGTGTGAAAAACTATAGTCTGCGGTATCGCGCCCCCCTAGACCGTTTAACGTGTTTACTTCTGAATTTCCCGCCAATATGTCATCTTTTGCCGTTCCGATGAGATTCTCGATGCCGCTGATGGTATCGGTGCCCCCCTTACCCGTATCTTGCGCATTTGTGTCATAGAGCTTGACCGTTACCCCCACACTACTCGCATCACCTATGGCTATCACGTCTTCGTAGCTCAATGTATCTACGTCTCCGCTGCCGTCGCCGCCTATGATGGTATCGTCCCCCGTGCCGCTATAGAGCGCGTCGCTACCGCTACCGCCATCAAGCGTATTGGTGCCGCCCACCCCCTTGATGGTATCGTTTCCTTTGAGTCCGTAGATGGTGTTGTCGATAGTTGCGGCTCCGATGATCGTGTCACCGAATGTTACGAGGTCGGTACCTCTGATACCCTCGATGTTTATGAGGGTATCGACTCCATCGCCCGTGACCCAGCCCACATCTAGGTTTGCGATGATCGCATTTCCCGTGACGATAGAGTAGTCCACAATATCACCGCCGGCTCGTCCATCAAAGGTGTTGTTGCCGCTATTGCCGCTAAATACGTCCGCATAATCGGTACCGATGATATTTTCGATATTTACGAGCCTATCGGCATTACCGTTTCTCGTAGCTTCGCCCCACGTCTCGCCTAGCACCACCGCATCGGGACTTAAAAGCTTTGCCGTGACACCGACACCATCCGATGCCGCGCTATAATCGACCGTATCGCTTCCGGCACCGCCGTCCAAGGTGTTGCTTCCCGCACCGCTTAAAAGGGTATCGTCTCCCAGTTCACCGTAGAGGGTATTTGCCCCCTCTTTTCCATCGAGGATGTCATTCCCTTTGCCACCGCTTAGAATATTGGCGGAAATATCTCCCGTGATAGTGTCCCGATAGTCGCTCCCGATGACGTTTTCGATAGCTATAAGGGTATCGTTTCCCGAACCGCTCGCAGTACCGCCGACGAGATCTACTATGACCCCCGCACCTGCGTTTGAGGTCGCTAGCGTCGCATACGAGACGGTGTCGCTTCCCTCGCCCCCGTGCACGGTATCGTTACCTTTTCCCGGAGCTATGGTGTCATCACCCTTTCCTCCATAGAGCGTATCATTGTGGCTCTGCGCCAAAATCGTATCGGTAGTCACGCCGCCAAAAACCGTAGTATCTATGTCGCCCGTTCGGATGATATTGTCGTTGAGATTGGTCGCCATGACAAACCCATCGGGATACTCGGCGCTCACCGCTTCGTATCGGTAGGTAAGGGGCGAATTTGGATCTACGGTTTTGACGTTCACGCCATAAGTTTTTTCAAACGCAATCTCGGTAAGTTCGGGTGGCTCTGCGGTCAACTTGTCCGCTTCCTCGTAGTTATCGATACTCCACTTCGATTCTGCTTCTATTTTCATCGCAAAATCGACATCAAGGGAGCGTTTGTACTTGATAGCGATATTTATGTCGCCGTTGTTTGGATTTACCGAAAAACCGTTTAATAAGCTCTCGGTCGTGCTCGTGCTCCGTTTTATCTCCCACGCTCCGCCGCCTAGAGAAGTGCCGCCCACTATCTCCACATCGGCAGGTAGTCCGGAAATTTGGATAAGGGTCACCCCGAAACCTTGCGGCTGGGAAGGGCTTAGTTTGATAAGTCTTGAGGTGTAGGCGTCGGTAAAAAAGTTCGTGCTGTCATCTGCATAGATGACCGACTTTGCGTACATCGTGTTATTGACCGTGCTGTAGTCGACATCTTCGGCACTAGTCTGTCTTTGTAGCTCGCTAAGGGCGGGGTTGCCCGGATAGTCGTTGGCATACGTTATCCCCCCGCCGCCTACTACAATGAGCGTCTTATCTACTTCTTCACCTGTGCTAGATTCTTGAACCTCGATATGCTGCACGTCTATATCAAACGTCAATGTAGGCAATATCCCTTCAACTTGAGCTTTGGCGGGCGGCGGCGGAGAGATTTTCGGCTCATCGGAGGTATATGCGCTCGTCTCCTCTTCGGGGGATTCGTCTACTAGTTCGACGACAGGGGCTTCAAAATCGGATTTCGCCGTATTGTCGTTATCCCTTTCCGCTACGTCTTGCTGTACGGCGAGCTGGGTCGCTATCTTCATCACTTTTTCGATCTCTTCGGATTCTTCGACGATTTTTTTGACCTTGTCCTCTTTTTGTATCTCGGTTTCGGCAGGAATAGAGCTAAAAGGGAGATCGTTTATCTCTTCGATCTTGGAGAGTATTTGTCCGAGGCTAAATTTTTGTCCGCCCATACCCACAAATCCCGGAGGGTTGTCGCTATATCCCATAAGCGCCATAGAGACAAAAGTGAGAAGCCCGCCGTTTGGCAATTTGGTAACGATGTCACCCGCTATGAGCCTGTAGTCGAGGTTTTCTAGATTGATTCCGTCGAGCTGGTACTCGATCTGGTCTCCGGGTCGTACGTAGACGGCTACGTTTTCCCCTTTGTTCGGGGCTTTGGTCACGACCACTTTTTTGTCTTGGTACTGCAATACTTTTTGCGAGTCCATCAAGACGTTTGAGGTATCGGGGTTTGTCGGTTTGGGATTGTTGTTTTCACCTGCCATGAAGTTCTTCCTGCCTTGGTTTAAGAGGTACTTCATACATTATAACACATTTTGCAAAAATAACAGAAAAATAACACTATTTTTTTAATTAAATTAACAACCGAAGCAAAAGTAAAATTAAATAATATTTTTTGGTGTAGAATAGCGACGATATTTGTGAATTGGGGCGCACTTGGAGAATACGGAAAAAAACTATTTACTTGACGCATTTAAATATATGCTCGATTTTTATTACGGCGACATCTCTATAGAGACCATCCTTAGTCTCGATGCCGTAAAAGACGGGGGGTTCGATGAAGATTCGATCGCTTTGGTATGCGAACAGATAGGTTTGATTTCTCTCCAAAAAGATATATCCGCGATTGATATTGCAAAACACTTTCTCCCCTGCATCATCTTTGATGAAAATAATACCCCGCTTATTTACAAAAAGAATATTGCCAATAAAAAGATCGAACTGTATGACGCGACCGAAAAAAAAGTCTTGGATGTCGAGTACGATAGCCTCAAAAAATTCAACAGAACATTACTCATCTTCCGCGAACAGGAAAAAAGGGACATTGCCGACGTAAAGGCGAATAACGAGTGGTTTTGGGAGCCCGTGAAATCGTTTTGGCGCTCATACGTCGAGATCGGTTTGCTCACTTTTTTTATCAACTTATTTGCGATTCTGACACCTTTGTTTACGATGATAGTCTACGATCGGGTCGTCCCGAATCAAGCGTATGAAACCCTTTTTGTCTTAAGTATAGGATTGGTTATTTTTCTTATTTTTGAACTAATATTTAAGAGTATCAGGAATCACATCATCGACAAAACGGCAAAAAAACTCTCGCTCTATTTGGAAGAGGATTTGATGAAACGAGTCATAGGGCTCCAGTCGCAGTTTGATACGATGATGACGGGAACCAAGGCGAATCTCTTTAGAGAGCTTGCGGTGGTGCGCGATTTTTTTGCTACAAAATCGTTGGTGCAAATCATCGATTTTCCCTTTTTTATTTTTGCACTTATCGCTATATATGCTATCTCCCCTGCCGTAGCCGTCGTACCGCTGTTTATCGCCGTTGTCGTCATCCTTTTAAATATCGCGCTGCAAGCCCCCATCGCAAAACTTAGCAAACGGCACTTGGAAAATATGCAATCCAAGCATAACTTTCTAGTCGAGGCGATTCAGGGGAGTGACATCATTAAACTCTCCAACGCCACCCCTTCGAGATTGTACAACTGGAGAAGCCTCATCGCCTATGCCGAAAACGTCCAAATGAAGATACAGACCGTAAACGCTTTCGCACTCAATAGCTCACAAACACTCATCCAATTCACCACTATCCTTACGATAATCGTCGGCGTATACCAAATCGCAGACAAAGAGCTTAGCGTAGGGGGATTGATCGCTATTACGATATTAGCGGGCAGAGCGATGGTTCCCGTTATTAGTTTATCGACGATGATTATTAAATTTAAAGAGATTAAAGATTCGCTCTACAATCTCAAGGATTTTTGGCATCTCCCCCTTGAGACGCAAAAAAATATCGAAATAGGACTGGGTGAACTCAAAGGGGAGATGGAGTTTAAAAACGTCTCCTATTTCTACAAAAATGCGAAATACCCGTCGCTAGATAACATCACCTTTAAAATCAATCCTTGCGAAAAAATAGGAATCATCGGACAAACCGGGTCGGGGAAATCGACGATTTTAAAGCTCATCACCGGACTACTCCACCCCTCAAGCGGAAGTATCTTTATCGACAACCACGACATCTCGACGCTCCACCCCATTGAGCTAAGGCAAAATATCGGGGTGATGACGCAAGAGCCGTTTTTATTCAACGGTACGCTCAAAGAGAATATCGAACTCTCAAAGCCCATCAGCAAAGAGCGAATGATGGAGCTAATCATGCTCACGGGACTAGAAGATCTCGTAAAAAAAAGCGGACAAGGGGATGGGCTCATCGTCGGAGAGCGGGGTGCAAATCTTAGCGTAGGACAGCGACACCTAGTGGGGCTCGCGAGAGCTATCGCAAACAACCCCAATATCCTCATACTCGATGAACCTACAACCGGTCTTGACGTGGGTCTAGAAAGGAAGTTAATGGATAGTCTCAAAAATATTATCGCCGACAAAACACTTATACTCATCACCCATAGATTTGCCGCATTGGAACTCGTCGATAGAATCATCGTGATGAATAACGGAAAAATAGTGGCGGACGGTCCTAGGGATGCCGTCCTCAATGCACTTAAGAATCAGACTCAGGGGCGCAAATGAAACTCCATTATCAAGAAGAGCGATGGCATTACCAGATCATAATGTATCCGATGATGGCGTTTGTCGTGATATTTTTTATTTGGGCTGCTTTTACGGAGGTGGACGAAGTGGTCAAAGGGGAAGGAAAAGTCATCCCCTCGGGTCAAACAAAAGTCGTACAACATCTTGAAGGCGGTATAGTATCGGATATTCTCGTTAGAGAAGGGGACAACGTCAATCAGGGCGACATTTTATACACGCTAAGGAATGAGTATTTTATGGCGGATCTCAAATCGCAAGAGATAGAGATGATGTCGCTCAAAGCCAAAGAGATGCGTCTCAAAGCGCTCATAGAAGGGGGTGATCTCATCTACCCCAAAGAGTACGAAGAAAATATCGGCGACATCATCGCCAATGAGCTAGAGATATACAAAGAGGAGAATCTCAATAAAGACCGACAACTCGGAATCGCCAAAGATCAGCTAGAGCAAAAAAGACTCAAACTCAAAGAACTCACCGCAAAATCGGAAAACACCGCTTTGGAACTACAGCTCGTCTCCGAAAACGTCGAGATCCAAGAGGCGCTCCTCAAAAAGAACGTCATATCAAGAAAAAACTATTTGAGCGAACTATCAAAAAAACAAAACCTCGTGACCGAGATGCACGAACTCCGCGACAATATCCCGATAGTAGAGCAAGAGATAAAAGAGGCAGAAAAAAAAGTAGAAAGCGTCAACTCCGAACTGATGTCGAAGAATCTCAAGCAACTCTCCGAAATCAAACTCGAAATACGTCAAATAGAAGAGAAGCTCAAAGCAAGCCAAGATAGGGAGATGCGAAAATACGTCGTTAGTCCGGTAAAAGGGGTGGTGAATAAACTCTACTTCAATACCGTAAACGGAATCATCAAACCCGGAGACAATATAGCAGAGATCACCCCGATAGAGGACAAGCTCGTAATCGAAGCGAAAATCAAATCCTCCGACAGGGCGCAGATTTGGGGCGGTCAAAAAGTCTCCATCGAAATAACCGCATACGACTTCTCCAAATACGGTCTCTTGGAGGGGAGAATCGTCTCCATCTCTCCCGATGCCACGGAAGATAAAACGGGAAATGTCTATTACACTATCAGGGTAGAAGCCAAAGAGCTAGGTTTCAACGAGTATACCCCTATACTCCCGGGGATGGTAGCAAACGTCAATATCTTGACCGGCAAGAAAAGCGTCTTAAGATACCTCATCAAGCCGTTAAAAGACATCACCCAAAAATCGCTTACAGAGTACTAAGAAGGAGATTTGAATGACATATCTTGAACTGATTAAAAGGGTCGAATTGCTCGCCCCGCTCCCCAAAACGGTAATCGAGATAGAGAAATTTAAAAACAGTAACAACTACGAAGTAAAAGATCTCGCAAAAATTATCGAACAAGACCCCCTAACAGTCTCTCTGATACTCAAAACCGCAAACTCACCTTTGTACGGCTTTGCGAGCAGGATAGATAATCTCAATAGAGCCATAGGGTTACTCGGGATAAACTTCACTATCTCTATCGCTATGGGGAGCGGAGTCAAAAAAGCACTCAACGGCGAACTCGGAGCGTACGGAGTAAAAAATGATACGTTTTTAGAGATCGCTAGCATGCAATCTAACCTCGTAAATCATTGGATAGGAAAAGTCGACGCAAAACTAAAAGAGGAGCTGATTCTCCCCGCTTTTCTTCAAGAAAGCGGCAAATTTTTACTTAGCGGGGTATTGAAGGACGAAGGAAAAGAGGGGCAATTTCTCGACCAAATCTCCCAAAGATTCCAAAGTATCGCCGAGGTGGAGCGAGAGTTTTTAGAAACTACGACCGCCGAAGTGACCTCGTCGATTTTTAAACACTGGAACATCGCACCCAACATCATCAATACCATCAAGTACACCGATGATCCCTCAAAAGCTCCGAGCGCCTTTGAGAAGCAAGCCAAGATTCTCTCTATCGTGAAACTCGTCTGCAATATGGCGCGACCTTTCGATCAGGCGTGCATAGATTCTGCAGTAGCAAAAATCCCTGAATACGGACTTGATTTACCCGCTTTTCAATCTGCCTTAGAGAAGCTACGGGAGCGCCTCGCCAACGGATAATTTTATACTATTGCCGGCAAATCGATAACGAACGTCGCTCCTCTTTTTTTATTGTTATGCGC
>CAZCQG010000002.1:0-10773 GCA_964500775.1 uncultured Campylobacterales bacterium
AGAGCAGTCCGGTAGCTCGTCGGGCTCATAACCCGAAGGTCAGAGGTTCAAATCCTCTTCCCGCAACCAATTTTCTATCAAATTCAAATCACCCACGAAAAACATTATAACGCCAAACGGAACGGTAGAAATCAGGTGTGCTTTTAATTTTCCTCTTGACCTAGAGGGAACTCAATCACAAATTCGGCACCTACATCTACATTGTGTGCCCAAATTTTTCCGTGGAATTTTTGCTCGATAACTATCTTTGCAATCATCAATCCTATACCGCTCCCCTCTTTCCCTTTTGTGCTTATCCTGCTCTCAAAAAGTTTTCCTTCACTCAATAGCGATTCGGGTATTCCACCTGCATTGTCGCGTATACGCAACACCCCGCATCTATCGTCTTTAGAAATATAGCAATCTACTTTCCCGTCGTCTCTTTGTTGCTTAATCAGTTCGTCCTTGGCATTGTTAAAAAGATTAATAAGGACCTGCATAAACTCTCCCTCGTGCCCGACGACCGTAAAGTGCTCGTGCGGATGGACGGTAATTTGTAGGTTTTGTTTTTCGAAACTCCCTTTAAACATCTCTTTAACTTTTACGATGCTTTCGCACGGTTGGAAATGCTCTAAAACGGTGTTGGGTTTAAAGAAATTCCTAAAATCGGTGACAATTTGGCTCATAAAGCGTATCTGCTCTCGCATCATCGCCAGATTCGCTTCATTCTTCGGCTCTTCTTCGGCTATATCTATCCCCAAGCTAAGGATATTGAGCGGTTGTTTCCATTGGTGTGTTATGGCTTCCACCATTGAGCCCATTTCTGCCATTTTTGCATGCTGTATCGCCATCTGTTCACTTTTGATACGTGCATTTACTTCCTCTTCCACGCGCAAGGCAAGCGATTTATTCATATCATCGAGCGCTCGTTGCTGTTGTTTCGCCTGCGTAATATCCACGTGCGTCCCAACCAGACGCAAAGGCTGCTTGAAGCTCCCGTCCTCATGTGTCGGTATTTTTGCTCGAGAGAGGATATATTTCCACTCACCGTTTTTGTGGCGCATACGAAATTCGGTTTCAAACTTATCCGATCTCCCGTTTATATACTCTTCGACCCTTTTTAGCGTCTCCTCTTTATCGTCCTCATGCACCAAGCGCCCCCAAGTATCCAAAGTAAAAGGCAGCTCATTTGCCTCATACCCTAACATCTCTAGCCACCTTGGGGAGTAGTAGACTTCATCCGTTTGCATATTCCAATCCCAAAGACCGTCACTCGATCCGCTCAATGCAAATAAAAGACGCTCTTCATTCCTGCGTTGCTCCGTAATATCATGGGCGATTCCTAGTACGCCTATCAGCCCACCGTGTTCGTCCCACATAGGAGTTTTTGTCGTTTTTAATAACTCGCGGTGACCGTCGCTTCCGTATGTGATCCACTCCTCGTTGACGGTAGGGCATCCGTTTTTCATAGCCTTCAAATCGTTCTCTCGAAACATATCGGCTAGCTCTTTATCTACAAAATCGTAGTCGCTTTTTCCGACTATCTCGCTCTCTTTTGCACCAAAAAACAATTCAAATCTATGATTGCAAGCGAGATAACGCCCATCGGGGTCTTTGAGCCATATCAAATCGGGTATCGTCTGTACCAGAGCTTCCAAGAACCCTTTTTGGTGTTGCAACTCCTCACGGACTAAATTTTCTTCGGTAACGTCATGCGCGATAACCAGTAGACTTCTGTTCCCTTCAGAATCCACGATAGGTTTTTTGATAGATTTGAAAAAGCGGGTTTTTCCGCTAGAAATATCACGCCTATTTTCATAGACTACCTCGCCCTCCCCCTTCTGCATAACAGCAAGAGAGTTTTTCAGTATAGCTTCGCTCTCTTCCAGAGGGACTCCTAGGTCGACATAGCTTTTGCCTAGTATCCCTTCGGAAGTAGTGTTGTAAAATTGCGCCATTTTTTTATTGGCAAAAACAAACTCTCCGTTTTCATTCTTTAATGCTAAGGCATCCGGCATTTCATCGACTATGGTGCGCAAGAAATTCTCTTTCTCTTTGAGGGCATCTTCCATTTTACTATGAATGCTTAGCTCACGCATAAGCTGCAAGGTATTTTGAGAGAGCACTTTATAGATTCCCATGACGATGTCTATCATTTTGCGGGTAAAGCCGCCCATTTTTTCTACGGCGATCGCTTTGGCTTTCTCCGTATTATTTCCTTCTTGTATCGCCAAAACGGTGTATGCCATCGCACGGTCGGATTCTAGAATATGCTCTACTAGCCAGTGCACTAAGAAATCCAACGTATTTTCGGCAACCTCTTCGATAGGCTTCCCTTTTTGGGCTTCGATCAGCGCTTTTAGATTCTCTACGAAATGTTTATGATTGTCGCTGTGTAAAACTTCGATGTTTTCATTAGAGAGGTATTTTTTCCAAATCCCCTCTTCTTCGTCAAAGTGGTAATGGGTATACTGCAACAGCTCATCAAAAACGCTTGATAAGTCGACGCTCATCGGAGAAAAAGCGAACTGGGTAGCTAAACTGTTTATGATAGCGACCAAACGGCGATGCTGCTCGTCTATGGAATCTATCCCCGTACAAAAATTGTCATCCCACGGAAAAATATCTATTTCTTTCAAAGGTGCCTCAACAACTATTACTTATCAATAAAATTATAGCTTTTATTTTACTTTTATAACTATAAAATAAACAGAAAAAACCGCCAAAAATACTATGAGAGTTACAATTCCATATGCCAAAAGGTCATAAGTACGCTGATTGCCCGCAAGTCTCTCTTGTCTAAGCTCTTTGTCGGTTTTAGGAAAACCCTTTCCTGTATTCCCTACACTCCCGCGTCTGGTGTAGTCTATGAGCTTTCTCTCTTTCGCAAGAAGTTCTTGAAGTTCTTCCGCTCTAGTACTCTCCACACTACCCCTTGCAATTATGCAGCGAAGCGATACAAACCAACCCCGCCTTAGATATATTTATTATTTCATATCCAAACTTTTAAACAGGGCTGTATTTCTAATTATTAAAATTAGTTTAGGTATAAAAATTGCTTGAAGTTTTATAAATGATATGAGGAGGAGAAATGAATATTGGAGGATGTTGCACTTATCCTAACCAAGTGGGCGGAAATACAAAAACCCAAACCAAAGAGAGCGAATCTAGCTACACCGCTCAAAACTCTGAAAAAGAAGAAGTACAGGCAAATGAAGAGAGCGATGAGAGATCTGCTGCGGTTACCGAGTTTATCGACGCATTAAAAAAATACGGAGCGGCAGGGTATTATCTTAAACAAAATCAAGAAAAAATTGACGAACTTATAGAGAAGAAAAAAGCGGAGCTAGAATCTAAGTACGGCATCAACAACGAACCGCCGCTGCCGGAAAGCGAAAAAGCCGCGGCTTTGGATGCGATGAACGAAGAGCTAGAAGAGTATAAAAAAGCGCTCTACGAAGAGCTGAAAGAGCGAAGTAAAAATGAGCAAAAAGAAAAAACTTCACAGGTGAACACGGAAAGTAATCTAAGTCGAATGTTGCAGTTATTTGAGGCTTAAAGAGAAGCAGGAAAGATGGAAGGGGTCATTTCCCCGCTTCCACTTTGTCTTTGAATTTCTTACCTACTTTAAATTTCGGTACGAATTTGTCTTTTGTAGCATACTTTTTTGTTGTCCCGGGTACTACGCCTTGTTTCCCTTTTTGCGTAGCTCTTTGAAACGAACCAAAGCCTATCAAGTCCACGCTCTCGCCTTTTGCTACCGTTGCCGTTACTGATGCTACGAACGCATCAAGTACCGCTTCCGCATCTTTTTTTGATACGGTCGCCTTTTCTGATAGTGCCGCAACTAATTCAGATTTATTCATCGTTTGTCCTTCGATAAGTGATTTGGCATTTTTTAGACCTGCCCGTCTATTAAAAAACGTACGTAATAATATATTTTATAACCTTTAATAAAACTGCAACACTCCTTAAAAATAATCTTTTTTGAATTTTTTTGAATTTTTTTAGCTACACTTTCTCAAAGCTCTACTTTGGTAACATCTTGGGTTTATTTTTAGTGAATATAAAATAATAATAAAGTGAATAAATCCTATGAAAAGCGATCCAAAATTTGCGCGTGCTCTTCTAAATCGCCTTGTAAAGATACGAAATCCCTACATTAAATACTCTGCTCTTTTTTTATTATTATTGTACGTATTCTTTTTTCCGACCGATAACTCCACCCCGACAAATGATGCAAATCACTCCGTTAAAATCTTGAAAAAAGTAAGTGACGGAGATACGGTAAATTTTAGCGACGGGACGAAATGTCGTATTCTTTATATCGATACTCCTGAAAAATACGATAGCGATAAACTCTACAGGCTCCTGCATAAATGCAATATCGACAAGGATTTAATGCTAAAGGCAGGCAACGAATCATCAAAAAAAGCGCTCAAGATTCTTGAAGTCGGAGAATATTATAGGGTGCTGATGTTTGAAAAAGATAAATACGGGAGGATTCTTTGTGACGTGATTCTTCAAAACGGAAAGAGCTACTCCGCTAAGATGGTAGAAGAGGGGTACGCGGTTTTATTCAAGCACGGCGAATGGATCGAAGATGACGCCCTCAAAAATAGCCTCCGACAAGGACAAAGAAAAGCCAAAGAGGAAAAACTAGGACTATGGCAACACTATAAAAACGTTATGGAGTGTTTGGAGAGCAACTAAGACTTCACATGCTCTTTTATTTTTTCAACTAGCTCTAAAGCCTCTTTTTTATTTTGATAAAAACTATTTTTATTCGCGATTAAAAATGCGCTCGATTCCATAATAATCTCATCGACCTTGAGGTTGTTTTGTTGCATCGTACTTCCCGTCTCGACGATGTCTACTATAACATCAGATAGTCCCACGAGCGGCGCGAGTTCGATAGAGCCGTAAAGCTTGATCATCTCTACGGCCATCGCTTTTTTGGCAAAAAACTTTTTGGCGATATTTGGCATCTTAGTCGCTACTTTTATCTCGGGCTTACCGTAATCTATTACATATCCGTTTGGAGAACCGATACATACCCTGCACCGCCCTATCCCCATATCAAGGACTTTGAGCACATCGTATTCGTTCTCTTCCAAGACATCCAGTCCTACGATTCCGATGTCCGCGGCGAGGTTGCAAACATACGTAGGGACGTCTTGATTCCGCACTTTTAAGAATCGAAAGCCGTCTTGTTCAAATATCAATTTTCTATCGTCAAACTCAAAACTTTTGCCGAATATTTTGCTAAATATCGCAAGCGTATCATCCGCTATCCTCCCTTTAGGAAGTGCTATAGTCAACATCTAAACCTCTCTTGTAAGTCTTTCGACTGTTTTTATCATCCCTTGAAACACCAAACTTGCATCATAAATAGAATCTTCAAAGAACTTTGAAAGAAATTTTCCGTCACCGCCGGTAAAGTAGAGAGCTTTTGATTTTGAACTGTGTTTTATCATCACCAAAATCGATTTAATAACTCCATAACTTATCGCTTCACTCGTACTTTGCGGCAAACTATCTAGACACACTCCGGGTGAAAGCGGAAAAGCCAGCGCCGGAGAGATGCGCTTGTATGTCTCTTCATACGCCGCTAGACCCGGAAGTATATAGCCGCCTAAGTGCATACCGTTTTGCATCACATCTAAAGTGATAGCACTTCCGGCATCTACGATCACACCGTCTTGTATAGCATTGCATGCGGCGATCCTGTCGATCCCCAATCCTTTATACATCGTGTCTAGCTTCATAAAAGGGGCAAGGTTAACCGCGTTGGGTGCAGCGTGTAGCAGACGCTCTTCCCCTTTTTTACTCACGCTGACATAAAACACTTTGACATCTTGTGATATTGAGAGCACTTTTTTATGCGGCTCTTTCCATATTCTCCCCTTTAGGTAAAAGTGGATATGGGTGTTTCCTATGTCACAAAGAAGATACAAAAAATACGCTCGCTATTTCGTAAGCTCGAAGTATTTGTCTTTGTAATACATCTTATCCCCTACCGAATAAATAGGAGCGCTAATAGAATCGGGAAGCTCGTATATGTTGCTATCCATTAAATCTATATCGGATGCGACCAAGTACCCTTCCGTCTCTATAACATAAATGTATCTCCCGTGAATAGCCCCGCCGAAATGGGCGAACGGGAATTTTTTCTCGCGTATCACGTTTAAATCAGAATCGGTCAATACGATTCTTCCGTCTTTTGTCAATATGTAGATTCTGCCGCGTACTAGTATTACTTGTCTGATATTCTCTTCATAAAAGTTAATAATCTCGGGTGAGACGGAGATCACTTTTTTCGGTGTCGCCGCGACAAGTCTATTGTCTAAAACATCCAAAAATATTACGTTACTGAAAAACTCTTCCGAATGGACTACGATGTCGCGGACAAATCGAAACGTATGCTTATCGACTGCTACTACCTTACCGTCTAGCATCGGCAACAATATAAGGTCGTTCAAAAAATAGGGTTCTGCCAATCTATTGTCGTGCGCCGTTGTGTCATCGCTCTTTTGTTCAAATAAAATTTTGTCGGCTTTTATATCATACACGATTCCTTTATTCGTCGAGAGGACAAGTGCCAAAATTTCTTTTTCGATAGAGGCGGTGACCACCCTTTGCTCAAAACTTTTTTCAAATGTAGTTTTGCCGTCTTTATCGAGTATTTTCATATCACCGCAATAATTCGCCACGATATAAGAATCATCGCCGCTTCCGATAAGAGTAAATCCCTCGCCGATATTAAAAGTGCTTACGCCGTCTTTTGTAATAATATTGCCGTTTGCTAGCGTCGCTCCGCTATACGCTACTTTGTCTATGCTATCCGGCAAGTTGCCGCTATATTCCACGCTGCCTTGTATGTTTTCAGGCTCAAAATAGTTTTTTGTCGTACAACCGCCAAAAAAGAGCAACAAGCCCAACGAGAGAATCAAAGTACTTTTTTTCATTTTGAACCTTTTACCGTGTAATGTTTTAAAAATATCGCGATATTTCTCAAGGGTGAGCGAAAATCGATTTTCGCTAGCATCGCATCCGCTTCTTGAAGTTTTTCGTCTTTAAGCAATAAAAATGCTTCCTGTAAAATCGCAAAGTCTTTCATAAGCGCACTGTCGATATTCGAATACTGCGCCAAATCCGTCGCGTTACCCGAGAGAGTTGCTTGGGAGTAGTGTACCAAATCTTTTAATATAGGATTATTTACATTGATAGCTTCCAGTTTTTTTACATCGCCGCTGTGCATTGCTTCACTAAAGAGAAATATTTCGTACAAATCTTTATTTTTTTCTTCTAGTATAGCCTTGGCACTTGCGTCTTCCGGATTTTTCAACAAAATCGCATACGCCTCACTAGCTGCCAAGAGCCTCCTCTCTTTAAAGTACAGATACCCTTGATAACCTACTGTTCCGACGATGATTCCCGCCGCCAAGACAATAAGGAGAATCTTGTATTTTTTAAAAAATTTCTCTAGTCGCAAAAAGCTCTCGAAAAACTTCTCTTCGGTCCCTATCTCTTCTTTGATGTATTTTAAATCTTCTTTTAAAGCCACGTTTTGCTCCTAAAAATTATCTTCCGGTACTACCAAATCCACCGCTGCCGCGCTCGGTATCATCTAGCTCCTCGACTTCCGTAAAATCGGCCAGCACCACCTCTTTGACCACCGCTTGGGCAATTCGCTCCCCTTTTTTAATGGCAAAAGGTTCTTCTCCGTGGTTAATAAGCAGCACCTTTATCTCGCCTCGATAGTCGCTATCTATTGTACCGGGGGTGTTGATGACGCTCACTCCGTACTTGTACGCCAGTCCACTTCTTGGGCGTACCTGCACTTCATAGCCCTCATCGATACTAAACGCTAGTCCGGTAGCCACCATCGCCCGCTTGCCCGGCTCCAGCGTCAACTCCTCGACGCTATGAAGGTCAAAACCCGCAGCCCCTTTTGTCTGGTAGCTTGGGATAATCGCATCGCTAGTGAGTTTTTTTACACGTATCTTCATTACACCCTCACGAAAACACTATCGGTTTGTAGTATATCTCTAAAATCTCAAACTCCTTTTCACCGCTAGGGAGGCGTGCGATAAACTCATCACCTACCCCTTTGCCTATCATCTGCTTTGCAAGCGGTGAGTGAAAAGAGATAAGCCCTCTTTCAGGATGGCTCTCGGTCGCCCCTACGATGGTATAAATCACCTCATCTTCGGTATCAAGATTCATGATTTTGACCGTTGATCCAAAACTCACTTTTTTGTGCTCTAGCACGCTCGGGTCTATCACCTGCGCACGCGCTACGAGGTCGCTTAGCTCATTGATGCGCGATTCTATGAAGACTTGTTTCTCTTTGGCGGCGTGGTATTCGGCGTTTTCTTTGAGATCGCCGTGGCTTCGGGCAATGTCTATCTCCTTGACTATCTCGGGTCGCTCTTTCTCTTTTAAATGCTTGAGTTCATTATAGAGTTTTTCGTATCCGTGGTTGGTCATAGGTTCTTTTTGCATATCCAAGAAACTCCTATTTGTTGTATTTTTCTATGATTTCTAGCGTCTTGATGCTGTCTTCAAAGCTCGCAAGATCGCCTATGTTGCCGTTTTTGACATACTCGATAAATGCCTTTAGCTCATTGCGCAAAGGCTCCCCTTTTTGGACAAAGCACCATCTGGAAAGATAAGAGCTATTTGTTTGATAAGAGGAATACTCCATAAGCTCTTGGCTCATAAGATCGGCTTCGTAATATGCTTCTTTGCACGCCACCTCAATTTTACGCCTTTTAAAAGGGGTGAGCCAGTTTGTGGTGATATTGCCCACCGTACCGTTTTGGAGCTGGAAAGTGAGTTCGGCGTTGTCTTCACTGTGGTTATGGATTTTTTTGGATTTGAGTATGTGCATATCGACAAACTCTTGGGCGCTTAGGTAGCGCACCAAATCGATGTCGTGCACGGAGAGATCGGTCAAGATTCCCACGTCTCCGATTCTCGGAGGGAAGGGACCTACCCTAGTGATACTGATAGAGTAGATCTCTTTACCGACTAGCTCTTTTTTGAGGGCGTTTACCACGGGGTTGAAACGCTCAACGTGACCGATGGCGACCTTGACCCCTTTTGCTTTTGCTAGGGAGAGAATCTCTTCACCGTCTTTGGCATTTGAAGCGATGGGTTTTTCGAGGAGAAAATCTATACCCCGCTCGATGAGGAGTTTTGCAGTCTCTAGGTGGAGCGGCGTAGGGACAGCGAGGATCGCGGCATCAAACTCTATGCTATCGCACATAGCATTTATGTCGGTAAAAAACGGCTCGCTAAAATTGCTCGACTGGTCTATCGCATCGCAAAGCGCTACGACTTCGACCGTATTTATAGATTTTAAAACTCTGTAGTGATTTTTGCCCATCACCCCTAGTCCGATAATTGCGATTCGCATTAGAGGATTCCTTTGATCGTGTCACATACGTAGGTAAGGTCTTCTTTGGTGATAAAAGGGCTAAAGGGGAGGCTGATGACCCTAGCGGAGATCTCCTCACACACAGGGAAAAGCGAAGAATCGACGTTCATATACTTATATACTTCTTGTTTATAGAGCGGGATGGGATAGTGGATTGCCGTGGGGATTCTTTGCGCTGCCATTTTGGCGATAAATCCTTCCCTATCATCCACGAGAATCGTATATTGCGCATATGCACTTACGTTGTCCGCAGCGATATACGGCGTAGTGGTCACCCCTTTGAGTGCCTCATTGTAAAATTTAGCGACCTCTTGCCTTTTGGCGATTTCAGCATCGAAGTGTTTGAGCTTGACGCGAAGGATAGCGGCTTGGATGGCATCTAGTCTGCCGTTCATCCCGATATGGGAGTGGACGTAGCGAACGGTCTGACCGTGATTGAGGAGTATTTTGATACGTTCGGCGAGTTCGTCGCTGTTTGTAAACACCGCACCGCCGTCCCCATAACACCCTAAAGGTTTAGCAGGGAAAAAGCTCGTACATGCGACATCGCCGAAACTGCACGATTTTTTGCCGCCCTGCACCGCGCCGAAGCTCTGCGCCGCGTCTTCTATCACACGGAGGTTGTACTTTTTGGCGATGGATTCTACCGCCGCCATATTTGCGCATTGCCCGAAGATTCCCACAGGCATGATCGCCTTGGTCTTTTGGGTGATCGCATCTTCTATCTTTTGCGGGTCGATATTATACGTCTCCCTGTCTATATCCACAAACACGGGCTCCGCCCCCACGGCATTTATCATCTCGGCAGTCGCGAAAAAGGTAAACGGAGTGGTGATAACCTCATCCCCCGCACCGATTCCAAGCGCACGCAAAGCTAGCTCGATAGCACTCGTACCGCTAGAGCATCCGATGGCGTGTTTCACCCCCACATACTCCGCCAACTCTTTCTGCAACCCGTCCACTTCGGGTCCCATGATATAGCCGGAGCTATCCAACACACGTTTTATCGCTTCGTCGATCTCGTTTTTATACGCCTGATATTGCGTCTGCAAGTCAATAAAAGGGATTTTCATTCTTCGCCTTGAATAAAGATAGATTTTTTGGAGATTATATTGTAAAAGACGTTAAGAGAGGATTATCTAGGAGGTTTTCAGATACTACATTCTTAGCTTAATATTTCCATAGCATAATTACAGCTATCGAGCTCTCTTCTTTGGCTTCGGCGACTGCTTGGATAGCGATGCGCTCTAGGATTCTACGGGCTTTTTCTAGTATGAGTTTTTCAAGCCTCAACAACATACTCCTTTCTGTTTTGTATGAGCCACGCGAACGCATCGGCGAAAGAGCCT
>CAZCQG010000002.1:10873-35903 GCA_964500775.1 uncultured Campylobacterales bacterium
GTCCGTCGCGGCGTATGTGGTGTAGCATCCGAAATGGTATGGTGGAAGACCTACATTCGTAGGAAGTGATTTGACATCAAAAAAGCTTCTCGCCTCGCTTTATCAGGAGATGTATTTGGTTAGGTAATTTTCAAATCACAACCCTATCTTCACCTTCCCGCTTGCGTAGCTATGAATAAGTGAGCTGATGATAGTCTGATAAGGAATGCCTACTTCTAAGCTCTTAGATTTCAATTTTGCAATATCTGCTTCGCTTATTCTAATATTGATATTTTTGGTTTTTGCGATGGTGTTTTTAGTGGCTTTTTTTATAGAGGACAACTCATCTTGTAGATTTGCTACGCTTCTATATTCACCGTTTTCCACGGCTTCTAAAATCTCTAGTTCGTCTTTTGTATATTTTGCCATTTTCAATCCTTTTTATACATCTTTGTTAATTTTCTGCTTGGGATGATGTTTTTCAAAAAATACTTTTCATCATCTTTTACAAATGGGACATAATAGACATATACCCCGATTTGGACAATAAACAATTTTTGGTTTGGATATTTTGTTTTGTTGTGGTGTTCGATTATATCCAAAACCTTGTTATTCTCAATGGCTTGAAGGAAATCCTCAAAGCCTACACTCCGAGATTTTTTAATCTCTTCGTTTTTTTCTTCATTCCAATCAAAATACATAAATTCTCCAAAATAAACATTCTATTACATTGTATATCATTTGTCAATATTTTAAGTTTTTAGTAGTTTGTTTGACACCACAGTTTGGAGCTAATACAATTAGGTGCATATGCGGAACACCATCTTTTTTGTGCTTTAAATCCCACGATTGGGAGCTAATACAAGTTTCAGACGGTTACGTTTCTAAGATAGTTCTTCCTTTAAATCCCACAATTGGGAGCTAATACCAAATGATCCGTCAACCCTTTTTGGTACAAAAGGTTCTCACAATCCCCAAATATTTCAAGCAGCCTTTGATTTCTCATCAAGCCACCACCTAATCTCTGCCTCCATCGGCGATAAATAATCGTTGTACGAGTGCATTCTCTTTGTATTATAAAATGCGATGTATTCGGATATTGCTCTTTTTGCCTCCTCTTTGGTTTGGAACCTCATATGATGGGCTAGTTCAGTCTTTAGCGTATGAAAAAAGCTCTACCCTCAAGGAGCACAATTTATTATAGATGAAAGTTTATTTATTTACAAAGAAGATGAAACGCGTAAGTTACAAAGAAATAATCTCCGCCGCTCTTTTACTACACCCCTGCCCTAGTATCTTGCGTAGTTTAAAAACCTTTTGCAAAAAGGCTTCTTTGTCGTAAGTGCGGTAGGATTCTAGGAGTTTTTCTACCGTGCAGTTTTCTTGGTAGAGCTCGGGGTGGAGAGCGCCTGCTCCTGCATCATCCAATATGAGATTGGCGAGACCTACGTATTTGAGCTTGACAAAAAGGCTGGCGATTTTATAGTCGAACGTTCTAGCTTTGTAGACGAGGATGAATGGAGTGCCGATGAGAGAGCACTCTAGCGTCGCCGTGCCGCTGCACACAAAGGCGAATTCCGATTCGGCGAGGAGTTTTTGGGTATCGTGCTCCACTTCAAACCCGCTTACGTCGCCGTATATTTCTGCGATCTTGTCGGCGTAAAACGGAGGGATGCTCAAAACTGCTTGTTTGTCGATTCTCGTGCGCAGTTCGCGGTATATGGGCATGAGGCGCTTTATCTCACTTCTGCGACTGCCGGGGAGGAAGGCGACTTTGCCGCTGGCGCTAAGCGTATCTTTAAAGGTACTTATCTCGTCTATTAGCGGGTGACCGACGTAGTTTGGATTTTTATAGTACGCAGCGTCAAATGGGACGATAGAGATGAGTTTGTCGCACAGCGCGTTTATCTTTTTGGCACGCCACGGTTTCCATGCCCACACTTGCGGGAGGATGTAGTAGATGATCTCTTTTTGGGGGTCGAGTTTTTTTATCGCTTCGGCTAGCGGGATATTGAATGACGAAGAATCCATCAAAAGCACCTTGTCGCACGCTAAGGCTTCCTGCGCCATTGCCTTCAATGCCTTTTTGAAAAAGCGTATCTTTTTAAACACGTCCACGAAACCCATCACCGAAAAATCGCTCACGTCATAGAGATTTTCGCCGCCGAGATTCTTATCGTATGTGCCGCGGAGTTCTACGTTTGGGAGGTGTTTGAGCAGCTCTTTGAGGTGGACGTTGGAGGAGGGCTCAAGAGCCGAGATCAATATCTTCATAGCGGCTAAGTCTTGCGTTTTCTTGTTTGAGATCGCGGTTTTCTACGCTAAGCTTAGCGTTTTCGAGTTCGAGTTCGAGGATTCTGGATTTTGAGTGGGAGTGGTCTTCTTGTGTGTGGGCGGTAGCATTATTTTGCTCCAGCACCGCTTCGCTTAGCTTCTTGACACTTTTGTAAGAGTAGAGCTTTTTGGTGGGTTTGAGTAGCCTCTTTTCCCCATCTAGATAGACTTCCACCTCTTTGAGATACGGGGGCATGGTGATGTCATTCTCGCCTTCATCGTGTTCATTTATGAGTTCTTTAGCATTTTCGAGTTTGCGTAGCTCCTCTTTTTTTTGGTTGATCTCTTTTTTGATGTCGAGGAGTTCTGATTCTAGCGCTATTTTTTCTTTGATGAAGCGCTCTTTTTGCTCTTTGAGTCTGCCGCGCTCCTCTTCAAATTTTTCAAAGAATCGGTACAGATTCTTGACGTCCTCTTCTTGGGCTAGATTCCTATAGATTTCTAGATCTTCGCTCATTCCATCTCCAAGCTCATAAGGTGCATCTCTTCGCCGCTAATGATGCTATACTCCTCGCTCCCGCATTTCGGACAGAGGTATTCGTAGCCTTGCGGCGTGTATTGATGCCCACATTTTTGACATTGTAGCACTATCTCTTTTATCTCCACCACTAGTTCGGATTCTTTGGTGATTCCTTCTTCTTTAAACGTATCAAACGCCGATTTGAGGAGTACGGGCTCTACTCCGCTTAGCTTGCCGATAGCGATGTTTATTTTGATGATCTTGGTGGCGTTGTTTTGTCTGGCGTTTTCTTCGCAGAGCTCGATGAGGGAGCTGACTATTGAGTATTCGTGCATAATTCTCCTAGCAGATTCGCGGCAGTAGTTCGCCGCTGGGGGCATCAAGGTAGCGTTTGGTACCCCATGCGGATTCTAGTATCACTTTGTTGTTGCCGCTCTCTTCTATTACCTCGCCTACTATCGCGGCATCTTTGGTAATGTCGATTTTGCGGAGCACCTCTAGTGCTTTTGGTGCTTCCTCTTTAGGGAGGGCGAGGACAAACATCCCTTCGTTCGCCAAAAAGTACGGCTCAAATCCTAAAAGCTCACAGATTCCTTTTACTTCGGGTTTTTGCACGATATTGGATTCTTTGATGAGTATATCGACGTTTGAGCTGCCGCACCATTCATTGAGCACCGCGGATACACCGCCTCTAGTAGCATCACGCAGAGCTTTTATATTTATCCCCGCTTCTACGAGGGCACGCACGGGATTCCAAAGGTTGCCGCAGTCGCTTTTGAGATCTGATTCTAATGCGATTCCTTCGCGTTGGGAGTAGATGGTCGCGCCGTGATTCCCTATCGAGGCGCTAAAGATAATAACATCTCCTTTGGCGAGATTGTGGGCGGAGATGCCCGATTTTTTTATCGCGCCGATTCCTGCGGTATTGATGTATATCTTGTCCGCCGCCCCTTTACCCACGACCTTTGTGTCGCCCGTGACGATAGCGATCCCTATCTCGCGCGCCGCCTCTCCCATCGAGACGGCGATTTTTTGGAGCAAATCGGTATCAAAACCCTCTTCGATGATAAAAGCGCAACTCATATATTTAGGCTCCGCTCCCATCATCGCTAAATCATTGCTCGTGCCGTATACGGCGAGTTTACCTATATCACCCCCCGGAAAAAACAGCGGCGAGACCACGAAGCTATCGGTGCTAAACGCTATATTTGAGAAGCCCTCCAAGGAAGCGGCATCTTCATCTTTCAAAAGAGGATTTGCAAACTCTTTGAAAAAAATCTCCCTTATTAGATGCTGATTCTCCACTCCGCCGTTGCCGTGAGAAAGTTGTATTTGCTTAGTCAAGGAAATCCTCTTTGATGTGATATTTTCTGCGGCTATTTGGGTCGTCTTGTACGCTTTTGCACCGTCGACACGCTAGACCCGCATCCGTTTTTTCGGAGATACACGCTACGTCTTTACACCCTTTTTTTATTGCGTCCATTATCTCCCCCGCGGTCACTTTTGTACACTCGCAGACGATAGTCTCTCTATCGATCTCTCTCATATAAAATTTCCGTATTTATAGTACGCCGCGCATGCCCCTTCGCTACTCACCATACAGCTTCCTAGGGGGTTTTGCGGGGTGCATAGTTTTCTAAAAATCTTGCAGTCATCAGGCTTCGCCAATCCTTTCAATATCTCGCCGCAAAGGCAGAGTTTATGCTCCTCGGCTGCCTCTTTAGGGAGGATGGCTTGATACCGTATTTCGGCATCTAGATGGGCGTACTCGTCTTTGAGTCGCAATGCAGAATCCTTGATCACCCCCAGTCCGCGCCATTGAAAATCACACTTAGTAAAGTACTTTTCCATAAGTGCTTGGGCTTTTAGATTCCCCTCCATGCTCACACTTCGGGTGTACTGTATCTCTAGCTTCGCTTCGCCTCGTATCATCTGCTCGACTATCATCTTCACCCCCGCTAGCACATCCACGGGTTCAAATCCCGACACCGCTATAGGGGTGCGGTATTTCTCCACTATCGGGGCATAGATCTTCGCCCCCGTGATGACACTCACGTGACTAGGGCCGATAAAGGCATCTATTTGCGCCCTTCCGTCGTCCATGATCGCCTCTACGGGTTCGGGGACGACGACGTGGTTGACGTGATAGAGGAGATTTTCCACACCCTCTTTTTGCGCCTGTTCGATGAGGGCAGCGGTCATAGGCGTTGTCGTTTCAAAACCTATGGCGAAATAGATGACGCTCTTATCGGGGTTCTCTTTGGCGATTTTTAAAGAATCTAGCGGTGAATAAGCATACCGCACATCCGCCCCCTTGCTTCGTGCATCCTGCAAAGAGCCGTTACTACCGGGAACTTTTATCATATCGCCTAATGTCACGAGTATCACGTTTGGTTGCAAACTTAACGCATAGGCGTGGTCGATGCGGTTTTTGGGCATCACGCATACGGGACATCCGGGACCATGGATAAATTCTATATTTTCGGGAAGGAGCTGATTGATGCCGTATTTCATAATAGTATGAGTGTGTCCGCCGCATACCTCCATGATTTTGATAGGCTTGGGAAGCTGTTTGGCTAGCGCCTTGATCTCTTTAGAGAGCGCTAAAATCGTCCCTTTGTCACGGAAAGAATCTACATACTCGCTAAAACTTAGCTCGCTACTCATCCATTGCCCGCTTTATCGGCGTAAGCCTGTTCCTCTTCATCCATCTTTTGGAGTATCTCTTTGTATATCTTGAGGCTCTCTAGCGCGTCCTCTTTGTCTATCTTGTTCATCGCATAGCCGATGTGTATGAGGACATAATCTCCGATAGCCACGGGCTCGGGTAATAAATCGAGGCTCGCCTCGCGCACGACCCCCATCGTATCGACTTTCGCTACGTTTTGTTTTTCGTCTATCTCTATCACTTTAGAAGGTATCGCCAAACACATTGAATCGTCCTTAAATAAAAATTTGTCCCGAGGTATAGCCTATCTCTCGCCGCTCTTTCAAGAATCGCGCCGCCGTTTCGCTCCCCTCTTTACTCCGAGAATCGATAGTAAGAATCTCGGCTTCGGGTTTAAGTTTTTTGAGGTCTTCGCTCACCCTATTTTTATCGAAATCAAAATAATTTATCAAGTCCCATTTGGTTATAAAAAGCGCATCGATCACCCGAAACATCGTAGGGTATTTGAGCACTTTATCATCCCCTTCAGGGACCGAAAGAAGCGAGATATTGAGGTGCGCTCCTAAATCGTAACTCGCTGGGCAGACGAGGTTACCGACGTTTTCTATAAAAAGGAAGTCGATATTATCGGTATTTAAGTGCGGCAAAGCGTTGCTTATCATTTTAGCTTCCAAATGGCACGCCGTCCCCGTGGTGATTTGGTATGCCTCAACCCCTAACTTTTTTAGTCTGTCGGCATCCCTGTTTGTCTCCAAGTCTCCTTCGAGCACAGCAAATCGCAAATCGCTATTTTTAGCGAGGTTTTCCAAAAAAGTGGTCTTGCCGCTCCCCGGGGAGCTCATAAGATTTACGACATAGAGGTTTTTTTCTCTCCATATCTCACGGAGCGTATTTGCCTCTTTGTCATTTTTACTCAAGATGCGCTCGACGACCTCTACTTTTTTTATGTCTTGGAGATTCCTGTTATTTTGTATGCTCTCTTTCATTCGTTTCCTTCTGCATAATATGCGTATGCCACCTGCCCAAGCGCGATGCCACCGTCGTTTGGCGGTACGGTCTCGTGCATATAGTACTCGATTCCCTCTTGCTTGAAGGCTTGTATCACCTTGGCGCAAAGCGCTCTGTTTTGAAACACGCCGCCGCTTAGGAGCACTTTGCGATTAAAACGTTTTGCGACCGTTACGATTATTTGCACCAAAGTATTTATAAATTTTGCCGCAACACGCTCCGGTTCTTCTTCCTCTATGATACCCGTAAACATCTTTCCAAGGTCAATAATCCCCTCTGCATTTATCTCGTACTCATAGGATTCATTGCATTTCTCTTCGACTGCCGCTTCGATACGCATCCCGCTCTCACCCTCATAACTAGCACAATACACTCCTTGGCACAGAGCGGCTACGGCATCGAAAATTCTCCCCACGGAAGTCGTAGAGAAGCTATTGAGCTTAGAATCGTGCATCTTTTTGAAAGTCTCTTTTTCCTCCTTGGAAAACTCTTTTAAAAGCGGAATCTCTAGCTCGAAAAAACGCTCGCCGTATATTGCATAGAGTATGCTAAATGCGCTCCGCTTTGGCTCTTGTGCCGCCTTGTCTCCGCCGAGGAGTAAAAACTCTTTAAAGTGGGCAACGCGTGTGTATTTCCCGTCACTACAGAGGAAAAACTCACCGCCCCAAATAGTACCGTCATCTCCATACCCCGTGCCGTCCCATACTATACCCAGAAACTCGCCAAACTGCTCCCGCTCTGTCGCTAGAGAGAGGAGATGGGCATGGTGATGCTGTACTTCTACTAGCGGTAGAGCACTAGATTCCGCCCATTGTCTGTATTCATACGCAGGATGTTTATCTAGCACGATCACATCGGGGGTGAAGTTATAGAATCCCAAAAACGTCTCAATGGTTTTTTTGAAATACTCTTGTGTCCGAATCGTATCGAGATCGCCGATAAAAGGGCTTAGTATACAATTATCTTCAAAAGCGATGGCGATGGAGTTTTTTTGTCGCGCTCCGAGTGCGAGAACGTTTCTTTTGAGTTTAAAAGGGAGTTTGATATTAATCGGCGCATATCCTCTCCCGCGCCGCACCATCTGTGCTCTACCGTCTTGGACGGTCACGACGCTATCATCCACCGGATTTACGATCTCCCTGTCATAGTCGAGTATATAGTCATACACATCGCCCAAACGCCCTTGCATCTCTTCCATATCGGTGATGAGCGGCTCGCCGCTGATATTGGCGGAGGTGACGATGAGGGGGAATTTTACTAACTCAAAAAGGAGCACGTGAATCGGAGAATAGGGCAAAAACACCCCCATCGTATTCAATCCGGGGGCGATTCCGTCACATGAGATGCAAAACTTCTCTAGCCTATGCGGTTTTCTTTTCGTAAGCAATACTATAGGGCGCTCGCTAGAGAGTATCAGCTCCTCTTCCAATGGACACAATTCGGTGCATTTGGCAATATCGCTTAGATGACGAAACATCACAGCAAAAGGTTTTGCGGGGCGTTTTTTCTTCTCGCGCAATTTATGCACCAAAAAGGTCTTCGTCGCATCACACACGAGGTGGAATCCCCCCACCCCTTTGATGGCTAGGATATGCCCTTTTTTCAGTAGCTTCGCCGCCGCTTCGATTGCTTTGTAATTCTCCGCCAACACGGTGCCGTTATTTCTGTGGAGCGTGAGCTTCGGACCGCAGTCCGAGCAGCTGTTGGGCTGGGCGTGGTATCTTCGGTTGTTGGGGTCGTCGTACTCTTTTTGGCATTTTGGACACATCGTAAATTTTGCCATCGACGTGCGTGCCCTATCATAGGGGAGCTTGTTTATGATAGTGTATCTCGGACCGCAGTTTACGCAATTGGTAAAAGCGTATCTATACCGTCTATTTGCAGGATCCTTTATCTCGTGTAGGCATTCAGGGCAGATCGCTTTGTCCGAAGGGAGCATAGAACAATTCGTCCCTTCCAGCACGCTCTCTTTGATGATAAAGTCGCTTCTTCCGAGGACGCGCTGACTTTTTTCGTAATACAACGAATCTATAATCGCATTGGGTGGAGTTTTCTCTTTCAGGTATGACAAAAAGGCTTCGAGCTGCTCCTTTTTCCCCTCTATGTCTATAAAAACACCCCTGCTGTCATTCAATACCCAGCCAAACAATCCAAGTTCACTTGCCGCTTTATAGACAAACGGGCGGAATCCCACCCCTTGCACCACCCCTTCTACGGTAATCTTATAGCGCTCTATCACAATGCACCGTATAGTATATTCATACCCTCCAACGATATTCCTCGCGGAAAGTGGAGATTGTAGAGATTTTTTGAGTGCTTGGTAAGTCTTTTCGCGAAAAACGGCTCACCGAATAGCGATCCCGTGGCGACGGCAACCTTGGTATCGTTTTGTTTGCATATCTCGTGCAACATATCATTGGTAAAATCCATAAAAGATTCACAGATTCCATAGCAGAGCATTCGAGTTTCCACCCCCGCAAGTCGATAACTAAGAATCGCGCCTAACGATTTTTCCAAATCAAGCGCTAGTCTATTCTCGCCCTTTTTAAGCTTCATATCGATTTTGACGCTACGTTCGCCGCCGTAACTTCTCAAATGATTTACCAAGAGAGTATAAGCTTCGATATAGTTTTTCGCATCCGTTCCGGCAAAGATAGAGAGCAGTCCTAAAACACTTTTAAGTGTGCCCTCCCCTTTGTAATCGTATTTCTCCCAGCGTTTTATCTCGCTTTTATGGGTAGCGGAAAAATTCTCTAGAAGTTTTTTATTGGATTTTCCGAGTGCTTCCAGTGCATATGTCATATCGCAGTTCGTCGCATCTATATCGATAAGCTTATGTACACCGCTCCCTTCTTTATAGACACAAAAACTACTTCCCGCTTTATCGAGCGACAAATAACTCGCTGCTATTTTATTTGTGTGGAGCGCACCCTCTTTTATCACCGATTGTATTGCGAATTTGTATTCTTTCTCTTTGAAGAAAAGCGAATCGTACGAATCAAACGATGTATTGATGGCATATCCGTCCCCCTCTTGGAGCACGGCAAGATTTGCATACGTCAAATCGCTCTTTGCATCAACGGCAAAAGGCAACAATGCGATTTCTCCGTCCTCTATTAATGTGATATTATCAAACGCACATACTTTGAGGTGCTCTTGTTTATGCAAATCCTCGGAGATAAAATACGCTTCATAGTCATAATTATCACACTCGTGCATCTCGTAAAGATATAAGATTCCGTAATCCCGCAAGCTTTTCGCCAATAAAAATTCAAATCCGCAAAACGGCATCCGTACTTCTATGCTCGATATTTTTGAGATCGAATTTGCGGTATTGAAATCCTCAAGGATATTCAGCTCAATCTTTGGGCGCTCAATAGAGCTTAACGAGAGAAATTCTCTATGGGAAAGGCTAAATGCGGTGTTGAGGATATTTGCATCGAGCAACAAAATAGAATATTCTAAAGGAGAATCTAACAGCGGTTTTCTCGTGAGATAGGTGATACCGTTTAGTCCTTTGAGGCGGACGATTTTATTTTCAGAGAGAATCTTGGCAAGATCATCGAAGAAATTCTTGAAACTCCCTTTTTTGTATACGTTTTTCTCTTTTTTGTTCTCTATATAAAGCGATTCGGTATCGATTTTTGCGTGCGCGATATTGCGATTTGCCCCATAGATTCCTTCCGTATAGAAAGGGTCGCAATACAATGGAGAATTTTCATCCAAGATTTTTTCTACCGCCTCCGCGCCCAAAGAGAGATTTACCGATGATGCGGCGATCTCCATAGGCACGTAATCTATTTGCTCCACCTCTTGCAAGGAGGTTTCTCCGATATAGATACTTAGCGGCAGCTTCTCGCCTAACATCCCGAAAAAATGTTCGATTTTTTGCGGTGTATCGTCAATGCAAATAATCAAGAACCGATCCTCTCTCGCGATAAAAGCATTGATAGAGGCAAGCTCCATAATCTCTTGTATGAGGGCGGGAAAGTAGCTATTTTTTGAAAAATACTCGATTTTATAGAGGAGCTTCATAGCATTCCTTGAAAATATTAGTTGTTTTTTGTCGTAGTCTCTAGGATTATATCTTGAAGTGTTTTAGAGTTTGTTTTTTCATACTTAATACCGCTATCTTCGATCTCTTTGAGTAAAGTAGCGACAAAACCTTCAAACGCATCTTCTATCTCTTGCGTCAAACTTATCTCCACGCTCACGATGTCTTTTGGGACGATACCGAGAATCACGACATCCGCCATTTTTTCAAGTAGCGAACATATCTCAAGCATCTCGACGATCTCCACTTCATGCGCGGTCTGTCTATAACTCCCTAATCCCAACATCTCTTCGGCAGGCAAGCGATAGATAGCCCCCGGCGTATCTTCGATCGATACGGTATCAAGAATCACCACTTTGTCATATTCTTGAAAATAGGTCATTAGAGTAAAACCGAGCGTCGCACCGTCGATAATATCGATTTGTGGGGAAAAAGAGTAATTGTGCTCTAGGTATCTAGCGGCGTAGACGCCGACCCCTTCATCTTTGAAGAGGACATTGCCTACACCTACTATTATAAAGCTCTTAGACATTGGAAGCTTTTGTAAATTTTTCTCCGCCGAACACTATCGAGATGTCGCCTTCTCTCCAGTATATCGTTCTCCATACCTGATAATAGATATGGAACATCGCCCAAACGATGATAAAGTACATCGTGACATGGTGCGCGATACGTACTCCCATATTGCCGCCGAACACGACCAAAGTCCAGTCGGTAGCTACATGCAAAATCCACGGCCACCAAGCTCCGATAGAGCTATGTCCTGATGCAAGTCCATGTACATAGAGTTGCAATCCGCTAAAAAGCATAAACACCAACATCAAATGAAAAATGAAGAAATAGACTGCGTTGAAGCTATCTCCATGGGCAGAGCTGAAGTTTTTTCTTCTGTTGAAAGTGATGAGATTCAAAAATACCTCCACGAACTCCCCGATATTTTTCCCTGTCGGTATCAGTTTCTTATACGCTTTTTCAAACCTCGAAAAGAAATAAAGATACGCTACGACGATAGACGAAACATCAAAAATAATCGCAGCATAAAAATGGATAAGCCGATTCCAAGCCATCACGTACTTATCTACCGCGGGCTCGGAAATCAATGACTGATAATACGGATGCCCGATATAGAGCCCCGTAATAACGGCGGCTACCATACAGATAGCCACCACCCAGTGGTTGAGGCGCATAAACGCCGTCATTCTGGGTACTCTTTTTATGTCAGACATTGCATCCTCCTCCTACGGGATTGACTTTATATTGCGCCAGCTCTTTGCCTTTGGTGTCCACGAGGTGCACCGCGCACGCGATACAAGGGTCAAAGCTGTGTATCGTTCGGATAATCTCTAGCGGCTGCTCTACATTGCTCACTTTTGTACCGATAAGCGCTTGTTCATACGCCCCTCTCCTCTCTTGATAATCTTTCGGAGCGCCGTTCCATGTAGAAGGTACGATACATTGATAGTTTTCTATCTTGCCGTCTTTGATTTTTACCCAGTGTCCGAGTGCGCCTCTCGGTGCTTCTTCCATACCGAATCCTTCGGCATCTTTTGCCACGGTGTCAAAATCGAATTTCGTCCACGTATCAAGATTGCCGCTCGTTGCATTTTTAAGCAACTCGTCGCACCACTCTATCATCGTATCGGCTATGAGATTCGTCTCAACCGCACGTGCCGCAGTTCTGCCCACGGTGCTGAAAAGTATGGTCGCAGGGATCTCCATGCCGGCGATTTTCCCGAGTTCGCCGAGGAAGTTATTGACATAGCTTTGGATTTTTTTATCCCCTTTGAAATAGCCTATCACCATTCTAGCTAACGGTCCGACTTCCATTCTCGTATCATCATATAAAGGTGATTTCAAGAAGCTGTATTTTTCGCCCGTTTTGAGATATGCCAAGCCATCCGCTTTTTTCTCATAACCGGTAAATTTCGGCTCTGTTTTCCCTACGAACGGATGGAGTCTCTCATTGCCTTGATACCAAGCGTGGGTTACGTCTTCGACGATTTTTTGTTGATCGATCTCTTGCACGGTTATCTTGCTCAAATCTACCGATTTAAGAATCTCAGGCGTGATATGCGCATTTGTAGGATTGAGTACGAGTACACCGCTAGGAGCAAGCATCTCGCCTTGATACATCGGCTTGTCATCCAGTCTCATAAGACCGTAGCTCATAAAGTTGCAAAGACCCGCGCCAACGGCATTAAGTGCTTCATCGGCATAGGCGAGACCCGCCATATAGACATCAGGGATATACGCGGTTTTTATAAATTGTCTCCCTTTTTGGAGGATCGATTTGTATTCACCGATACGTGCAGGATTTTGAATATCTTGGACGCATGTTACGCCGCCGACGACGATACTTTGCGGGTGCGGAGATTTTCCGCCGAATATTGCATGCATTTTAGCCAAATCTCTTTGCAAATCAAGCGCATCAAGGTAGTGAGAGACGGCGATAAGGTTTTGCTCGGGAGTGAGCTTATAGCTCTTATTGCCCCAATACCCGTTTGCGAAGATTCCAAGTCTCCCCTCTTTGACGAACTTTGTCACTCGCTCTTGTACTTGCTTGTATCTTGATTCCGAACAGTTGTACGGAGTGGAGCAGTACTTATGTGCTTCGGCGACCGCCTTTTTGGGATCACCGCTCAAAGCAGATACGATGTCTACGAAATCTAGTGCGTGGAGGTGGTAAAAATGCACGATATGATCATGCACATAGAGCGCACCTTGAATGAGGTTTCTCGTGATTCTCGCATTTGTAGGGATGGTCACTTTAAATGCGTGCTCTACCGCCTCGATACTTCTTTGATAGTGCGTACCCGTACACACACCGCAGATTCTCATCGTGAGCAAACCTACGTCTCTAGGATCTCTCCCTTTTACTATCGTCTCAATCCCTCGAAACATACCGCCTGAAGCATGCGCCTCTTTAATGACGTTGTTTTCGTCGATTACCGCCTCTATTCTTAAATGCCCCTCTATTCTTGTTATAGGATCTACTATTATATGATTTGTTGCGCCCATTATTTTACTCCTCTACTTCGCTTTTACTACCGGCTACCAAACTCGCCACCGCATGTGCTCCGATACCGATTGCAGCCGCAGTAAGCAGTCCTAGACCGAATTGATCCACACTTCTCTCTACGCCGCCTCCGGGTATTTTAATATTAGCATCAGCCATAGGTCTTTCGTATGCGTATTTATCCCAAAAATCAGGCTCCGCACACCCTATACAGCCTCTCCCTACGCCCACAGGCCAGTTCGCGCCGTCGTTGTATCTGATGATTGAGCAGTTGTTAAATGTCATAGGACCTTTGCAACCCATCTTGTACAAGCACCAGTTGTTTTTCGCGCCCGCATCGCCCCACTCTTCTACGAATTCACCCGCATCGAAGTGCGCTCTTCTTTCGCAGTTATCGTGGATTCTGTAGCCGAATGCGAATTTCGGTCTCAACAAAGAATCAAGCGCAGGAAGCGTACCCGTCATAATAAAGTGGAGCACTACCCCTATCATATTGGAAGGATGCGCCGGACAGGCAGGAATATTCACCACCGGCTTCCCTTTTACTACGTTCATGACGCCCGTTGCATTTGTGGGATTTGGAGATGCCGCAGGTACACCGCCGAATGTAGCACAGCTCCCTACCGCAACGACGGCTGCCGCATCCGCGGAGAGCTTTTTGAGGTGTTCTTCCATCGTTTCGCCCTTAGGTCCCTTTGTGCCGTATATCGCACCCTCGCCTACCGGCACGGAACCTTCGACAAAAAGGATATATTTCCCTTTGAAGTGATGCATCGCATCTTCAAGTTGTGCTTCAGCCTGATGACCGCTCGCCGCCATCAAAACCTCGTGAAATTCCAAAGAGATAACATCAAGAATGAGTTCATCTACCGTAGGACCGCTCGCTCTTAGGAGTGCTTCGGAGTTCCCCGCGCAATCTTGGAGGTTCGTCCAAATGACCGGCACTCTGTTAAACAGTTCCGCTGCTTCAGCCACTAGCGGCTCAAAATACGCAGGAAGCATGAGGGCAGCCGTCGTAGCAGAGACCCATTTCATAAAGTCCCTTCTATTTATCCCCTCTTCTTCAAGATAGTTCATGATGTCGACATTGTTCGTCGGCTGCTCGTTTCTTAGCTCGCTAATCCTTCTTTTTGATTGCTCAAAAAGGTCTTTGTAGTAAGCTTCGCCTTTATTCGTCTCTACCCGATCTAATGTTTGATTAAACATAGAAGCTATGCCCTCGCTCTGATTAAACATTAAGCACTCCTTTTTAGAATATCGTTACAATCTTACACGTGAAAATATAATTTGATGCTTAAAAAAGTAAATATTATATTTATTTATTCCGTAACATTTTATGGAAAAAAGAAAAGATTATTTGTAGTATTTATTGAAAAAACGTGCGGTATTTGCGACATCTATCTCAAAGTCGAAATATTCGGATTTAAAGCCTCTGTTTCCTATGGCGCTATATTGCATCGAAGCCGCCTTGAAATTTTTCGCCTCTTGATACAAAAGTCCTAGTGCGTAGCGACTTTCAAAGTTTGAAGCATCCGAAAGTCTAGAGAGCTCCAGTAGGGCAATGGCGTTTTCATGATGTCCTGCGCCGATAGCTGCCATCGCCGCTAAAAAGAGCGTGTTGGTGTCTTTTTCGGAAAAATCGTCTATGAGAGAGTTATAAAGCGTAAACGCCTCTTCAAAATCTTTGAGGTATATATTGGTGAGCGCCAAAGACTGCATAATGCCGCGCGGATCTTTACTTTCGCTCAAAAGTCGGTCATTTAGCTTTTTCTTGACATAATTGAGCGTACCGACTACGTGTCCGAGTTTGACATACAGCTCTCTAGCGATCGAGGGACCAAAATATATAGAATCCATAGATACATCTTTTGTTTTGAAAAAATCTTGCACTTTAAGTGAGAAATCTTTTATCTCAAGCGTGCCGTAATCGGCGTAGAGTTTCATTATCTCCGCTATTACGTCATTGGGCTTGAGCGCATTGAGTTTGTCTACGAGCAGACGGAACGATTTCGTATCGCCCGCGCTATTGGCGATAATCGCACTAAGAGCATAATTGATAGGGCGTTCTTTTTTCTCTTTTAATGCCCACTCCATAGAAGAGAGGTAGTTTTTCGTAAAAAAATTCATAAGCGCAAGCAAAAATTGCATCTCCTCCTCGCTCCCCTCAAACTTATCTAGCTCCTCTGCAATCGTATCCATAAATCTACCGTATTCTCTGTCGGTCGCCTCGGCGCACATCATCGCAAGTATGCCCGAGGTAATATCCCTGCTGTTGAGATGGTAGCTTCTACTAAAATGTATATAAGCATTATTAAAATCACCCATTTGCGCATAGCTTAGAGCGAGATCGTAATGGAGTATCGAGTGATTCGGATAGGTTTTGACGATATTTTTCAAAACGGTATTGGCATCTCGTATTTTGTGGTTGAGCGCATCCTTGATCGCTTTGGCGATATTGAGATTCACACGCGAAATGGTAGAGCCTTTGAGCAAGACATCCTTTGCCTCTTCAATATCGTTAATAAAAATACTCACCCCGCCCTTTTGTATAAAGCCGAATGCCTCGTCTATATCAAAAACTCGATACGGCATAAAATACATTATCGCCTTCATCGAGTTTTTATGGTTGAAATTAAAATCTTTCTTGAAGTCCTCTTGTGCGAGATTCACGTCAAAGAGGGTATCGGCGATTTTTGCTCTTATCGGATACGCTTTCGTTGCATTTTCATCGCTTATCGCACTCGCTTTTCCGAGCGCCGCCGCCGCATCGCCCATCATCCCTTTTTTGAGCAAGATAAGCGACATCGCCGTCAAGGCTTTCTCGTCCTGCCTCCCCGAATCTAGATAGGTGACCATATGATTGAGCGCCAAATCGTAATCGCCTACCCTAGAATACATCAATGCTAACGCCAAATCATCGCCCGCAAGCTTTGTACTCTCTAGCGTATCGATTGCGTTGTACATATCGTCGTACGCCAAAAATGCCTTGGCGAGAATGTGATTCTTCGAGGTTTTATAAAATGTACTCTCATCATGACTCAAAGGTGCCAACGTCTCAAAATAGCTCCCTTTGTAGTAATTCACAAGCGAATAGAGATACGGATAGATAGGGAGGGTGGTGTTTTCCGACAAATACGCTTGGGCAAGATCAATGTAATAATGAAACAACTCTTTTTTGTCGAGATAAAGTGCGCTTACTGCGGCATTTATCGCGCTGATACATCTATCTTCACCCGAATCGATAGCCCGTTGAAACGATGCTATCGCGTCTTGATAATTCTTTTCGCTCATTTGCGCCACGCCGAGGTTGAAACTTGAGATAGATTCGCTGTATGCCGAGATCGCCTGATAGATATTGAGCGCTTCTTGCTTATCGCCGCTTGTATAGAGGACGTTTGCCTTGCGTATCATACTTTCCAAACGGCTTTGATCTATTTTGTGCGGTTTCTCTACGAAAAGTTGTTTTGCCACCCTAGAAGCTTCGGGGGCGCTCTCTTCACTCGGAGCTTCTCCGCCGAATATAAGATAAAGCGTCAAAAGCAAAACAAATGCACCCGCTCCGCCGCCTGCAATGAGGAGCTTTTTTTTATCGTACTTGCTTTTTTTCTCTTCGGGAGCTTCCTCTTCTTTGAGCGTGCCCCCTTCATCGATTATGTCGGTGTCGGATATTTCGTCATCGTCGTCGAGCTTGATTACCTCTTCGGCCATTTGTTATAAATACTTCCTTAATACTTCCGGTATCGTGATACTGCCGTCTTTATTTTGATAATTTTCCATAATCGCTACAAGCGTCCTGCCTACCGCCAAGGATGAACCGTTTAGCGTATGGACGAGTCTGTTTTTCTTCTCTTCTTTGAATCTGATCTTTGCCCTTCTGGCTTGAAAATCCAGCGTGTTTGATACGGAGCTTATCTCTCTATATTTTCCTTGCCCCGGCAGCCACACTTCGAGATCCACCGTACTCGCGGCAGAGAATCCGAGGTCGCCGCTACAAAGTTGCACAAGCCTATGGGGCAATCCCAAACTAGAGAGCAATTCCGAAGCGCACATAATCATCTCTTTGTGCAGCTCGTAACTATTTTCAGGATGCGCAATAGCCACTATCTCCACCTTGTCAAACTGGTGTTGGCGTATCATCCCTTTGGTGTCGCGCCCCGCACTTCCCGCCTCTTTGCGAAAACACGGCGTATAGGCGGTGAGCTTTATCGGGAGCTCGCTACTATCGACTATCGTATCCATATAAAGATTGGTCAATGTCACTTCGGCAGTAGGGATAAGGTAAAGATCGTGTCCGCCGCCTACTTCACCGTCATTTTGAGAATCATCGGAACTTGAGACTTTAAACAAATCTTCCTCGAATTTAGGCAACTGCCCCGTGCCAAAGAGGGCTTGCGCATTTGCGATGACGGGTGTAGCGACCTCTTCAAACCCTCGCTCGCGGTTAAAGTCAAGCATATAATTGATGAGCGCACGCTCTAGCCTCGCCCCCTCTTTTCTTAGCACCGAAAAGCGTGATTTGGCGAGCTTTACGCCGGTTTCAAAATCGATCCAACCGTTTTGCTCGGCTAATTCCCAGTGCTCTTTTGGGGTAAAATCAAAGGTTCTCGGAGTGAGCACCCGTTTTATTTCGGCATTATCGTTTTCATCCGCACCCACGGGAGTGTGTTCATCGGGAATATTCGGAATCTTGGGCGCTACGGCATCAAGCGAGATCTCTAGAGCATTCACCGCGTCATTAAGCTCTTTTATCGTCTCTTTAAGACCGTCTAGCTCTCCTTTTAGCTCCTCTCCGTCTTGTCCCTTTTTTCTTAGCTCACCGTATTCGCGGCTCAACTTATTCATTTTTGCGTTATTTTCTTCTAAAACGCTTCTCTTCTCTTTTAAAGCCGAATGTATCTCTTTGCACTGCAAAAGCAACGCTTCGTCGACATTTTTTGATTCGAGTTTTTTCGCTATTTCGTCAAAATTTCGCAACATCTCTTTTAGATCTATCATCATCTCTCTTCTATCGAAAATATAAGTCTGCAATTATAACAATAGAGATATAAGAGCAACTCTCGTGCCGTATCAAGCACACAATCCTTTAAGTATCCGTGTGGTAGATTTTTCGGTCAATAAAAAATATCAAAGTTAGGAGCGGGGATGGGATTTTTTGGAAGCAATAGTGCGGATATTGCTAAAATAGCGGCTTTGGAGAATGAAAAAAAGTCGCTTGCCGAAGAGATAGAACGGCTCAAAAGAGAGCTTGAAGCGAGCAAAAAAGAGGAGGTACTCAAACAAGACGAAAAGTCCAAGCAAAATGCTACGGGAGAGATCGTAGATATACTTCTCAAGGCGTACGAAAGCGGCGTGGGGTTTGTGCGAAAAATAATGGAATCCAACGTCGAATCGCTCGCTGAAGCTACCGACCTCAACACAAGAACGGGGAGAAGAATCGACAACGTGCAGGCAAAGAGAGAAACGGTCATAAACAATATCGATCAAATCTCCGAAGAGACGACAAATCTCGAAAACGGCTCTGCCTCGCTCAACGACAGCGTAAACTCTATCAGCGAGATCATCAATCTCATCAAAGACATTAGCGATCAAACCAATCTTTTGGCTCTCAACGCCGCTATCGAAGCAGCGCGTGCGGGTGAGCACGGCAGGGGCTTTGCCGTCGTCGCCGATGAAGTCCGAAAACTTGCGGAACGGACACAAAAAGCGACCCAAGAGGTGGAGATAAATATCGCACAACTCAAGCAAAACTCTACGGAGCTAATGGAGATGACCAAAAAATTCCAAGAGAGCGGGAATCAGATTAGCAACACTATGGGTGAATTTTTTGAAGAATTAGAATTCGTCATCTCAAACTCTTCGAAAATCTCAAATATCACCAAAAACATCACGAATGAGACGGGTATAGGAAACGGCAAAGCCGACCATATTCTCCTTAAGCTCATGGGGTATAACGCATTTATAAACGGCGTAAAACCCTCAATCGTGAGTGAAAACGAGTGTAGATTCGGTAAGTGGTTCGCCGCGAATCAAGAGCAGGTCAAAAACGAAAAAGAGATGCTCTCCTCGCTCCACAAACACCACAAAAACGTCCATGACGGCATCAAGGAATCTATCGATATGTGGCTCGACAAGAAAGACTACAAAGGGGCTATCGAGAGGATGAAAAGCGTCGAGCATTCTAGCGAAGAGGCATTTGAAGACCTCTATAATACGTTCGTAAGAAACAGAGCATAAGCTCTTTTCTTGCGTCCTCTCCTTATCTGCGCATACATTTCTAATCTTTCCTAAGATACAATTCACACGATATAAAACATCTTTTTTAGGGTAAGCCAATGTTTGGAATGGGATTTACGGAGATCGTCCTCATAGCGATCGTAGCGATAATTTTTTTAGGTCCGGAGAAGTTGCCTAGCGCACTTGTAGATATTGCAAAATTTTTCAAAGCGGTCAAAAAAACAATCAACGACGCAAAAGAGAGTCTAGACAAAGAGGTCAACCTCACGGATATGAAAAAAGAGGCTTTGAGCTATAAAGAGAGCTTTGAGCTAGGAGCTAGCGAATTTAAAGGGGAGTTTGACATCGATAAAATAGAATCGCACAACCAAAAAATCCTCGACAAAGAGAAAGCCGACAAAGGAGAGAAAAATGTTTGAGGAGATGAAGCCTCACATAGCCGACCTCCGAAAGCGGCTCATCAACTCCGTAATCGCGCTTTTGGTCGCATTTTTTGTCTGTTTCGGATTTTGGGAGATCATCTTAGAATGGATGGTCACTCCGCTCAAAGACGCCCTCCCTGCGGGGAGCAACGTCATTTTCACCCAAGTAGGCGAAGCGTTTTTTACCGCGATAAAAGTGTCGTTTTTCGCCGCGATATTTCTCTCTTCACCCGTTATTTTTTGGCAGATATGGCTTTTTATCGCTCCGGGGCTTTATGAGAGCGAAAAGCTCCTCGTACTGCCGTTTGTCTTTTTTGCGACGTTGATGTTTACGCTCGGCGCACTTTTTGCCTACTATGTCGTTTTTCCGTTTGGATTCTCCTATCTTATAAATTTCGGCAGCCAACTTTTTACCGCGATGCCTAGCATAGGCGATTATGTGGGATTCTTTGCGAAGCTTCTGTTTGGATTCGGTATCTCGTTTGAGTTGCCCGTCGTGACCTTTTTCTTGGCAAAGCTTGATCTCGTCACCGACGAATCACTCAAAGGATTCTTCAAATACGCCGTTGTCGCCATCTTCGTCCTCGCCGCGCTCCTCACGCCGCCGGACGTACTGACCCAATTTTTGATGGCATTGCCCCTTATCGGACTCTATGGGCTTTCTATCTTGATAGCTAAAGCCGTGAATCCCGCAAAGCCCCAAGAAAAAGAGCAAGACGAAACCGAGGAGTAGGCTTGCAAAAAGACCCTCTCCTCCTCTCTAGCTACGATTACGATCTCCCTGCCGAGCTCATAGCCTCGACACCCGTCTCACCCAGAGAAACATCCAAGCTCCTCATCTATCGAAAAAATAGCGGTGAAGTCATCCACGACTATTTTTACAATATACAAAACTATGTCCCAAAAGAGTACGCCCTCTTTTTCAACGACACCAAAGTGATAAAAGCACGAATCTTGGGGCAAAAAGAGAGCGGCGGAAAAGTAGAGTTTTTTTATGAAAAACGTATAGCGGCAAATCGCTACAGGGGGCTGATCAAAGGGCGCGTAAAGGTCGGTACGGTGCTTGTGTTTGAGAAAGGATACACTCTCGTCGTACAGGCACTCAATCCCGACAACAGCCGCGACGTGGCATTTTTTCACGACGCAAAACCGCTAGACGAGGCGGAGGTATTTGCGATGCTAGAATCTATCGGGCATATCCCGCTCCCAAGCTATATAAAAAGAGCCGACGACAAAGCCGATGCGACGAGCTATCAAAGCGTGTTCGGCAAAAACAGCGGTGCGCTCGCCGCCCCTACCGCTTCGCTCCACTTTAGCGAAGCGCTTTTTGAAAACATCCGCAAAGAATACGAGACCTATTTTCTCACCCTCCACGTAGGACTAGGGACATTTCTCCCCGTGAGCGCGGATAATATCAAAGACCACGCGATGCACTCCGAATTTTTTTCCATCCCGAAGGAATCGAGAGAATACATACAAGGAAACGGGAAAATCCTCTCCATAGGGACGACGGCGCTACGGACTATCGAGTATTTCCATACCACGGGAATAGCTAGCGGCGAGTGCGATATATTTCTCAACCCGACCAATCCCCCCAAACGAATCGACGCACTCCTGACCAATTTCCACCTCCCAAAATCGACCCTCATCATGCTAGTGAGCTCGATCATCGGGCTGGAAAAATGCTTAGAGCTTTACGAAGTCGCCAAAAAAGAGCGGTATAGATTCTACTCTTACGGCGACGCGATGCTCATCATCTAGGAATTACATGGAAAAAAAAGCAAAACTGCAAGCATATTGCGACCTCCTTTTAAAATGGAACAAAACCCACTCCCTCACGGCATGCAAAGATGCGGCGTGCGTGTTTGAGTATATCGAGGACAGCATCTATCCCATCCCCCATCTCGCCCCCCATACAAACGCGCTAGACATAGGGAGCGGCAATGGTTTCCCCGCTATCCCTTTAGCCATCATGCTTCCCGAGACTGCGTTTACACTCTGCGAATCCAACGCGAAAAAAGCCTCGTTTCTCAACTTTGCCGCACAAAATCTCGCCCTAGCAAATGTCACCGTCATCAACAAAAGGGTTGAAGACCTAGAGGGGAGTTTTGACCTCATCACGTCACGGGCGGTAGGGAAAGTCGAGCTTTTGCACCGCATCTCTTCCCACCTCTACGCCAAAGCCTATGAGCTACTCCTCTACAAAGGACAAAATTATAAAAATGAGATACAATCAACTGACGATTTCAAAGCCGTAGAACACGGCAACAGGGTCTATCTCATCTACAACGGAGCGCCGAAATGATTATCAAACTCCTTATTTTTATCGGGGTATTATTTGCGATATATATGATTTTTTTCAAAAAAAACAGAGACACCGAGGGTGCAAATACGAAACGAAGCACCAACAAGGGCGAAGAAGTAATGCTAGAATGCAAAATATGCGGTACGTATGTAAGCGATAAAGAGGCTATAATAAAAGACGGAGCATTTTACTGCTCAAAAGAATGTGCGAAAGGATAAAAAAATGATACTCATAGGACATCCGCTCATAGCAAACGAAAAAGTTTTCAGGGTAAAAAAAGTCGAGGAGATCTCCAAATCCCCAAGCAACAGCACCATCCTCTTTGAAGACATCGAAAAATGCGTAGAGATCGCCTACTACTGCAACAACAACGGCGTGAAATACGGCGTGATAGTATCTAGCATCAAAGACGCGATATTTGCCAACGCGCTAAACGCCAAATATATCATCGCCGAAAAAGAAAACGCAAAAAAGATACAAGAAGTCGCCAACGAATACCTCTTTGAATCCCGCATCCTCTGCATCATAGACGAAGATAGCGAGATAGAAGAGATCGCACTGCTCGGCATCGACGGCGTGATTTTTGAGGCGAGTACGACGTATAAGCGTTAAAAAAAGCGTTGCGCTAGATTCGTCTATTTAACACATAACGGCAGTTGTAAGTCAGCGATAAAGTGTAATATTGTCGAAATGGGTGTTTTTTTGGTCTTGATGGTTGACTTTTTAAAAAATAACGGTGCTTAGTTTATAAAGAGGTTTTATGACTAAAAAAATATGCTCAATATGTGGAGAAAATGAAGCTACTACAGTTGACCATTTACCACCTAAAGGAATTTATCCTAAGCCAATTGATGGCAACATGAATATGCATACTGTACCAGCCTGTTCAAGCTGCAATGGAGGTGGCAGTAAAGAAGATGAAGAGTTTAAAGTATTTATTGGGATTGAAACTGGAGAATTTAGAGACGAACAAAAAAAATTGATCGATTCGCTCACAAGCACAATTGCTCATAATAAACGACTTTCTTCACATATATTTTCAAATCATAAGAAGATATATGTGAAGTATAGAAGCCAAATAGCCGAAAGAGCAGTGGCTGTTAAGTTTAATTTTGATGCATACAACCAAGTCATATCAAGAATTGTAAGAGGATTATATTGGAGAGAAACAAATACTCCATTAGGCAAGGAGCCTAGCATTATGGTGTTACCCGCCAATAATTTAAATAAAAGTCAACATCACGGCTTTAAAGAAATTATGGATCATTTGTCACCACATAAACTAAACAAAAATACTTTTGTTTACAAATATATTATCAACGATGATGGAACTAGTATTTGGGGTATGCAGTTTTTTAAACACCATACAGTATTTGCAATAGCTGAGGCAAAAAAAACATAACAAATCAAAGGCAACTATAATGAAAAATTTAAATGAACTAACACTAAAACAAAGAGAAGAACTTTTTAGACAACTTCGTATTTCCATCACGCATCACTCAAACGCAATGGAAGGCACAACACTATCTTATGGTGAAACAAAAGAGTTACTAGAACACGGGACTACAGCAGGACATAAGCCATTAGGTGAGCAACTTGTCATATTAGGCTTTGCAAAAGCTTATGATGTAATAGTTCGTGAAGCTACAAATAAAGAAAGTATTATTGATAGCAGTTTCATCAAAGATATTCATGCTATTATGTTTGAAGATGCTCTCAAAGTTGCACCCCAATATGTTTCTAAACCGATTGGAACATATAGATTAGATGAGCGATATATCAAAGGTGTAGATATAAAACTATCATTACCTCATATGATTTCAAATGATATAGAAAATCTGCTGTATAGATTTCATAGTAATAAAATGGATTTGTTTGATATATCAGAGTTTCATATTTTATTTGAAAGAATCCATCCATTTGCCGATGGCAATGGAAGAGTGGGGAGATTAATAATGGCATATCAAGCTATTCAAAATAATATTGTCCCACCACTTATTGAAAATGAACATAGAGATGATTATCTACAAGCGATAAACGATAAAAATGACTTATGTAAATTTCTTGATGAGAGTATTACTAAAAGTTTAGAATTAATAGATTTATAGGCAAGTTGTCTAACAAACCCTCGCAGTGAACGCATAGCGTCACTGAAGTCAACCGTTATCTCGGACGCTTCGCTTGCCGAGATAACGGGGGCGCGGGTTGAACACCCGCTTGTTATGTGAATAGCACTATTTAAATAAGGAGTTTTTGATGTACTTGTCTGTTGTTGATGTAAAACCACTTGAAAACTACCGATTGCTTTTGAGATTTGAAAACAATGAAGAAAAAATTTTCGATATGAATCCATATCTAGAAGTCGGGAAATTTCAAGAGCTTAAAGATGAAAAACTATTTCAAACCGTAAGAGTCTGCTTTGATAGTATCGAATGGGAAAACCATTTAGATTTAGACCCGAAGCTCCTTTATCAAAAATCACATAACAAAGAGCTACGCTAGAGAGCATAAGCAATCAAGATAAAAGAAACATCTACTTTTCTAAAAATC
>CAZCQG010000002.1:35913-72064 GCA_964500775.1 uncultured Campylobacterales bacterium
TGCTTTTCAAAAAATCCTCTCTATTAAAATACGTATATTCCTCAAAGGTGATAAAAGGGGCATTCTACTTTTCTAAAAATCCAAAAAATACTCTTATCAGACAGCCGCTAATTTAACTCAACTTCCTAGCTTTTTCCTCATAGCCTTAGCTTTCATCTCGGAGAGGTACATCTCTTTTTCTTCATCCGCGAGCTGGTTGAAATACTCGACCAAATCCTTCTCGACTTCATTGAGGCAAGATTGCGTATTGCTACTCATAATAAGAGCATACAGTTCGGGTCTTGTTGTTTTCCATTTGTTCAATCCTTGCACCGTAAGCTTATATTTACTAGCAATCTCTTTTTTTGTCATTTTGCCATTTCCCTATTGACAAATGAAATAATATTTCACTATAATTCAAAACAGAAACATTATTTCATATTGATAGCGTTATATTTATTGTTTTTTTCACAACAAAATAACCTATATGTATAACATTTTC
This sequence comes from uncultured Campylobacterales bacterium, assembly GCA_964500775.1. Classification (GTDB taxonomy): domain Bacteria; phylum Campylobacterota; class Campylobacteria; order Campylobacterales; family CAZCQG01; genus CAZCQG01. Next base: position 36,395 of record CAZCQG010000002.1, read on the forward strand.
ATCCTAAAAAATTCGGCTTTTGGGGAGGTTAGAATCTTGGAGTTTCTCGCCACTATCAAAAATACGATCATAGAAAAAATCGATGCCGCAAAACTCCTAATAATTTATACCGATTTTGACCCGAAAGATAAAGCGATAATATATAGGATGCTAGATGAAGTACGTGTTTTTATTGGTGATTGCGATACAGATAAAAAGTCCTTTCTGAAAAAGCAAAGAGAGTAGACTAGTTTGTAGAGCTGTACATGGAAAACATTGGCAAATTTCTAGAATCTTTCTCCCTCGGCTCTATGCGCCCATCTCCTCTTTCCCAAACTTCTTAAGCTCATCACGGAGCTTCTTGGAAGTCTTTGCTATCTCTCCCGCGATGCCCGCTACTTTTTTCCCATCCTCTTTATTCCCTTGCGAGAGGCTGATGGCATAGGTCATCTTTTCGATAAACTCTTTTGTTTTTTGAGCATTATGGCTGTTTATCTCGATCACTTGCGATGAGATTCCCACCGATTCATCGAGTCGCTGCATACTTTGCTTGCCGTACTCTATGAGCGAGTTTGCCTTTTGGGCTATGGAGGTTATCTCGATGCTTATGCCGTTTATCTCTTCGCTATTGTCGTTGATACCTTGGAGCATCATATTGATGATAGAGTTTATCTCTGCGAGCGATTTTTGCGTCCGCTCCGCGAGCTTGCTCACCTCTCCCGCCACCACCGCAAAGCCTCGCCCGTGTTCACCCGCGCGTGCGGCTTCTATCGCGGCATTGAGCGCGAGGAGATTCGTTTGATCGGCGATGTCGGAGATCATCACGAGCACCTCTTTGGTTTGTGATGCTTGTTGGGTGAGTCCTTTCATCTTCTCGCTGATTCCGTTTTGTTTTTCGCTGCTATCGTTCACCGTATCGACCACATCGTCAAGATGGGAGATAAACTCTTGCATCACGTTTTTATTATTGGTCAGCTCTTCGGTAGTGCGTGTCGCGAGCGAGACCGCTTCGTCTAGATTCCCGCCTATATCGCCCACGAGCGAGCTGATACCATCTATCTCCTCTTTTTGTTTGTTGATAGTCTCGACGAGTTCATCGGAGGTGTGTTTGAGTTTTTTGCTTGATTCTCTATTGATCACGGAGGCTTCGAGAGCGGTGGAGATAGTGCCGTTGATGTTTTCAAAGACGAAGTTGAGCGATTTAGAGATAAAGTCCACTTCGTCTTTTGAGCGGATGTTATAGCCGAGCTTTTTAGAGAGGTCAAAACTCCCGTATTTGCTGACGACATTATTTAAAAAACGGGTCACTTTACGCATATCATCCGAAAACTGCACCACCATCACGCTGATAGAGAGAATGAGTATCGCCATAAAAACAATAAATACAACGACGAGCATCACGATAAATTTCCCTTTTTTTACGGAAGCCTCTCGCATCTCATCGGCTTTGAGTAAGTCATCGTTATTTGTTGCCAATTCTTCGTTCGTCTTTTTGAGCTTCGCATCGACTATATCCATTTGTGAGGAAAACTCGTTGTTAAATTTCAGCGCCACGCCGATGATCATACTCGTAATATCGCTGATCGTTTTTTGCACGTCACTTGCGGTAAACGGGCTTGGAGTATTTTCAAAGGTGATAGCTTGAATCTTGAGTTGTTGCGAAAAGCCTTCGATAAATTGATTTTTTGCGGTATCACACTCCGCCCACTCTTGCAATGACTTGGAGATTCTCTCTATCTTCCTCTTTTCTCGCACGAGGTTAAACGTCAGCATCGACATCTCTTTGCCGATAGCGCGCAATCCGTCCAAATCGGAGTAGTATTTCGAGATGCTCTCCGCACTTTGTTTCATCTCACCGAATCTTCGCAGCGATTCGGTATTGTCCTTGGTGATGGATTGGATATTGGATTTGAGCTTGTTTGAGTTATTCATCTCTACCTCTTGATAGAGATTGATTTGCTTGTAGTAGTAATAAAACGCACCCGAGAGTAATATGAAGTTCACTACGATAAGAGCGCTTGTGATGATAAAACGGTTAGCGAGGGTCACTTTTTTAAAAAAGACGGGTCTGTTGATTATTTCGTCTTCGCTGCGACTGTGTTTCTTTTTTTTCGACACGAATACTCCTAGGGGATAAAAACGTGCGATATTTTAGAAATTTACGATGACTAAAAAATTACGAGGGGAAACAAAAAGAGTTCGGGAGAAAACTCTCCCGAATAGTAGATTATTTCGCGGCTTCTAGCGCGTTTTCGTATGCAGGCTCTTCGGTGATTTCGGGGACTATTTCTTTGTATGTCACTTTACCGCCCTTGACGACGAATATCGCTCTGCATGTCACGCCTCGAAGCGGACCGTCTGCTATGAGTACGCCGTATGCGTTTGCGAAATCTTTATTTCTAAAGTCGCTACAAACGGTGAGGTTTTGAATCCCTTCGGTCGTACAAAATCTTCCGCCCGCAAAAGGAAGATCCATAGAGACTACTACCACCTCGGTATTTGGAAGAGCCGCCGCTTTTTCGTTAAATTTTCTCGTCTCTGCCGCACATACCGGGGTATCGAGCGAGGGGACTACGACGATGACTTGCGTCTTATCGCTCTCTCCGCCGACGACTTTGTCGCTCAAATTTGAAGCTACTACCGTTATAGCAGGCGCTTTATCGCCTACGTTTACTTCCGTACCGCTTAGATTTACTACGTTGCCTTTTAGTTTTGTTGTTGCCATATATCACTCCTAATTTTTATATCGAAAGGTAAATATTATAGCAACCTTTTCTGATATTTTTTTTAATTTGTAAATTTTATCCTTGGAGAAGTAGACAACTCAAGAAAATGTGTAAAATCTCCGCACGAAAACCCTTCACACCCGCATCTACCGACCATAGCGGCATTATCTGCGGTAAATCGCAACGGAGCATATGACGGAAGAGTGCCGTAGCGTTTGCAGAGCGATTCAAACTCGCCCCGCAAACGGAGATTTGCCGATGCGCCCCCGACCATAGCAAATCGCTCTATCTTTTTGGATTCTAAATAGAGTTTGCATTTATCGATGATATGTTTCACCGCACTTTTTTGAAACGACGCACAAATATCTTTTTTATCCTGCTCGCTCAAATCTTCACCTAGCTTTTCTATCTCCATACGGACGGCGTTTTTTAATCCCGAAAAACTAAACTCTATCTCTTTTTTCCCGCTTAGCGGGACGGTAAAAGCAAAACGCGCATCATCGCCGTCTTGCGCATACGCTTGTACTATCGGACCTCCGGGATAGCCTAGAGAGAGCATCTTGGCGCATTTATCGAAACTCTCCCCGAAGCTGTCATCCATACTCTCTCCGATAAGTTTGATATTTTTATACCCGTAATACTCCAGTATCATAGAGTGCCCGCCCGAGACCAAAAGCACCGAAACGGGAGCAAAGCTCTCCTCTTCTATCCAAAGCGAATAGATATGGGCTTCGAGGTGATTGACCGCGACGATGGGCAAGTCTAACGAGACCGCAAGCGCTTTGGCGAGCATCACCCCTTCTAAAAGAGTGACGTTCAACCCCGGCGCATTCGTGACGGCTATCCCTTTGAGAGCGGGCAAGTACTCCTTGCACTCTTCTAATATCTTGGGCAATGCCACGGCGTGCAGTCTGCTGGCTAGCTCGGGCACTACGCCGCCGTATTCGGAGTGCTCGGAATCTTGGGAGATTTTTTTATGATAAATGAGCTTTTTAGTCCCTATCTCCGTAACGGCGATAGAGCTATCATCGCAACTACTTTCAATACTAAGCAACAACTCCATCAAGCGGAAAAATCCACGACGTTTCCGCCAAGAGCAGCGATTTTATCATCTATCGCTTTGAGGGCATTTTCTAGAGTTTTGTATGCGATCTCGGGCAATGTATCTCCCCAAATCTTTTCCGCATCGTTGAAGCCTTTGAGCACCCCTTCTCTGCCCGATTTTAAGCGCTCTACGTCATCTCCGCCGCCGATTAAGACAAAATCGGCGATTCGGTTAGCGGTGTTTGTGATACCGAAGAATCCATCTTCGCTCACGAGCGCTTGCGCCTCTTGGGAATCTAGCTCATCCAAGCCTTTGCCTTCATACCCGATACTAGAGAGGTCTATCCCTTTGAGAAACTCTTTTGCTTTTTCAAGTCCCGCAGACAAAGATTGTGCCGAGAAATTCCCTTGCGCTTTTACCGACACTTCGAGCTGAAATTCCAACGTATACTCGCTCATAAGAATCTTCGTATCGATATTTTTAGCGTCGTCTTTCGAGCTTATTTGGTACTGTTTCTGCGAAAAAGAGAACTTTGCATTTATATCGGCTTGCAAATAGCCGCTACTTTTTACGTCCATCGTCACACCTTTGATTATTTGTTTTTATTTTAGAATATATCGGTTAAAATTCACCACTCTAAACAAACACATCCAAGGAAATTACTTGATACGATTGCCCGCAGAATGGGAAGAACAAGACGGCGTCATCATAGCGCTCCCGCACCAAATCACCGACTGGAGGGACTATCTCAAAGAATCTATCGTCGTTTTTTATGAGATCATCTCCGAAATCGCCAAGCGCGAAAAAGCGATCGTCATCAAAGCCGAAGAGCACGGTAATTTTTTGGATTTTCTCCCCAATAACGGTAATATCATCGCCCTCGAACTCGACGTAAACGACACGTGGGCAAGGGATTTCGGTCCCATAGTCGTATACAAAGACTCAAAACCGTTTGCGTATAACTTTGGCTTTAACGGTTGGGGTTTGAAATTTGCGAGCAATCTAGACAATCAAATCAATAACGAACTCCATAAACTCAACGTATTTTCCAAAGAGTGCAAATACAAAACCAAAGACATAATCCTAGAGGGCGGGAGTATCGATAGTAACGGTGCGGGACTCATACTCACTACCGCACAATGTCTTTTGGAATCCAATAGAAATCCCCATTTAAATAGAGAAGATATAGAGAAAAAACTCTGCGGGTATTTCGGCGCGGAGAAGCTTCTATGGCTAGAACACGGCGCACTTCTAGGAGATGATACCGACAGCCATATAGATACATTGGCGAGATTTGTTTCCGAAGATACGATCGTGTATAAAAAATGTTATGACCATCACGACTACCACTACTCCGAGCTCCAAAAAATGGAACAAGAGCTAAAACACCTAAGAGATACCGAGGGCAAACCTTTTCGTCTCGTCCCGCTCCCGATGACCGATCCGATTTTTTATGAGAATGAGCGCCTCCCTTCGAGCTACGCAAACTTTCTCATCATAAACGACGCGGTACTTGTCCCCACATACAACGACATCAACGACAAAAAAGTCCTCTCGATCTTCAAAGAGCTTTTTCCGCATAGAGAGATAGTGGGGATAGACTGCTCTATGCTCATCCGCCAACACGGCAGTCTCCACTGCGTGACGATGCAGCTTCCGAAAGGGACGCTAAGAATCTAATACCATCCCCAACCAACTATACACGCCAATAGCTTTTAGAGCATTATAAGCGTCGCTAACGTAAAGAGGGTAAAAAATGAGAGCGAATCGATAATACCAGTTATCACCACGGAGCTCCCGACTGCGGGATCTACGCCGATTCTCTTTAGCGCTACGGGGACGAAAGCCCCTAAAAAACCTGCCGCAAAAAGGGCGGTGATGACTGAAAGTCCCATCGTACAGCCAAGCCGCGCATCGCCGAACCAAAACGCCGCTATCCCGCCCACCGCGACGGAAAAAACCGCTCCGTGCAACGAGGCGATTTTGAGTTCGGAGATGAGATTTTTCTTTGCATTGCGTATCGTCACCTCTCCAAGCGCTATTCCTCGCACCGTAACGGTGAGGGCTTGGATTCCCGCATTGCCGCTAAGGGCTGGGATGATTGGCATAAGTACCGCGAGTGCGACATACTTTTGGATAGTCTCTTCAAACATCCCGATGACACTCGAAGCTAGCAGCATCGTGCAGAGATTCACAAAAAGCCAAATCGCCCTATAACTCCATCTACTCCCCTCGTTTTCACCCATATCAGGTCCGTGTCCGACACCTGCGAGATTATATATCTGCTTTGTCGCGCTATCTTGGATGATGTCGTAAATATCATCGGAGGTGATTCTCCCCACAAGCACCCCACCCTCGTCGACGACGGCAAGTGAAGAGATGTCGTAGTCTTGGAACACCTTGACGGTTTTGTGGATGTCGTCACTATCTTTGACACTCACGGTGATGATTTTATTGGGATCGCCGCTATAATCGTTCAAAATATCCTTGAGGCTTTTTTCCACATCAAAAAGTATCAAATCTTCAAGTCGGATACTCCCGATATATTTTTCCTCTTTATCGATGATAAATGCCTGCGAGACGTTTTCTAGCTCTCCGTCCCGCTTTAAAATACGGAATCTATTGATCGCGCTCAAAAGCTTTTCGTCATACTCGATGTCAAAAATCTCGGTCTGCATAAACGCGCCCGTGAGATTCTCGTTGTATGCTTTGAGTTTTTTTAGCTCGTCCCTGTCATGTTTGCTTAGCTTCCCTAGTACCACTTGCGCTTTGTGAGAATCTTGCTCTTCGATGCTTTGCATCAAATCGGCGGCATCATCGCTCTCTAGCTCATCGACCACGTTTTTGAGTTTTTCGGAGCTAAGTTTTTCGATAACGATGTCTTTTTGGCTTTGAGGGAGTTCGAGGAGAATATGCCCCATCATCTCTTCGGGCAAGGCATTGAAATACTCCATAAATTCCTCTTCGAGATTCCGATGGATATTGCGCATAATCTTGACTATCTCGCCGGGGTGGAGATTCTTTACCGCCGATTTGTTTTTGAGCAATGCTTGAAGGTTTTTGAGTTCTTTTTCGGTGAAATCCATAAAAATCCTAGTAGTTACTATTTAGTTCAGAAGCGAGGCGGCGGCGAGTTTTTCGCTAGATTTCTTTGCCGCTTTTTTCAAATCACCGAAGATTTTATCGAGATTCCTATTTATTACCACTTGGTCTTTGGCTATCACCTCGATGATAGCTCCGCTCACGCTAAGAAGCGGGAAGTCTCGCTTCTTTCCATCCCTATCGCACATCTCTACAAAGCCTCTACTAATATCCTCTTCGTCATAAAAGCTTTCGGCGTTTTTGCGAAATTTATCGACGACTTCTTTGTAATGCCCATACGCCTCTTCAAATGAAAAATCTTTGTCGCTACTACTAAGCGAAGCGAAAAAATCATCCCCGCCGATATGCCCGATAAAATACCCCTTCTCTTCCAAATCCGCCCGCAATATGTCGGCAAAAAGCTTGATCGCCCTATCGCCGTATCGGAATCCGTATTTGTCGTTAAAAGGTTTGAAGTTATCAAAATCAAAATAGCAAATTATTATGTCGGTTCCCACGTTTGCGAAATGGGTCGTGAGGTATTTTTGTATCGCGTTATTTCCGGCTAGCCCCGTGAGCGGATTTTGCTCCAGTGCGCTTATTATATTCTTTTTGTTGAGGGCGTTGAGCAAAGACGAAGAGGTGAGGAATCCTTTATATTTCGTATCTTTTATGACGATGACCCCGTTGCCATCCTGTGACATCGAAAATATCTCTAAAGCAGAATCTATATCGCTATTGACATCCACCACGCCGCATTCAGAGACGAATTGCCGCACGTTCTTGACTGCGGATTTGTTTTTTAAAAGCGCCGTGCCGTACGCCGAGTAGACAAAATCTTTCAAATCTTTGTCTTTGATGATACCTAGCGGATAGCCCGACATATCGAGTGCGGGCAAAAAAGTGGTGTTTTTATTTTTTCTAAATTTCTCTAAGACATCAAGCATATCTTCATTTTCATACACGGGGTCTAAAAATTCCACGTACTCTTTGAGGGAGTTTTTGAGGGTGTTTCTTTTGTCTTTGATGTTGAGTTTTTCGATGTGCTTGTAGCGCTCTTTGAGCCTGCTTTTATTAAAGGTCTCATCGCGCACGATCTTCCCCTCGATGAGCGGGATGCTTAGCTCTTTACTCGCGTAGTACAGCTCTTTTGTGTCGATTCCTTTGGCTATGACCATCACCCCCAAAACCTTCGTGATGTTGCAGATATTGGAGACATACATCTTTTTTCGCAAGTGTTTATCCATATCTTGGACGAAAAAGCTATCGAGCTTCACGAAATCAGGCACGAGTTCGTACATCAATCGGTAGTTAAAGCTCCCGCTCCCGAAATCATCGATCGCTATTTTAAACCCGCTATTGGAAAAGAATCCAAACAGCGCATTTACTTCGGAGGGTTCGAGCTTGTTGTCTTTTTGCGGTAGGACGATACAGATTCTAGAGAGGTAGGGCTTGATTGATTCGATGTACTCCATAGTCTCTTTTGAGAAAAGATCAGGCATCTTCGCGAGCCTGCAATCAGCCTCGATAAAGACGCAACTCTCGGTGTTCTCATCGTTTTTCAAAAACTCCAAAGCCCGATTTAAAAAAATCATTTGCAACTGCACGAGGGTGAGCTTTGAGAAACACCTATCCCAAAACTCCCTTATCTCTTTGCCATCTTTGCATACGGGGATAAAATCGTATCCAAGCGTTATTCCGCTTAGGGTGTTGACTATCGGCTGATACTTGTACTCGAAATTTTCGTCGACCTCCTTTAGAAGTCCCGCATGAAAGTTCAACAATTTTCCCTCGATTTTTTTGGATTTAACACTAATACTTTACATTGCTTTTGTTACCTCTCCGTTACGCCTAAAGTCTAAAAAATTTTTTGTTACCATCAAGAAACCAATGTAATCTACAATTACAAAATTAATACAGAGGAAGAGGGATGAAGACGCCTACGGGTTCTATTACGGAAAATCTCAACTACATCGACAGGATGGAAAAACTCACGGCAAATAAAATGACCGTCGTGGGTAAAACGCTTGATGCGCATAGACTTTGCACGGAGGGATTCCTCAAGCAAGACATCGCGCTGCTCAACCAAGCAAAAAACTACCTCAAAGGGCTAGAAGAGCTAGCCAACGAGCTAGATGATAAAATAATTACGATGGTGGGATTATTCGATCCCGAAGCGACCGATTTGCGAGAGATGATCGCGCTACTCAAAATAGTAAACGAGTTGGTACGTATCGGCAACTGCACCAAAAGCTGTGCCAATAGAGCAATATGGCTCATCGAAGAAAAGTACGACTACGACGGCTTGCAAAAGAATCTCACGATACTTTTTAGCATAACCTACACCGCTCTCAAGATCGTATGCGATGCCTTGATGGATGAAAAATTCTCCGATCACACCCAAATCTTTAGCAAAGTCAAAATCGAAGAGAGCAAGACGGACGATATTTGCGGTCTCATTCAAAAAGAGATTTACGACAGAAATTCGGGCAATGAACTAAGCAAAAAAGCTCTCGCCGTGTTAGAGATCACAAAAAAACTAGAGCGCAGCGCGGATCACACCGAAAATATCGCCCACCTTTTGGAGTATATAAAGCTCGGCGGGAAAATCAAAACTTACTAAACACAAAGGAGCGTTATGTCGGCACTCATCGCTATCATCGAAGACGAAGAGGATATGTTAGAGTTATTGGAACACAAGCTTTTTAGTGAAGGATTCGAGCCTATCGGATTCCTCAACACGAACAACGTCGAAAAACTACTCAAAGAAGAGAGCGTGGATCTCCTCATCGTCGATAGAAACCTCCCCGGTGTAGAAGGGGCAGAGTTCGTAAGTTCGTTGCGCGATAAAGGGTATCAGATTCCCGTCATTTTTTTGAGCGCCAAAGACAAAGAGAGCGATAAGATAAAAGGGTTTGAACAAGGCGGGGACGACTATATCACCAAACCTTTCAATATGCAAGAGCTACTCCTTAGGGTAAAAGCACTCCTGAAGCGCACAAAGGGGGAAGAGAGTGAAATTTATCAATTTAGGGATATTATCATAAAGACCAAAAGCAAAGAGGTGTTCGTCGATAGGAAAAAGATCGATCTCACCAAACTAGAGTTCCAATTGCTTTTAGAGTTTATAAAAAACAAAAACGTCGTACTTAGCAGGGATTATCTCTTGGAAAACGTATGGAGAAGCAGCGAAGAGTATCAAGATAGGACGGTCAACGTCGCTATCAAAAGACTCAAAGAAAAAGTCGATCCGGATAAAGAGAAAAATTACTTCAAAAGCGTGCGAGGAGAAGGCTATATTCTTTGTTAGGACTGCATAGACTTTTTTACTATCTATTCGTCGCATTTATCGTAGCGGTTTTCGCTACGTCAGTATTTATCGGCTACTACTCTTACCGAGACGGCGAGGTAGGGCATGCGAAAAAAGTAATCGCCAAAGCCCAAAATGAATTTGCAAAATACGGCGAAGAGCAGGAGATACTCGCAGAGCACCTCTCCCTTTTAGGGGTAAATCTCCTCTTGTTTGACAAAAACCACACACCCATTTTTTCACACCCCGAGTACACCCATTTTATCTTCGTCAGAGGGATACATTTGGGAGAATATTATGTCGATGAAAAAAGCTTTAGTCTTTTTTACAAATACTCCGTTATGCACAAAAACGAGGAGTGCATAGCCGTCCTCTATGCTCCTCTAGGCGGGACGAAAAATGCCTATTTGGATCTATGGAAAAAAGCGACGGTTATCTTTATTTTCGCCCTTGTTTTTACCTTTGCCCTCTCTAGCGTCATTAGTAAGATTCTCACCAAACAGCTCACTTCGCTCTCCAAGCTCTTGGGGGAGATTCCCGATATTGACGTAGATAGAGAGATACGGGGGAGATTTTTGCCCGAGTTTGACGTACTAGAAGAATCAATAATCAAGCTCTCTAAAAAAATCACCAAAAAAGATAAAAAACTCAAAAAGCACACCGCCGCTCTCCGCCTCCGCAACAGGGAGAATCTCGAAATCATCTCGGCGATTTCGCATGAGTTTAAGAATCCCATCGCCATTATTTCGGGCTACTGTGAGACACTTCTCGAAGACAAAGAACTCGACCCCAAACTCCGAGAGAAATTTCTCAAAAAAATCGAAAACAATGCAAAAAAACTCACCGCCCTCATTGATAGGCTCTCCTTGAGCACGAAGCTCGAAAATCACGCCATCGAACCTGCTTTTGCAAAAACCTCTCTTTTGGGAATCTGCAATGATGTCAAAAATACGTGCGAAGATAAATACAAAGAGAAAAAAGTACATATCATCGGCAAAGAGAGGGAAGTCGCGTGCGATAAAACACTCCTTGAGCTAGCGATCACGAATCTCGTCGAAAATGCCCTCAAATACTCTTTTGAAGACGTGACGCTCAAACTCGACGAAGAGAGAATCTCCGTCATAGACAAAGGGAGCGGCATCCCCGAAGAGGAGATAGACCTCATCACTAAAAAATTTTACCGTGCCGATAAAAATAGTTGGAATAGCTCTCTTGGACTCGGGCTTTGGATAGTAAAATTTATCCTTAAGCTCCATAATACGAATCTCGAAATAGAATCTACAAAAGGGGTCGGGTCGGTCTTTAGTTTTAAAATATAGGGAGTGTTATGCAAAAGGTATTTGAACACTTAGGGGCGCTTGATAAACGGTGTTATGATTCCTTTTTTCTCACCGAAGATATTTTAATGGAAAACGCCGCGAATGGACTTGCAAACTTTGTCAAAGAGCGTTTCGAGCGAAACAAAAAGATTCTTATCGTTGCAGGCAGCGGCAACAACGGCGGGGACGGGATCGCGTGTGCAAGGATTTTGCACGGCGAATATTTCGTCGATCTCTTCTTGCATAAAGAGCCGAAAAGTCCTATGGCGCGCCTACAATTAGCGCGTGCCAAAGCGCTTGGGGTTCAGCTAGTCGATACGATCGGCTCACGATACGACATCATCATCGATGCACTCTTTGGCTCGGGACTCAAAGATGCATTAGATTCTAAAACTCTCTCACTTCTTAGAGATCTCAATACACTTGATGGTTATAAAATCGCCTGCGATATTCCTAGCGGGATAGATTCCTTGGGAAGAATCCAAGGTGGGTGTTTTAAGGCTGATGCGACGGTAACGATGGGGGCGCAAAAACTCTCCCTCTATCTCGATGAAGCAAAAGATTTCGTCGGAGAAATTCATGTGGCAAACCTCGGAATCGCTAGAGAAAAATACGAGACGGAAACTTCTATGTTTCTTTTAGACCTAGAAGATTTGCATCTCCCGATACGCACGAAGCAAAACACCCACAAAGGGGAATTTGGGCATACGATAGTGGCTATGGGGGAGAAAGAGGGAGCCGCACTCATCGGTGCTACGGCGGCACTCCGTTTCGGAGCGGGACTGGTGAGTGTCGTTTGCGATGCAAACACGACGCTTCCGCCGTATTTGATGCGCGCGGATTCTTATGAAAAAGCGGATGCAATAGCTGCAGGAATGGGTTTGGGCAAGATGGATGATGCACTTTTTAGCGCGCTTTTAAAAAAGCCGTGCGTCATCGACGCCGATATATTTTACAAACACGAGATTCTCGAAATACTCAAAAACAATACAAAAATCATCCTCACACCGCATCCAAAAGAGTTCGCTTCATTGCTGAAAATCACGGGAATTGGCGAATATAGTGTAGAATTTATACAACATAATAGATTTTCTCTCTCGCAAACTTTCTGCGATAAATACAAAAATTGTATACTTATGCTCAAAGGCGCCAACACTCTCATCGCGGGAGAGGGAAAACTTTTTATCAACCCTCACGGGACACCGGTGCTCGCGAAAGGGGGGAGCGGCGATATGCTTTCAGGACTTATCGTCTCTTTGCTTGCGCAAGGATACTCACCGCTTGATGCGGCGTGCAATGCGTCATTGGCATTGGCAAAATGCTCGATGCTTTATGAATTTAACAACTACTATCCGACCGCACTTGATATGGTCGAGGAGCTAAAAAGGTTATAAGTGCAATTTATCAAAGAAGATTATGCGGCTAAAATAAAAAAAAGTAAAATAATTTTATTGGCGAGCTACATACTCGCCCTCCTATTGTTGTTGGTTTGGTCTTTGTTTGCGTATCTGACGATGCAAGAGCTGATCGCCTCGCAAAAATCGTACTCTAGCCTCATAAACACGAGCGGCAAACAGCGGATGCTTTCACAACATAGTGCGTTATATGCGGTTTTGTATACAAAAGAATCAAATGCCCAATACCTTGCCGAAATCAAAAAGAGTGTCGGCGAACTCAAGGCAAACCATAAATTCGTCTCGCAATACATTTTGACGATAGACACGATCAAATACTATTTCAGCTCCGTAGATGCACTTGACACCCAGCTCAATAACTATTGCGACATCTTGGAAGATTTCGTCCATTCACCTAGCGAAGAGAAATCAAGATACATTCACGAGTATTCTCAAAAGCTCTTGATTACTCTCGACAAAGGGGTGAGTGTCCTCGAAGAAGAGAGTCGCAAATCTATCGATTCCCTTTTAAACCAAGAGCTTCTGATCTTTATAGGCACCCTTATTACCTTATTTCTCGAAGCGGTTCTTATCGTGATTCCTGTTTTCAAATCTACCGAAAAAGATTTTGAGCTGTTAAAAAAAGGGATTGAGGAGAAAACAAAAGAGCTAATCCTCTACTCACAAGTCTTTAAGCACGCTATCGAGGGTATCGCCATAACCGATAAAAAACAAAAAATACTCTCTGTCAATAAAGCCTTTGAAAAGATAACGGGATACGGAAAAGAGGAGGCGGTAGGAAAAACCCCCGCCATACTCAAATCGGGGAAACACGACAAAGATTTCTATAAAAAGATGTGGGATCATATCCTCCTCGATGGGCATTGGAGCGGTGAAATCATCAATAAAAAAAAGGACGGGAGGCTCTTTTACGAGTGGATTAGCATTATCAAAGTAAACGACGACAACGGCAAGCCGCTCTATTACATCTCTATCTTCTCCGATATGACCCCGTTTCACGAAACCAAAAAGAATCTAGAGTATATGGCGACGCACGATTTCCTCACGGGTCTCCCAAACAGGAATCTCTTCAATGATCGCTTCCATCACTCTATCGCCAAAGCCAAAAGAGACGACACGAAAGTGGGGTTGGTGTTTATCGATCTTGATGACTTTAAAAAAGTAAACGATTCACTCGGACACAACCTAGGGGACGAGCTCCTCATCGCCATAGCCGCGCGAATAAAATCCGAAACTAGAGAATCCGATACCCTCGCTAGGGTCGGAGGGGATGAATTTTTGCTACTAGTAGAAGATCTTGGCTCGACAAATACTCTCATAGCGCTCGTCGAAAAAATCAGAAATATAATCATAGAGCCTATCTACATAGGGGAGAAAGAGGTCGTCATCGGATGCAGTATAGGTATCAGCGTCTACCCCGACGATAGCCAAGACCCCGTACAGCTTATGCAATTTGCCGATATGGCGATGTACAAGGCAAAATCCAACGAGAAAGGGCATTATTGCTTCTTCACCGAAGACCTGAATAAAAAAGCCTCAAAAAGATTAGAAGTCGAAGGAAAGATTCGTGAAGCGATCAAGAATGACGAATTTATCCTATATTATCAACCCAAAATCGACCTCAAGAATAATTCGATTTACGGCGTAGAAGCGCTCATACGGTGGAAAAAGGGAGACAAGATCATCCCTCCCGCGGAGTTTATAGAGATCGCCGAGGAGAGCGGGCAGATCATAGAGATAGGCGACATCGTTATGCAAAAAGCTTTCTCAACCTTTAGCCGATGGAAAAGTATGGGATTCCATACCGATATGTCTATCAACTTTTCCGCAAAACAATTTGCCCAAATAAATATGTATGAGAAATTTACAAACTCGCTTAATGCGCATCTACAAGATGCTAACGGCATCATCATAGAGCTAACCGAATCTTCGCTCGTCACCGATTTTAGCAACACGCTAAAAATTTTGCAGGCGATAAAAAGCCATGGTGCAAAAATCTCGGTGGATGACTTCGGTACGGGATACTCTAGCTTGAGCTATCTCAAAAAATTGCCGCTTGACTATCTCAAGATAGACAGATCGTTTGTGATGGACATAGAGCAAGACGATGACGATAAGGTGATCGTCGAAGCGATAGCGTCACTCGGTAAAAAACTCGGTCTTACGCTCGTAGCGGAGGGGATAGAGAATGAATTCCAAGATAGGTTTCTAAAATCGATCGGTTGTGACATAGGGCAAGGGTATATGTATTCAAGACCTATTTGCGAAGAAGAGTTGTTGGAAAAATATTACAAATAATAAAAATTATTAATTGACAATATTTTACGATTGTGTTATTATTCATCCACAAATACAAAAGGAGTAATAAATGAAACAGTATCAAACCTATAAGTGCAATAGATGCGGCAATGAAGTAGAAATCCAAAACGTGGGCGGGGGGACACTTACCTGTTGCGGTGCGGCAATGGAGTGCACCACTACAAACTTAACTGCGGTAAATCTTATGAAAGCGTTTGCGGGAGAATCGCAAGCGAGAAATAAATACGAATTCTTCGGTGAACTAGCAAGAGAAGCGGGCTGGCACGCGATAGCCGATCATTTCTACGAAGCGGCGGAAAACGAAAAATACCACGCATTGGCGGAATACAAAGCATACAACAAACTTGTAAACGGATTTGAGTTTAACGAAACATTGAAGAATCTCGACTACGCAATGGCGGGCGAAAACTACGAACACACCGTGATGTATCCTAATTTCGCCGAGATAGCCAAGATAGAGGGTTATAAAGATATAGCGAGACTTTTTGAGGCGATAGCCAAAGTAGAGGTAGAGCACGAAAGGGAATATGCCGAGCTTAAAGATGCACTTATCGAGGACGGATTCTTCGAATCGGCAGATGAAGAGGCGTGGGTATGCGAAGTGTGCGGTCACGTCCATAGAGGAAAAAAAGCACCGGGTGCTTGCCCGCTATGCAAAGTGTCTAAAGAGTATTTTAAAAGAGAACATCTCTATTAATTGAATGGAAAATCTCCAACCAAGCGATCTGTTTATCCCTTTTTTGCTCACGCTGCTTGCCGGTCTCTCCACGGGTATCGGCGCGGCGATAGCGTTTTTTTCGAAAAGGGATAATAAAAAGTTACTCTCGGTGGGTCTTGGATTCTCGGCGGGAGTGATGATATATGTCTCGTTTGTGGAGATTTTAGCAGAATCAAAACGCTCATTTATCGCTGATTTCGGCGAAATACGAGGAGAGCTTTTAGCGATAGCGATTTTTTTTGTGGGTTTTGCGGTGGCATTTTTGATCGATCGGTTTATACCCGATGACGTCAACCCCCACGAGTTCAAGAAAAACAGCGAACTCAAAGAGCTAAAACCCGATAGCGACACGGTAGACTTAAAAGCTTTACGAAGGACGGGGGTATTTACCGCCATAGCCATAGGGATACACAATTTTCCCGAAGGATTCGCAACATTCGTAGCAGCGCTGCAAAGTCCTACTATCGGGCTAAGTATCGCCTTTGCCATAGCCATCCACAATATCCCCGAAGGGATGGCGGTATCGCTTCCGATATACCATGCCACGGGGGATAAGATGCACGCTTTCAAACTTGCGTTGTCCTCGGGATTGGCAGAGCCTATCGGCGCGTTGCTGGGATTTTTTTTGTTGCTTCCCATTATGGGAGAGCTTACCCTTGGCATCGTGTTTAGTTTCGTCGCGGGGGTGATGGTGTATATTAGTTTTGATGAGCTTTTGCCAAGCGCTAGAGTCTTTGGCAATGCCCATACGACAATACTCGGAATCTCACTCGGAATGGCGGTCATGGCACTAAGCCTAGTAGCATTTAAACTATAAAAAGGAGTGAACAATGGCAAAAAAAGGTATTTCAATATTAAAAGGGATCGAAGCAAAAAAGGTTATAGAACTTCTCAATAAAGCATATTGCGACGAGTGGCTCGCTTACTACCAGTATTTTATCGAAGCAAAAGTGGTAAAAGGGATAATGAAAGACGCCGTAATGGCAGAACTCAACCAACACGCCACCGAGGAACTCGGACACGCCAACCTCGTTGCCGATAGGATAATACAGCTAGGAGGAAAACCGATACTTGACCCCAAAGATTGGTTCAAATTCGCAAACTGTGCCTACGATGCGCCAAAAGACGAAGATGTGCTAAAAATCCTCAAACAAGCCATCAAAGGGGAACAGTGCGCCATCAGCGTCTACTCCGAACTCGTAGACCTCACAAAAGATAAAGACATCGTCACCTACGACATCGTCTCTCAAATACTCGCGGACGAGGTCACTCACGAAGAGGATCTCCAATCGCTCTATGACGACATCACCGATTTTATCTCCGAGCTCAAAAAGAGTCTTAAGTAGGGAAAAATTCCCTACTTAAATTAAAATTATCGAATAGTCAATATAAGTTATCTTTATCAGCTTTTTATGATTGATTAATTGCTACAATTTCTTTACAAAAATGTAAGAAGGTAAAGGAATTGTAATGAAAGAAGTCAAAGTCTCCAGTCAAATCAACGCCATGATGGCGATAGTGTTTATCATAAGTGCACTATTTCTCTATTTTGTCGGTCAGTATACGAAAAGCGTTATAACCGAAAAAGAGATTGCTGAAGAAATAGGACAACTCAATCTAAGAATTAGCGAAGCCCTAGAAAAGAAAAAAGATGTAGGGCAGATAACCGTCGTCGAACTCGCAGAGAATAATGAAATCATTGAAGCGGTCAGGACAGGCGATAGAGAAAAAATATTTGCCATAACCTCAAATCTCACAAAAAAATTTACCGAAAAAACCAACTATAAAGGGATACGAATAAACATTACCGACAAAGACTTGAAGGTATTAGTGCGAAGTTGGGATTTTGAGAAATACGGAGATGACGTTTCGTATCTTTCGAGCTACAAAGCGGTATATGAAAGTAAAAAAGCAGTAGCAAACTGGGCATTGCAAAAAAGCGGCTTTATCCTTGCTTCGGTTGCTCCTATTATAGACAAACAGGGCGAGTTCATAGGTATTATCAATCTATCACAAGGAGTAGGAAGTATCTCTAGAGATTTTGAAAAAGACGGTATCAAGTACATAGAGCTACTCAACAAGGAGACGGCGCAAGAGCACGCCAAACTAAAAGACAATAAGCAAATAGGGGGTTTCTATGTCGCTAACGACAAATGGTTTAGTGAAAATATCGTTAGTTTTGCACAGTCAATCGATTTAGCTTCTATCATCCAAAACGGTTTTGGTTTTAGTGCAGGGTATTTTACGGTCGCTATTCCGGTTTTGGACTTTGAAAGCAAACAGCACGGCTACCATCTTCTTGGGGTGCCGGAAAAAAAGATTGCCGATAAAATCGCAAAGGCTACTTCGCTCACATATGTATTCACCGGTTTGGCACTTGCAATATTTGTCTTTGTGACACTCACGGTCTATTTTGGCATAAAGACCTTGGTGGTAAAATACCTCGTAGAGCTTGAACAAAAGATTAAAAAAATTGCCGCCACAAAAGACTTGACATCCGATTTGGAGATAAATACACAAAATGAAGTCAAGCGCATCTCGCTTGCGGCAAATGAATTAATACACTCATTTAATGCTACGCTAGCAACCACCAGAGGCATAAGTTTCGAAAATTTGAGTATGTCCGAAGAGTTATCTTCCACGACAAAATCGATGCAAGATAATGCTATCAAAGAGACGGCGCTTATGGAAGAAATCGCTAGTCGCGGGGAAAAAATCGATATGTCTCTAAGCGATACGCTAAAACTTATCTCCGAAACCAATACTAAAATCGATAGTGCCGCAAAAAATGCAGCAGAATCCAAACAAGATATTCTAGAGCTTATCCAGGCGATACAAGATACCGCAAGTAAAGAGGCGGAAGTGAGCGAAAGCCTCAATACTTTGAGTGTACAAGCTGAAGAGATAAAAGGGGTGCTAGGTGTCATCAACGACATAGCCGACCAAACAAATTTACTTGCTCTTAATGCCGCCATCGAAGCAGCGCGTGCAGGCGAGCACGGAAGAGGTTTTGCGGTGGTTGCGGACGAGGTAAGAAAGCTTGCGGAGCGCACACAAAAAAGTCTATCCGAAATAAATGCTACCATAAATGTTATCGTGCAATCCGTGGTGGACGTAACAGAAACTATGAGAAACAACGTCGTAACAATGGAGAGATTATCAAAAAAATCCGAGGCTGTGGAAGAAAAAATGGATGTTCTAGCCGATTCTATGATAGCGAGCGACAAACTTACTAAAGAGACGGTTCAGGCTTCAAACATAAGCTCCGAAGAGACGAGAGAGATTATCAGGCGCATAAACGATCTCTATCAAATATCGGCAAGCAACACGCGCAGTATTGAAGAAATCGCACAAGCCTCAAATAACCTTTATAAAAAAAGTGAGGAACTCACAAACGACATCGCTCAATTTAAAGTTCGTTAAGAAGTAGGGAAATCCCTACTTCAAAGCGCTCACGTATTCAGCGACCGCTTTTACATCCTCGTCGGTTTTGAGATTCATCTTCGCTTGTGCTTGCATCACCGGACCCATACCAAAAGCGTTTGCCGTGCCGTTTTTATACGCCGTGAGCTTTTCGATGAGCACCGCTGATTCTTGTCCCGCCAATGCAGGGACTTTGCCTGCATAGACCATAGCTCCGTTTGCGCCGTGGCAAGTCGCGCATTTTTTAAATATCGCCGCTCCGTCGCTCGCAAACACCGCCGCACTTAAAGCCATCCCGAGTAAAACTACCTTTTTCATAATCTGTTCCTTATATTTTTATTTTTAGCAAGATGGGACATTGCCCGAATCATTCGCATATTTGATCGCAAAATCTTTGATATGCTCCATCACTTTTTCTTTAAACTGTTCGGAGTTGAGATAATTCTCTAGCTCCGGATGCTTCGCGCTAAACTCTTTAATAAAACCTTCACCGCCGTTTGCGAAAAGCTCGCTCCACTCCTCTTGAGTGTGTTGTGCTGCGAACTTCGTACCGTTGTATCCCGTTTTGGGTTTTAACAACTTCAAATAATACTTTTGCCCTTTGTCCGCATCGGCATACGCCGCGCTAGCCCCTAGCAGTATCGCTCCGATTACCGCTATACTTAGTAACCTTTTCATAATCGCTCCTTGAAATGAATTTCAGAAGCAATTCTTTCCTAAAAACGTGAACTAAACGTGAAGCTACTCTAATTTCCCGAATACTTTGAATAATTCCCAATAAACATCTATCGCTTGCTCCAGCTCTTTATCGCTAAGCGTCGTTTTTGCTTTCACGCCGAAGCGTTTTAAAAACGGCTCGCTCATCACGCTTTTGGATTCCTTGGGGGATTGTAAATAGTCACGCAAAGCCCCTTTGACACGCTCTTCGCTACTGTATTTGAGGAGGTAATTGTAAAAAAGCTTGTCCAAATCTACGGGAAGATTCTTATGACAAGGGATGCAGTTTTCATAATATGGATTTGCCGCTAGCTGCGCCGCTAAGAGCAACGCTAAAAAAACTATTTTTCCCATACTATCCTCATCTCCGTCCCCTCCCCTTTTTTGGACTTTACATCGATACTCCAGCCAAATTCGTCTATGATCTTTTTGACGATACTAAGCCCCACTCCAAAACCGCCGCCGCTACTTTCAAATCTCGCGTATCTTTTGAATATCTCTTTTAGTTTTTCACTCGGGATTCCAAACCCATCGTCCTTGATAAGTAGATATTTCGCATAAAGCTCTACTTCGATTTTACCCCCTATACGTCCGTATTTTACGGCATTTGAGAGGAGATTATCTATTATTTTCGCTAGCTTTGCACGCTCTAGCTCTTTGGTCACTTTTGCTTCGGGTTTAAAAAATATCTCGATCTTTTTGGTATTTGCCAAAGCCCAAAAATATTCGATACGCTCTTTTAAAAGCGATTCAAAATCGGTAGTTTCCAAAGGATGGTACGTATCGTGCGACAAGAAAAGATAGGTCAAATCCTCGTAGAGATTTGCTATAGTCTTTGCGGCGATTTTTATCCGTTGCAGTTTTTTTGCGTCACTCGCAGGCAAAGCATCGGAATCTATACTCTCTATATTTGCCAAAACGGTACTAAGCGGGGTGTTTAGCTCGTGCGTCGTATCTTGGATAAATCTATCCAACAATGCCACGGCGCTTCGCAGCGGTCGCAAGAAAAGGCGCACTAAAAAATACCCGATAACTAGCGACAATACCAAAAAGAGCGTCGCATAATAGAGTATCTGCCCAAGTGCTTCTTCTCTCCACATCCCATCATCCTCGATCTCTACGATGACATACTTCGCGCCGAGATAGTAGGCTTCGGGGTGGGCGATAAAATGTATTTTTCCGTTTTTGAGATAGATCCCTTTATTGAGTGTCTCTACGGGGACTTTGAGGGTGCTAAATATCTCTACCCCCGCGCTATCGAATATCGCGCTTTGGAATCTATCGTCTCTTGGATATTTGCGGCTTCTGTCGAAGTTTATATGGAGCCAGCGCAAACGCTCAATAAGCAAGTTGGAATAATCCACCATCTCGCCGCGCTTCTTTTGCAGCTCTAGCTCTTTTTGTCCCTCAAAATATATCGTCCCTATGAGTCCGATAATCACAAGTACGAATAGCGCATACAGCGCCATAAAAGCATAGAGGCTTTTGCGCTCTCTATGCGGTAAGTTTATACCCGAGTTTTTTGAGACTGACAATGCAATCCTTCCCTAGAATCTTGCGCAGATTCTTAATATGCGTCCTCACCGACTCATCGCTCCCCTCTTCCTCGTAATCCCACAGGCGCGCTTTGATCGCTTCGTGTCCTACCACTTCGCCTCTTCGCTGCAGTAGGAGCATAAGGAGTTTTTGCTCTTTTTCTTGCAAACGCACCTCTTCGTTTTTGACATACAGCGCCATCCCTTCGACATCGAAAAATATCTCGGGGGCGATCTCTATACGATCGTTCCCTTTTTTGAGGAATCCCCGCTTGAGCAACGAGGCGATTCGTAGCTCAAGCTCTTTAAGCTCAAAAGGCTTTTTGATATAGTCGTCGCACCCGCTGTTAAATCCTTTTTCGACATCATCCATGCTGTTTAATGAAGTGATAAATATCGCCGGAGCGCCGCTCTTTTCTTTCCGATACGCTTTGAGCACCTCAAAACCGTTTAGCTCGGGGACTTTTACGTCTAAGAGCAAAATATCAAAGCTTTTCTCATAGAGTATATCTTGCGCACTCAGCCCATCGTATGCGCACTCTACGCTATAACCGCGTTCGCTTAGGTATTCACTTACCGTGTCGCTAAGCTGCACGTCATCTTCTAAAAGGAGTACCCGACCCTTGCTCAACGCTTCTCCCCTTTTTGCTTCTCTTCGTATTGTTTTTTCTCCATCGGCGACATCTCGGGATAGCGTTTTTTTAGCTCTTCTTTGAGTTCGGCACTCTTTTTCCCGTCTACATAGCCGTAGATACTTAGGAGCTCTTGGGTGCTTTTATCGGCAAACTCCCCACCAAATGCCCCCAAACACAGAATACCTATCAACATTACGAATCTAAACATTTCTCACTCCTTGGAGATTTTCCAAAAACGCTTCATTTATTTTCTTGCACTCTTCCCGCAAAGATCGCGGTGCGAGGGGCACGAGAGAGGGAAGCCATTTTTTTATCTCATGCAGTATCTCTTTTTGGCTCGTGATTTGAAGCGAGATGATGAGATCGCCGTTTTCTCGTGCCTCTTGGATTCTTTGGGTGTCGCTCAAAGGTCTCGCGAGCAAGAATCTCCCGATATTATCTTTTGCCAAAAGGAGGACTTCAAAAGGCTCTTTATCAGGCTCAAACCACGCATTTATCGCGTGTTTTAGCTTTTCCATTACGGCGGCTTCGACCAAAAACGGCTCATCGCTCTTTTGCAAGACGCTCATCGACTTTAATCGAAACGTTTTGAGCTTCTTGTCTTCGTCATCTTCTCCGTACAAATACCAATACCCTTCAAAGGAGACGATTTTATAGGGCTTGATGCGCCGCGGTTTCCCTTTGTAGCGAAAGGTGCAAATCTTGCGCTCTCTGATACACTCTTGGAGTCGCCGAAACATCCCCGATAACTCGCTCACGTCTTCGATGGCGATTTTGGAGTAGATAGGATTCTCATCTATATTTTTGATCTTGGCAAACAAGCTTTTCGTCCTCGCTCCAAAATCACTCCCTATCCCTTGCGCTATCTCGCCGAGCATATCGAGTATCAGCTCCTCCTCGGTACTACGCACTCTATCTATGGCGTGTCCTGCCATCATCCTCCATTTGCGACCTATTTTTTCGATCGGAAAGCGGACGAGTCGTTCGTTGAAATCTCGCTGTATCGTCTTTGTCGAGACGTTAAAATCTTCCGCCAAGTCCGAAACGGATAGGACCTCTCCCTCATGTAGTCTTTGGAGGATGATAGTTAGTCGAGTGAGTATTTTGTCGTAATCGAGATTCTTTGTCATAACTGCTCCACTGAAATAAAACGGACTTCACGTTGTCTTTGTAGAAAATTATACTTCTAAAAAATAAAAGGAGCTACGATGAATCTCAAAACCGATCGCAAACTACTCAAAGAGGCGCTTTGTGCAGGGATAAAAACCATAGGAGAATTTGCGGCATTTATCAAAGAGAAGGGATGTGAAAAGATTCCTCCAAGAGGGTTTTGATATTTTGGGCAAAGATCTCAAAGCTCGCCAAAGTGAGCTTTCCTTCACGCTGCTTTACTCCCCACATAGATTCGGGGAAGTACGAATCCTCCGCGAATCTCGCCATCACGTGAATATGGAGATGCGGGAGGTAATTGCCGAAGCTGGCGATATTTATCTTCGTAGGGTTGTAGTAGCGTATCATCTCTTTTTCGATACTCTCCATCGCGCTAAAAAGCATCCTCTTCGTCTCGCTATCGCACTCGCTTAGCTCCTTATACGGAATCACGCTAAAGATTTTGAGCCACGGTATCTCGCTCTCGTGCACCTCAACGTAAATTTTTTCGTTCTTATAGATCATTTTCTCCGTCTTTTATTTTAATAGCTTCGCAACCGATAGCCGTACGAAGAGACCGTCTTGATGTCGATGCCCTCGATTTTTTTGCGAATCTTATACACGAGATCGCGTATCGTCGTCTCGGATATTTCTTCACCGCCCCACACTTCATACATCAGTTCCTCTTTACTGACCGTGATATTGACCTTCCTTGCCAACAAGCTCAAGAGTGCACGCTCTTTTTGGGTCAAATCAACGACTGCACTCTCTTTAAAAAACAGTTCTTGGTTTTCAGTATCAAATGCATAATCTTGCGCTACTTGCACCTTCCCTTTTTTATGCGGGGCGACGCGTTCTTTTTGACGTATACTCGATATTTTTTTCGATAGTAGCATCAGCGCTATCCGTATGTCGTCTCCGCAAAACGGTTTTTTTAAAAATGCTTCGGGCAAGGTTTCGGAGAGCTCTTGTATGGTATCCGTATCGCTATACGCCGTGATATAGGCGACAAGAGGCGATTTGTCTATTTTTCGCAGCTCTTTGACGAGTGTGATTCCATCCATCGCACCGCGTATGTTTATATCTACGAATAAAATTTCAGGGGCGAATGTTTTAATACTCTCCAGTGCGTCCGCGCCGTTATCGACGATAAAAACTACCGTATGCCCGTTTTTCGCTATTTCAAATTTAAGAAATTCACCTATAGTAAATTCATCTTCTATAATTCCGATACTAAGCGCTTGCTCATCTCGCATCAGCATACAAACTCCAACCTAAATACAGTCCCGTTTTTTCGCATAAACTCGCTCTTCCCTTCTTGTAGCTTTTTTGACATATTTTGCACGAGGCGTATCCCTAGCGATTTCTCGATATTTACTTTTTCCAAATCAAAACCTCTGCCGTTGTCGCATATCTCCAAAACCGCATTTTCGTTCTCTTTGAAGAATCTTATCTCAATTTGCCTGTCTGAAATATCGGTAAAAGCGTGCTTGAGAGAATTTGTCACTATTTCTACGACGATGATACCTATCGTAATAGCGTCATCAATATTTAACTCCATATCAAGAATCTCGCTTTTGAGCTCCACACTCCCCTCGCCGAGCCAAGCATCGATAGAGACCAATATCTTCTCTAAGTACTCTTTCGCCGATATTTTGGAAAGATCGCCTGCACTATACAAAAGCTCATGAACCACCGAGATAGATTTGATTCTGCTTGCCGTCTCATTTATCCACCGTTTTATCTCGGTATCTTCCGTGCCGCTTTTTTGGATGACGAGCAGCCCGATGACGGTTTGGAGATTATTCTTGACGCGATGGTGTATCTCTTTTATGAGCAGTTCGCGCTCTTGCACCATCTCTTGGAGTTTTGCGGTTTTTTCGTCTACCCGTGCTTCTAGTCTCGCCGCTTCATCCTCTTTCATCTCCAAGAGTTTCCGCTGTGCTTCAAATTTCTCTTGACGCAATACGTTTATCCTGTATGCTAGCAAGAATGAAAATAGGATAATCTCAAGCAATGAGCCCACGAGATAAGAGTATTTGATATAGACGTTGTACTCTAGCATCCCGACTGCCATACTTGCGAGCGTAATCATCGATGAAAGATATATCGCCAGAGCAAATAGATAATATTTGGCGGTTTTGATTCCCTCGCGGATAGCCATAAGCGCTACGAAAATATACATAGGGAGCAACAATAAACCGTTTATATTGGTCAGATAATAGCCCGTCTCCAAATCAAAAATAATCCACACCGAATAGATGAAGAGCAGAGTCGCAAAAAGCCATAAAATCATATGTGCTTTCGGAAGCTTCTCTTTGGTGTCCAATACTTTTTGGGTAAAAAGAGTCATAAAGAAAAATGCAAACGGCGTACTAAAATGGAGCATATAGTGCATCGCACCGTCCATAACGTATAGCGAGAATCCGCAAAATAAAAAGACCCACAACGCAAATACGCCCACATATCCGACATAATACAAATATGCCGAATCTCGCAATGAAAAATAGAGGAAAAGGTTGTACACCGCTATGACTAGCACCGCGCCGAAATAGAGCGCATAGACGGCAGCAAAGCTATTACTAGAGGAGAAAAACGCTTCGGGACTAAAAAGTTTGAACGAGCCGAAACTTCCGAATCTGCTTTTATAACGAATATATATTTGTTTGGTCTCTCCGCTCTCGAGGCGCAACAAAACCGCAGGCAAAGGATTCTTGATACTTCGATTTTCCAAATCTACTTGCAGTCCGTTTTTGTACATCATATAGCCGCTCGCATCTTGGATATAAAAATCGCACTCATCGGCAAACGCCTCTCCGAACTCTAGATAGAGTTCTTGGGGGAGCGGCTGTGTATTGCGAACTTCGAGATGAAACCAAACAGGGGTAAAGATATATCCGAATGAGAAATAATTACCCGTTATTTCCGTAAAATTTTTTTGCCGTATCGTTGCAAAATCGACATCTTCGATGGCATACTCAAGCGTGAAGGAATCGTATTTTTCAATACCTTTCTCGATGTCTAAAGCATAAGTAATATTGCAAAAAAGGAGAATAAACACGACAAGAGAGAGAAAACGCATACAATTCCTTGCAAAAATGTAACCGTAGTTTAAATTAAATTTTACTATTATTAAGGTTCACGTAAAAATATCGGTAGCTCGGGTATAGAAACGACGATAAAACGACAATTTTGGATTATTATACAACGAAAAAGTTGAGGGGAAAAATTTGTTAAAACTGACTATAAAGCAGAAAATCTACCTGCTGTTGGTGGGCGGCGTGTTCTATACGGTACTACTATTCGGAGCAAAATACGCGAGCGGTCAAGTGACGATCAAAGCATTTGAAAAGATGAAAAACACGGAGATGGAGCTTATCCTCATCGTACAAGAGATAAAATCTTCTCTCTCAAAAATGCAAAACGTTTTCGTCGCGAATCTCACAAGCAAGGTGTATGACGGTGTCGGCGAAGCCCAAGACCTCAATAGCTTCTCACAAGCGAGCGAAAACGCTCTCAAAAAACTCGAAGCATTCGCCCAAAATCAAAAAAACGACCAACTCGTAGCACTCTCCAAAAAACTCGATATACGCTACGCCGCTTTTAACTCAAACGCCCTAGAATTAGAATCCCAAGATCTCGCAAATGACCCCGAAGAGGCGATATTTGCGGTAAACGCTCTCAATGCCATAGCGGACAAAATGAATGCCGAACTAGATGGGATCATCGACTACTCAAAAACAAGTCTCCATCAAGGGATAGAGAATTTTGCGAAGGGCATCAGCAAGAGACTAAAGATTTTAGCCCTTATTTCCGCTGCCTCATTAGCCATTTTTATTATTGTCGGATTACTATTTAGCCGCGACATATTAGGCAGAATACGCGTTTTGCTGAAGGGCACGCAAGAATTTTCGGCAAAAAACTTCGACTACAAAATAAACGATACCGCACACGATGAACTAGGAACATTGGGGAAATCGTTTAACGAGATGTCCGTTTCGATAAAAGAGCTACTCGATGAGCAACAACGGGTCAATGAGATACTCGATCAAAAAGTACAAGAGAAAACCGAAGCGCTCAACAAAAATATCCTCAACCTCGAAAAAGCCAATCAACTTATCGTAGATTCTATCCATTATGCCAGCAAGATACAGCATGCCTTCCTGCCAAAGAGCGACAAGCTTAAAAATTTGCTTAACGACCACTTCGTCATCTGGAATCAGCGCGACATCGTGGGCGGTGATTTCTACTGGGTAGAAGAGGTAAAAGACGGATTCCTCGTAGCAGTTATCGACTGTACCGGACACGGCGTACCGGGCTCGCTGATGACTATGGTCGCGGTATCCGCGCTCGATAGGATAGTCAAAGAGAAATCCCACACAAATCCCGCCGAGATACTGCAAAAGCTCCACGAGATCATCGCGGGACTCCTCCATAACTCTAGCGGAAGCGATCTAAGTGATGACGGTATGGAAGTAGGAATCTGCCATATCGACAAGAACGAGACGACACTCACGTATGCGGGTGCGAGGATGCCGCTATTTTACGTACACGGCGAAGAGACCTATGAGATAAAAGGGGATAAATACGGCATCGGATACAAAAATACACCAAGCGACTATCAGTTTACGACCCACGAAATCGAGATCAAAAAAGGCTCTTCTTTCTATATCGTAACCGACGGTATCACCGAGCAGGTCGGCGGTACGCAAAAAAGGATGGTGTATGGCAAAAAAAGGCTCAAAGAGCTACTCAAGCGGATACACAAGAAAGACAAACCCGTGCAGAGAAGATTGCTCCTAGAGACGATAGATACATACAGAGGTATCGAACCGCAACGAGACGATATGACTTGCGTGGGATTTCGATTTGTAGCATAATGTAAGGAGGAGGTAATGATGGATATGGAGCAAATGTGCGATCTAAAAAATATCGCTAGGGATCAAGGGATAATGTTCTTTTATAGCGGCTACTTTTCACAAAAAGTACTGCTGGCAATAGGAGATGCACTCAAGCACAAGATGAGCGTCGATGATGTAGATAGCAATACGTCAAAGAAGCTATTTTCGGTATTTGTGGAGCAGGTACAAAATATCATCCGTTATTCAAGTGACCGGATCGAAGATAAAGAGGTCATACAAAACAAAGAGAATGAACTAAGCTACGGTATCGTAGTGGTAGGCAAAGAGGGGGATAAATACTACACCGTCTGCGCCAATATGATACAAAAAGAAGATGTAGAGCGACTCAGTAAAAATCTCGAAACCATCTCTAGAATGGACAAAGAGGAGCTCAAAAAAGCCTACAAAGACAAACTCAAAGAAGACCCCGATGAGCACAGCAAAGGGGCGGGGATCGGATTTATAGAGATAGCGAGAAAAGCGAGTGAACCGGTGAAATTCGGATTTAAAGATACCGATGACTGTAGAAGTTATTTTTTTCTAAAAGCATATATTTAAGACAGAGGGGAAACAATGGAAAATATATTTATCGAAGCGACGGATAGCACGCCTCTTATCAATTTTGACTACGCCAACGACAAACTCCTAATACAAGGAGAATCGTATCCGGAGAACGTCTCAAAATTCTACGGCTCGGTATTTCAATCACTCGAAGAGTATCTAGCGGGCTGCAAAGGGAAGACGATAGAGATACGCATAGATCTCATCTATTTCAATTCAAGCAGCGTCAAGGTGATAATGAATCTTTTGGATATGCTTGAAAAAGCCGCAAGTGAGGGCAATACGGTAAATGTCGCATGGTGCTACCAAAAAGATGATGAGACCATTCAGGAATTCGGTGAAGAATTTAGCGAAGATATAGAATCGATAAACTTCACTCTCGTTGAGATTTGATGAACGAATACAATCCGTTTCAACACGAAGAAGAGGTGATCGAAGAGGTCGAGAGCTTTCTCGCGAGCGAGAATCCCTTCGATGATCCTGCGAAAACCAAGGAGATATTTACCTATCTCTACGGGAGCTATTCAAAGCTTTTCAAAAACACAAAACGGCTCGTCAAAATGTCCGACAAGCGCGAAGCGGAGATGGCAAAGCTCAATATTGATCTCAAACATAAAAATGAGCTTTTAAACTCCCTCTCCTCGAAGCTCTCAAAATATCTTTCGCCGCAACTCTACGACAGTATATTTCACGGCACGCAAGACGTGAAGCTCGAATCAAAAAGAAAAAAACTCACCGTCTTTTTCTCCGACATCGTAGGATTTACCGAAACTAGCGAACGACTAGAATCCGAAGAGCTTACCAATAGCCTCAACAATTATCTCAACGAAATGACCAACGTCGCCCTCCTCTACGGCGCGACGATAGACAAATATATCGGCGATGCGATCATGGTATTTTTCGGCGATCCTAAAAGCGAGGGTGTCAAAGAGGACGCCGTGCAATGCGTCAAAATGGCGCTTGCGATGCGAAAAAGGCTCGAAGAACTGCGGGCTGATTCGAGTATGAGCGGTATTTTTAAATCATTTGACATCAGGATGGGAATCAGCACCGGATATTGCACGGTAGGAAACTTCGGCAGCGAAGATAGGATGGACTACACCATCATAGGTCGTGCCGTCAACGTCGCTAGCCGCCTAGAATCGAATGCCGGCTCAAACGAGATACTCATTTCGGATGAAACCTACAATCTCGTCAAAGACGAAATATACTGCCGCGAGGCGGGGGAATTTGACCTCAAAGGGGTAGCATATAAAATGCGTGCCTACAAGGCGATAGACCTCCACGATAACCTCAAAGCCGACGGTAGAGTATTCACCAAAGAGACCGAGGGATACTCTATCCACATCGACACTAACAAACTCAAACTCGCCGACAGACTAGAACTCGTCAACTACATCGAACGACTGCTACTGGTGATGAGCACCAAGGCGCGGGATCAGTAACCCCTAATACAACACACAAACGCTATTCCTAGCCCGTGTCAATGCCACATACGTAAGGCGGTTGCGCATCTCTGCACTCATATCGCTTGGGAACCATCTTAGATCTATGTAGACACTGCCCCATGTGCTCCCTTGGGATTTGTGGATGGTGCAGGCGTAGGCATATTTGAGCTCTAAGAATCCCCGTTTGAGCTTTGCGTAGTCGTCCCATGCTTTGCGCTCATAGAGGGTATTGAGCTGGGCTTTCAAAATTTGTTTGTAGTTGTGAGCGGGGGTGTAGAAGCTACGGTCGCTCATATCGGTGAGGAGCCAATAATCGTCCTGCCGCTCGGCTTCTACGAGTTTCAGCTCTTCACCGTTGGCGATGACGATAGCCCCTTCGTGTTCATACACCTCCTGCGCGATGACCGTATCGCCCGCCTCATACTCTAGCGAATCAGGCTTCAAAGCGCTGCGTACCCGCATATTGTGGGTATCTACGGTTTTGTTGGCAAATCCGAGTATCATTTTTTCGTCGTCGTTTACAAAATAGTCGTCAAAGAAATCGTGGATATTCCGAAAGACTTTAATGCGCCCGTCATTGCTTGGGGTGATCCTAAATATCTCTTCGCTCTCTTGCCTAATCATCTCGCGAATCTGTGTAGCTTGGGCGATGATAGGATTCCCCTCTTCTTGGCGCACCACTTCGGTGAGCGTCGCGTCGGTCTTCTCCAAAAACGGCAAGAATCCTTCGCTAATAGGGGGCAACTGGTAGGGGTCACCCACAAAAAGGACACACTTGATTCTCTCGCTCACCAGCGCACTTCGGATATGCGAATACAGCTCACGGCTCATCATCGAAGTCTCGTCCACCACTAAAAGATCGGTCTTGTTGGTGGCTTCCCTGTCCTGCACTAGCCTGTTGCGCCCTTGGTGCCATTCGAGTTTCAGTCCGAGGAACGAATGCACGGTGCCTGCTTTACTAAAACTCCCATCTGCTAGCTCATTGAGCACCCGCGCGGCTTTGTGGGTGGTGGCGGAGAGGTGCACCCTCCCCTTGTAGCGTTTGGCGATCTCTAGCGCGACGTAGCTCTTGCCCGTCCCCGCGCTCCCGCCGAGGGAGATCTCTAGCGTGTCGGAATCGATGAGCGAGTTTATAAGGGCAAACGCCGCCGCCTGATCGTGATAGAGAGCTATATTATCCTCTCGTTTCCGCCATCCACCGCGATCTGCGCGCCCGTGACTTTGGCAAAAAGCTCACCCGCCATCGCCACAACGAGGTTGGCAACATCTGCGGATTTGATCTCGGTTTTGAGCATATTATTCTTCTTGTACTCTTCCACACTCATCCCATACGCCTTGGCGCGCGCGTCGATCACCTCATCGCTCCAGATCCCCGTGTCAAAAACCGCGTGGGGATGGAGGGTGTTGACCCGCACGCCGTATTTGGCGAGTTCTAGCGCGGCCACTCTCCCTAGCTGCGTCTGTCCCGCTTTCGCCACCGAGTACGCCGCCGCGCCGGGTCCAGGGCTTGGGACGTTTTTGCTAGCGATCATGATGATAGTAGGATCGATGCCGAGTTTGAGGTAGGGGATGGTCTCTTTGAGGAGGATTTGGTGAGAGGTGAGGTTGATATTGAGATTCTTCTCCCACAGCGCTTCGCCAATATCTTCGATGAGCGCACTTGCGGGGAAGATGCCTGCATTGCTCACCACGATGTCGATACCGCCGAATTTAAGCACGCCGCTCTCCACCGCTTTTTTCACCGCATTAGAATCGCTCACGTCACAAACGATGCCGAGGATCTCTTTTTGTTTGAATATCTCGGGAGTGTTGTGCGCCACGTCTAGGACGATCACCGCGCATCCGGCACGATTGAGTGCTTCGGCGCAGGCTTTGCCTATGCCGCTAGCTCCGCCGCTGACTACCGCTACTTTACCCGCGAGGGAGAGTTTTGCACCGCCCTTTTTGAGCTTGGCTTGTTCTAGTTCCCAGTACTCCATATCGAAAATATCTTTTTCGGACAAAACGCTCCAACCGCCGAGATTCTCTGCACGCATCACCGCTTCTATCGTATGCTCTTTGATGTCGTCAATGATGCAGGCTTCTTTATAATTCGTGCCAAAGCTTATCGCCCCGTGCTCTTTCCAGACTGCCCAGTTTGGGGCGGGATTTATCATACTATGATGCGCTTCTTTGTTTTTTTCAAAGTAGTATTTGTAGCCATCCACGAAACTCGCTACGTCTTTGGCTGCGTCCTCGCCTATGAGGGCGGGCTTTTGCTTGGTGCGGATGACGTGGTCAGGGGTGAGCGGACCTCGTTGGCTGATGGATTCTAGCTCGGGTTTGAGTGAATACGTATAGCTGTGGGCGGAGCCGCAAAACTTCGCTATTACCGCGCTTCCTTTGTGTTTGCCCACCTCTTTGCGTATCTCGGCTAGCTTTAAAAGCGGCGGATTCTCATAGGGGGTTTTGAGTGTCGGATTCGCCTGTTTTTCGATGATATAGCTTTCGGCTCTGCTTACGAGTTCGATCATATTTTCGTACGATTCCTTTGCGTCATCACTAAAGGTAAAAAGTCCGTGATTGAGGAGCACCATCCCGCGAATCGCCCCCCAGTTCATCCCCAAGGTCATCTCGTAAATCTTCCTCGCGAGGATAAATCCGGGCATCACATACGGGACGATGAGCACCTCATCGCCGTAAATCTCGCCCATAATCGCTTCACCGTGCGGAGTGTTTGTCAGCGTGACGAGGGCATCGGTGTGGGTGTGGTCTACGTATTTAAAAGGGATGAGGGCGTGGAGTATCGCTTCGATGCTGGGAGTGGGGGCATTTGGATTCGTCATTGCCGCTTTTTGGTTGGTCACCATATCGGTGTCGGAGAGCGATTCTAGCTCCGCCATTTTAAGGAGCGTATCCATCCGCACGGGGGCAAAGCCCTCTTTCTCTATGGTCGCGAGATCCCAGCCGCTCCCTTTGACGTAGAGGAGATCGATCTCCTCGCCAAAGAGGTTTTTTTCGCGCACTTTGACGGAGGTATTACCCCCTCCATGGAGTACTAGCGAGGGGTCTTTGCCTAGGAGTCTAGAGGTGTAGACGCGGAGTGCGACGTCGTCGGTATATCGTTGCGCTTCATTTTCATCCCAGAGTGAATGTATCATGCGTTCCCTTTTTTTTATTTTTATACGGTATGAGGAAGTAATTCCTCATACCTACGCTGACGCTGGGTTTTCCTCGGCGGAATGCCCACGCGCAGCAAGCCGCGCTTTAACCTAAAATTTTACGTATTTCTGCTTTATTTGCTTTGCACACGCCCCGCTCGGTGATGAGTGCGGTGACGTAGCGCGCGGGCGTGACGTCAAAGCCGTAGTTCAGGCACTTTGCCCCTTTTGGGTAGATGTCTAGTTCGCGTATTTTACCGTTTTTATTGATACCGCGCACTATCCGTAGTTCATCCTCATCGCGCATCTCTATTTCGATCTCCGCACCGCTCGGCGTGGCGGTGTCTATCGTGCTCGTGGGCAATGCGACATAAAAAGGAATCTTATTATCGTGTGCAGCGAGGGCTTTCAAGTAAGTGCCTATTTTATTCGCTACATCGCCATTCGCCGCCACACGGTCGCTCCCGACGATGCACATATCCACCATCCCTTTTTGCATCAAAAGTCCGCCCGTGTTATCGGCGATAATCTCAAAATCTATCCCTTCGCTTGAGAGCTCCCACGCCGTGAGATTGGAGCCTTGATTTCGAGGGCGGGTCTCATCGACATAAACCTTGACTTTTATCCCCGCCTCTTTTGCTTTGTATATCGGTGCTAGCGCGCTCCCGTATCCTGCTATAGCTAAGAATCCGGCGTTGCAATGGGTGAGGATGTGGATCGTATCGCTTTTTTTCTTTTTCAGAATCTCACGGATAATCTCTAATCCGTATTCGCCTATCTTTTCGCTACCGGCAATCTCTAGGGTTTCAATGTTTTGCGCCTCTTCGAGGGCGAAAATGGGACTAAACGACTTTTGCAGCGCCGCACTCACCCGCTCCACCGCCCAGACGAGATTGACCGCCGTAGGTCGGGCGTTTTTTAGCGGCTCGATTTTCTTTTGATATTCTTTGAGATTCTTAGATTCTCTCGCGGCAAAATACGCCCCGTACGCCGCGACGTTTCCGATGACTCCCGCCCCGCGCACAGTCATATTTTGTATCGCCTTGGTGACGCTTTTTACATCCCGCAGCTCCTTTATCTTGACCTCAAAAGGGAGCTTTCGCTGATCTAAGACAAAGAGAGTGTCATACTCGAATCGAAATGCTTTTGTTTTCATTGTGTTACCCCTTGTTTTTTCGGCGATTGGATTCTCATTTCGCCAAATTTACTTACCGACAAAAGATTCTTATCATTCGTCACAAACCTACCGCAACCGCCCCTCAAGGCGCTATGCAAAACTATCAGATCCTCAAAATCATCGCATATTTTGTCATGGAAAAAGCTTTTTTTGGCAAGTATAAAATCGCCGTGCGTCAAATACAGAGGCGAGACCTCATCGCACAATAAATCAATAGCATTGATAACATCCCTTGGGCTGATCTTTCTTTTTTGCGTCAAAATATAGTAAAAAGTCGTTATAAAATCACCCGAAAAATAAAACTCCCCGCTTGGGTCATCTTTATTTTGCATATACCAAGCTATGGAATCCTCGGATGTCGCCCGAGTACTATCAAGGAGGTCGAGGCAGATATTGGCATCAAGAAATATCTTCACGTTTTGCCTTTTTCATCTCCTTGAAATCAGCATCCCCGATTTTTCCGTCCAACAATCCTACAAATTTCCCCGTCCGTTTTGAAGCGGCTTGCTCGATAGTATCTACAATAGCAGGGTCTTTGGCGATAGCCTGAAAGTATAAGTCGATAGCTTGGGTGAGGTTTTTGTGTTTTTGTTTGAGCACCACCGTCGCTTTGTCTATCATCTCTCTGTCAAGCAAGAAGTTTTTTCTTATCTTTAGAGCTTGCATGGCGTTCCCTTTTTATGTATGAGTCTTATATGTATTGTATTGATGCGTATATTAAAGTGGTATTAAAAAACTATTACCAGCGGTGTTTTTACAATTAGCCCTGAAGCTTCTTTTTGACACTTATCTATCTTGAAGGAAAAGGAGAATCTAGTATATCTATCATTGGTTTAGTTTTTTCATTTTCTTCTATTTGTAGGTCTATAACTTTCAAATATTCATCGACTTTTCTTTTAACGCGATCATCATTCAAATTAGCATATTTCAAAACTAACCCTTGAAAATCTTGTAACATTATTATGAGCTTATCAACTTCACCTTTTTCATGCTCGGTATTTGTATCAGCATTTATGCCAAATGAATGTTTCAATGTTTTAACCGGAAAAATGGCACAAATGTCCTTTTTACA
>CAZCQG010000002.1:72164-90733 GCA_964500775.1 uncultured Campylobacterales bacterium
CAAATGAATGTTTCAATGTTTTAACCGGAAAAATGGCACAAATGTCCTTTTTACAAACAGTCAATCTTTCTAAAACATCTTTCAAGCATCTATTTTCATTCTTGATAATCCAATTATAAACCCCTCGATCTATCTCAATAAATGGACTTCCTTTTCTAATCTCATTTTGTTCGTTATCAATAAGGGTCAAAGTAGTTTCTCTTTCAAACTCATACGCTTTAATATATCCCTTGCCTAAAATCTGTTTTTCTGTATGAAACACTTCTCCTGTGGTAATATATCCCTCTGCATAAAAATCCTCGCCCTATCAAACGAAAAGCCGCTCTGTAGCAAAGATGAATTAAGTTTAAAGCGCTTGTTTCCTGATTTTTACATGTGATTATAAGACTATCTGATATTTGAGTGATACAAATATCCATATCGTTTGTATCGGGGCATACGGGAATTAATAATTCAAAGCT
Organism: uncultured Campylobacterales bacterium; assembly: GCA_964500775.1. Lineage (GTDB taxonomy): Bacteria > Campylobacterota > Campylobacteria > Campylobacterales > CAZCQG01 > CAZCQG01. Next base: position 72,626 of record CAZCQG010000002.1, read on the forward strand.
ATTTTCTTTAAAAGCATTTTTTAGCGAAAAATCATCTACGAGTTTCAAAAGCTCGTGCAAGGATAAATTTTCTGTATGCTCTTTAAAGCCTAAAATATCTACAAAAGCTACAATTTTGTTTTCATATTCCATCAAATTTCTTTTAAGTTCAAAATGCTCTTCTATTAATCACTATCTGCCGTATGTCCTCCAGATTCTCAATACCCGCATACCCCACCACAAACTCCCTCGCGATGCGTATCACCGCTTTTTCCGCTATTGCTCTTTTGTCTAGGTCTTCGATGCTGTCGATGTCAAGCACGTGGGCGATGCCCATTTGGCGGCGCATCATTTTGCATCCGGCAAATCCTACGGTCTCTTGGAGGATTTTTCGCAAAAAATCTTCTTTGTAGGATGCAAAATACTCCTCACCGCACTGCGCGAAATATCCCTCCGTATAGAGGGCGCTCTCTCCTGCCTCATCCCATAGTGCGCGGAACTTTGCGAAGAATTTCTCTAGCACTGCAAACGCCGTGTCAAGGAGCCATTGTTGATATGCTTTGTCTTCACGGACGAAATAGCTGCAATACGCCATAAGGAGATTCCCAAACACCGCCCCCACGTCAAAGCCCATCGGACCGTAGAAGGCAAACTCGCTGTCTATGACGAAGGTCTCGTCGGTGTTTAGCATAATCGATCCCGTGTGCAAATCACCGTGAATCAAAGAATCGGGTTTGTTCATAAAGAGATATTTGAGCTCCATCGCTTTTTGTTTAAAGACGCCGTCTTTGCGTATACTCTCTACCGCATCGCTAATGCACGGGTTGTGGTGGTTGGTCTCGTTTTCCATATACGGGAAGGTAAATACAAAGTCCTCGGTCAGCTTGCAAAGCTCTACATTGTCGGCAAACCGTACGATCTCCTCGCGCTTCTCGCGGCTACTCGCATAGAGCGAAGAGCTATAAAACAGTGCACGCGCCAAAAAATCGCTGATCTGCTCGGCAAACTTGGGATAGCGCACGGATTCTAACACCCCTTTGCGCATGATGACGTGGTTGTCGAGGTTTTGCATCACGACCAAGCTCATATCTTCGTTGCTATGGTAGATTTTGGGGATATAAGCGGGGGCGAGTTTCTCATACTCCAAGAGCGAGCGTATCTCAAACTTCATCCGATCACGGCTAAGCGGATACTCTTCGCCCACGCAGCGCAGGTAAGGGAGCGCTTGTTTGAGCACTAGCGATTTGCCGCTATTTTGCCCGCGGAGTATCCACACATGATTGAGATTCCCGTCCCCTATCTCGCTCGCCTCTATCGCATCATCGCAAAAAAACGTCCGTAAATCGGTGACACGGTTGATATAATCGACGACGGAGTTTTGATCTAAGATAAAGTATTGCATACACACACCCTTTTTATTGATTTAGCTTGCTCTCTTCGATCTTCTCACTCACTATTTCCGCTAAATTTTTAAAATCTTTTCTTGCGTCTGCAACGGCATTGGCGTGACTCCCTATGGCACCGTCTGTAGGAGTGAGATTGAAAATAGGTTTTCTATGCTCTTGCGCCATGGGTATGAGGCTTCGATAATGTTTAATAGTCCCCAAACAATAGGGGTCTGTTTCTTGTCGCATATTTTCATCGCCACTCTCTTCAAGGACGGATTCGCGGTAGATTTTCGGGATGCGGTTCACCCATTTGTCGTATGCTTTTACGGGACGATCCAGTCGTACGCTATGCTGTTGCGTCAAGTATCCGATAGGAGACATTTTACCGTTAGGGAGATTGAAAACGGTGTGCTCTTTAGCGTCATTACTCTCACGCCAATTATCAATCCGTTTTTGCCAAGCACTCTTCCAGTTCTTGAGTGCAGGTCCTAGGTTTTTCAATCCCTGCAATGAAAAAAGATCCGCTCCAAGCGGAATCACGACATAATCGGTTGCAATGAGCGTAGAACGGTTGATGGCACCTAGATTGGGACCTATATCTACCAATATCAAATCAGCTTCCATCTGTTGTGCCGCCATCTGCATCACCTGCCAAAAAGAGGTAAGGATTCGCATCGGTCGATAGAGATTGTTGTCCCCCATACTATCGGGCCACTCTTTCGAGAGAGCGTCTTCAAAGCTCGAAAGTGCCACGTCGCCTGGGAGCAGATAGAGATTTGTGTCGATTCTTTGCAATGTCGGCTCGATTATATCCCCCACTCCCGTGAGTGGCTTTACGCATTGAAATACAGTCGCGCCGCCGTTGCGTCCTTCCCATATCTCTTCTATTTTTTCTTCGTCCAAAAACGCCGCCGTGAGATTTGTCTGTGGGTCGAGGTCTACAGCAAGAACACGCCTTCCCATCGAAGCATACATCCATGCAAGATGATAGATGAGCGAAGTTTTTCCCACGCCTCCTTTGTTGTTGAAAAATGTCAGAATCGGAACACTCATGACTTACTCCTTAAAATAGCCGCAACCGCACTTTCATTGACCGTAAATTCCAAATCGGGATTACCGTTTTTTTCAAGCTCCTTTCTAGCCGTAGCTATACCGCGTCCGAAAGCCTGTATAAAACCGAAGGTTTTGAGTACGTCTGCGATGTTTGGATTCCTATAGTCCGTGATGCCCGCTTTGCCGAAATTCGCAGTCGTGACATTGCCGTAAGGACCGCCGGGGCTTATGATCTCGATCCTATCGTTGAACCAATAAATTCTTACCGGAGCATTTGTGCTTTCATATGTACGGTGAAGGACGGCGTTGTAGAGTATTTGCTGCAACGCAGCTTGTGGATAAAGCAATGCCTTCTTATGTGTCGCGGCACTCACTATATCGATGGTTGTGCGATTGTGCGCTCGCAGTTTTTCATCTGTCCGCCTGAGCATCTCTACAAAAGCACCCCCGATTTTTTCTTCGTCAATCACGTCATCAGAAAGCTCCGTGCCGTCGATTCTCAAAAATTGGATATAGGCACCGGGCAAAAAATCTTGCGGTGTTTTTCCTATCGACAATAACCCTAAAACGCTCGGCGTGGTATCATCGGGAGAGCTAATCATCTTGCATGAGGATAGACGCTCTTCATAGCTTCTTCCGTTTGTCTCCAAGACATCGGGCGCAAACGCAGAGGGCAAAAATTCGTTTTCAAAGACGCTTTTAGAGAGATTGCTTATTTTTGCAGTAGGAATTGGATAGATGTCAAAAGGAATATTTTTATAACGTCTCTTTTCGTTCAAAATCCGCTCGTCTTGTTCATTCGCCACCGCTCTTCTTGGACCGGTGCGCACCCAAATACGCCCTTCATATTTCACGGGAGGCATGTCTGAGGGCATGACGGTCACAACCGCTATATCCGCCCCTTTTAACGTACGCTTTTCCACGCTCATAGTAGGAAGCGGGAGGATGTTGCCGTCTGTTTTTATGTCGGATAATGTAAGTAGCAATTTGTCGGTAATGTCGATATTTGAAGGCTCTCCGTCATCTTTTGCTCCGATAAACAGCACTCCCGCCTTTCTATGATTGGGTAAATCGTTTGTAAAAGCACAAATCGCCTGTCGCGCCTTTTTGGGCACATCGCCTTTGAAGGATTCTTTGCGCTCGGCAAGATCAGATTCTAGGTCATTTAAAAGGGCGATAAGCTCTTCATCTGTATATCTCATACTAACTCCAAATAAATCTTTTTTAACGTTTGGAGTATCTTACCATCTCATAAAGTAAAAAAAGGATAAGCCCTGCCGCGCTTACGAGGATAATAGTAGCACCCGACGTGAGATCGAAACGATATGATAAAAATAGCCCCGCTAGCGTAAAAAATGCCGCGATGATTCCTGAAAATAGCATCATCTTTCCGAGCGAATCGGACAACCTCTCGGCGATATACGTCGGAATGCTAAGCAATGCAATCACGAGAATCAGCCCCACCACCCTGATAGCCACCACTACGCTTAGAGCCGATATTATGAGCAAGACCGTATAAAAGAATTTGACGTTTATCCCACGCAACGCCGCGTACTCGGCATCATAGGAAAGCGACAAAAGCTCTTTGTAGTACAACACGACAAACAACACGATACCTGCGCAAAGTATTGCCATATAGAGTAAATCCCCCTCGCTAACCGCCAAAATAGAGCCAAAAAGATAGCTCATCATATCAACATTGTATCCGGGAGTGAGATCGATAAAAATGATCCCGATAGCCATACCGACCGCCCAAATGAGCCCTATGATAGTATCCGTGCGGTGTCTGTGCTTGAAAGCGACCGCCGACATCACCAATGCGGCAAAAACGGCAAAAAGCGATGCTCCGAAAAAGACGGGTAGTCCGAAAAAGACGGCGATCCCGATCCCGCCATACGCACTATGCGCGATCCCGCCCGCGAGGAACACCATACGGTTTACCACGACCAAAGCGCCGATCACGCCGCTGATAATACTCACAAGCAGACCCGCGATAAGTGCGTGCTGTATAAACGTGTACGACAAAGCCTCTATCATCTCTGCCCCTTCGCCCCGAGGAGTTGCAATATCTCCACCTCACAAAGGTGTCCGCCCTCGCGTCCTAGCCCTTTGAGTAGCTCCGCCGTCGTGGTTTTGGGCGAATCGTGATACGAGAGGTATCTGTTTATGTGAGCGATACTATCGGCAAAGTCCAATACCACCGAAATATCGTGGCTCACTACGATGACGGTCATATCCCCTTTGAGCGTTTTCAAAAGTTCGTATATTTCACGCTGCCCTTTTGCGTCGATATTTGAGGTAGGTTCATCGAGTAATAAAAGCGACGGATCGGCGCAAAGCGTTCTCGCTATCATCGCACGCTGCCGCTGTCCGCCCGAGAGCGCACCTATTTTTTTATCTTTTAGCGCCAGCATCCCTACTCGCTTGAGTGATTCTTCTGCCTTTTCCCTCTCCTCTTTACTATAGCCGAAGATCTTTTTTTTGCTCGGCGACAAACCCGTCAATACTACATCGATAACCTTGATGGGAAAATGGATGTTGATATTCGTATCTTGCGGGACGTAGCCTATTTTTTCGATGACTTCGCGAGGGTGTTTGCCAAATATCTTCAAGCTCCCTTTTTGGGGTGTCAAGATTCCGAGCAATAACTTTAAAAGGGTGCTTTTCCCGCCACCGTTTGGACCGATAAATGCGAGAAATTCGCCCCGCAATACGTGAAGCTCGATACTTTCTAAGACTTTACTAGAATCATAGCCGAAATCAAGATTCTTAATCTCGACTACCGATTCTCTAAATGTCATCTTCCCGCTACCGCTTCCGCTAGCTTGATGAGATTTTCGCTGACGTTTGCGTCATACGGAGCGATACGGGTCACTTTCGCGCGAAACTCTTTTGAGATGACGCGTGCCACCCCCGCACCAAATTGCGGCTCTACGATGACTGCTCCGAGTTTGTAGCGTTTTCCTTCGGTGATGAGATTGGTCATCTCTCTGGCGCTAGGCGAGATAGGGTTGAAGGATTTGTAGATTCTTTTGAGTCCGTATTCATCGGCAAAATACCCGCCCATAGGTGCTAGCGCCATAAATCTATCCCTCTTTCGTTTTTTTAAAATAGCCGTGATTTGCCCATCTAGCGCACTTAATTCTGCTAAAAAATCTTCGTAATTCTTGTGAAAAAATTCGGTGCTGTTTCGATCGAGACGACCTAGCTCTTCGAGTACGTTTGTGGCGATAATGCGGCTATTTTTTACGCTTAGCCAATAGTATGTATCATCGCTGTGCGGCGCTATCCCCTTGGAAAAATCGAATGTATGGGTATCGTTTACGTCCGCATTTTTTTGTCGTATCGTTACGTTTGCGCGCTCTTTGGCGATTTTCTCGACCAAAAACTTTATAGGTGCCGAATCTACCGCTACTTCCGTCTGTGCATACACGCACGCCGCCAAAACAAAAAATACGAACCACATCCTAGATACCACTACTCTCAGCCCCTCCGATAAGAAAAAAGATACTACAATCCGCAAAAATAGGGAAATATGTCCCGAAAGTGTAACTAATTAAGGTTAAAAAATTGTGAATCAAGACAATGTGAGGCTCGCTTCGCTCTATATGCTCATCGCTTCGTTTAGCTTCGCGCTTATGGGGGCGTTTGTCAAACTCGCATCCGAAAATCTCGGGACGGGGGAAATAGTCTTTTTTCGGAATCTCTTCGGTTTATTTGCGATAGTTGCAACTTTTAAAGCGATACCGCTTTCTCAAACAGGAGGGAAACCGTGGCTTTTAGCGACAAGAGGGCTACTCGGCACGCTCGCCCTTTTCGCGGTCTTTTATAATATGGCGACGATACCTTTGGCAAAAGCGGTGACGTTCGTGCAGACCTCGCCCATATTTACGGCGTTTTTCGCCTATCTCTTTCTCAACGAAAAGCTAGATTCCAAGGGTTGGGCGGCGATTGTTTTAGGTTTTGTCGGGATTCTTTTCATCACCCGCCCCGAGGGATTGGTATTTTCCAAAAACGACATCCTCGGAATCTTTAGCGGTGTATTTGCCGCGCTCGCCTATACTTCGGTGCGAGAGCTGAATAAATATTACGATACGAGAATCATCGTTTTATCTTTTTTGGTGAGCGGTGCGGTAGTGCCGATATTTGCGATGTGGCTAGGAAGTCTATTTTCATTTGATGCGAGTTTTGATTTTCTTTTTGCGCCGTTTGTCTTGCCCAAAGGAATCGATTGGTTGTGGCTACTTGGAGTGAGCGTCTGTGCATTAGCAGGGCAGCTCTACATCACCAAAGCCTACGGCGAGGCAAAAGCGGGAATCGTCTCGGTAGTAGGCTATAGCAATATCGCTTTTTCGGCACTCTTGGGGTATTTTTTCGGCGATGCCGCACTAGAAAGTCATACACTCGTAGGCATCGCTATCATCGTGATTTGCGGTGTTATTGTGGGACGAGAGAAAAAGTTTAGCGCTTAATATGCCCCATAAACTCTTCCCGCGTCCTATGATCACTTTTAAACAGCCCTCGTACCGCGCTTGTAAGCATGACGCTGTTTTGTTTCTCTACGCCGCGCATCACCATGCACATGTGAGTCGCCTCCGTCACTACCATCGCCCCTTTTGGGTTGAGGACCTCCATCAGCGTATCGGCAATTTGAGAGGTCATTTTTTCTTGTATCTGGAGGCGGCGGGCGTAGACTTCTACGAGTCTAGCGAGCTTGGAGATGCCGACTACTTTTTTATTGGGGATGTAGCCGATGCTCACTTTGCCGAAAAATGGGAGCATATGGTGTTCGCACATAGAATAAAATTCGATGTTTTTGAGCACCACCATCTCATCGCATGCACCATCCTCAAAGACCGTCCCTAGGATCGCTTTTGGGTCTTGGCTGTAGCCGCTGTAGATTTTCTCCCACGACTTTATTACCCGCTTGGGTGTGTCTTTGAGTCCTTCGCGATTCCTGTCTTCTCCGATGTAGTCGAATATTTGTTTGATATTTTCTTCCAAGATTCTTCCTAAGTTAGACTTCTTGTATAGCGCTATCGTGAGGCTCAGACCAAAGGGAGGATTTGTCCTCTAAGATAGCGCTATACAAGAAGTCTATTTTTTGTCGTATTATGCCGAAATTACCTTTTTGAAAATTTAGCAAAAAAAGGGGATAATCCCGTAACTTTAGCAAAGGAAACACGCTTGGATACTTTTTTGGCGAGAGCCTCCAAAGGGCTTATCACTTTACTGCCTATCATCATCAGCATTTGGCTTTTTTCGTATGTCTACGCACTCATCAAAGACATATTTCACTATGTGTTCGGCATCACCGACAATAATATCTTTGCGACCGTTTTTATCTTCAGCTTCACCCTTGCGTTTTTATATTACATCGGATATTTGATAGAGAAAAACAGAGAATTTCTCCTTTTAAAATTTACCGAATTAGTTATAGACAGAATCCCCGTAGTAAAGACCGTCTACTCGACGGTAAAAGATATTATCAATCTTTTTTCCGGCAGCAAGACCGACAACTACCTCGGAGTAGCCTATGTGAAATTCGCCCACACCAAAGTGCTTGGATTTATCACTAAAAAAGAGAAAAACGAAGTAACCGTATTTGTCCCGACTACGCCAAATCCTACGACGGGCATCCTTTTTATATGCGATGAAAAGGATGTCGAGATGACCGATATGGAGGTCAAAGACGGCTTCAAAAAAATAATCTCCCTAGGTATGAAATGATCGAAAAAATCAAGCTCTACTCCGAACTCGTCCTTTTTAAACATACGGTTTTTTCAGTCCCTTTTATCTTCATCGCGATGATTACCGCAGCAGATGGATGGTTTGGATGGAAGCTCCTTTTTCTAGGGGTACTCGCTTCGGCATCCGCGCGTAATTTCGCTATGGCACTCAACCGCTACGCCGATAGGGAATTTGATGCCAGGAATCCACGTACACAAAACAGACCGAGTGCCGATGGGAGGATCGATGCGAAGAATCAAATCATCTTCATCGGCGCGAATGCGTTGGCTTTCATCCTCACGGCATATCTTGTAAATAGTCTCGCTTTTTATTTGAGCTTTCCGATACTTTTCATCCTCGGATTCTACTCTTTTGTCAAACGCTTTAGCTCTTTGGCGCACTTGGTGCTCGGAATCTCGCTCGGGCTAGCTCCGCTAGCGGGCGTAGTGGCGGTGAGCGAGACCGTCACGCTTTGGAGTGTTTTATTGTCGCTTGGAGTGATGTTTTGGGTAGCGGGGTTTGACCTCTTTTATGCGTTGCAAGATAAAGAGTTCGACAAAGAGATAGGGCTTTTCTCTATCCCTTCGGTATACGGAGAAAAAACGGCGTTATTAGTCTCGGCTCTCTTTCATATAATGACCGTTTTGTTTTGGCTGCTTTTTGCTTGGGAAAGCGGGAGCGGTATGCTCGTCTTTTTGGCAGTCGGAATCTCGGGTGCTATCTTGGCATATGAACACTACCTCGTCAATAAAGATCGTGCCAATATCAACAAAGCCTTTTTCACCTTGAACGGTTATATGGGAATCTTCTTCCTCTTTATGGTCATACTGGATACACAATGGTAAAAAAAGAGAGCTTCGGGAGAAGCGTAGAGGTTTCGCTCAAAATAGAATATTCTCTAGCCTCGAAAGATGCCGTGAGCTTCCGCAGGGAGTACGATGCCCTCTCGGAAATAGACGACGACCCCGTGGGACATTGGCTGAAAATCGCCAAAGCAAGAGGCGAGACCAAAGACAGCGACAGAGTCCTCATAAACCTCTTAGTGGAGCTTCATAGGAAGGTCGACAATCTGACAAAGATCGTCAATAATGAGGTCCAAGAATTTCTCCCCCTTGATACTTCCGAGTTTTTACGAGCCGTCGGTCACGGTTTTTTTATCGCCCAAAATGATATTTTTACTCCGCAGAGCGAGTATTACGGGAGGATCAATCTCCCTGTGTTTCCGGAGCGCAAAGTAGCGTTTTATTTCACCGCACTTGATAAAAACACCGCAAAAATCACTATAATGCACGATAGAGACATCAAGGATTGGGACGGGTATATAGCCGCAAGAGAGCGCGCGTTAATTAGAGAAAAAAAGGGGATTTAATGGCAATGTTGATGGAGAATATGAATCTTATGATATTTATAGGCGTAGCGATCGTGATATTGCTGCTCATCACCTTTATGTATATCAAGGATGCCGAGAGTAGTAAAAAACTCCGTCTTTTTGAACGCTCCATCGAAGACCTCAACCAACAGATTTTTAAACTCCAAAAACGGCTCAAAGAGCTGGAGATAGAAAAAGAGCTCCCCGGAAACTCCGTAGAAGATATCGTCAAAAAAGAGCTGCAAACGCGCCTCAACTCCTCTAATATCCAAACCCAAAATGCCATAAACGCGATAGAAAAAACCCTTTTTGAGTTCAAAGAAGAGCTTGGCGAGCAAATAGCCATCGTAGAAGAGCGGGTAAAAGAGATGAGCTACATCCCTAGCTCTTTAGATTCTACCGATGACAAAAAAGTGATCTCGATGTATGAGAACGGATGGAGCGTAGATGCCATCGCAAAAGAGTTTCGCGTCCCCAAGGAATCGATAAACCTCACCCTCCGTTTGGCAAATATGATCTAGTGAGCGATTATTAAACCAAACTGACCTACCGCCACAAATACCTGTGGGTATCTGACATTTAAGAGCGCTTTGTATACAATGCCGCTTTCAAAATCCGAAAAATTAATCTTTTATTGATTTTTGCTTGAAGGGCATAAAATGCAACAAAACGTTTCCGTATGGGATGCTTGTATAAGCGGTAATCTCGAAGAGTTAGAATCTTTAGTAAGAGAGGGTGCGGATATAAACGTCCAAAACGATAAAGGTATGACCCCGCTTATGTACGTCGCGAACGGCGGCTACGGTGAGATGGTAAAACTACTGCTTGATTTTGGCGCGGACAAAGAAGTTGAAAATTTTGACGGTCACAAGGCGCTCGACCTCGCAATCCTTCCCGAAATAACAACACTTTTAAAATAATAAAAAGAGGAGTTTCTCCCCTCCTCTTTTTTTAAAAACTACAGACTTTCCACCACTCTGATACTCTCTATCGTGCTTCCGTTGTTGAGCTTATCTAGCGTCGCGAAGCTAGCAGCGTCTTCTTTGGCTATCTGACCGAACGTCGTATGCTGACCATCCAAATGGGGTTGCGCGGCAAAACAGATGAAAAACTGGCTACCGCCCGTATCTCTCCCCGCGTGCGCCATAGAGAGCGTGCCTCTTAGATGCCTATTAGGATTATTGCTCACTTCGCATTTTATCCTATATCCCGGACCGCCTCTGCCGCTCCCTTCAGGACAGCCGCCTTGTGCCATAAAGCCTTGTATCACTCTATGAAAATTCAAACCGTCGTAGAATCCGCCGTTTGCCAAGCTCGCAAAATTGGCAACCGCTTCGGGCGCATCTTTATAAAAAAGCGAGAGTTTTATATCGCCCTCGCCCGTTTTTATCACGGCATATTTTAGTTTTTCAAGCTCTTCGCTCGGTAAATTAAAAGTTTTCAAATCGCCTCGCATTAAATTATCTCCTTATTTATACGATTTAGTAGTGTTAAGGGCACCTCTAAAAACCCTTAGGGGTGCCCATAAATTACAAAGAGGGAATTATGCTTATAAAAGCGTTAAAATCGGCTTTACTTCTCTTGCTCCCCCTCTCATTGGCGAGCGGGGATCTCGCGAATGCTTCTTTGCGCCTAGAAGCGCGCTTTGAAGACGGCAAGGTTAAAGAAGGATTTGGTTTTTTTATCAATGACCAAGGCTATATCATCACCTCCGCACAAAACGTCTACAATACCGACAACGACCTCTATGCTACTTCTATCACCCTCAAAGCCCAAGAGATAAAAAACGAGCCGATCACCTGCTTCGTACAAGCAGAGGCAAAAGCGGTAGACATCGATAGGAATCTCGCACTCCTTAGACCCAAAAAAAGCCTCGATGTTTTTTGTCATGACTATCAAGGGATAAGCGATTATTTCAAAAGCTACGTCAGCGAACACCACCTCGATCCGTTTTTAAATAATGACCAAGAGTGCTGTCCTCTAGTCGCAGCGCCGAATATGGAGATATTTTACCCCTATCTCAAAAACCATACCAATATCGCGATAAACGAATCAAAGATCACCGCTCTAAGGGACACTATCCACGAAGAGACGCGCTACACCACCGATATGGACATACAAGACACATCTATGCAAGACCTCTCCGGCGCTCCCGTAGTGGACAAAGCATCCAATTTTGTCGGGGTACTTGAGTACACAAATCCACTCCACTCCCCCGCCGTCCTCTCCAAAGGGGTGGTCGTCGGGTGGCTCTGCGAACTGGATATGAATATGGTGACCGATTTTAATACCGTATATAAAAACGAGACGATAAAGCTCCACGACCACCCGATATGCAAAGAATACGCTAAAGAGCGACTCTACTCGTTAAAATAACACTTCCTAATATATAAGCACCTCTTTTGTATAATCAACAAAAAAATCCAAGAGAGGGAAAATGTCGAATCTTTTTGAGAAAAATGGAGATGTCCAAGAGATAAATATCGAAGATTCTATGAAGGGGAGCTACCTCGACTACTCGATGAGCGTCATCGTAGGGCGTGCCCTTCCCGATGCGAAAGACGGTCTCAAACCCGTGCATAGAAGAATCTTATTTGCGATGCACGAACTAAGCCTCACCTCACGTTCAGCCTTCAAAAAATCTGCGAGAATCGTCGGGGATGTAATCGGTAAGTACCACCCGCACGGCGATAGCTCGGTGTATGATGCGCTCGTACGTATGGCGCAAAGCTTCTCTATGCGCTCTCCTCTAGTGGACGGACAAGGGAACTTCGGTAGTATCGACGGTGATAACGCTGCGGCTATGCGGTATACCGAAGCGCGTATGACGGCTATCAGCGAAGACATCTTGCGTGACATCGAAAAAGATACCGTAGACTTCGTCCCCAACTACGACGGAAGCCTGAAAGAGCCCGACGTACTCCCTAGCCGAGTGCCGAACCTCCTCCTAAACGGCTCTAGCGGTATTGCGGTAGGTATGGCGACAAATATCCCGCCGCACAACCTCACCGAACTTATTAACGGAATCCTCTTCCTCATCGACAATCCGGAATCCGAATACGCCGAACTCGCCGATTTTATCCAAGGTCCTGATTTTCCGACAGGCGGCGTGATATACGGTAGAAGCGGCATCAAAGAGGCATATGAAGGCGGCAGAGGCAGAGTAAAAGTACGTGCGAAATACCACTTGGAAAAAAACGGCAATAGGGATGTCATCGTCGTAGACGAGCTCCCCTACCAAGTCAATAAATCCAAACTCGTAGAGCAGATCGCCAACCTCGCCAAAGAAAAGTCCATAGAAGGTATCAGCGAAGTACGTGACGAGAGCGACAGAGACGGTATCCGCGTAGTCCTAGAACTCAAACGCGACGCCGATAGCGACATCGTACTCAACCACCTTTTCAAATCGACCTTTATGGAAGTGACTTTCGGGATCATCCTTCTCGCCATTACAAACAAAGAGCCAAAGGTATTCAACCTCAAAGAGCTATTAGAGCTTTTTATCAGACACAGAAAAACAGTCATCATCCGCAGGACGATATTCGACCTCCAAAAGGCAAAAGCGCGAGCGCACATCTTAGAAGGTCTCAAAATCGCCCTTGATAACATAGACGAGATAGTGAAAATAATAAGGGCGTCAGAGGGACCAAAAGAGGCGAAAGACGCACTTGTAGCGAGATTTTCACTAAGCGACATCCAAGCCCAAGCGATTCTTGATATGCGTCTCCAAAGGCTCACGGGACTAGAGCGCGATAAGATAGAAAACGAATACAAAGAGCTGATGGAACTTATCGAAAAACTCACCGCCATCCTCAAAAGCGACGAAAAACTCAAAGAGATCGTCAAAGAAGAACTCGCGGAGATAAAAGAGAAATATCCGCAAAAACGATTGACTGAAATCGAAGACAACTACGAAAGTATCGACATAGAAGACCTCATCCCTAATGAGCCGACGGTCATCACCATCACCCACAGGGGCTACGTCAAACGCTCACCGCTCAAGTCGTATGAAAAACAAAACCGAGGCGGCAAAGGGAAACTCGCAGGTTCGACGCACGATGACGACTTTATCGAAAGCTTCTTCGTCTCGGATACCCATGATACGATTATGTTCCTCTCCAATAAAGGACAACTCTACTGGCTCAAAGTCTATAGAGTGCCTGAGGGGAGTAAATCGGCAAAAGGGAAAGCGGTCGTCAACCTCATCGACGTCTCACCGGATGAAAAAATTATGGCAACCATCACGACCAAAGATTTTGACGAGAGCAAATCATTGGTGTTTATCACCAAAAAAGGTATCGTCAAGCGAACGAATCTCAAAGAGTTTTCAAACGTCAGAAATGTCGGAATCAGAGCCATCACACTTGATGATGATGACGAACTCGTCACGGCGCATATCGTCGATAGCGCAATTAAAGAGCTGTTTGTGGTCACACACAAAGGGATGTGTATACGATTTGACAAAAATGACGTTAGAGAAATGGGAAGAAGCGCACGCGGCGTAACGGCAATCAAATTTAAAGAGAAAAACGACTTCGTCGTCGGCTCGACGGCTCTATTGAGCGAAGATCAAGAGTTGCTCACGGTGTCTGAAAAAGGTATCGGCAAGCGCACGGAAGCGAGCGAATACAGACTCCAAAGCCGTGCGGGCAAAGGTGTCATCGCGATGAAACTCACTCCAAAAACCGGTCTATTAACTGGCGTGGTCGTGGTCGATGAGAAGATGGACTTGATGCTACTTACAAGCACGGGCAAACTTATCCGTGTCGATATGGAAACTATACGCAAAGCAGGTAGAAACACCTCTGGCGTCATCATTGTAAATGTTGGCGACGATAAAGTACAAACCGTAACGATGTGTCCGAAAGAAGAAGCTCTCGACGAAGAACCAAAAGATACGTTGGATATTGAAGAATAATTTATTTATTTGGCTTTTGTGCGGTTTTTTCGCCGCACCGTTGTTTGGCGGAGAGGAGTTTATCCTCTCCTATAAACTTACCACCGAAGATTCCATTATCCTTAATGAAAACTTTTCCCTCTCAAAATCTATGACACAAAACGGTGATACAAATTTTATCACGGAGTGGTGCGAGATTCTCCCTACGGAGAGCGACGCGGATAGCCTTTATACGATACTCGATAAATATCGCGATGAACTCTTGGAGTGTATGTTTGAAAAAGGGGTACTTATCAAAAGCTACGGCACGGGACAAAACTACGTCTCCAACGATATTTCTATGATAAAAATCCCTCCTACAAGGCTCTATGTAGAGTTTAAAGAGCAATTTGTTATGATAGGTATCATAAAAGAACAAAGTATGCAGTTGCGAGATAGCGAATGAAAATAGCGATAGTTGAAGATGATATAAATATGCGAAAATCGCTTGAGATAGCTCTAAGCGAATACGAAGAATTTGAGATCATCTCCTTTAAAAATGCCAAAGACGCGCTCAAGAAAATAGATGATTCTATCGATTTAGTCATCACCGATATTACTATGCCCGGCATCGACGGTATAGAGTTTCTCACGGAGTTAGGCGGCAAGTTTGAGGCTATCGTCATCACGGGCAACGCCACACTCAATAGAGCGATAGATGCTATCAGACTCGGGGTCAAAGACTTTTTGACAAAACCGTTTGAGATAGAGACGTTGGTCGAAGCGATAAAAAGAAGCAAGCGGGTAATCGAAGCGACGAAGAGCCACGGCAAAAAAGAGATAACCGCAAAAAATAGCGACTTTATCGCTAGCTCTTTAGCCTTGGAAAAGGCACTAAAACTCTCTTCAAAAGCCGCAGCGACCGATGCTACCGTGCTTCTACTCGGCGAGAGCGGGGTGGGCAAAGAGTTATTTGCAAATCATATTCATAAAAATTCTCGACGCAAAGACGCTCCGTTTATCGCCATCAATATGGCGGCGATCCCTGAAAATCTTTTAGAATCCGAACTTTTCGGCTATGAGAAAGGGGCGTTTACCGATGCTACCGAAGGGAGAGCGGGAAAATTTGAAGCAGCACACGGTGGGACGATATTTTTAGATGAGATAGGAGAGATGCCGCTCAATTTGCAAGCAAAGATTTTACGTGTTTTGCAAGAAAAAGAGGTGGTTCGCCTCGGAAGCAATAAGCCTATAAAAGTGGATGTGCGCGTGGTCTCTGCCACCAATGCCGATATTGAGCAAAAGATTCGCGATAGAGATTTTCGGGAAGATTTATATTTTCGTCTCCAGACGATTCCCGTTTCGATTCCCCCTCTTAGAGAGCGAAAAGAGGAGATAATCCCAATCTCGGAATCGGTACTTAAAAAAACGCTTACGCAATATGAGCTCGAAGAGAAAACTTTGGGCAAGGAAGCGATAGAAGCTTTATTGGAATACAAGTGGCCCGGAAACATACGTGAGCTCATCTCGGTTATTGAGCGAGCGGTGATTCTTAGTGAAGGAACAGAGATAAGCGCGGAGGATTTATTTTTGAATAGCAGAAGCGGAAAAAGTATCTCAAATATGGAAAAAGATCTGATTTTAGAAGTGCTCAAAAGTGCGAATTTTAACAAACAAGAGAGCGCGGAGTGTCTAGGAATGAGTCTAGAGACGCTCGAAAATAAATGCAAAAAATACAACATAACTTTTCAATAGAGGAAACAAATGAAAAAATATAACGTTGCAGTAGTCGGAGCTACTGGAGCCGTCGGCGAAGAGATGATAGAGGTGCTTAGGGAGCTTAATTTTCCGATAAACAAGCTCATCCCGCTCGCAAGCGAACGAAGTGCGGGGAAAGAGATCGAATACGGGGATAAAGTATTTAAGGTTTTAGAGCTCACCGAGACCGTCTTTGAGGAGCAAGAGGTCGAGATCGCCCTCTTTAGCGCAGGCGGGAGCATCAGTGCAAAATTTGCCGAATACGCAGCACGTGCCGGCGCAGTGGTCATCGATAATACGAGTCATTTTAGGATGGAGCAAGAGATCCCGCTTGTCGTTCCCGAAGTAAACCCTGAAGACATCGCGCTTTGGAAAGCAAAAGGAATCATCGCCAACCCAAACTGCTCCACGATTCAGATGGTGCAAGCATTAAAACCGCTAGATGCACTCTTTGATATTGAGCGCGTGGATGTGAGCACTTACCAAGCCGTAAGCGGTGCTGGGAAAAGCGCAATGGAGACGCTAGTGACGCAGATGCAGGACTTTTTTGCATTCCGCCTAAGCGAAAGCGACCATGGGAGCTTTGCCCATCAAATCGCCCTCAACGTCATCCCGCAAATCGATAAATTTACCGAAAGCGGCTACACGAAAGAAGAGCTAAAAATGGTCAACGAGACCAAAAAAATTATGCACAAGGATATTAAAGTCTCTGCGACATGCGTCCGCGTCCCCGTACTGCGAGGACATAGTGAAGCGGTGACGATTCGATGCAAAAAAGATATTGATCTCGCAAAGGCAAAAGAAGCCATCGCCAAGGGTGCAAATCTCCTCCTCACAGACGACCCCGCACAATCGATCTATCCGATGCCTATCGTCGCTTCGGAAAAAAATGAGACGTTCGTAGGGCGTATGCGTGTAGATACGTATGATAAAAACGTGTTGCACTTCTTTTGCTCGGCAGACAACCTCCGAGTAGGCGCAGCGACCAATGCCGTCCGTATAGCACTCAAATGGATAGAACAAGAAGGGAAATAATGCATTTGATCGAAAAAATATTTGAAAGCGTTCTATGGAACAGCAGACTTTTTATTCTCTTTGCCGTGGTCTTTGCCCTCATCGGCTCGATAGTCCTATTTATCGTTGCGAGTGTAGATATTTTCAATGTGGCGGTTAATGCCATCAATTACTACACCAAACACCCTGAAGGGCTAGATCTTCACGAAATAGTCCTTAGCGGCATTATTATGGCGGTCGATCTCTATCTCATCGCCGTTGTTTTATTGATATTTGCTTTCGGTCTTTACGAGCTTTTTATCTCCGAAATAGATGTCGCCAAAGAGAGCGGCAAATCAAGAGTCCTTGAGATTCACTCTCTCGATGAACTTAAAGACAAGCTAGCAAAAGTAATCGTCATGGTACTCATCGTCAGCTTTTTCAACAGAGTGCTCCATATGGACATCAAAACCTCGCTAGATATGATCTACTTCGCGCTAAGCATTTTGGCGCTTTCGCTTGGATTGTATTTTTTACACAAAGGGGGTCACGATACACCCTCTAAAGAATCCCACTAAGGTAACTAATGATTTTTATAGACGCATGTTTTAGACGCCCTACTCCGCATACACCCGTATGGATGATGCGACAAGCAGGAAGATACCTCCCCGAATATATGGAGACGAGAAAAAAGGCCGGAGATTTTCTCTCGCTCTGTAAAAATCCCGAACTTGCGTGCGAGGTGACGCTTCAGCCCATAGATATTCTCGGCGTAGATGCCGCGATACTCTTTAGCGACATACTCGTCGTGCCGCTAGAGATGGGCTTGGGATTGGAATTTCTCAAAGGGGAAGGACCGAAATTTCTCCAAACAACCACCACGCAAAAAGCAATAGAAGCGCTTGATATGGACGCAGCCGACAAACTCGGTTATGTATACGAAGCCGTAAGTATGATACGCC
>CAZCQG010000003.1:0-86226 GCA_964500775.1 uncultured Campylobacterales bacterium
AAAGTTAAATAAGAATGATTTTTTGGTCTCTGAAACAGACAATACCGGAAAAATTACATTTGCTAATGAAGATTTTTGTAAGGTATCGGGATATTCGATAAATGAACTTATCGGTGCTCCGCACAATATTGTAAGACATCCAGATATGCCCAAAGCCGCTTTTAAAGATCTTTGGGAGACCATCAAGGCAGGAAAAATATGGCAGGGCTTCGTAAAAAACTCTACAAAAGATAAGGGTGGATTTTACTGGGTTTTTTCAACCATATACCCTACAAAAAACGGCTACCTTTCTTGCAGAAGAATGGCGAGTGAAGACGAGATAAAAGAGGCTTCGGCTTTGTATGCGAATGTGAAATAACAAAAGGTAATAATATGTCTAAGCAAATAAAAATAACAATAGTTTCAATACTTTTTCTCATTACGGCTATTTTGCCGTTCGTGATCGGCAAGCCGATAGCGGTGTTGCTTGCGATTTTGGTAACTTGGGGTGTTTCCGTGATGTTGCTAGGCAGTGAGAGCGGCGGAGGGAGTACAAAGCTAGAGGGGCAGCTAGAGGGGATGAGAAAGTTGCTTATGTATGAAAAAAACGTTTTACTGCCTATAAAAGACGACCCTAACAAAACGGCTTCGTTGCTCAATGAAGCTATAGCCGCTTACCAAAAAAATCTTTTAAACGATACAAAAATCGTGGGTGAGACGGTGCTTTTGGCGGAGAAAATAGGCAACGGGCATTTTGGCATCAGAATCTCCGCAACTGAATGTGCGCCGCATATCAATGCGCTTGTCAAAAGCGTCAATATAATGCTAAACGGTATCGAAGAGGGGATAGCGCAATCAAAAAAAGTGCTCAAGGATTTTCAAGGCGGTAATTTTGACTCTAAACTTGACGAGAATCTGAAAGAGGCGGAGTTTAGAGAATTGATGGCAATGATAAACGCCCTTGGAAGATCGCTCAAGGATATGAATGAAAAAAATGAAGCGCATAGTAGGCAAATTCAAGAGAGCGCCGATAATCTCTCCAATGCAATCGCAAAGCTGAAAGGCGAGACTTTTAGAGAGTTGGACGGCGTGGTAAATGAAGTGACGCGAAAAATAGCCTATGCGAGTGAGCAAGAAAATGAGCTTGCCGAAAATTTATCACACCTCACAAAAAGTGCAGAAGAGATAAAAGGCATTCTAACCGTTATCGGTGATATTGCCGATCAGACAAACTTATTGGCGCTCAATGCCGCTATCGAGGCAGCTCGTGCAGGTGAGCACGGCAGAGGTTTTGCCGTTGTTGCCGATGAGGTGAGAAAGCTTGCGGAGAAGACCCAAAAGTCTTTAGCGGAAACAAACTCATCTATCAATATTGTCGTGCAGTCGATCAATGACAGTAGTGAGAAAATGAACCAAAACGCTAGAGAAATCGAAGCGTTAGTAGGGGATGTGGAGCTTGTAAAAGCAAAATCCGAGGAAGTTTTGGATATATTAAACACTTTATCTTAAGCGCCGACGATACTCTCGTCGGCTTATAGCGGTTGGAATGGAAAAGAAGCGTTTTAGAGAATTATTGCAGTCTGTATTTGATGACTTTTATGAAGAGATTTTAAAAGATAAGAATTTATCGAAATATTTTCAAGACCCGTCAGTTATACCGAATCTGATAAATAGGCAAATGGATTATCTCGTCGAGGCTCTCTCTATGAGTGAAAAAGAGATAATCGCTCACTATAAGGATGTCGGGGATTTTCATTACGATCTTGGATTGCCCCTCTTTGACATTGTAAACGGGATTAATTTTATTCGAGATAGATTTTTCCAGAAACTCGCCGCTAAAAACTTACTCAATAAAAACTACAATGAGCTGAATGAGGTTTTTGCAAACATTCTTCAGTCTATATCGTATAGCTACCTAATTAAAGAGGCGCAAAAGCTCAAAAAACACTACCAATCCGAGCTGACGAATACCATTTTTTACCGTGTACATATTCGTTGGATTATCTCGCTTTTAGATTACCTTGTCCTTAACCACACGAAAACCCCTATAGAATTGGAATACGAAAATAGTATCTTTAAAAAATGGATAGATAAACCCGAAATAGGAATCATCATCAAAGACAAAGAGGACAAAGAAGAGATAGAACATATGCACAAAGATATAAACAACATCTCTCAATCTTTGAGCTATCACACGAGACAAGGGAAATTTTACGAATCTTTGGGACTATTGCATTCGTTGTCGAAAGAATCTTTGAGTGTGATGAATATTCTCAACAAAAAAGCACTACTCCATTTTAGGACAAAAGAAGAGGGGTTTTTTGCATACATCAAAGAAAAAAAAGAGAATATAAAAAAGAGTCATCTCTCGATTCTCAAAGTCAAAAGTATTGATATGATACATAAATACAAAGGGCTTGATGTCAGTGACGAAGTGATAAACGAGGTCGAAAAAAGGATAAAAAGCTACTTTGTCGGATTAGACGAGAATATCATTTTCGTACGATCGCAAAACGGTGTTTTTTATATTTTTTATGATGAAATCGATAAGAAGTACTTATATAAGATACAAAAAAGCCTAAAAAGCTTTATAGAGAATGACTACATCTCCCTAGGGGAAGAAAATGTCGAGCAAATCAAAGTATCGCTTATCATTTCTACGATTCTTTTTAGCGAAGTCTCATCGATAAATTTTCTAGAGCAGATGCTCCATTATAGCGCCAATGAGGCGATGAAAAACGACAAAGAGATATATTATCTCAAAAGGGAAGAGGAGAGCAAGATCTTCGCCATCATCGAAAGCTCTCAAAAAAATATCAAATTTGTCCATAATTCACTTAAGACAGATAAGCTTGTGGTGTTTTATCAGCCTGTTATCGATCTCAATAGTGAGCAAGTGTATGACGTTGAGGCACTTGCGAGGATTAAAGACAGAGAGATTCTTATGGCGGCAGGGACGTTTATCGACCTTATTCACGAGCTAGAGATTATCGTCGAATTGGATATTAAGATTCTCAAAAAAATTAAAAGCGACTTTAAGAAACTCAAAGATGTCACAAGAAGGCTTTTCGTGAATCTTAGCCCTGTTTCCTTGCGCTCAAAAGAGTATATTGAGACGATGATTGAGTTTAACCTTGATGCCAGAAGTCAAGGAATCGTGCCGTGTTTTGAATTGACCGAGCAGTCGTTTTTGGAGAATCTTGAGCTTATTCGGCAGATACACAAAGAGAACGATATAGTCTTTGCGGTAGATGATTTCGGGACGGGCTATTCGTCGCTTAGGACGGTTGCCGAGCTTAGCGAAGACGGTATTATAGATTATATAAAACTTGACGGCTCACTGATAAAAAATATCATCTCTTCCAAAAAAACGTATCAAGTCGTAGATGCGATTTGTCAGATGAGTTCTAAACTAGAATTAAAAGTCATCGCTGAATATATCGAAACTACCGAGCTTCAAGAATCGGTGAGAAGCTTGGGAATAAATTTAGGACAAGGGTATCTGTACTCCAAAGCACTAGGAATCGATGACCTTGTGGCGCAATTCGGAAAATAACCCCAATTTCTTATTTTAAAATACACGCTTCCCCTCTAAAATTAATATTCTTATAACTTTCGCAAGATTAATATATAACGTAATAATGGCGTAATCGCCGTTTTGTACTATCTTAATAACAATTATCAGGGGGTAAGAATGTCAGTAAAGGTTGCCATTAACGGTACGGGTAGAATCGGTATGACTTCAGCGAGAATAATCGGAGGGAGAGACGATGTTGAATTGGTGGCGATGAACACGACCACCGATATTGACACGCTTATCCATCTTTTGCGCTTTGATTCCGTGCATAAGAGTTTCGATGTTGAGAAGCTCGGCGAAGACACGCTAAGGATAGGCAACAATAAGAATGTCAAAATTTTTAGCAACAGAGACCCGAAAGCCGTAATGTTCGGTAGCGTAGGGACACAAGTCGTTTTAGAGTGCACGGGTGTGTTTAAGGGGGGCGGCGATGCCGCGGTACATTTGCATGACGGTGTACAAAGAGTCGTTATCTCGGCACCCGCAGACGGCGAAACCCCGACGTATGTAATGGGGGTGAATCACCTAGAGTATAAAGACGAACCCGTGATTTCGAACGCCTCTTGTACGACAAACTGCCTTGCGCCGGTAGCGAAGGTTTTACACGATAATTTCGGCATAGATTTTGGGCTGATGACTACGGTGCACAGCTATACCAATGATCAAAATCTCCTCGATGTCAAACACAAAGATCTTCGCAGGGCACGCGCTGCTGCTATGAATATGATACCTACTTCTACCGGAGCGGCAAAGGCTATCGGGCTTGTGATGCCCGAACTCAAAGGCAAACTCAACGGTTTTGCGATTCGTGTCCCTACGCCCGATGTTTCGGTTGTCGATTTAAGCGTCAATTTTAAGAAATTCGTCACGAAAGAAGCGATAAACGACGCTATGCGGGAAGCGGCGAATACGCATATGAAAAACTACATATTGATGGATGATTACAAGCGTGTTTCTAGCGATTTTATCGGCTCGCCGTATAGTGCCATTTTCGTTCCTGATTATACGATGGTGGTAGGAGATAAAGCGGCAAAAATTTTGGCTTGGTACGACAACGAATGGGGGTATTCAAGCAGGCTCGTCGATATGGCGGCATATATAGGAAGTACACTATGATACACACTACACACTTTTTCAACGATACGCTCACAAAGACCGAAGAGAAGATACTAGATGCGCTTCACGAGCAGATCGTGCACGAAAAAGAGAGCGGCGAGATAGGGTACTATCTCTTGCCGGAAAATAGCGATAATATTGTTGAACAAATCGAAAATTTTGCCGCTAATTCCAAACTCGTACAAAGCGGCAAACTGAAAAACGTAGTCGTTATGGGAATCGGCGGATCGACATTGGGCGCAAAAGCGATCGACGAAGCGCTGAAACACACTCGCAATAGAAATAGCGTGCGAGCGATATTTCTAGAAAACGGCGATCCGATTGTGCTCAAAAGGGAGCTTAAATCGGTGCAATATGACGAGAGTATCTTTATAATGATCTCAAAGTCCGGCAGTACGATAGAAACCACTTCCGTGACGAAATATCTCATTAACCGATTTGACATCGATTTTAAAGATAGCGAAACGAAAGAACACTTTTTGACGGTGACGGATAAAGATTCACCGCTCGATAGACTTGCCGCGGGATACGGACTTCACTCTTTTAATATCCCAAAAAACGTCGGCGGGAGATTCTCCGTGCTCTCGGCAGTCGGATTATTTCCGTTAAAGCTTTTGGGATATGACATCCGAGCGCTTTTGGATGGCGCGCAAGAGCAGGGGAGAAAGTATTTTTCGAAAACTTCATGTAAGCTAGAAAAAAAGGCATACAGGTATTATAAATATGCTGCCTCAAAACCCATCAATGTTCTCTTCTCCTACGCAAGCACATTGCGAGAGTTCAACGCATGGTATGTACAGCTTTGGGGAGAATCGTTGGGCAAGATTGATACTCGCGGCGAGAGTGTAGGGTTGACCCCGATCGGTCTTGTGGGGAGTGTAGATCAGCACTCATTTTTGCAACTCATCGTCCAAGGACCAAAAGATAAAACTGTTACGTTTATTAAAATAAAAGACTTCGGAGATGCAGAGACTATCCCCGACATTACCCTTCCGAATCTCGAAAGCACCGACTACGTAAACGCAAAATCGTTTCAGCAACTTATCAATAGTCAGTGCCAAGCTACGTTAGAGACCCTCAAAGAGCGGGGCGTAAGCGTAGATTTGATTGAGGTCGATGCGCTGGATGAGGCGAGTATGGGGGCATTGATACTATACTTCGAGCTACTTACATCCTGCGTAGGCGTTCTGTTTGGCGTAAATACGTATGATCAGCCGGGTGTGGAATTCGGAAAGAAAAAACTTGTCGAGATGTTTGCCTAAATAAACCTCCTAAAAAAGGCGTTTTGATGAAGATAAAAAGTCTCTATGTGGCTTCATTGCAAAAAAATGCAGGAAGCTTGATTGTTAGTATGGGATTGATGGAACTCTTGAAAAAGAATTTTCAAAAAGTCGCCGTTTTTAGACCTGTCGTAGAATACGGCGAAGCTAGAGACAATGATCTCTCATTCTTGATAGATTATTTTTCGCTAGATATGCGATATGAAGATGGATTGGGTTTTCATACAAAAGAGCTAGAATCGCTCATCGCACAAAACAGAACGCACGATATGCTAGAGACTTTGATAAGCAAGTACAATAAACTCGAACAAGCCTACGACTTTGTCCTTATTGAGGGATTGTGCAGGGACAGCTTTAGTGCTTCTATCGATTTTGACCTCAACCTCCTCATAGCAAAAAATCTCGGCAGTAAACTCGTATCCGTCCTCAAAGGTAAAAATAGAAGTATAGAAGAGATACTAGAAGACGTGAGAATCGAGCATGAGGCGATAAAAAACGAAGGGTGCGCCCATTTTGCCACCTTTGTAAACAGAATCCCTTCTAGTTCAATTGCCGATTTCAAAGAGACGCTACAAAGCAATGTGGCATCAGATAATATTCCCGTTTTTGTTTTGCCCGAGATTGATGAGCTTGATAAGCCGACGCTAGAGGATATTAAGAGCGCGCTTGATTGCGAGCTTCTTTTGGGTGAAGAGAAAGACCTAAAGAGGGTGATGCGCGGAAGTAAAATTGCCGCAATGACCACCGAGCATTATATTGAGCGCCTCGATGAGGGGGATTTAGTGATAGTACCCGGTGATAGAAGCGATGTCATTATCGCCTCTTTCGCATCGCTCTATTCGAGAAATTGTCCCAATATAGCCGGTTTATTGCTTAGCGGCGGACTGCGTCCGAGTAGCTCCGTTATGCGTTTGCTTGAGGGGTTTGGCTCTTTTCCTTTGCCCGTGCTTTCGGTGGAGACGGATACTTGGAATACCGCCGTGAACGTGGAGAAGACTCCGGCACTCATAACCGCACAAAGCGAAAGAAAAATCTCTTTGGCGATGGGGCTTTTTAATACCTATGTTGATTCAAATACCATAGCAAATATGCTAGAAATCGACGCTACTACCGTCATTACTCCCGCTATGTTCGAGTTCAATCTTTTTGAGCGTGCGAGAAGCCAAAGGAAAACAATCGTCCTTCCCGAAAGCAGCGATGAGCGAATCTTGCGTGCGACTGAGATTCTGCTCAACCGAGACGTAGTGGAAATAGTCCTTTTGGGCAATAAAGAGGAGATACTCTACAAAAGCTCGCAACTCGGTTTAAATATCGCAAAAGCGCAAATCGTAGATCCGAATGATTCGCCTTTGTATGAAGAGTTTGTCGATACGTTTTATGACTTGAGAAAGGCGAAGGGCTTGCAGCTCCAAGTGGCGAAAGACACGATGCTTATCCCTGCATATTTCGGCACGATGATGGTATACAAAGGGATGGCGGACGGAATGGTGTCGGGTGCAATAAATACAACGGCAGATACCATCAGACCGGCATTGCAAATCATAAAAACGGTAGAGGGAATCTCCATAGTTTCTAGCGTCTTTTTTATGTGTTTAGATACAAAGGTGTTGGTATACGGAGATTGTGCGGTCAATCAGAATCCAAACGCGGAACAGCTTTGTGAAATAGCGATCTCTTCGGCAGACACCGCTATGAAATTCGGAATCGAACCAAAGATTGCAATGCTCTCATACTCTACCGGTGCATCGGGCAGCGGCGAAGATGTGGAAAAGGTAAAAAAAGCAACCAAGCTTGTCAAATCGCTCCGCCCCGATCTTGAGATAGAGGGACCGATACAATATGATGCGGCGATCGATCCCGATGTCGCCAAAACAAAACTCCCTAATTCTAAAGTTGCGGGACAAGCGACGATTTTTATCTTTCCTGATTTAAATACGGGTAATAACACTTACAAGGCGGTACAGCGATCGGCAAACGCATTGGCGATCGGACCGGTATTGCAGGGCTTGAAAAAGCCGGTAAACGACCTAAGCAGAGGATGTTTAGTCGCCGACATCGTCAATACCGTCGCCATCACGGCAATCCAAGCGCAAGGCGGTCTACAATGAAAGTATTGGTGTTAAACTCCGGAAGTTCTTCTATAAAGTTTCAACTTTTTATCGTAGAGCAAAGCAAGCCTCTTATTGGCGGATTAGTAGAGCAAATCGGACAAGAGCACAGTCATATTAAATACAAATATTTTTGCGAGGAAGACGGTAGTGAGCATAGTGAAGAGGTTTTTTGCGATATAAAAAGTCACAAAGAGGGGCTTCTTGCAGTAAGCGATATACTTGCAAAAAGCGGAATTGTCCAGAGTTTTAGCGAGCTTGACGGTATAGGACATAGAGTGGTGCACGGCGGCGAGAAGTTCAGTAATCCGGTGATAATAGACGACAAAGTCATTGCTACGATCAAAAAACTCTCTATCTTGGCTCCTCTGCACAATCCTGCGAATCTAAGCGGAATCGAGGTGGCGCTAGAGCACAGTCCAAACGTGCCGCAGGTTGCCGTTTTTGATACTGCATACCACCAGACCATCCCGCAATATGCGTATATGTACGCACTCCCGTATGAATTGTATGAAAAGTATAATATCCGAAGATACGGATTCCACGGCACGTCTCACTATTTTGTGGCGAATGAATACGCTAAAAAAGTAGGAAAAAGACTAGAAGAGTGTAATCTTATCACCTTGCACCTAGGAAACGGCGCAAGTGTCGCGGCGATAAAAGAGGGGAAAAGTATCGATACCTCTATGGGATTTACCCCTTTAGAAGGGCTAATGATGGGAACGAGAAGCGGCGATATGGATCCCGCGATCATTAACTATCTCCACGGTGTAGCCGGAATGGATTTTGACCAAGTCGATGCCATGCTCAATAAAGAGAGCGGACTCAAAGGGGTTTGCGGCAACAACGATTTGCGAGAGGTGATAGAGCATGCGCAAAGCGGCGACGCACGTGCGAAGTTGGCTCTCGATATGTTTTGTTATCGTATCAAGAAATATATAGGTGCGTATTGTGCCGCTATAGGCAAGGTCGAAAGTATCGTCTTTACGGGCGGAATTGGTGAAAATTCTGCTTTAGTGAGGGAAAAGGTATGTGAAGGATTAGAGGCTGGTTTCGGCATCGAAATAGATGAAAATGAAAATAGAAACGATGAAAAAGGTGAAAGAGAAATTAACTCTAAAAGTAGTAGAATTAAAGTATATGTGATTCCTACCAATGAAGAGTTGGAGATAGCATTGCAAACAAGAGAACTAATAAAAAACTATAAGCAAGGAGAAAAAGTATGAGTATGGCAAATATCGAACTAATGAAAGGCGTAAAAAGCGTCAAAGATATAAGCCTAGCGGGGAAAAAAGTTTTGATACGCGTGGATTTTAACGTGCCGATGGACGATGATCTCAATATTAGCGACGATACGAGAATCAGAGAAGCATTACCCACGATCAATTACTGCCTCGATCACGGCGCAAAATCGGTAACGCTGGTATCGCATCTGGGGAGACCGAAAAGTGACGGTGATCCGAAATTTACATTGAAGAGCGTCCTAAAAAGACTAGAGCGTTTACTCCAAAAAGAGATCACATTTCTAGATAATCTCAAAACCGCTAAAGAAAAAATCAATGCACTAAAAGAGGGAAGTGTGGCTTTGATGGAAAACATCAGATACCATGCAGGAGAAGAGAAGAATGACGATGAGCTCTCCAAGCTGCTTGCGTCTTTTTGCGACGTATATGTCAATGATGCATTCGGAACGAGTCATAGAGCACATAGCTCTACTTACGGTGCGGCCCTACATTCCCAAGAAAAAGTAGCGGGGCTTCTTTTGAAAAAAGAGATCGATTCGTTTGCTAAGGCGCTTGACAATCCTCTTAAACCGATGCTTCTTATCGTAGGGGGTGCAAAGGTCTCGGGCAAGCTCCAATTGCTAAAGAGTATCCTCGGTGTCGTAGATAGGCTCATCATCGGCGGCGCTATGTCCAATACGTTCCTCAAGGCGCTAGGCTACGATATGCAAAACTCACTCGTCGAAGACGACCTCATAGATGAAGCGAAGAAGATAATGGATGCCGCACGGGAATCGGGTGTAAAAATTTATCTCCCCGTAGATGTCGTATGCACCGATAGTATAAAATCTCCGAAGGTAGTCAAGATAACCACCGCACAAGATATTCCCGAAGGGATGATGGCGGCAGACATCGGACCTGCGACGACCACACTCTTTAGGGAAGTCGTAAAAGAGTGCCAGACTATCATATGGAACGGACCTATGGGGGTATATGAAGTGGATAAGTTTGCTAGGGGGACATTCCATTTAGCACACTCCATAAGCGACGCGTACGCATATAGCGTAGTCGGAGGCGGTGATACCGCAGATGCCGTAGATAAGGCGGGAGAGAAAGACAATATGAGCTTTATCTCTACGGGCGGGGGAGCAAGCCTAGAATTATTAGAGGGAAAAGTGTTGCCCGCTTTTGAAGTTTTACAAAAAAACTAAACCAAGGAAACGAAAATGAAAGCCGTAGTAATGGCGGGAGGATTCGGGACGAGAATCCAACCGCTGACCAACTCCAGTCCAAAACCGATGTTGCCGATACTCAATAAGCCGATGATGCAGTATATGATAGAGAAGCTTGCTTCTCTAGGAATCAAAGACATCGTCGTCCTTCTCTATTTTATGCCCGAAGTCATAGAGGGGTATTTCGGTGACGGTAGCAAATTTGGCGTGAATATCACCTACATCACGCCCGATGACGACTACGGTACGGCGGGAGCGGTGAAAAAAGCGCAAAAATTTCTTGATGAAACTTTTTTTATCGTAAGCGGAGATTTGGTGACCGACTTTGATTTTCAGCAGATCATTGACTACCACAAAAGTAAAAATTCAAAATTGACCATTACTCTCACGGGGGTAGAAGACCCATTGCAATTTGGAGTGGTCATCACCAATCCCGAGGGACAAATACAAAAGTTCTTGGAAAAACCGAGTTGGGGAGAGGTGTTTAGCGACACGATCAATACGGGAATCTACCTCTTGGAACCCGAGATACTCAATTATATCCCCGAAGATACCAATTACGATTTCGGCAAACAGCTTTTTCCAAAATTGATGAAAGAAAATATCGCTTTATGGGGATGCAACGTAGAAGGGTACTGGAGGGATGTCGGGAATCCCGAGAGCTACAGAGAGGTGCACAAAGACTTGTTGCTCGGCAAGGTCAATATCGGATACTCGGGTACAAAAAAGACCTATCCGGGCGGAATCTTATATATGGATGAAAATAGCGTCGTAGAAGATGACGTGAGTGTCGAAGGGATAGTGATACTCGGAAAAAATTGCACGATAGAAAACGGCGTAAAACTTCGCAATATCGTTTTGGGCGATAATAGTATCGTGAAAAAACAGAGCGACGTATCGGAGTGTACGATTTGGAATAACGTGGAGATAGGGCAGGGGACGTTTATGACAAATTGCGTCATCTGTAACGACAATAAAATCAGCAAAAAAGTCAAAGCAAAAGAAGGGGTAATCATCGCCGAAAACTGCGAAATAGGAGAGCTTAGCTCAATCGAGAGAGACGTCATAATTTGGCCTGACAAAATAGTGGAGGATGCATCCGTGGTGAGTAACAATATTATTTGGGGTAACAAGTACAAAAATTCGATATTCGAAGGCGGCAAGGTAACGGGTAGAACAAATATAGAGCTTAGTTGCGAGATGAGCACGAAATTAGCCGAGGCGTTTGGCTCTCTATTGCCCGTCGGTAGCAAAGTATATGTCTCAAGAGACTATCATAAAAGCTCACGAATGATCAAGCGCGCGTTTCTAGGCGGTCTGCTTTCTGCGGGGGTAAACGTCGTGGATGTGAAGATGCTCCCTTCAAACGTAATGCGTAAGAATCTTGCCGAAAATGACGACATCGTTGCCGGCGTACACGTGCGGCAATCGGTGGACAATACGATAAATACGGAGATTCTTTTCTTTACGAGCGAAGGACTAGAGATTGATACCAATACCGAAAAAAGTTGCGAGAGAGTATTCTTTAGGGAATCCTTTAGACGCGTAAACTCCGAAGAGATCGGGGAAATATCGGAACAGTATAGCGGTTTTAAAGAGCGCTACGTAAAAAGCTTTTTCCAAAACATCGATAAAGAATCGATAAAAGCAAAAGATCCCCGAATCGCCGTTGACTTGCTGTTTGGCTCTACCCATGCGGTTTATCCCGATGTGGTAAACGGACTTGGAATCGAAAACGTCACGCTCAATGCCTACTTGGATGACAAAAAGCTCTCCAAACTCTCCAACTACGTCAAGCGTTCCGAAGGGGATTTGCAAAAGATCGTCAGCGGATTGAAACTTGATGCCGGTTATGCGATATTTCCCAATGGGCAGAGACTCCATATGACGAGTAAAAAAGGGGTTTTGCTTAACGGCGATTTGACGCTTCTATCGATTCTCTCCTTGCTCAACGGTCTCAATAAAGAAGTAAAAGTGTATCTGCCTGCGTACGCACCCGATATTTTGGATAAAAAACTTCCTAACCTCTCTATCGAGCGAGGGAAATTCAGCGGCTTTACCGCGAGCAAACTCAAACAATACGACTTTATAGCGAGTATCGACGGGCACTTTGCATTTACCCAATTCGCACTCAATTTCGATGCTTTGTTTGCGAGCGTGAAGATTCTTGAACTCTTAGCGCTCAATGATATAAGTATCGATGAGGTCGTTGATTCGTTGCCGGAGTATTACTATTCCGTCAATAAAGTGGAATGCAGCTCTAGTTTAAAGGGCAAGATGATGCGTAAGTTTATGGAAGATTCCAAAGGGAAAGACGCATCGCACTTGGACGGTATCAAGATATGGTTTGATGAAAATAGCTGGGTATTGATGCTCCCTCCGCAAACAGGCGAACACGTTAACCTTTTCGTACAAGCGGATACGAAAGAAAAAGGGGAGTTGATTCTCAAAGAGTACAAAGAAAAAATCGAAATTTGGAAAAACGAGGAGTAGTCGTGAATAAAATGCAATTGCTCTTGGGCGTACACAATCACCAACCCATAGATAACTTCAGCCACGTTGTAGATAAAGCCGTAGCGACATGCTACGAGCCGTTTTTTAGAACCTTGGAAAAATACGAAAATATAAGAATCTCGGTACATTTTAGCGGCTGGCTCCTCGAATATATCTATAAAAACTCAAGAGAATTGTTTGCGATACTAAAGAAGTTACATAGCGAGGGGCGAATCGAGATATTCGGCGGCGGCTATTACGAGCCGATACTAGCGAGCATCCCTAGTGAAGATAGAGTAGGGCAGATAAAGCTTCTCAATAAATTTTTGAAGCGACATTTCGGAGTCACCCCCAAGGGAATATGGCTAGCGGAGCGGGTGTGGGATTCGAGTATCATCAAAGACTTGGAAGAGTGCGGCATCGAGTACGTCTTGGTGGATGATTTTCATTTTATTTCAGCGGGTATCGGAAGCGAGGCGCTAGACGGATATTACGTCGCCGAAGACGGCGGTGCAAGAGTAAACGTATTTCCTATAAGTAAAGAGTTGCGCTATATGATTCCTTTTCGAGGGGCGGGAAGTGTCGTAGAGCACCTAGAAGCACAGTCGCAAAACGGAAAAAAATCGGCGATTATTTTTGACGACGGCGAGAAGTTCGGTGTTTGGCCAAATACGTATGATTGGGTATATAATCAAGGATGGCTGGAGCAGTTTTTCGAAAAATTGAGTGCTTCGCAAAGCGTCGAAAGCGCACTATACGCGGATTATGTGCGTACGCACAAAGCACTTGGGTTAGCGTATTTGCCGCTCAATTCCTACTACGAGATGGGTGAGTGGACACATCGCTCCAATGATGCTCCCGCGTATGAAAAGCTTTTTCGTAAGCTAGAGGGTGAGCACGGATACGAGTATGCTGTGAAGTTTTTGCGAGGCGGAATCTGGAAAAACTTTTTTACGAAATATTACGAATCAAACCATATACACAAACGCCTTGTGGAAATCTCTTTAGCAAAAAAAGAGCTCAAAAGAAAAGATTATTATTTCCCGCTGTATAAAAGTCAAGCCAATGATGTTTTGTGGCACGGAGTATTTGGCGGACTGTATTTACCGAATCTGAGAAACAATACGTACAAATACATCTATGAGTGCGAAAATATGCGCTATCTCGGAAAAAAAGACTCCGTAGAGGTGTGTGATTTCAATTATGACGGGTTTGATGACGTCAAGGTAGTAAATAGCGCCTTTATCGCCTATTTTGATACAAAGCACGGGTGTATGATGTCCGAGCTTGGTTTGCGCGATAAGTTATTCAATATGCAAAATACGCTCAAGCGCACTAAAGAGGCGTACCATATCAAAGTAGAAGACGTAATAGAGCACAAAGAAAGTGCAACCGAAGGAGACGGTATCAGCACTATCCACACCTCAAATACCGCCGAACTTGCAGCTATGAAACGTGAGTTTGTTTTCGATAGATTCCAAAAACAATCTTTTATAGATCACATCGTCGACTACTCTTTTTGTTTTGAGAGCTTTAGAGGTGATACATACAAAGAATACGGCACGTTTTGCAATGACGCATATACTATCCAAAACGTAGGGGAGCGCGGTTTTGAAGCAGTAAGCGACGGACGTATAGTGGGAGAGCACGAGAGTTTTGGAGCATATCTCGTAAAAAAGATAGATTTTAACGGAAAGAGTATCGATTTTGCCGTAACGCTCAATTCCGAATGCCATTACGATTTACAGTATTTCTGCGAATTTAACCTCTATTTCGCGGACGTACATGCCCTAAAAATAACGGGTGTAAACATAGAGCAGGCAGAGAATCTAGGTGTTTTAGAGCAACTAGAGATATATGATCCGTATCTCGATAAAAAGACGCACTTTGCGTTCGCACAGCCTATCGAATGTTTTTGTACTCCTATCGATACCGTGACGCAGAGCGAAAGCGGATTTGAAAAGACAAATCAAGGAATTTCGCTGTGCTTTAAGATAGGGTATAAATATTCGTTTAACTTCGGCGGTAGCCTTACTATCGGGTAGCGTTGAATCATAATGAAAAATCCCTAGATCCCATAACCGGTGCTAGGGTTTTTTATTCTTCGAGCAGGGGAAAACGACCTAATAATTATAAAAACGATGTAGATTATGCACCGTTTGAAAAAGGGAGCGAACACCTTACGCCGGATTCTCTTTTGTCTTTGCCCGATGCGATAGACTGGGAAGTGCGTGTAGTTCCGAATAAATTTACCCCCTTTTCCATCAAGAGTGCCCCGTACGGGATGCACGAAGTACTTATCGAAGCACCGCACGCGAGTGAGGCGATAGCCGACTTTTCTCGTGCAAGATTAGAGATGATTTTTCGCGCACTTCTGCTTCGGGTAGCTTCGCACTATGAAGACGAAAAGATCAAATATACGGCAATTTTTAAAAACAGCGGTGAAAATTCCGGCGCTACCCTTACACACCCTCATATGCAGCTTGTCGGACTTGATTATCTGCCTATCAAAATTGAGACGATGCTCAAAAATAAATACGATTTTTTTATTAAAAACGGCATCTCTTATTTACGAAGTTTGGTAGATTCAGAATTAGAATATCAAAAGAGAATTGTATTAGAAGAGAAAAATTATCTTGTTTTTTGCCCAAAGTATTCCATTACCCCTATGCAAGTAGATATAATTCCCAAGTGCAACGGCGATTTCTTACAGGCAACAGAGACAATTGAAGAGATTGCCGGCATTATGGGTACGGTATACGCCCTGCTGCAAAAGCTATCTTTGGATTCTTTTAATGCAATTTTCTATGTGTACCCTAATATGAAACGCTATTCCGGCGTATTGCTTGAAGATTTCTACGACTGGCATATTTCTATATTGCCTAGAGATTCGAGATTTGCGGGGTTTGAGCTTACCTGCGGCGATTTTATAAACGGTGTTTTGCCTGACGATGCAGCGATGAAATATAAAGATGCGTTAGAATCTTTTGCATAAAAGTGAAACGTGAAATAAGAAGGAGTCATTTTGAATATAGTCTATGTTTTTAGCGAACAGTTTCCTTTTTCAAAAACAGGAGGATTGGGAGATATAGCCGCCTCTTTACCGAAATTTTTCGCGAGAGAACATAATGTCGTAACCGTAACACCGTTCTACTCTTTTATGGATAAAGAGGCACTCGGTATAGAAGAGATAGGGATGCGATTGGAGTTCTGTGTAGATAAAAAGGAGTACGAGTTTGATGTCTATATGAGCAAGCATGATGGGCTTACGACCTATTTTTTACACAACAGTTATTTTTTTAATCGCAAAGAGATGTATGGTTCATATCTCGATAACTATCTAAGATTCGGGATTTTTTGCTACGGTGTGATTGAGCTTGTAAAGTATATCGATTTTGAAGCGGATATATACCACGTGAATGATTGGCAAACCTCTCTCATCCCTTTATTACTTAAAGAGAAATACGCTAACGGTGCAAAATTGGTACTCACGATACATAATCTCTCCTATCAAGGTATCGCGACAAAAAAAGCGATGAAAGACCTAGACATCGATTGGAATCACTTCAATATGGATAAGGTCGAGTTTTACGACCATTTCAATTTTCTCAAAACCGGCATATTCTTTAGCGATGCGTTTACTACCGTATCGGATAGTTATGCGCAAGAGATTCAGACGAAAGAGTACGGGTGCGGAATTAGCGATTTTATCAAAACCAATGCAAATAAGCTGCACGGCATTCTGAATGGGATAGATTATGACGAATGGGATACAAAAAAGGATAAGTTCCTCTTGCATAAATATGATGCGAAAACATTGGATAAAAAATTATTAAATAAAATCGAACTTTGTAAAGAATTTAATCTAAAAGATGCAGAAGGTAGACCTTTATTTATCCTTATAAGTAGACTTGTGAAGCAAAAAGGTGTAGATTTTTTACTCGAAAATTATGAATTTTTGAAGGCTTTGGAAGCTAATTTTTTCATTTTAGGGGACGGCGATAACGAAAATATAAAAAAAGTAAAAGAAACATTTGATTTTAGTGATAATTTTGTTACATTTATAGGCTATAATGAAGAGTTAGCGCATCGTCTCTATGCTTCAGCCGATTTTTTGATGATGCCTTCTCTGTATGAGCCGTGCGGTCTCAATCAGCTTATCGCCCTTAGATACGGAGCTGTACCTATCGTCAGAGCCACGGGTGGACTAAAAGAGACTATAGCCGATTATACGCTAGAAAAACAAGATAGCAAGGGGCGAGGGATAGTTTTTGAGTCACCGGACGGTTTTTCATTTATGGTAGCCTTGATGCGGGCATTTAGCCTTTTTGCCAATAGAAACAAATACGTAACGCTTGTAGAAGATAATATGCAATGCGAGTTTGACTGGTGTCATTCCGCTCAAAAGTACGAACTATTATATAAAACTCTAGTAGGAGCAGTGGATGGAGATAAAAAACAGTAGCGAGGAGATCAAAAGAGAGAGCCTCAAAGACTTCAATGTGTCATCACATACGCATGCGGTAGATTCTTTTGCCGACGAACTCAAAGAGTTTAAAAAAGAGGATACTTACGAGATTCCCGATCGATACTTTATCAACAACATAGTTCTCCTTCCCGTAAATTCGGAAACGGGATATTTTTATTGGGAAGTGACGCTTGATTTTGTAGCGGGAAAATGCGATAGAGAGATTGAAAATTTTGTCGTAAGGGTTTATGAAATCGATAGCGCGACTGCTTTGGGGCAGTATGATATTTACGGGCAGAAAGGGGGATATTATTTCTCTACGCATAGTGCGAATAAAAATATTTTTGCTTTACTCGGTGTTTTTGATGAGAAAGGGGAATTTATCGAGATTCTAAGATCCAATACCGTGAAGATGCCCTCCGATTTTATTATC
Organism: uncultured Campylobacterales bacterium; assembly: GCA_964500775.1. Classification (GTDB taxonomy): domain Bacteria; phylum Campylobacterota; class Campylobacteria; order Campylobacterales; family CAZCQG01; genus CAZCQG01. The sequence continues at coordinate 17,910 of CAZCQG010000003.1, forward strand.
GAAAGTGACGAGACGATGTGGGCGGACAAACTTGAAGATTGGACGGAGATACTCAATGCTTCGCTAGAAAAAATCGAAATAGGTTCGTCGGAGAATATGATCAAAGAGATTGAGAGCATAAAAAGATACCATAAGCTACGTGTTGATTTGAGTGGAAGAGTGGGCGCGAGTTCGCTTAGCTCCGGAGAGTTTTTAGGGAGTTCGAATACCTCCAGCTTTAGCTTGAGCAAGAAGTAAGGAGGAGGGTTATGTTAGGATATTGGATACCCGTACTCCACTCTCATTTGCCGTTTGTAAAGCATCCCGATTACGATTATTTTTTGGAAGAACATTGGCTATTTGAAGCAATAAGCGAGTGTTATATTCCGATTTTGATGCGTTTGAAGCAGCTAGAAGAAGAGGGTGTGGATTATAGACTTACCACTTCCGTCACGCCACCTTTGGCAGAGATGCTTGACGATAGCCATTTGATGGAAAAATATCTAAGGCATCTAGATAGAACCATAGAGCTTGCCGTAAAAGAATCCAATAGAATAGGCGAGGGCGACGAGTTTTATCATATGCCGAGATTCTACATAGATAGATATGTAAAGATAAAAAATTTTTTTACCGATTTTTTGGATTACAACGTCCTCAACGGATACAGATATTTTATCAAGAGCGGGAAACTAGAGGTTATCACCTGCGGTGCAACGCACGGATTCTTACCCCTCCTTTCGGTGAACAACAAAGCGGTAGAGGTGCAGATTGAGGTTGCCGTACAGTCCCATGTGAAGCATTTCGGCATCCCGCCAAACGGCATTTGGCTACCGGAGTGTGCATACTATAATGGACTGGATGAGGTGCTTGCGAAATACGGCATTCGATTCTTTATCATAGATTCGCACGGTTTAGTGTATGGGACTCCGACCCCAAAATACGGAGTATTCGCTCCTGCGTATACGCATCACGGCGTAGCGGCATTCGGCAGAGACCCCGAGAGTAGCAAACAGGTTTGGAGCTCCAAAGAGGGGTATCCCGGCGATGTCGATTATCGTGATTTTTATAAAGATATAGGATACGAACTTGATTATGACTATATTAGACATTATATCGATCCCGACGGCGCGAGGGTTTTTACCGGCTTAAAGTACTATCGCGTCACGGGGGAGGGTGATGATAAGAGAGCCTACGTACCTGAAAATGCGATGATAAAGGCAAGAGAACATGCGCAAAACTTTCACTTCAATAGAGTGAAACAATGTGAATACCTCTCTGGTTTGATGGATAGAAAGCCAATGATAGTTTCCCCGTACGATACGGAATTATTCGGTCATTGGTGGTTTGAAGGACCGGATTTTCTTTATTATCTATTTAAAGAGATGGATGCACACAAGAACATCAAGGCAATAACGCCTATGGAGTATCTCTCGCAAGAGACGAAGAATCAAGTAATCAATCCTTCGCCTTCCTCGTGGGGAGACAAAGGGTACTACGACGTATGGCTCAATAGCGGAAATGATTGGATATATAGGCATTTACACCAAATGGCGGATAGTATGTGCACGTTGGCTAGAGAGAATGAACACGGAGTAGAGTTTAATCTCCATAGGGTGCTCAATCAGATGGCAAGAGAGCTACTGCTTGCTCAAAGTAGCGATTGGGCGTTTTTGATGACGACAAAAACTGCCGTAGAATATAGCATTCGCAGAACCAAAGAGCACATTTCAAACTTTTTGAAACTACAGTCTATGTTTGAAGATAGAGAGATTGATTTTGATTTTTTAAGTCGCTGTGAGACGAAAAACTCCATATTTAGTTTCTTGGATTATAAGGTTTTTCTATAATTGAAAGAGCTTATCGTTGATGCCGGCGGTACGAATTTTAGAGCACTTTTAGAGACTGACGGGAGAGAGACGAAGAGATTTCACGCCGATTATACACAACGAGGTTTTTTGGCATTGCTCGAAGAGGGCGTGTGTCAACACGGACCCGATGTCGTGTCAATATCCTTTGCGGGGCAAATAGAGGATGGGACGATAAAATCTTCTCCGAATATCCCCATAGCTCCGATGAATATCGCTCGTTATTTCCGAGAAAAGTATGATGTCGAACTTTTTATAGATAATGATTTGAATTGCGCGGCATTGGCGGAGAGTGAGTATTTCGGCGTAGATCATACGCTAGTCGTGTATTCGGGTACGGGGCTAGGAGGTGCGTATGTGAGCGGGGGAAAAATTTTGCGCGGCGCACATAATCAAGCTCTTGAGATTGGGCATATTCCCTACAAAAAAACACCGTTATTGTGCGGATGCGGAAAAAGCGATTGTATAGAGCTTTTTGCGTCGGGAAGCGGTATCGCAAAAAGAATTAAACTACTGGGTTTAGAAGACAAAAACGAACTTGAGAATCTCATCAAAAGCGAAGATACACGTTTGCGAGAGATCTATGATGATTACATCGACGCAATGGGTTTTGCACTAGGAAGTGCCATTACGCTGCTCAATCCTTCGCTGATCGTTTTAGGCGGAGGAGTCTATAATGCAAATCGCGAGAGAGTACATCACGCACTCGTCGAATCTGCTAAAAAATACGCTATGCCGGTATCAATAGATTCTCTACGGTTTGAGAGCTCGCGACTTGCCGATGCGGGGATACTTGGAGCGAGATTGCTAAAGAGGCTTTAGAGGGCTTGTTTATTATTGTTTAATCGGCAAGTAGGGTATCGATTTGTTGAATACAATTCATAAGTTTGGCATCAAAACGGTGAAGATTCTCCATACATTCCCCCGACAGAACTGCATTTCTAAAAGAGCGCAATTCATTCGTCAATAATTTAGCGTAATCGTATAAATCCGCTCGTGCGAGGGCATCAAGGTTTTCAAGAGCCGTTTTCTCTATCTTTGATACCATTGAAGAGAGCGCATACCCTAATTCCTTATATTCATAAATCGTATTTAGGACTTGATGATAAGTAGCAAAATAGAGATAGAGCTTTCTCATAAACGCCGCATCCAAGGTATCCTTCGCGTAAAAAATATCCAAAATCTCCGACTCAAGCGTCTCTATTTGCTCTAACGAATTTCTTTCGATTGAAGATATTTTTTTGTCGTTGGAATATGTAGATTTTGGATTTTGGGTATCTAGATGATGAATATTAAAAAAAACGGTATCATCGGACGCTTTGCAGTTCGTTTCAGAATCTTCAAATATGCGAGTTTTTCTTTCATCGAAGCTCGTAATGAGATATTTGAGATTCTCGGTAAAATCAATCATCGATGCGCCTATCGTGTCAAGCGATTTATTATCGGCGACAAATATATCGTTTTGCCATACCCCGATGCTCTCGACGGTCGCAATGACTATTTCTTTAAAGCTGTTGTCGTTACCCGTGAGTATCCCGAAGTCGCCGTCTTCGAGTAAGACCATCATGGATACGAGTAAAGATACGATTTCATCAAAAACCTCAAAATCTTTTAAAAGTGCTTTATAATGAGCGATGGATTCGGCAAGGCGAATTGCTAGATTTTCGTCTTTGGGTTCTTTAATGAAGTTAAGTGCTTTTTTATAGACATCAAAGTAGAAAAGGCGTAGTTTTTCGGGATCGAATTTTTTCTTTTCGGAAAGCTCTAGTAGGGCAGCGAACGCCAACGTGTTTTTCTCTTCTTTCGCTCCGATGCTTTGTATATGGTCTTCTATGTTTTCAAGATTCTCTTGGATTCGACTATATTGCGGAGGGAGCTGTGAAAAATAGATCCTCCCCATCTCCGTAAAAATCGCATCAATTTTTTGCGAATCCCTCATTGTATTTGAAAAAAAATCGTATCCCGTATTTTCGAGTTCTACTAAAAAGCTCTTTCTAACGCAACTCTCTTTTGAAATATTTTTTTGTCTTAAAAAGGCGTAATTTCCTACGGTTTCATTTACGACCAAAGCCTCAAAGTAGTTGATATTTTTATCGTTTCTTTCGTACACGATCGTATTTTTATCGTTTTTCAGCGGATTGTTTTCCCACGCCCTAATCTTGTCGTAAACGCTATCAAGCGTGACGTTCTTGTTGTTCAAAAATAAACTCAACGCTTGATTGTTCGCACCGAAGCGCCTTTTGCCTACCATACCCAAAACAAGCTCAAGTCTCTTTTTGTTGTCGATAGTAGCGTTTGCTATTTCAAGATAGTAGAGCCTATCGACCTTGAGGCTTTGCTCTTTGTAGGTGATCTCGTCTATAAAATTATTTTTCTCTTGCTTGTAATTGAGCAGATAAATAAAATGGCTATTTTGATCGTGCTCCGTGATAGAGATAAAGCACTTTTTATAAGGAAGGGTAGTATCGCCGTCTTCAAGCTCGAAACTAAAAGTATGGGCAAACTCTTTAAGTCTAGCTATTTTGTTCTTGATGCCGTATTTGCTCTCGAAAATAGCCACCCCGTTACCCTTTTATGTTTTTTATATGATTAAACGTCCATTCAAAAGATTCTTTGAGCATATCGATATAGCTGTTCATATCGATATTGAGTTTGTCCAAAAGCTCGATAAGTTGTTTGAAGTCGTTTTTTTCCGAAGCGATAGAGAGCTCGAGCATTACGCCGAGTACTCCGGAGCGGTTGATGAGGGCGTCTTTGATGTCGTTTTCAAAATTCGTGTCCATAATAACCGATTTGATGTCGGAGTTAAAAAGGGCATCTAAGGTGGATAAGATTCCTACTAAAAATGCTTTTTCATTAAGCCTCCTGTCTACTTTTTTCGTGAGAGATTGCATAAGCTTGGCTCGAATCATCCCGCTTTCTAAAAGCGAAAGGGAATATTTACTCATTTTAGAATCGGTGTACAAGAAGAGCAAAAGCCAAGTTTTGAGTGTTTTTCTACCGAGATAGTTTATAGCTTGCCTAATAGAGCTAATCTCATTTGTTTTCGCGACGGAAGCTCTATTGACGTATTGTAATAAATTGATAATGATGTCGGGATAGCTTCTCAATGTTTTTACTATAGATTCGGTATCTACGTCTCTATCGAGTTGATTATATATTTGAAACACCCCTTTTGCGCCGGGGGTGAGAGAGTGAAACTTGCTAGTATCGGGTTTGTGAAAGAAGAAACCTTGAAAGTGGGAAGCTCCGCAGTTCTTTGCTTCTTCGTATTTCTCTAGAGATTCGATTTTCTCTCCGATAACGACAATTTCGTCTTTGAGCGATTTCACGTACTTTATAAATTCAAACGCCTCTTTAAAACCGACGACCGAAAAATCGATTTTAATAAATTGCAGGTAGTCGATAAGTTCTTTAACCGATTTTTTTGATGCGTTGTCGCAATGAATATTATCGATCGCGATCCCAATCCCTTTGTCTTTGATTTTTTGGAGTATCTCTAGATTCTCCGCTTTTGCATCATAAGAAGCTCTAACCTCGAATATAAAATTATTAAAATCCATAACTTCCAGTATATCTTCGGCGATACTAAGATCACCCCCGATATTTATGAAAACTTTATGATTTTCGAAAATATTTTTCGTATAGATATAGTTTGCGATGATGAAGACGACATTCGCGGTGGCTTTTCTATCATTAGGTTTGTTTGCGAGAGGGTTTTCCCCGTCTCTGTAAAAGACTTCATAGTACTCTATTTTTCCGGATGTATCAAAAATCGGCTGTCTTCCGAAATATATGCAATCGCTTGTTTCCATTGGCTTCCCTAAGCTTGTTTAGAAGGTTACGGATATTGTAGTGGTTTAAATCTTAAATGTAGAGTGTTGCGGTAGAAGAGAGGGGGCTTATAGTGCCCCTCTGTCCTTGAGTTTGTAATCTTTGATGAGATTAAAGTTGAGATATTTATATATCGTCTCCTCTTTACCCGCTATCTTACTAGGTACGATATTCATATACTCCTCTTTTGTAGGGATTCTGCCCAGCATAGCACATACCGCCGCAAGCTCCGCGCTTCCGAGGTAGACTTGCGTATTTTTCCCCATTCTATTGTCAAAGTTTCTTGTGGAGGTGGAAAATACGACCGAGCCTTCTTTTGTTTGCGCTTGATTTCCCATACATAGCGAACAACCCGGCATTTCGATTCTCGCACCTGCACCGCCGAATATTGAGTAATACCCTTCATTTGTGAGTTGTCGCTCATCCATCTTTGTCGGAGGCGCTATCCATAGCGTGCTCGGAATCTGACCCGCTCCTTTGAGTACTTCACCGAGCGCTCTATAGTGACCGATGTTTGTCATACAGCTTCCTACGAATACCTCGTCGATTTTGCTAGGTCGATTGCTTGCTAGGACTTCGCTAAGTGTTGCTACGTCATCAGGGTCATTCGGGCAAGCGAGGATCGGCTCTTTTATTTCGTTTAAGTCTATCTCTATGATCTCGGCATACTCGGCATCGCTATCAGGCTCTAGAAGTTCCGGATTTTGGAGCCACTTTTTCATCTTGTCGGCTCTTCTTTGGAGTGTTTTGGCATCTTCGTATCCGGCGGCAACCATCTCTTCGATAAGTTTGACGTTTGAGTTTATATATTCGATTACCGGCTCTTTATTGAGACGTACGGTACAAGCCGCCGCACTTCTCTCGGCACTTGCGTCGCTTAGCTCAAACGCTTGTTCGACTTTGAGATTCGGTAGTCCTTCGATTTCTAAGATTCTTCCGTTGAATACGTTCTTTTTCCCTTTTTTCTCAACAGTCAACAACCCTTTTTTGATAGCATAGTAAGGAATTGCGTTTACCAAATCCCTTAGCGTGATTCCTTGCTGCATCTCCCCTTTGAAGCGTACAAGAACCGATTCCGGCATATCAAGCGGCATAGAACCAGTAACCGCGGCAAATGCTACAAGTCCGCTTCCTGCAGGAAAGGAGACACCGATCGGGAATCTCGTATGAGAATCTCCGCCCGTACCCACGGTATCAGGAAGCACCAATCTATTGAGCCATGAGTGGATGACGCCATCGCCCGGTTTCAAGCTCACGCCTCCTCGACTAGAGATGAAGTATGGGAGCGTGGCGTGGAGTTTTACGTCCGCAGGCTTGGGATACGCCGCCGTGTGGCAGAAAGACTGCATCACGAGATCGGCACTAAAGCCGAGTGCGGCGAGTTCTTTTATCTCATCTCTCGTCATTGCACCCGTGGTATCTTGACTCCCTACGGTGAGGGTCATCGGTTCGCAGTATGTGCCGGGTCGCACGCCTGCTACGCCGCACGCTTTTCCGACCATTTTTTGCGCCAACGTGTAGCCTTTGCCCGTGTCTTTTGGTTGTTCGGGTTTGGCAAATATCTCTTCTTTGCCCATTCCGAGTGCTTCTCTAGCTTTTGCAGTGAGACCTCTACCGATGATAAGGGGGATTCTTCCTCCCGCGCGTATTTCATCCACAATCGTATTGGGAGAGAGCTTGAAAGTGCTGACGCACGCGCCGTTTTTGTGGATTTCCCCTTTATAGGGATAGACTTCGATCACATCGCCAGTCTCTAAGCTTGCGACATCAGCTTGAATAGGGAGTGCACCGCTATCTTCACAGGTATTGAAAAATATCGGAGCTATAACACCGCCTATGACGATACCGCCCGTCTTTTTGTTCGGCACACCTTCTATATCATCACCCATATGCCAAATGACGCTATTGGCGGCAGACTTTCTAGAACTGCCGGTACCGACGACATCACCTACATATACTAGCGGGTGCCCTTTTGTTTTGAGTTCTTCTATCTTCTTGATACCCTCAGGCATTTTTGCTACGAGCATTGATTGGGCATGGAGCGGAATGTCGCTTCTTGTGAAAGCTTGACCTGCGGGACTTAAGTCGTCCGTGTTTGTCTCGCCGGGTACCTTGAAAACCGTGAGTGTCATTTTTTCAGCCAAAGGAGCTTTTTTTGTAAACCACTCCGCATTTGCCCAAGATTCTAATACCTCTTTTGCATATGTGTTGTTTTTACTCAATTCCACTACTTCATTGAAGTAATCATATACAAGGAGAGTGTCTTTGAGCTGTTCTGCCGCCTCTTTTGCTACTGCCGCATCGCTATTTTTAAGGGCATCGATAAGGGGTTTGACATTGTAGCCGCCGAGCATCTTGCCGAGCATTTTGACGGCATCGAGTTTGCTCACTCCTTCGCTTTGCTTGGTGCCTGCAACGATGTCGTTCAAAAAACCTGCTTTGACGTATGCAGCGTCGTCTACGCCGGGACTCACTCTGTTTGCCAAAAGGTCTACTAAGACCTCTTTATGTTGTATCGGGCTTTGAACGAGAAGGGTGCATAGCTCCTCTGTCTGTTTTGCATCTAACGGGAGCGGAGGGACGTTTTGCTCTTTTCGCTCTGCTACGTGTTTATTATAGTTTTCCAAAAAACTCATTTACAATCTCCTTCAGTTGTTGATTGGAGATATTGTAACAGATTAATGGCGAAGATTCTAATAAATGTTTCTTAGTGTAACAATAAAGCACGAGGATATGTAGAAAATAGTAACACCCAAGGAGCAACTCTGTTGCAACTTGAGTGTAGTCCTATGGGTTAAAGTGTAAAATCGTAACTTCTATCCCTTTTTTTCTTCTTCGCCTAGCGAGAACCACCCTTTGATTTTATCCACGACGCTTTCAAAGATTCCTTCGTGCGGTACGCCGTCATACCCGAAACTCTTGTGTAGCTCTTCGATAAGTTCTCTTTGTTTGTCGCTCAATTTTTCTGGGAAAAGTATTTTGATTTGGACTACGAGATTCCCTTTGAGTCCACTTCTGACATTCTTGATCCCTTCGCCGCGGAAGGTGAATTGTTGTTTGTCTTTGGCGGTTGTCGGGAGTTTTAGCTCCACTTCCCCTACGAGGGTAGGAATCTTAATCTTTGCGCCGAGACATATTTGGGTGAAAAATACGGGCATTTCCAAATAAATATCGTCTCCGTGGCGTATAAAATGATCATCTTCTTCTACTTCTACGATGAGATAGAGATCGCCTCTAGTTTGATTCTTGCCGATGTTTCCTTTATTGGCGACGCGGATTCTATTGCCCGTGTCGACCCCCTCCGGTATCGAGACCTCGATAGTTTCTTCGACACTCTCAAAGCCCTCACCCTTGCATTTACCGCAGCGATCCTTAGCGATTTGCCCCTCGCCTTTACATCTAGGGCAAGTTTGGGAAAATGTCATAAACCCTTGTCGCATATACACTTGTCCTTGACCGCCGCAGTCAGGACATGAGGTGAGCTTGCCCTCTTTTGCACCCGTACCGCTACATTCGCTACACGCTTTCTTGTAGGTATATTTGAGCTCCTTTTTACAGCCGAATACCGCTTCCTTGAAAGAGAGGCGTAATTCAATCGCATTATCAAGGTTATATTTCTCTCTATCTTTTTTCTTGCCTCTTCCTCTTCCCCCTCCAAACCCTGCTCCGAATACCGATTCAAATACCGAACCCAAATCCTCGAATATATCCTCAAACCCTCCGCTAAAGCCGTGATAACCGCTATTTTCTAGACCCGCTTTGCCGTATCTGTCGTATAGCGCTTTTTTATCGGGGTCACTCAATACTTGATAGGCTTCGTTGACGGCTTTAAACTTTTCCTCTGCTTCTTTATCTCCCTGATTTCTATCGGGGTGGTATTTCATCGCTAGTTTTCTGTATGCCTTTTTTATCTCATCGGGAGTGGCATTTTTATTTGTTTCCAATAATTCGTAATAATCTTGCTCAACCAAAGGTATCTCCTAAAATAGCTTCAAAGTGATTTGTTTGTTTAAAAAGTCGTGGATTCTAACACAATTAAATTTATCGTCTACTAAAGGGAGATCGGGTACATTTACGGTATGAAAAATAGAGGTTTGGCAAAATTTTATAAGCTCGTAGAATCGCTAGAGCAACTCCCTACGATAGGGAAGAAATCTGCTCAAAAACTAGCCTACTTAATGGTGAGTAGCGAAAAGTTCAATGCTCTGAAGCTCGCACACGCTATCGAAGATGCGATCACCTCCGTGCAAAAATGTCAAAAATGCGGTTCGCTCTGTGAAGATGAGTTTTGTGATTTTTGCGTCGATCCTTTGAGGAGTAACGGGAGACTTTGTATCGTAGAGAGCGCAAAAGATGTCTTTGTCATCGAAGAATCAAGCAGTTACGACGGAAGATTTTTTGTTTTAGAGAGTTTGGAAGGGTGCGATTTCGACCATCTGCGCGAGATGATAAAAAACGATAACATCCAAGAGATCATCTTCGCTCTCACACCCTCTCTGGCAAACGATACGATCATCTTTTATATGGAAGACAAACTCGGTGATTTGGGGCTTGCTTTCACTAAAATAGCCCAAGGTGTTCCCACGGGAGTAAACCTTGAAAATGTCGATTTCGCCTCGGTGCATAAAGCATTTGAGAATCGTGTAAAAGTGTAATACAGATGGAATTATAATAAAAAGCTTTAAAAAAATTAAGTCTTTTTGTAGTAAATTTCACGGTGTTAAATCATAAAGGAGAACAGATATGAAAAAAGTAATGATCGCGACAATGGTAGCTGCCGCTACTGCTACGGTACTAAGCGCAAACGGTGCCGATATATTCAAAAAATGTGCAGCCTGCCACGGACCTACAGGTAAAACCGTGTATGCAGGTAAAGTTCCGGCACTTGCAGGTCAAGATGTTGCTGCCGTAACCGAAAAACTTAAAGGTTATGTAGCAGGTACTGCTAACCACTACGGTATGGGTCCCGTAATGCAAGCACAAGCTAAAATGAACCTCAAAAGCGACGCTGATATAGCTGCCGTTGCTGAATTCATCGCAGGCTTGAAATAATCCCGCAAAACCGACGGAAGCTTAAGCTTCTAGTCGGCTTTTTCTACTAACTCTCTCCCTTTTGCTAGCGCTTTATCTATATGGTTGAACACCATCTCTTTTCCGATTTTTTTCATAAAACCGAATCTGTGTAGATCTTTTAATAACGGCGGATTGACTCCCGAGAGTATGAGCGTCGTATTTTTTGTTTTGCACTTGTTGTAAAACTCTTGCAGGGCGTACATTCCCGTCGCATCGATAAATGGAACCTTTCGCATTCTAAGGATGAAGACCTTTGGCGGCGAGGCGATAGAATCAAGGACAAATTTGAGTTTATCGGCGATGCCGAAAAAGAACGGACCGTCAATTTCATACACTTCGATTCCTTCGGGTATCTCTTTGTATTGGATATTATCGGGATCAAAAGCAGGTTCGGTATCGTCATCGGATTCTAGATTCCGTAGTTTGTTGTCTCGTATCTCGCTTACCGACACTACTCGTTTGATAAATAAAATAGCCGCAAGGATGATTCCCACTTGTACGGCTACCGTGAGGTCGATAATCACAGTCAATAAAAATGTCGTCAAAAGTACGGCAATATCGCTTTTTGGAGCTTTCAAAAGATTTTTAAAATTTTCCGCTTCGGACATATTCCACGCTACGACCATCAAAATCGCCGCTAGCGATGCCATAGGAATCATAATAATAAAATCGCTCAAAAAAAACATAAACGCGCCCAGAAAGATAGCGTGTATGATTCCCGAAAGCGGAGTTTTTCCACCGGATTTGATGTTTGTCGCCGTCCTCGCAATCGCACCCGTAGCAGGTATCCCGCCAAAGGCTACGGAAGCGATATTTGCGAAGCCTTGCCCTAAGAGCTCGCTATTTGAGTTGTGTTTTGAGCCTATCATACCATCGGCTACGACTGCGCAGAGGAGTGACTCGATAGCTGCTAAAAGCGCTATGGTAGTGGCATCGGGTATGAGGAGTTTTATTTTTTCAAGACTTATGTCAAAATAGAAGCTTGGTGGCGGGATAGTGTTTGGAATCTCACCGAAGCGACTCTCGATAGTCTCAATCGGGAGTTGGAGGATTTGCACCGCTAACGCTCCGAATATGACTGCTACGATGGGTCCGGGGATTCTCGGTGCAAATTTTTTCATAAGTATGATTATCGTGATACAAACTAGCCCGACAATTAATGTATAAAAATCGGTTTTATCGATATTTGATAGTATCAAAGCCCATTTTGAAATAAAATCTCCGGGGAGTTTTTCTAGTCCGAGACCCAAAATATCCACCACTTGCGAAGAGAAAATAATAAGTGCTATACCGGAGGTAAAACCCGTAATAACGGGATAGGGGATGTACTTGATGACCACCCCCATTTTAAAGAAACCCATAAAGAGCAGTATCACTCCCGCCATAACCGTAGCAAGTGCCAGCCCTTCGTATCCATGCCGCAAGACTATATCGTATATGACTACGACGAATGCTCCGGTCGGACCGCTGATTTGCACGCGACTACCCCCAAGAAGCGAGGCTACGACCCCTGCAATAATTGCCGTAATTATCCCTTTTTCAGGACCTACGCCGCTTGCGATCGCAAATGCCATAGCCAAAGGCAAAGCAACGATAGCTACGGTGATTCCTCCAAAGAAATCACCCATTAAACACTCTTTTTTATACCCTTGCTTCAAGGTGCAGTAGAGTGCAGGCTTAAACTCTTTTAAAGTCGAAAAAAACCGCTCCATTTTTATTTTCCTCAAAAAATTGAAACGGAATTATACATCAGCTTTTTTCTTTTGCGTCAACGAAAGCTTTTTTCAACAAGTCCTCTGTGCATCAAACCGTAAAACATCTCCAAATAACGACGAATCTCTTCTCTGTCTTTGTTGGTGACGTGTTTATAGAAGCCGTAAACTTTTGAGAGGGCGAGTAGCCTGTCGGTGTAGTGTCTCCAGTTGTACTCTTCGTTTACTCGCCGCAGCGCTTGATTTGAGATACTTTCCCACAATGCAAAACCGTCGTTGTTATTGTGTTCGAAAAAATCGACTAGCGTTTTTGTGGAGCGCTCTTTATCGGTAGGGTCGATATGATAGCCGCTGATTTGATCTTGTATGATCTCCAATGGACCTCCGTATTTAGTGGCGAAAACAGGAAGTCCGCTACTCATTGCCTCTATGACCGTTAGTCCAAAAGCTTCAAAAAGCGCAGGTTGGACAAACACCCCTTTTTTATCGGCGATAAAGCGATAAATCTCTCCCGAGAGTTGTTTTTCTAGCTGCACTCCGAGCCAACGACAATCATTATCGAGGGAATATTTATCAAAAAGTGCGTGCATAGTTTGGATCTGCTCTATCTCCTCTTGGTCTTTTGATTTTTGCGTATCGGTATAGCCTGCTACGATAAGGAGATTTGCCATACTTCTTAGGGCTTTGCTCTCGCCGTACCACTCAACTAGCGAGGTGAGATTCTTTACTTTATCAAGCCTAGCGATACTATAGATGATGGGCTTTTCGATGTTTAGTAGCTCTCCTCTGCTTTTATCGTCGGGTTTTCCGTAGATGAGATTCTCTATCTCTTCATTGAGGAGGTATTTTCTCGATTCTCTATTATAGTAGGGGAAAAATATCTCCTCATTTGCGCCCGGAGAGATGATATTAAACTTCGGGTCTCTGACGTCTAATCCGTTTACGACCTGATAGAGTTCGGGTAAGGTGAAATGCTTGTAGGATTCGTATTGTCCCACGCTTTTTTCATTGCCTGCTATCTCTTGATAGGTGCTCGTGATGATAAAATCCGCCGAGTTCATCGCAATCAAATCTGCGGTAAATTGGCACGAGAAGTGGTATTCGTCTTCATTGTCCCTCCAATAGAGGTCGGAGAAAAGGTATTTTGATTTTTCGAGAGCATGCGCGATGTTACATTGCGTCACTTTGAGCTGTTGCGATAAAAGGGTCGCCACGAGATTCCCATCAGAGTAGTTACCGATGATGAGATCGGGCTTTGAGCCAAATTCAAGAAGCAGCTCGTTTTTTGCATCTATGGCAAATCGTTCCAAATAGGGCCAAATCTTAAATCTCGAAATCCAAGAATCTATGATATTGCCGCTACTATCGCTAAAAGGGACACGCAAAATCTTTGCATGCTCACATCCCCATATCTTTTCGATTCTCGTATCGCACGTCGTCCCTTCGGATTCGGGGATGAGCCTTGTGAGGACGATTATTTGGGGTTTGATATTGAGCCCTTGTGAGGCTATATTTTCCATCATCTTTTTTTCCAATGAACGCACTTGGTCAAGTATATAGACGACCTGACCTCCCGTATCGGGGAATCCAAGGACGTTTGACTGTCCGAAGAATCCGTGGGGCGAGATGATGGCTACTTTGAAGATCATCGGGATGATAGAGATAAATCTCTCCAAATCCTGCGGTTCGGGATCGAGCAGGATTTTTTGAAGGAGTTGTAGATTCTCGATTATATTTTTCTTGTTGATTCCCCAGCCGGCTTCAAAGCCTAGCGAGGTCATAGCATCTTTAAAAGAATCATAGGGCGTGTCGTCATCATAAGATCTAATATCGGTAAAAAGTGTTTCGATAGCTTGCTGCAATGTCTCTTCGGAATCAATCCTTTCATTGATCATAAAGCTGATACCTTCGTACTTATGAAGCTTCAAATAATCTAAGAAGTCTTTTCTGTATTTTTGATTATTTTTCAAAGAGCGGCAGAGATGGATATTGAGATTCTCTATCCCTTTCCCGATAGATTGCTTATCGGGAACTTTTGGAAAATCCCTGATAAAGGGCTCAAAATCAAGTTTGAGCGACCACGTCTCTTTATGGTGTCTCCCGACAAACTTCTCTTTAAAATCCAAATACGCGCTTGTCTTGACCTCGGTGTATTGGAGACTATCGATGTCAAACGCATAGTGCTTCCACTCTCCCACATCGGTGCGGATAGCACCGTAGAGTTTTGGATACTGCATCGTAAGTTCTTGGATTTTATCTATGATTCCAAATATCTCTTCTTTAGAATCTTTAAGTTGTTTTGAGAAATTGTCATACGCTTTTAGTATCTCCGTCTTTAAAATTATCCTATCTCCATTTTCGATTATCCTCCGAAAAAAGATAAAAAATTCACTCTTGTATTTATTTAAAACCGATTCAATCTCGCACATAATTTACCTCCCCGTCACCGAAAAAATCGTAATAGTGTATACCTTCTAATATCCCCATCGCATAGTCTTTATGGGCAAAATAGATGTTGATATTGCCTCGAAGCTTGTTTAGCTCATTGGAGTAGTTGCCCACCACTACCCCTAGCGTGCTATCTTTAAGCATCTCCTCGTCATTTCCCGAATCTCCGGCGACCAAGATATTTCCGAAAGGGACACCCCATTTTAGCGCCATAAATCGTATCGCATGCCCTTTTGAGGCGCGTATAGGCAAGATGTCCAAAAACTCGCCGTGGGAAAAAATGACATTCGCTTTGACTCCCGAGCGTCGCAGATATTTCCTGATCTCGGTGATTCTCGGAGCTTTTTTCGTATCGATAAGATAGCTGATTTTATGCTCTCGTTGTTCAAGTTTTGATTGCAGTTTGATACCCGGAATATTCGATAATAGCGACTTTATCTTAGCATTATCCCAAGCGTGGCTTATGTGCTTATTCCAAGAGTGCTCTTGTTTCCAAGTTTTGCCGTAATGAATCTCCGCTCCTACTGATGTGATAAAGAGATCAGGCGTGGGTACTCCCCATTCTTCGAGTACTTTTTTTGCGCTTTGCAGATTTCTCCCTGTCGCTACCCCGAATACCAATTTATCTTTATTGGAATCCAATACGTCGATCAGTTGTCGTAGCGAGGTATTGTCCCCTAGGAGCGTGTTGTCGATGTCGCAAATGAGAAGGCGATTCATCAAAGAGAGTTTTTGTGTCGGTTTTAAAAATTCGACATTAGGATGTAATGCAGGCTTGATGTATTTTTCGATATTTTTAATATAGTTATTGACGTGACTTTTCCAAGTGTAGGTTTTGGGTGTCTTTATAGTGCCGTTTCGTGAGAATTTACTCCAAAGATTCTTGTCTCTTAAGAGTTGTAATAGAGCCTCTTGGATCTGTACTTTGTCTTGAGGATCGACCAAAATACCATTTTGGAGATTCTTGATTATATCTTTCGGACCGCCGTCATTTGTCGATACTATCGGTACTCCACACGCAGAAGCTTCAATAAGCGTCAACCCAAACGGTTCGGTGAGCGCGGCGTTTATAAAAACTCCTTTTATATTTTTTGCATTTCTGTAAAATGAAGGAATATCTTCGGATGAATGTTTTTTCGGATAGGCGACTTTTCCGTAAAGTTCAAATTTGTCGATATGTAAGAGGACTTGCGTGAGTACTTTTCTCTGACCCGAATCCATAGCGGTGATGTCGTCTCTATTACCCAAGATCAATACGAGATTCGCCGCGGCTTGTAACTCCGTACTTTCTCCGTACGCTTCTAACAGTCTTTGGATATTCTTTCTCTCATCAGCCCTACTTATTGCTAGAATGATGGGTTTTGAGGGATCTTTGAGGAACTCATCGTAAATCTTGGCAGAATTTTTATCGTTGATATTAGAGGTTGAGAAAAATTTTTGTTCGTCGTAGCCGGGCGGAAGTACCGTCATTTTGCTTTTTTGGTAGTTTTCGTAGATTCTGTATTGCTCTTCTATCTCTTGAAAAGTGCTTGCGACGACGAAAGAGGCGACACTTAACGTAAATTCCTCGGCTTCGATACGCATCTCTATGTTGTACTTTTCCCTGATTTCATTAATATCGGCTCCGTTGTCCAAAAGCCTCCTTTTCTTTTCACGCCCCAAGGAGTGTCCCGTAAACACCAAGGGAATCTCTAGTAATGAGCTAAGCGAAGCACCGACATATCCCGCATCTGCATAATGGGCGTGGATAAGGGTGGGAATCATTTTGATTCTTTTAAAATGCAATAAAACTCCGTCAGTGAAATAATCCAAATACGGCCACAATGATTCTTTGCGCAAATATCTCCGAGGACCGCACGGAATACGAATAATGGCTGCTTTTTCGGTGAGCTGTTCATATTCTTGGGAGTAGATAGGATCGAGTTTACTATCGCGAATCTGCCTCGTGATAAGATCCACCCTTGCGACTTTAGGATGCTCCGAGAGCGCTTTTGCTAGCTCTACGACGTATCTTGTTTGCCCTCCCGTATCGGCATCTTTGCCAAGTTCGAGATTCTCTGCTCGTATGAGTCCGTGTATACTTATCAAGGCGATATATAATCCCTCCTGTTTCATAGCACTCCTTTGTAAAAATTTTTGTCGTAGCTAATCGCACCTTTGATGTCGCAAACCGCGGATGCGAGGTGCAATGCGTACTCCAAGCGCTCTTGCGTAGAAGCGCCGTGCGATAAGCCGTAAATATACCCCGCACAAAACGCATCTCCGGCGCCTACGCTATCGATAAAGTGCTTTGCGGGTTTTATCTCGGCGGTATATTTTTTTTCTCGCGTGATGATCTCTGCACCGTCGGCACCTTTGGTGAGGATTATCTCTTTGATATTTGTCTCTTGAAAGATTTGTTGCAAAATGTCGGAATCTCGAAAGATATTTTCCGAGAGCCAAAGGAGTTCATCGGCATTTAATTTGAGATAGTCGGAATCCTCTAGGAGAAGTTTTATTTTTTGTGCATCGACGTAAGGCGGGCGGAGATTAATGTCGAAAAAAATATCGGCATTCGAGTTGTTTTTCAATATGCAAAGACTCTCATACGTGACACTACTTCTAAGTGCCAATGTGCCGTGATATAGGAGTGTATTTTCGGGTGCAATGAAGTTGCTCGGCATTTGAATATGATCGTAGGCCCTCTGCTCTAAGATTTCATACGAAGGCTCACCGTTTATCAAAGAGACCTGTACGGCACCTGTCGGAAAAGCATTTGTTTGTAAGTCGCCATCTCGTAAGTCTAGCGTTTTATACAAACGCTTTATTTCGTTACCGGCATCGTCATCTCCTACGGCGGTAATAAAACGGGAATTTACCTGAAGATTTGTCAAGTGGTAAAAGAGGTTAAAGGGCGCGCCGCCCAAGATTTTTATGTCGCCGAAAAAATCGAACAACACCTCCCCGAAAATTAAAATATTAGAATAACTCATAGGCCATCCTTTCCTAATTATTAAGTGTAGAGAGGTAAAATTCTCTCCAAAACACCACGTAATGAGTATTTATGGCATATATCAAGCTTAGCAAAAAGAATCTGTTCAATAACTTAAACATTTTTAAGGAGCACCTAGGCTCGGTCGAAAAAATAGGGGCAGTATTGAAAGATAACGCCTATGGACACGGGATCGAGGAGATGGCGAAGTTATGTAATGAATATGGAATAAAACGTGCGATAGTAAAAGATTGTGCCGAAGCGAAGAAGATTTATGACCTATTTGAAGAGGTGATAGTCCTCTATCCTATGGGGATGATTTGTGATGCTCCGAACGTATCGTATGCCCTCTATTCATACGAGGATATACAAAAGTATCCTAGCGGTACGAAAGTACATTTAAAAATCGATACGGGTATGCATAGAAACGGTATTTTCAAAGATGAAATCAAAAAGTGCTTACATACGATTTTTGAAAAAAAGATAGTGCTTTCAGGGGTTTTTACCCATTATAGAGGCGGAGACGATTTAGATAGTTCATTGTTTGTCCAAAGAGCAGCATTTGCGGAATCTAAACAAATCGTGAGAGAGATATGTAATAGACAAAACTATCCAACTCCGTCTTTTCACTCGTGTAATAGCGCATCGGCTTTAAGGATAAATGATTTTGACGAAGAGTTTGCGAGAATCGGCATCTCAATGTACGGATACAACGAATTAGATGCACTTTTCGGTACTTTTCCGTTTGCTCCGGTGATGTCGCTCTATGCAAAAAAAATCTCTTCAAGAACACTCGAAAAAGGGGCAAGGGTAGGGTATAGCGGGGTAAGTGAAGTTGAGGAGAAGTGCGTCGTCTCTACATATGACATCGGATACGGAGACGGCTTTTTTCGACTGAATGAAAGAAGCGGAGAATATAGAACCCCCAAAGGATATAAATTACTTCCTAGGGTTTCAATGGATTGCGTTTCTATCGTATCTAGCGATGAAGAAGTTGAAATATTTAATGACGTAGCGCCACTCGCAAAGCTATTTGATACGATAACTTATGACGTATTGGTAAAGCTCAACTCATCGATTCCGAGAGTTGTTGTAGAGTAGTGAAAAATTTAAAATCAAGGTGTATGTATGAATGATGAAAATCTAGCTCTGGAGACCTCAAGAAAGGCCATTAAAATTACGCTTATTACAAGTTTGATAGTGATTATGCTCGGCATATGTCTTGCATGGATAATGCTCAATAATACAGCGGCACTCGCGCAGCTCACCAAAGAGAAAAATGAGATGAATCTACGAATCGATGCTTTGCAGAAAAGAGTAGGGGAGCTTGAAAAGAAATAAGCTTAGGGCACGCCGTTAGATAACGGCGTATGAAACCCCTAAGCAAGCTTTGATGGATTTGAGTTCTTCGAGTACGTTTTTTTCTGCCTCATCGTCAATAATAATAACCGCTAGCGCATGACCGTGCTTATCTCTTCCTAGTCTAAAATCGGCGATGTTTATATTGTGTTTGGCGAGTACCGTGCCAAGGTCGCCGATTACACCCGGAACGTCGGTATTTTTAAAGAGGATCATCTTTCCTTTGGGTTCGACATCAAGGTCGAAACCGTTTATCTCGACGATACGTTGCACGTTTTCATCAAATATAGTTCCCGAAATTGTGATTGTCTCTTTTTCGGTAGTGAGTTTGATAGAGACGAGATTTTTATAGATACTGTGATTCCCTTTTTCGCAATGCTCAACATTGATACCTCGCTCTTTGGCTACATATGAAGCATTGACGTAGTTGATGTTTTCTCCGAGACTGCTACTAAGCGCACCTACGATACAGAAAGTGCTTAGCGATTCAAGGAATCTAGATATTTCACCCTCGGTTGTGACTTTTATTGATGAGATAGGTGCTTTATTTATTTGCGCCGATAAGAATCCGATCTTTTGTGCGAGCTCTAAGTACGGTTTTACAAACGGAGGAATCTCGTTTTCTTTTATCGGTAAGTTGAGCGCATTGGGAAAGCTCACTCCTCTTGCGGCTTCGAGTGCTTGTTCTGCGGCTTGTATGGCGATACGCTCTTGCGATTCTAAGGTATTTGCACCCAAGTGCGGAGTGACGTAGATATTTGGGAGGTCAAGCAGGGGATTGCTTGTAGCCGGTTCTTTGTTGAATACGTCGATTCCCGCAACCTTGATTTTACCGCTTTTGAGACCTTCATATAACGCATCCTCATTGTAAAGACCGCCTCTAGCGCAGTTTATGAGAATCACCCCTTCTTTCATTTTTTCGATCTCGGCTTTACCTATCATATTGATAGTCTCTTTGTTTTTTGGCGTATGGATAGTAATGATGTCACACGCTAAAATATCTTCAAAGTTTTCGGTATACGCTACGCCCAAATCGGTAGCCTTTGAGGGCTTGATGTACGGATCGTATGTAACCACATCCATCTCAAACCCTTTTGCGCGGACACCCACGCGGCTACCGATATTGCCGAAACCGATAATTCCGAGTTTTTTGTCTTTTAGTTCGATTCCGTACCAATTCTCTCTTTTCCAAACCCTGTCGTTTTTCAGCTCATGGTGGGCATCGGGAAAGTTTCTCATACAGTTTAATATATGTGCCATAGTAAGTTCAACCGCGGCAATCGTGTTTGCCGTAGGGACGTTCATCACGACGATGCCTCTTTTGCTGCAACCGTCGATGTCTACATTATCCACCCCTACGCCTGCGCGCACTATCGCTTTCATGCTTAATGCGTTGTTTAAAAAGTTTTCATCTACGTCCGTAGAGCTTCTAGTGATGCTCACATCCGCATCTTTTATCAAATCCAAAAGCTCATCTTTCGGTATATTAGCGGCATTTACGTATTGAATATCGCTTTGTTTCGAAAGTATATCAAGCCCTTTTTGGTGTATATGATCGCACACAACAATTTTATGCTTTTTCATAAATTATTCCTCGTAAGTTTTATCTAGTTTGTATTCTATTCCGTATTTTTTCAGCTCTTTTAGTATGCTCTCAAGCTCGACTTTGTCGGGAGTGACGATGACGAGCTTAATATAGCCGTCTTTTTTATAATATGAGTATTCTATGCCGTTGGCTTTGAATACCTGATTGAGGCAAAAGAACTTATATGAGTCGAGCTTTTCGATCTCTATCCTGTATACCTCGATTAACTCTTTTTTTTGATTGTCTTCTAGCTTTATTTGAAGTTCTGTGGTGGGGAGCATAAATTTTTCATTCTTCTTATCCGCTAGCTCCCCAAGCCAGCCTTTATCTTGGCTAGCGACGACATCCCCTTGTAGTTCATATTCCTTCTTTACTTCAAAATTCTGCACCTCGACCCCGCTGACGGTCTTATAGAGAAGCAGAGTCGAGAGGGCAAGAAGAATCGCTACGGAAGCTACAATTATCCAAGGGATATATTTGCGCATTTCTATTGCATTTGATCTTTAAGAATATCTCCAAGAGTCATCTTGTCATCGTCGTTAAACTGTTTGAGCGACTCTTTTTCTTTGATTTTCTCGAGTCTTCTAATAGAAACTCTGATTTTGTTTGTTTTTGGATCCACCATAGAGACTACACCTTCAATATCATCCCCAACTTTTATCGTCTCTGGATTCATAGGGTGTAAGTCTTCTTTTCGGATAAGCGCATCAACTCCGTCTTCAAGGCTGATGAAAACACCGAAATCTTTTATATCGCGCACTTTTCCTTTGACGATGTCATCAATATTGTGTTTTTTCATAAAACCTTGCGCAGGGCTTTCTATCAACTCTTTTCTGCTGAGTGATACCCGCTCTTTATCTTTATCGATTTTTACGATGACCGCTTCGACTTTATCGCCGACTTTGAAAACATCTTTGCATTTTTCGTTTTTATTCCAAAATGCATCTTCGTTGTGCAATAGACCGTCGATGCCGCCGATTCTGATAAATGCACCGAAATCGGTCAATGTTGCGACTTCTCCCGTGATTTTTTCACCTTCTTTATGGGAAGAGAGGAATTTTTCAAAAGGTTTTGCCGTAAGTTTTTTTAGAGAAACTCGCAATCTTCTATTTTGTGAATCGATCTCGATAACCTCTACGTCTATCTCTTGATTTTGCTCTAGGTATTCAGACGGGTGTTTGATGTTTTTATTCCAAGAGATTTTGGAGATATGTAAAAATCCTTCAATATCGTTGCCGAGGTCTACGAATACGCCGTAAGGTTCGATATTGCTCACGGTTACTTTGATGGCATCTCCTACGACAAGCTCATCTTTTATCTCGTTCCAAGGATCGTCGTGTGTTTGTTTGATAGATAGAGAAAGTCTCCTTTTCTCTTCATCGTATCCGATGGGGATTACGACTACCTTATCACCTTCTTGATAGTGTTTAGCAGGGTTTACGGGACCTTTATAGCTTATCTCGGTGTAATGCACCAAGCCCTCTACACCGTCTACGTCTACAAACATACCGAAGCTAGTGATTTTATTGACTACCCCTTCGGCAGGCACTTTTTTCTCTAGTAGCGTGTCGATTACTTCTTTTTTCTTTTTGAATTCATTTTCGAAGAATTTTTTCCTAGAGATGATGATCGAACCGTCTTCAGGCTTGACGTTGATGATCATTGCTTTTACGCTTTTTCCCATCACTTTAGCATCATCTTTAAAGCCTGACATATATTTAGGCATAAAGAAATCAACATTGTTACTCGTGACTATAAAGCCGCCTTTGTTTTTCTTGGTGACTTTTCCTTCGATGATTATATTTTCAAAATCATCCCCGAGACTTTTTATAAAATTCTCTGTTTTTTCTTGTTTGATAGCTTTCTGATACGATACCATCGGTCTTTCGTTTCTGTAGCCCATGATGAGTACGGGGATAGAATCGCCCTCTTTGAAGCAGATGACGCCGCTTTCATCTTGTAGTTCGGTGCAGTAAAGTCTACCCTCGACCTTTTGCCCTACGTCAACGAGAGCAAATTCGTCGTTAATGGATATTAATACCCCCGTCGTAACAGTCTTATTTCCATCCTGATTCATTGAGTTGTCGATAAGGGAGGCAAACTCCTCGTCGCTCATCTCGTCTTCCATTCCGTCAAAATCGCCGTTGCTATAATCTTTGTCCATAGATTCCCTTTGTGATGTTTCCCTAAAATTTACTTATTCTAGTTAAAATTTGCTTATTTTATCAATAATGCCCTGAATAATCCACTCCGGAGTTGAAGCTCCGGCAGTAATTCCGCATAATTTTTTACCTGTAAACCATCCGTTTTGCACTTCATTTGCCTCTTCTACTAGATAACTTTCTTTGCAATTTTCCAGTGAAATTTTTAAAAGCTGCTTTGTATTCGAAGAGTTTTTTCCGCCGACGATTATCATAATATCGGCTTCCTGCGACAACTCTCTTGCAGATTCTTGATTATCGAATGTCGCATTGCAGATCGTGTTAAAAACCCTTACTTCCGAAACGTTGCGTATTAAAAATTCGGCAATTTTAATGAAGTTATCGACTTTTCTAGTGGTTTGGGAGACGAGGGCAACTTTGTTTCTAAGCTTTGAAAGATCAATATCTTCGACGGATAAAACGACCATCGGTTCAGATTCCGAATAGCTTTTTACCCCTTTGACTTCGGGGTGGTATTCATCACCGAAAATGACTATTTGGTATCCTTCGCTAGACATATTTTCTACGATTTTTTGCGGTTTCGTGACGAAAGGACAGGTGGCATCTATGAGATTCACCTCTTTTTTTTGTAGCTCTAAAAGGTCATTTTTTGTAATCCCGTGTGTCCTGATGATTACATTTTGCCCATTTTCTACCTCGGAAGTCTTTTCCACCACCCCTACGTTATGATGATTTTTTAATCGATCTATCTCGGACTGGTTGTGTATTAAAGGTCCATATGTCACGCCGCCCCGAATGCTTTCAGCAATGTTTATCGCCCGTTTTACTCCGAAGCAAAAACCGAAATTTTTCGCAAGCTTTATCTCCAAAATTAATACTCTTGCACGCTTGTTATTTGTGAAAGAATCTCGAAAAATGCGGGAAAAGAGGTATTTATACACTCAATATCTTCAATCTCCATACCGCACTTTAAGCCCGCTATCGCAAAGCTCATAGCGATTCTGTGGTCACCGTAAGAATCTATCGTACTTTTTTGGAGTTCTCCGCCGAAAACCTCGAAACCGTCTTCAAATTCGTTTGTTTTGATGCCGCATTTATTGAGGTTCGTGACGGTGGTTTTGATCCTGTCGCTCTCCTTTACGCGGAGCTCCTCGGCATTTTTGACACTACTTTTTCCCGTGGCACATGCAAAAGCGATAGAGAGTGCAGGAATCTCGTCTATAAGCCAAGAGATATTTTCTTCGACGCTAACACCTCGCAACGCATCGCCGACGACCGTTACGTCCCCGATACTTTCAAATTTGTTTGAAGTCTCTTTGATCTCTAAAATCGCCCCCATTTTCTCTAAAATTTTAAACGCTTCGATTCTAGTTTTGTTAAGCAGCATATTTTTTATAGTGACTTTTGCCTCTTTGTGTATCGCCGCGGCAACCGCGAAGAAAAATGCGCTTGATGGGTCGCTAGGTACTTCGATTTCTAGTTGCGTGGTAAATTTTTCGGGATGGGGTTGAATATACACCGTCGTCCCTTCGGTACTGATATTTGCTCCGAGACCTTTGAGCATATTTTCCGTGTGGTCGCGGCTTAGTTCCGGCTCCGTATATACGCATTCACCCTCTGCGTTGAGTGCGGCGAGTATCATCGCGCTTTTTACTTGAGCGGAGGCGATTTTGCTTTCAAAACGGAAGCTTTGTAATTTTTTTCCGCGTATTACTAGCGGGGCAAGGTTGCCGTTGTCTCTACCGTCAATCTCCGCACCGATTTCTCTTAGGGGGTTTGCGACCCGTTTCATCGGTCGTTTGCGTAAATATTTGTCGCCGCTTAGGATAAATAGTCCCTCTTGTGAGGCGAGCAGACCCGTATAGAGGCGAATGGCAGTCCCTGCATTGCCGCAATCAAGGACATCATCGGGCTCTTGAATTTTTTTCGGCGGCGTGATGCGGTAGAGTGCTCCCTCTTTTACTACCGTTGCACCGAGTTTTTGGGCGATTTGGAGCGAGTTGAGCGTATCTTCGGCTTCGAGAAAGTTTTTAATAATCGAAGGTTTTTCGCAAAGAAGCGAAAACATCGCGCATCGGTGCGAAATGGATTTGTCGGTAGAGACTTTGTCCGTGGTGATTGCAAAGGGGGTGTGAATCTGTCCGATACGTATTTTTTTCATCGCAGTTCTACTTTTAGCTCTTCTTTCAATCCGCCTAAAATCGTCGTCATAATCGTGCTAATTTCCTCTTCGTTAAAGGTCTTTTCCATCGATTCTAGCTCAAACCTCAAAGTGAGACTGATTTTGCCTTGGGTATCGGGAATCTCGTATATATCTACGGGATAAAATTTCGTTATCGCACTCGGAGCGGTTTTGGCGATGACCTCTTTTATTTTTGCAAACGGCATCGATTTATCTATGACGATACTCAAATCCCTTTCTGATTTGGGGAATTTTGAATACTCTTGAGCGATCTTGGGTGTAAATGGAAGAGCGCCAAACTCTACCTCACAAATAAAAGTGTCGTCTAGTCCGTAAGATTGGGCTATTTCGGGATGGAGTTTTGCTATATAGCCACACTCTTCTCCCTCTACCATAACTTTTCCAAATTGATATGGATGGACGAGCTTATTGGGCAAATCGAGCGTCTCTTTGATCGAAAAATTACCGATAACGTTAGCAATCTTATTTGCAAAATCAAAGAAGGTCATATTTGTAGGTTTGCCCGCATTTTGCAGAGAATCTCTCTCTTTCGCACCGCTATGCAAAAACGCTATTTTGGTGGATTCTTCTCTTTTTTGACCATAAACGGAGCCTATCTCAAAAAGCGATAAGCTTTTTTTACCGTTATTTCTATTTCTTTGCGCCGATTCGATAAGGTGTAAAAGGAGAGTAGGGCGTAGCGTATTGAGTTCGGATGTGATGGGATTGGCGACATCAAGGTCGGAATCTAGGACGATAAATCCGAGTTCTTTGAGTTTTTCTTTGTGGTCAAACACGAAATGGATTGTTTCGTTAAAACCGTTGCTAGCGGAAGTTTTCCTGAAATGCGACCTTTTCTTGAACTCTTCGTATCCTTTTGTGAGCTTTCTCTCTTCTCTCATAATTGTGGGCGAAGATTGTATATTGTCGATTCCTATCACTCTCACTATCTCTTCGGTGATGTCTTGTTCGCTCACGACATCGTGTCGAAAATCAGGTATACCCACAACAAGCGAATCACCCGAGCTACTCACCTCTACGCCGAAGTTGAGCCTTTTTAATATCGTTACTATCTGCTGTTTTTGGATAGAGATTCCGATGGCGGCAGAGAGCGAATCTACACTAATATTTATAGAGTGATTATGGGGCTTTTGGAGTATCTCGTGCGTGCCCGAATAGGGTTTGCAAAAACCGCTTTCCGCAAGTATCTTTGATAAAACGTCGATCCCGAATTTGAGGTTTGGGTTTGAGCCTCGGGAGCTTCTGAAAAATATCTCTTGTTTCTTTTTGCATTTTTTTTCAAAAACCGCTTGAGAAACTATTTGCGGCGGGATATATGATGCTTCGAAAAAGACCAAAGCCCCTTTCTTTTCGCTCTCTTCCGCAAATATGCCGGTCGTGGAGAGTTTTTTATTACCGTAAACGGTATCAAGACCTTCTTCTTTTTTGATTTCGAGTTTGCGCTTTCCGTCATCCCCTTTTAGCGTGTCTTCTTCGTAATAAGGGTGCAATATGACTCCGCTTACCAGCATCGAGTAGTTGGCGATATTTTTAGCGGTAGATTCGTCCAAAAGTCCGTTTTGTGCTAATCTCAAAAGGATTTTAAGTGAAAGTTCTCCGTGACCGACCTCTGCTGCTTTAAACATATACGAAGAATCAAGGTGTCCGTGGTGGGAGAGTTGAAGTATCCTGCCGATTCCTATGGAGGTTTCATTTTCGTTTGCAGGTTCGGGATTTTTGATCTTGATGTCAAAGTAGGCGCAAATATCTCTTGCTATACCGTAGATGTTGAGACAATCGCCTCTGTTTGGGGTGATGTCTATTTCAAATATATCGTCGTTGAAAAACGGGATGGCGGAGAGCTCTTGCCCGATTTTGAAGTTACCGATGGAGCTATCAAGTTTCATGATTCCGTCATTTATCTTTACTAATCCGATTTCGGTAGAGGAGCATATCATCCCGCTACTTTTTACCCCGCGCAGTTCACTCTCTTTTATCTCTAGCTCACCCAATTTGGTTCCGACGGTAGCTACGGGGACGAAGATGTTTGCACATACGTTTTTGGCGCCGCAGACTATTTGGAGCGGCTCTTTTTCGCCCACATCGACGCTACATACGCTAAGTTTGTCGGAGTTGGCGTGTTTTTCACACGTCAGTACCTTGCCGACTTTGACCCCTTTTGGCGCACAATAGTGCTCTAGCGAATCGACTTCAAGTCCCAATGTATTTAATGCTTTGTATATTTGTTCGGTTTTTATATCGTTTATGTTTAAAAATTCGGATAAGAATCCTCTAGTGAATATCATATAAATTGCTCCAACATTCTAAGATCGCCTTCAAAAAATGAGCGTAGGTCGTTCACGCCGTGGATAAGCATGGCAAATCGCTCTACACCGAGACCGAATGCGTATCCGCTGACGTTTTTATATCCTACCGCTTCAAATACGGCATTGTCCACGCTACCGCATCCAAGTACTTCTAGCCAACCGGTATGGGAGCACACCCTGCACCCTTTCCCTTTGCAGAAGATACAGGAGATGTCTACCTCTGCGCTCGGTTCCGTAAAAGGGAAGAATGAAGAGCGGAATCGCACCTCTACCTCGCCGAACATATATTTAAGGAAGTCCTCTAAAATATACTTGAGATTCGCAAACGAAATCTTGCCCGATTCATCCACGACAAGCCCTTCTATCTGGTGAAACATCGGCGTATGGGTGAGATCATAATCTCTTCTAAAAACCGCCCCCGGACTTATCATCCGAATAGGAGGGGTGACGTTTTGCATCGTTCGAATCTGCACGGGTGACGTGTGTGTCCGTAGTAGCATAGAATCATTGGTGTAGAACGTATCCTGCATATCTCTAGCGGGGTGGTATTTCGGGATATTGAGCGCCTCGAAGTTGTGGAAATCATCCTCCACCAAAGGACCTGTCTCGATGGAGAAATTCATAGAGACGAAATACTCTATCATTTTTTCCATAATGGAGTTGACCGGATGGAGCGCCCCTTTGTTTATCGATGGTTCAAAAAGGGTGACGTCGATTTTTTCGTTTTGGAGTTTTATAAAGAGTTCTTTGGCTTTTAGCTCTTCGTTCATAGCATCTAAAAGCTCGGTTGTTTTTGTTTTGGCTATGTTGAGCGACTTTGCTTTTTCCTGTTTTTCTTGTCCGTCTAGATTCTTAAGATCGGCAAACTCCTTAGTGAGTATCCCTTTTTTGCCGAGGATTTTAATC
The DNA here is from genome assembly GCA_964500775.1 of uncultured Campylobacterales bacterium. Classification (GTDB taxonomy): domain Bacteria; phylum Campylobacterota; class Campylobacteria; order Campylobacterales; family CAZCQG01; genus CAZCQG01. The sequence goes on from CAZCQG010000003.1 coordinate 46,313, forward strand.
CTCAACTCTTCGAGTTCCTGCGTGGACTTTGCGGAACTTATCTCTTGTAATAATTGATCTAACACGCATACCTCATCGTTTTATTTCTGGTGATTTTTTGGTGTGATTATAGGGAAATATTGTTTATAGTCAGATAATATCGGGTATACTTAAAGATTATGAAAATTACCGAAACTAAGGGGCAATGATGACGATATTCGAAAAGATTGTCGCAGGAGAGATTCCTTGCAATAAAGTATACGAAAACGAAAACTTTTTGGCGTTTCACGATATTAATCCCAAAGCGCCGATTCACGTCTTGGCGATACCGAAGAAATGTTATGCCGATTTTCAAGTGGCGGATGTGAATATCATGGCGGGAATGACCGCTTTTATTCAAGAGGTCGCGGCAAAATTGGGGCTAGATGAGAGCGGGTATAGGCTTATCACCAATATCGGCAGCGACGGCGGACAGGAAGTGCCGCATCTCCATTTTCATATCCTCGGCGGCACAAGACTCAAATGGACCGATTTGCGAGAGCATGAAGGGGATGCGAGAAAAAGCATATAAAGGGCACCTCTAAATTAGTTTTTTAATCTCGCTATTATCGTATTGAGGATCGGAAGGTTTTTATACCCTTCCTTATCCCCTTTGATTTTTATCTCTTTATAATACCCCTCAAGTTTATTTTCAAATGCCACCCTCTGAAGCTCGTCTATCTTGCCGTATCGTTGGATAAAATATTCAAAACTTTTATTCCAATCGATGTCGTCTTTTTCGTGAGAGTTTGCATTTATCTCAAATTCTTTTAAATACGATATTTTCATAATCGAGCAAACTTTTTCTTTCCAATATTCACATTCGGCTATTTCTCCGAGTCTATCGATGGCTATAAAGCTCCGTCCTTCTAAAGCGCTTTCGTATGCGTAGTTTATTATATCTTTGACCTTGTGGTTGAAGTCTATAAACTCGTTGAGAGATTTGAGCTGCGGCGATTCGCTGATAAGGGCATAAGCTCTTTTGATCTCGTTATTTTGTGCAGTTTCGATAAATTGGAGTTTTTTCTCGATGAGTTTCACTCTTGCTTTGGCGAGATTTTTATACGGCGCGAACGTGCTTAGCAGATTGGCATATTCGGTGGCTTTTTGGAAATTTTGCGAGTTTTCGAGTTTGTTGATATTATCCATCACTTGTTCGGCAAAATTCAACATTTTTTTGTAGAGATCGGTGTCTTTTAAAAACGTAAATTTTTCACAGAGGGTAAAGTATTGAGCATAACTCCTCTCTTTGACGAGTTTATCGGCAATAGCGTATTTGTCGGAGTTGTTGATGAGGTTTAAAACAACGTCTTTTTTTGATTTTACGTTTGCAAACGGTTCAAGAATCCTACGAGCAGGTTCTTTGTTATTGTTTGGATCTTGGTAAAGTAGCTTTTTTGCATTCACGAACGCTAAATTCCAACTGTTTTCGAGCGACTCGAATTCAGTAGTTTCTTTGATCTCTGGATATTTATTGGCAAGCTCGTATGCCAATTGGACATTTTTCCCTTGAATAGCATCCAAAAATTCGGCGATAGTCTGTTTTTGGGAGATATAAAAATCGAATTCTTGCTTTTTTTCTGCGTCGTCTATAAAGAGTGATACGGTTTGCAGTGCTTCTTGTATTTGATTTTTTGCGAGTAAATCTATAGCCACTTTCATCGTGGATTTCCAGTTTTCCTCAAGGAAATTGGAAAATTCGGGATACGTTTTTAAAAAAATATTCTTTTCGCACAAAGCAATAAGTTTTTTTATCTCTTTTACGGCGATCGCTGCAAGAAGCTCTTCTTTGTTTTCGGCGATATTTACGACCGATATTGTTCCGTCTATAAACCCGATAAGCAGTGCATCGTTGATTTGCGTCACTTTGGTCATCCCGATATTCTCAAAAGTGAGCGTTTTTAATAAAGAGTTTGAAGTCGTGTCCATAAGATAAAGGAGATTGCTTCGAGTCGCTATCGCACAGTATTTTCCGCCATTGAGAAGCGTGAGCGAGGTTGGCCAATCGTTGATACTTTTAGATTCGGCGATTTTCTTTTTTTCATCTATGGAGTATATGCCCGTGGTGCCGTCTTTGCAGGCATAAAATACCGTGCTTTGCGGTGTAAAAGTTACTGCCTCGGCGATGTCGGGAGTCTCAAACTCGCCGAGGGTTTTACTTGATTCGAGGTCATATATTTGGCATTTCTTGTCAAATCCGGATATTGCCAAAAGTTCACCCTCTTTTTCGAAGGCAAAGTCGGAAATATAATCGGGTCTAGGGTCCAAAATGGCGTAGGGTTCATAATCGGGAGCTTTGAATACAAAAGTCTTTCCGTCTTCGCCGCCGCTCAATATGTACTCGTCGCCGTTTGCAAACATTGTGGTATAGATACCGGCTTTGTGCCAAAAAAGTGATTTAAAATTTTTTAGTCCGTCGCGCGTGTCAATAAGAAACGATTTTGATGAGTTATTGAGTACTAAACAGATGATTCCGTTCGAAGAAGTTGAGATGGATTTGCTGTATTTATGTAGCGGTGCTGCCTTTTTGGTTATATTTACACTTTTAAGAAAGTTTAACTTTTGAATATTTAGTAAATAATAGTTGTACAAATTATCACAAATAGAAACATTATCTCCACTTTGTTTTATACTTATGACACTTCCGTTTACTTTTACAGTATCCTGCTTTGGTACCAAGAAAACCCCTAATATTCGAAAAGTAAAACATTATTACAAAACAGAGCTTTTGTCAAGATTATTCTACTTGTAAAAAAAATGTAAACATCTTTTAAAAACGGCTTTCTAAGAACAGATAATGTAAAATCTCTGCCTAAATCAAAAAAATTTTCGGAGATGATATGGCATGCAAAACTCAAGGTAAATTCGCTACTACTTTTGGATCCTCAACGATAAAAGAGGGGGAGAAAGAGTATGAAGAGGGGATGAGGCTTGGGGCGTTTTTGTCGGAAAACGGCTTTAGCGTAAAGTGCGGCGGGTACGGCGGATTGATGGAGGCCGTTTCGAAAGGCGTACATAAAAACGGAGGAAATTGTATAGGTGTTTGCGTAGAGTATTTTGAAGATAAGCGCCCGCAAAACCCTTATATTAGTCAAAAGATCATTGCCAAAGATTTGATCGAGCGTTTGAGAATTCTCATCGAAGATAGTGAGCTTTTTATTATACAAAAAGGGTCTATCGGGACGCTCAATGAACTTTTTTTGGTTTGGTGTTTGGAATATACGAAAATGCTAGAATCCGCTAGAATCGTTCTTATCGGAAAAGAATATGAATTCCTGAAACATACGGGACTTATTCCAAGTGCAGAAGTGGATAGGTTATATTTTTTCGAAGATGCCGAATCTTTTATCGCTAACTTTACTACTTTGGAATCGGCTCGTTAGATGTCGGCGCGAAGAGAGACGAAGGTAATTAGCGTCGGGGGAATCAAGATAGGCGGAGATAACCCCGTTTCGGTGCAATCGATGACTTTTTCCAAAACCGCGGACGTGAAAAGTACGGTGGAGCAAATCAATCGCCTCCATTTTGCGGGGTGTGACATCGTGCGTGTGGCGGTGAGTGATGAAGAAGATGCACTCGCGCTCAAAGAGATCAAAAAACAAATATCGCTTCCGCTCGTGGCAGATATTCATTTTCGATACAAATTAGCGCTCATTGCTGCCGAAACCGTCGATTGCATCAGGATAAATCCGGGCAATATCGGGGACAAAGGGAGAGTCAAAGCCGTCGTGGATGCGTGCAAACAAAGAAATATCCCGATTCGCATAGGGGTAAACGGCGGTAGTTTGGAAGAGCAGTTTGAACAAAAATACGGTGCTACGTCAAAAGCGATGATAGAATCGGCATTGTACAATATCAAATTACTCGAAGATTTCGATTTTACCGATATAAAAATCTCAATGAAGGCAAGCGACGTGCAACGAACTATCGAAGCATACCTCGGTTTGGCTCCGCTTGTGAGATACCCATTTCACATCGGAGTGACGGAGGCAGGGACGCTTTTTAGCTCTACGGTCAAAAGCTCCATCGGGCTTGGGTATCTCTTGCTAGAAGGGATCGGTGATACGATTCGCGTCTCTATCACCGGAGAATTGGAAAAAGAGATAGAGGTGGCTCGGGCGATACTCAAACACTCCGGTCGCGCGAAGGGGGGGATTAATATCATCTCTTGTCCTACGTGCGGAAGACTCGAATCAGACCTCGTGAGTGCCGTAAAGGTAGTCGAAGAGCGTTTGAAAGATGTCAAGCAACCCCTCAATATATCGGTAATGGGGTGTGCGGTAAACGCTATCGGCGAAGCAAAGCACGCCGATGTAGCAATCGCATTTGGAAAAAACGGTGGACTGGTGATAAAAAAAGGTGAAATTTTAGGAAAATTCAAAGGGGATACCCTTTTGGAGCGCTTTATAGAAGAGGTTTATAAAGCTGCTTTGGAATACAAGGAATAACGATGGAACAATTTTTACGGACGGCCAAAGAATCGCAAACCGTCTTAAACGGCATAAAAGGTGAAGCGAAAAACAACGTGCTACGCGCTATGAGTGAGGGCTTACGCACACATATGGGTGTGATCATAGAAGCCAACAAAAAAGATATGGAATACGCTACCCAAGCGAAGCTAAGTAGTGCACTTTTGGATAGACTCCTTTTGGATGAAAAAAGAATCGAAGCGATGGCTCAAAGCATCGAAGAGATAGCGATGATGAACGAGCCTGTAGGCAGGGTGCTAGATGGATGGATTAATAAAGACGGACTAAAAATAGAAAAAGTGAGTGTCCCTATAGGTGTCATCGGCATCATTTACGAATCGCGCCCGAATGTCACAAGCGACACGGCGGCTTTGTGCTTTAAGAGCGGTAACGTGTGTATACTCAAAGGGGGAAAGGAGGCTGCCCATAGCAATGAGGCTATCGCGTCTGTTTTACAAGGCGTACTAGAAGCGCACGGGCTCCCTAAAGAGATTATCTCTTTGATTCCAGATGCGAGCAGAGAAGGGGTCGCAAAACTCATAAAATTTGACAAATATATTGATCTTATCATCCCAAGAGGAGGCGAGACACTTATCCGTTTTGTGTTAGATAATGCGACCGTCCCCGTCGTCAAACACGACAAAGGACTTTGCCACGTCTATCTCCACAAAGATGCCGATATGAACAAAGCACTCCCGATTATTATAAATGCGAAGGTGCAAAGACCGGGTGTTTGTAATGCGATGGAAACTTTGCTTATCGATGAAAGTATCGCTAGTAACAATCTTTTAAATATTCAAAATGAATTTTTAAAACACGGAACGAAACTCAAAGGATGTCAAAAAACGCAGAGAATCATCGATATAGAAGCGGCGAGCGAAGAGGATTTTGATACCGAATATTTGGAAAATATTCTTTCGATAAAAGTGGTAAGCGACCTTGATGAAGCGATAAGACATATCAATACGCATGGATCACAGCATTCCGATTCTATCGTGACCGAGAGCTATGAAGCGAGCGAGAGATTCTTAAATGAGATCGATTCGGCGTGCGTGTATGTCAACGCTAGTACGCGCTTTACCGATGGAGGCGTGTTTGGCTTTGGGGCAGAAGTGGGGATAAGCACCAATAAACTCCACGCGAGAGGTCCTATGGGAATCAACGACCTCACGACGTATAAATTTATGATTCGCGGTAGCGGTCAGACTAGAAAATAACCTTAGGAGTAAATATGCCGTATGTAAATATTAGGGTAGCAGGGAGTCTCACTATCGAGCAAAAAAGAGAGATAGCAAAAGATGTCAGCGATAGTCTAAACAGAGTAGCGGGCAAGCCTAAAGAGAGCTGCTATATCACTTTTGATGAAGTACCGAGGACAAATTGGGCAAAGGGGTATGATATACTTGATGATGTCGATAAAAGACAAGGAGAGAAGAGATAGCTCCCATTCTCTCTATAAATAACCTCTCATTCGGCTACAAAAAAGAGAAACTTTTATATAGGAGCTTTTCTCTCTCCGTGGGCAAAGGCGAGCTTGTATCACTCGTAGGACCTAGCGGGATAGGAAAAAGCACGTTGTTTGATATTATCGCAGGCTTTATCAAGCCGCTAGAGGGGAATCTTACAGTCGGCAAAATATCGCAGATTTATCAAGATCCTTACGATTCGTTCCACCACTCCTATTCGATTTTAGATCAGATCGTCGATACGGTAGGCAGGATGGAAGATCTAGACTTACTACTGTCTCGTCTCGGGTTGGAATATCGAGTGTTGGAGAAAAAGCCATTTGAATTATCGGGCGGGCAGTTACAGCGTTGTAGTATTTTGCGGGCGGTACTGATGAAACCTGATTTGATACTTGCAGATGAGCCTACTAGCGCGCTTGACAATGTGACCGCATTGGAAGTGATGCGACTTTTGGTCGGGCTATTGGATGATGTAGGTATATTGCTTATCACCCATGATTTGGAATTGGCAAAATGGTGTAGCGACAGGATTGTCGATTTGGAGAGTTTGAATTTCGCGGAGGAGACACGATGAATTTTCAAAAAATGCACATACTGGGCAAGTATACTGATGAGGCTTTTGATACGTTTTATGAGAGGATCTTCACTACCGAGCATTTTTCAATATTTTTCGACAATGTCATCGGAATCAGATTTTTTCTCAAAAAACAGCAAAAGAATTTTCTCAAATCTTTTGACGATGACCAAAAAGGGTTTGAACAGCGCTATAAAAAGCTAGGAGAATTCCATTTTAATAGCAACATCCCTTACGCGAATTTTTTACTCGGGACAAAAATTCTTAGCGAGATTTTTATAGAGATAGTTGTTAAGTATAACCTAGATTCCTCATTGATAGCCCTCATCACCAACTACTTCTACGACGCTACGGAAGTGATGGCAAAAGTCTATTTAAAGATGATGATTCGTAACGATAAAAAAGATCTCAAAGCGCTACTGAAAAGCTATGAATACTCGGTGCATAAAGAGGAAAAGGTAATACTTATCGCCCATTTTGAATGGCTCATCAAGCTCATAGACGCGATAGATCACGAAGATGAGACCTTGGCTCCGAATCGGGAAGCCGATGATGATATTAATAAAAATACTACGCAAATACTCGACAGAATAGACCCCTCTACCTTTAATCATTTCAATAAAAAATATATTGAAAATATTTACGCAAAAATGAGAATCGATGCTAAAAACATCTTCTTTTTTATCAAAGAAAAGCGTTATGCCGAAGCCTTGCCTATTTACACGAGTTTGCTAGAGATTTACAAGCTCACGCTACTACTCGGCAATATCCTCTCTAGCTCTATCTCGATGAAGACCGAAAAAATGTATTTGGAGCAAAGCAAGCTTGCCACTTACGATGTTTTAACAGGAGCGTTCAATAGACGAAAATACGAAGAGATAATAGATTATCAATTAAGTCATGCGCAAAGGTATGGCAGGAATCTTAGTCTAGCGATGATAGACATAGACTATTTTAAAAAAATCAACGATAGATACGGACATCTAAGGGGTGATGAGATCTTAAAGATTCTAAGTCAAATAGTTTTAAGCAGTATACGCTCTACCGATTATTTTGTCCGGTACGGCGGAGAAGAGTTTCTCATCCTTTGCCCCGAAACGAATATCGAGGGAGTGGTGCGGATGGTCGAGAAGCTACGAGATAAAATTGCTACTTTTGATTTCGGCATAGGGGAAAAAGTGAGTGTGAGTATAGGGGTGACGCTTGCTTTAAAAGAGGACACTTCGAAGGATTTGCTAGACAGGGTAGATAAACTGCTCTATAAAGCCAAAAACGAGGGGCGAGATAGGGTTTGTCACTAGGTTTTTGAGCTAAAAATCACTACTCGTTGCTCTTTGTTGGCATAAAACTCTTTTTCCAAGAGGAAATATTTTTGGAAAATATAGTCGTGTACGGGCACGACGTATATGATGTATATCTGTTTTTTGCCTTTTTTCGCGAAAGTATAGAGCCTTTCTGCTACGATTTTCGTACTCTCCTCATCAAACGGATTATAGAGATAAAACGTAGTCACATCGGTCGGAAAAGCTATTTTTTTTGCATCCCCGATAAATACTTCTCCGTGATGCAGGGCAAGTTTTTCAAGGTTGTTTTTTGATATATCTGCGAGGTATTTTGAGTGCTCGATGCCGTAGAGTTTTTTAAATCCGAATTTTGAGGCAATAAGGAGTGCTTTGCCTTTCCCGCTCCCTATATCGCAAAATCCTCCTTCTGATACCTCTTTTGGAAGATAGCGCAGAGCCAGCCTGATGGCTTCGGGTCTTGATGCTTGGTATCTTTTTGAGCTATGTTTATTTTCGGACGGAATATCTAATTGATGGGATTCGTAAATGCCTGCTGTATCTACGGACATTTTGATGTCGTAAAAGAGTTCCGAAAACCACAAAAGGGTCTTTTGTTTGTAAGGACGGTGTTGATTTGGTTTTGCCCTCCAGGGGGAGGAGGGCATTGGGGGGTTTGATGACTTTGCGCCAAGTGACATGCTTACTCGTCAATCCTTGTACACTTCAGCATTAAGTCTAGGAAGTGGCCACTTCCTTTTGGCTCAAAGTATATATCGGTGCTATTTCGGAAAACTTGAATCTTAGGATTTGACATATACCGTTCCGCTAAAAGTCGCTACCAAGCTCTCATCGGATTTAGTGACTTTTATCTCGTAACTACCGAGTCTTTTAGAGCGAGAAAGCTCTTTGGCTTCGGCGATGAGGGTTTCTCCGATGAGGGTGGGGGCGAGAAAATTGATGTTGGCGTTTATCGCTAACGCCAACTCCCCTTTTGCATTTGAAGCCGCCGCAAACGTAAAATCAGCTAGCGAAAAGACCACTCCGCCATGCGCTATTTGCGCACCGTTAAGATGCTTTTGGGTGATAGTCAAACTTGCACGAGCATAACCGACATCCATTGCTTGCAACACAATACCAAGTTCTCTCGCAAAAATATCTTTGCGTAAAAAATCCTCTTTATTGACCATATTGACTCCTAGTGACACAATTATATTGCGTCTAGCTTGAATTTTTAAGTCACTTGTAGTATCTTAGAGATAATAAAACTCAAAGGAGTCAAGATGAGAGATAGGATTGTAGTCGCAACCGATTTGTCGGAAAAAAGTAACATAGCCGTAAAAAAAGCGATTGATATTTCCAAGAAATATGATTTGTGGTTAGAAGTATTACACGTGATCAATCCCCCGTTGTTTGAGTGGGCATGGGGTGGCGAAGCACTTGATTCTAGGAAGGACAAAGAGCATCTTATCAAGCAAAAGGCCGAAGAGATTAGCAAAAAAATAGAGGAAGAGCTCAAAAGAAAACACAATAAGATAAATGTAGACATCAGGGTGGGGAATCCAAGCGAAGAGATCATCGCCTATGCAAAAGCCAAAAGAGCAAATGCCATCATCCTAGGTGACGTAGGTGAGTACGGTAGTCTGCAAGAGCTGGTCCTAGGTACGACGACGACAAATGTAATAGATAGATCGAGCGTCCCTGTATTGATAGCTAGAAATACCGATAGTATCGAGTACAAAAAGATTTTGATTCCAACCGATTTTAGCGAGGATTCTAAAGAGAGCATAGAATACGTCTCCACCCTTTTTCCCGATGCGAAACTGTATATTTTAAATGTTATGGAGATTCCTTCGGAACTCCGTCTAAAATATTACGGCTTGGAAGATAAAGAGATTGCCGATTTGACCGAAGTGCACAAGATAAAAAATGAAAATGACTTCAATAAGTTTATCGAGAGTTTGGATGTGAAAAATCCTATCGAAAAAGTCGTTGCTTTCGGTTCTATTCGAGCGAGGATCATTATGGAGGAGGGGAGAGATTTGAGTGTGGATCTCATAGCGGTAAACGCTCATAATATCGCGAACATCACCTCTAAGATTATTGGAAATATCGCATCTGAAGTGATAAAAAAATCTAAGCGTGATGTGTTGGTATATCAAACAAGAAGAAAAGAAAGTTAAGAAGCTAGGCGGGAAAACCGCCTAGGGTAACTACCAAGTAGAGCCTTTGCCGCTTGCGTAGCTTTTATTTTGTGATTTATTTTTATTGTAACCGCCGCCTGAAGCGTTATCTTTCTTTTGATAGCCGCCGCCACTGCTTTTGTTTCTATCTCTAAAGCCGCCCTTACTTCTGTGTCTGCTATTTCTATTGCCACCGTTGTTTTTCTCTCTAGAGAGGAGAAGTTTTTTGAGTTTTTCGGCGCTGATTCCTATATGTTCCGGTCCTGCGACGCTTTTCTCGTCCATAAACATTGAGATGAGCTTCAACGTCGCCGTCGTCAAGTCCATATCGTCTTTGAGGAGATTGAGTATCTCGATGGCTTCGGATTTCACCTCTTGATTTCTGATTTTTTCTATATTTCTCGTGAGGTTAGAGTTGCTTATCTCTTTTGCGCTCGGGATTTGTGCTAGCTCTATATCGGTTCTGATGAGTGATTTTATCTTGTCTAGCTCTCTAAATTCTTGTGGAGTGACAAACGTGATAGCTATACCGCTAGCCCCGCCTCTTCCCGTTCTTCCGATTCTGTGTACGTAGCTTTCGGGATCAAAAGGGATATGGTAGTTAAACACGTGGCTTACGCCTGAAATGTCGATCCCTCTAGCCGCTACGTCGGTAGCGACCAAAATGTCGAGTTCACCGAGTTTAAAGCTTTTTATGATTGTTTCTCGTTGTCTTTGCTCCATATCTCCGTGGAGACCGCCTGCCCCGTAACCGCGACCGATAAGCATAGTAGCTACTCTGTCTACCTCTTTTTTCATCCTACAAAAGACGATTGATTTTTGTTTTTCGCACGCATCGAGTAGTCTCGCGAGTGCGTCGTCTCTTTCGTGTTCGTCTATGACGTAGTATTGCTGTTTAATATTGACGTTCGCAGTCTCTTTCGTGCTGACCGTGATAAATTTCGGGTCTTTGAGGATAGTGTTTGCGAGATTTTTTATCGCCGTAGGCATCGTAGCCGAAAATAGCAATGTTTGTCGCTCATTAGGGATAAAATCAAAAATCTCTTTGATGTCGTCCAAGAATCCCATATCGAGCATCTCATCCGCTTCGTCTAGTACGACGTATTTGGGCTTGAGCTTGATTTTTCCGCTCTTTACAAGGTCAAGTAGTCTACCCGGAGTGGCTACTATGATGTGGACACCTTTTTCGATGATGTTGAGTTGCCTTGAATACGATTGTCCGCCGTAGACGGTTGCGGTGCGAATATCGTTATAGCGCCCGAGCTTGTAGAGTTCGTCGCTCACTTGTGTCGCTAGTTCTCTCGTGGGAGTGATGACGAGGACTTGTCCTCGCTCTTTGGGGTCTATCGCGTTTAGTAGCGGTAACCCGAATGCGGCGGTCTTTCCCGTGCCGGTATGTGCTTGGGCGATGATGTCTAGCCCTTTCATCACTTCGGGGATCGCTAGGCTTTGTATCGGGCTAGGGACGGTAAACCCCGCCTCTTTTATCCCCTTGCTGATTGCTGCGTTGAAGCCGAATACCTCAAAAGATATGTTTTCTTCAGTAGTCATATGTACCTTTATGTTTTTTATTTAAATAGCTTGCGGTTAAAAAGTATGTAGAAATCTAATACATTAATGTGTTCAAGCAAAATTAGTGGGCGATTATAGCGTAAAATTTGCGAAAAAGCTACTCTATTTTAGATATTCCAACATATTTATATAAAACCCCCTATGCTCTTTTAAAAATGCCGTAGCCGTGCGGTGGTCTTTGGTATGGAGATTTACAAATTCCCAATACTGTTTGGAATGATTGTGATATTTCGTGTGTGCTAATTCGTGGGTGATGACGTAGTCGATGACCCATTTGGGCGCAAAAGCCAATAATAGATTGAAACTCAATTTTTTAGACGCACTACAACTTCCCCATCGATTTTTAGCCGCCCTGATTCCGATAGCTACGTACTCCGTATCGAGAATCTCGGCTATTTCCGCTACTCTTTTTGCAAGATAGACGTTGAGTGCGTTTCGCAAGAATTTTTTGCCGTTTTTTTCCGAGAGCGCTATCCATTCCCCAAAAAGGAGAATCTCCCCTTTGTGCGATTCTATTTGTCGAGCGAAATATTCCGTAGCTTCTCTTTTTTGAAGTACGCTTTGGTGTATCCAATCGTGATTTTGACGGATGATACCCTCACATGCCTCTTTTGAGGTATATTTAGGGACGGAGAGGACGACATTGCTTGATTCGTCGATCCTTATGGTGATCCTGCGTGCTTTTTTTCGACGCTTTATTAGTATTGTAATATCGTTATTCATCTCGCTAATTTTATCTATTTTCGTTAAAATTCCAAAGAAAAAATTATAGCTTAAAGGAATATAAATTGAGCGAATCACTAAAAAAAATCGACCCCGAATCACAAGAATTCCAAGAGGAATTACAAAACACCATTAAATTTACCGACAAAGTAGTTTCGCAATTTGAATTTGCCTATAACCCCGACGTAGAGATAGTCCAGTCGGTACAGTTTGGTCTGACGAGAAACAAACTTATCTACGGCAAAAGATACTGCCCATGCTTCTTCGTGACCCAAAGTGCCGAGGATAGAATCTGCCCCTGTAAACCTGCGCTCAATGACGAGATTCCTAGCGAAGGAAAGTGTCACTGCGGGATATTCTGTACGCTCGAATATGCAGAAGAGCAGAAATGTATCGAAGAGCTAGAAGACGCGGCACACACCCACTCTAGGGGACTTAGCAAAGAAGAGTGCGAAATGCTCCTCAAAAAATCGCAACTCGACGGCGATGAACTCGAATCGCTTTTAGAGGCTAGGGCGCTCGGAATGGTGGAATTTTATCTCGTAGACGTGCGGGAGTGGATGGAATATAGACACGGAAGAATTAGAGGCGTAGATTTCCTCGTGCCGACCACCACGTTCTATGAATCGGTAAAGCAATTAGACGACGTAAAACAAAAAACAATCATTTTGTATTGCCACGTCGGAAGCAGAAGTGCCTACTGCCAAAGGATATTAAAGGACTTCGGTTTTGGTCATGTAGGGAATCTCACGTATGGAATCGTAAGTTATAAAGGTGATTTAGATAGAGGTTAGTGTAGAATCCGAAAATAAAAAATAATTCGGAGTTTTACACAATGAAAGTATTATTGATAAAAGACGTAAAAGGGGTGGGCAAAGCCGGCGAGATCAAAGAGGTCAAAGACGGCTACGGTCAGAACTTCCTCATCGCGAAAGGGAACGCCAAACTCGCTACCAACGAAGTAGTGAATAAATGGAAGGCAGATCAAAAAAAGATCGCTGAAGAGCAAGCCGCAGAACTTGCAGAGCTAAAAAAACAAAATGACATTATCCAAGGAAAGACACTCAAACTAACGAAAAAAGTGGGTGCGAACGGCGCGTTGTACGGCGCTATCACAAAAGAGGAATTGAGCGAAGCGCTCAAAGAGCAATATAATCTCGATATAGACAAAAAACATATCGAACTCGACCACCCGATAAAAAGCACGGGAATCTACGAAGTGACGATAAAGCTCGGACACGGCATGCATCCAAGTATCAGCGTGGATGTAGAGGGGGAAAATGTTTAAGGCGACTACCATACTCGCCTACAGAGGCGAAGAGGGCGCGGTCATCGGGGGAGACGGGCAGGTCTCTTTCGGCAATACCGTGATGAAAGGAAATGCCACGAAGATTCGCTCTCTCTATAACGGTAAGATTCTTAGTGGATTCGCAGGAAGCACCGCCGATGCGTTCAATCTTTTTGATATGTTTGAAAATATATTAGAGAATCGCAAAGGGGAGTTGCTCAAATCGGTCGTCGATTTTAGTAAAGAGTGGCGCAAAGATAAATACTTGAGACGACTCGAAGCGATGATGATCGTGCTAGACCTCGACAATATCTTTATCCTAAGCGGTACCGGAGACGTCGTCGAACCTGAAGACCGCAAGATAGCATCCATCGGTAGCGGCGGTAATTTTGCTATTTCGGCAGCGCGTGCACTTGACAGACATGCGAATTTATCTCCAAAAGAGGTAGTGGAAAACTCCCTAAAAATAGCCGCCGAGCTTTGTATATACACCAACGACAATATAAAAATCCTAGAGTTAAAGAAGTGACGTTATGCTAGAGATGACCCCAAAAGAGATAGTAAGTTATTTGGATCAGTATATTATCGGTCAAAAAGATGCCAAAAAAGCAGTAGCGGTAGCGCTTCGAAACCGTTATCGAAGGATGCAGCTCCCAAAAGAGATACAAGAGGAGATTATGCCAAAAAATATCCTCATGATAGGCTCTACGGGTGTAGGCAAGACGGAGATCGCCAGACGGATGGCGAAGATGATGGGATTTCCTTTTGTCAAAGTAGAGGCGAGTAAATACACCGAAGTGGGATTTGTCGGGCGCGACGTAGAATCGATGGTGCGCGATTTGGTCGGCGAATCGATAAACCTTGTCCGCGATGAACATCGTGAAAAGATGACCGAGCAGATAGAAGAATACGTCATCAAAAAAATAGTAGAAAAGCTCCTCCCGCCGCTCCCGAAAGGCTCTACGGAGACAAAGCAAGAAGAGTATAAACACAGCTTTGAGAAGATGCGCCAAAAAGTGATAAGCGGAGACGTCGACCACTTGAAGATTGAAATCCAAACTCCCAAAAAAGCCCCCGAATTTTCCGATAACGGTATGCCGCCGGAGATGGTGCGAGTACAAGAATCATTAATAAAAGTATTTATGAGCGGCAACAAAGACGATCTCAAAAAAGAGGTCACCGTCAAAGAGGCAAAAGATATACTCAAAATTGAAGCCGCGGATAAACTGTTGGATGTGGAGCTTATCAAAAGCGAAGGGCTCAAAAGGGCAGAAGAGGGTGGTATCATCTTTATCGACGAGATAGACAAGATAGCCGTCTCTAACGGCAATAGCGGCAGACAAGATCCGAGTAAAGAGGGGGTACAAAGAGACCTCCTCCCTATCGTAGAAGGCTCTAGCATCTCTACAAAATACGGGCAGATAAAGTCCGACCATATCCTTTTTATCGCCGCAGGGGCGTTTCACGTGAGTAAGCCTAGTGATCTTATCCCCGAACTTCAAGGACGTTTCCCATTAAGAGTAGAGATGAAGAGTTTGGACGAAGAGGCGCTGTATAAGATTCTTACTATGACCAAAAATTCGATTCTTTCGCAATACGAGGCACTTTTAGGAGTGGAAGAGCTTACGATTATTTTTGAAGAGGAGGCAATAAGGGCGATCGCCTCCCTCGCGCAAAATGCCAACGAAAAGACCGAAGACATCGGTGCTAGACGTTTGCATACTATCGTAGAGCGTGTTTTGGAGGACATCAGCTTTGAGGCGGATGAGCACAAAGGTGAGACCTACACCGTGACCAAAGCAATGGTACACGGTAAGCTCGACAATCTCATAAATGACGTAGACGTCGCTAGATATATACTCTGATGGAAGCAGTCACAAAATCGGGTTTTGTCTCGGTAGTAGGCAGACCAAATGCGGGAAAGAGCACTCTCTTGAATTGGCTCGTGGGCGAACGTTTGGCGATGGTCTCGCACAAGGCGAACGCTACGAGAAAGCGGATGAATATCATCGTGATGCACGACAAAGATCAAATCATCTTCGTCGATACGCCGGGTATCCACCAAAAAGAGAAACTTATCAACCAATTTATGATGAAAGAGGTATTGCGCTCCATCGGCGATTGCGACTTGCTTATTTTTTTGGCTCCCGTCACGGATAGTACGTCTCATTACGAGGAGTTTCTAGAACTAAGCGAAGGGAAAAAACACATTCTTGCCCTCGCCAAAAGTGATACGCTTGATAGAGAAGAGACGCTAAAAAAGATAAAAGAGTATGAAAAGTTTCAAGATTCTTATCTCGAACTCGTACCCGTAAGCTCCAAAAAAGAGGTCGGGAAAAAAGAGCTGCTTGATTGCATCGTAAAATACCTTCCTGATTCTCCTTACCTCTTCGACCCCGAAGACCTGACCACCGAAAACTTGCGCGGGATCTACAAAGAGATCATACGTGAAGCGATATTTGAAAAACTCTCCGATGAGATTCCTTATGAGGCGGATGTCCTTATCACAAAATTTGAAGAGCTAAAGGGCTTGGATAGAATCTACGCGACGATAGTGGTGGAAAAAGAGACCCAAAAGGCGATGATAATAGGCAAAGGTGGCGCAACGCTCAAAAGGGTAGGGAGCTATGCAAGAGAAAAGATGGAAGAGTTTTCTCAAAAGAAAGTCTATCTCAACCTTTTTGTTTCGGTAAAGCGAGGGTGGAGTAAGAGCAAAAAAGGTTTGAAAGAGTTTGGATATAAAATCGATGATTAACGGAGTGAAGATGCGGTTTGTTTTGGCGGTGATTTTATTGGCGGCAAATATTGCTTTCGCGCAGGATTTGGTACAGATGTACCGGACGCAAGGGATTGAAAAGGTACGAGAACATTTTGAGAGATCTTTGCAGGATGTCGACTATTGGAAAAATTATCTCAAAAATATGGATACGAGATACGGCTATTACGAAAATATGGATTTTGTCCTCGTGTCGCAAAAAGGGCTCCCCGATCTAAGCGTGTACACGATAAAAGAGCATAAATTTACAAAAACGCTTAACGCTCCATCGCTAGTGGGTCTCAAAGGGGATAAGGAGAGTGAAGGGGATCTCAAAACTCCCGTGGGTGCGTATGATTTGGTCACAAAACTTACAAACGTCGATCAGTTTTACGGTCCGTTTGCTTTTGCCACTTCGTATCCGAATCTTTATGATAGACTTTTAGGAAAAAGCGGGCACGGTATTTGGATACACGGTGTTCCTTTGAACGGTGAGCGTGCCGATTCTACAAAAGGGTGTATAGCGGTAAAAAACGACTTTTTACGAGAGATTGATGAAGTGATAGATCACAAACACGCCGTGCTCCTAATTGCCGAAGAGACTTTCAAAGAGCCGAAAAATGAGACTATCGCAACACTTATCGCTTCGCTCTATAAATGGCGCGATGCGTGGAGAGATAGCGATTTGGAAACCTATATCGATTTTTACGCCGATGATTTTAAGAGATTTGACGGTAAAAATATCGCTCAATTCAAGGCTATGAAGAGGCAGATATTTACTAGAAAAGAGCGAAAAACCATCCTTTTTGATAAAATTAACGTGATCCCTTATCCTGCTACAGACGGGAAAGAGTATTTTCGAATCGATTTTTTTGAGCGCTATTATGCGCCGAATTATACGTTTGAAGGGGATAAAGAGATTTACGTGAGGGTAGAAGACGGTAAGATGAAAATCATTGCGGAGAAATAATAATGAATATGAGTGATATTAATACTTGGATGGGGTTTCTTAGCGGCTATTCACTGAAAATACTCGGATCGTTGCTTATCTTTGTTTTCGGTATCTATATGTCTAAGATTCTCAAAAAATATCTTAGTAAAGGGCTACAAAAGACCAATCTAGATGCTACGATCATCAAATTTTTAGAGAATGTTCTCTATTTTGTATTGCTCATCTTAGTAGTGATTTTTGCCTTGAGTAATCTCGGCGTACAGACGGCTTCTATCATAGCGGTACTCGGTACGGCAGGTTTGGCGATTGCTTTGTCGCTCAAAGATTCGCTCTCTAATATCGCTTCGGGGATTATGATCGTGGGGATGCGATATTTTAGGGTAGGGGACGTGATAGAGGTATCGGGTAATATCGGTACGGTAAAAGAGATACAGCTTTTTATCACGAAGATGACGACGTTTGACAACAAAGAGATCATTATTCCCAATAAAGACATAGTAAACGGAAGCGTAATAAATGTGACCGCCAACGATACAAGGCGGGTAGAGTGGATATTTGGGGTAGGGTATGACGAGGATGTGAAAAAAGTGAAATCTGTTTTGGAAGAGATACTGAATGCCAATACGTTAGTACTTCAAGACCCCGCACCGCTCGTGGCGGTAAATGGACTTAACGACTTTAGCGTCGATTTTATCGTGCGGGCATGGTGTAAAAAAGAGGACTATTTGGATCTGATGCTGGGAGTCAACGAATCGGTGAAGATTCGCTTCGATGCCGAGGGGATCGAAATACCGTATCCAAAACGGGAATTAAAGATCATCCAAGGCTGAAGCCGCGGCTTTGAGGCGCTCTTTGTCGAAATGGGTGTAGATTCTTGAGGTATTGAGATCGGCATGCCCGAGCGCTTCTTGCACGAGGACTAGGTCGCGATTTTTTTGATAGAGACGGGTGGCAAAAGTGTGGCGGAGCATATGGGCGCCGTTTTTCTCTTTGCGGATACCTGCGTGGAGCAGTATCTTTTCCATGATCTTACTCACATACGCCTGCGAGAGAGGAGTGCCGCTGTTATTGCAGAAGAGGTGGGTGCCCTCGCATCGCCGCTTCTCTAGCCATTCGGTCATATCTTTGGCGATATAGCGCTCTTTGATCATTGCGATTCTTGGCTTGTTCCCTTTTCCTTTGACCCTAAAAACATAGAAACCCTCCTCTAGTGTAATCTCTTTTGTGGTAAGTCCCAATGCTTCGCTCACGCGCATCCCCGAGTAGAGTATAGTTTTTATAAGAAGTCTATTTTTTGCCTGCACCGAGGGCTTGAAAGGGCAGGTGTCTATCGCCTCTAAAAATCGCTCGATCTCATTATCTATCATATATGCAGGTAGTTTTTGCCCGCTTTTTCCCGTGATGCCACCCCATTTTTTCAGTTCGATTCTAAAGAGGTGCGATTTCTCGTCCTCTTCGTTTTGCTTCTCGATATAGCCGAAAAATGAGATCATCGCAATACGGTAGTTTTTCTTTGTAGCATCACTAAGACCGCTCGTGCTTGCAGCGAGAAAATCGGCGATCATCTCCTCATCTATTTCTTTTAGAGATTCTAGTCCTAGGGAGCAGAGATTTTTGTAGAGTTTTTCGAGTGGATTTATGTAGGTATTTATCCCTATCAAACCGATATTGCGTGCCTCTTTCGCTAGTGCTTTAAGAGCGTTAATATCTAACGTCTCTTTATTGAGGCGTAGCAAGATTTTCGCCAACGCATCAGAATCTTTAACCTGTCTATTCGAAAGGGTAGTGAGTTTATTGCGGATATAGCGGTTGAGCCAAAAAAGGAGCGACTCTGCAAATGTGGCTTCAGCATCAAGTTTGTATCGCATTTGTTCCTAAATTTTTTACAAATGGAAGCTAATTCAATTCCATATTTGCATAATTTTTCCAAAAATCTTTCCATCCTGTCTCGTGGGTGCAATTGTCAATTCGAATAATATTCTCTACTCCACTTTTTTCGGTAAAACTTTTTGTCACTTGCAGAGGGACGATAGTGTCACTATTGCAAACAATGTGCATATGGGGAATGGTCTTAAGATTTGACGCATAATCGGCAGGATTAAGAGAACCTTTTAATAGAGAGATATTATGAAAATGACTAAGAGCGATGTGGTCAATATTTCCTGCCACGGTTATTATTTTGGCTATGTCATCTCTATATTCCGACAAAAGAATCGCGATAGCCGCCCCGCCGGAGTATCCTACGATTTCTATTTTTTGTTTGGGAGTTTTTTTCAGTTCATTTATCGCGTTGTTGATTGACAAAACAACCTCTTTGGCAAATCTGTGGCTAGTCCAATATTTTACGGTACACTTTTCATCGTCTGTGTACTGACAAGGTCTAGCTATATAGGCAATATTCGGATAAGAATCAACGGATGCTAACTCCAAAGCTACAGGATTTGTTGGAGTAGGGTTGCTGGATGGTGTGTATCTGTTTTCCCATGCAAAACCGTCACCTTCTATATAGAACCTGATTGGTTTTTCAATAGCATCTATCCTGCTTAGCGTAAATATCTTGAATGTATCGGTGGCGACTATATGAGAATTAAGACTAGAGTGCAGAGCCAATGAATCTTTGAGTGAAAATCTATTTTCGAGTGAAAGCTTTGAGCAGGAGAGAAAAATCAATGGGAAAATAAAAAGCAAAATACGAAACATAACTTTGCTTTTACCTATAATCAGGGAAAACCCTGATTATATCGGTAATTAGAATTTAAACTTGGCAGTTAATCTAACATCGTGACTTGTTAAGTCAGAGTTGGTGTTTAAACCATAGTCAAAGCTTAGTTCTTTAGAGTTGTCGTCAGTTACATATTTTAGACCCGCACCTACAACGCCAGAAAGCTCAGAAGTTTCTACACCGTCTGTTTTAAATGCGCCGCCACCTGCAACGAAGCTAGAGTTTGCAGAAGCATAGTTATCGCCCATATTATATGAAGCACCTAGTTTAAGTTCTGGAATTAGAGTTCCATTTGACTTTTTGTACTCTTTACTAATGGCTACACCTGCATCAAGGATAAATTTATCTAGGTCCTCAATAGCTACTTTCAAAGGAATGCCGGCAGTACTTTTCTCTGTATATGAATCAAAAGAGACGTTTGTATAAGTTAAAGATGCCATAGGAGTAAGCATTAAATCATTATATTGCTTAGGCATGCCTGCACCCACTCTTGCAGAG
Organism: uncultured Campylobacterales bacterium; assembly: GCA_964500775.1. Lineage (GTDB taxonomy): Bacteria > Campylobacterota > Campylobacteria > Campylobacterales > CAZCQG01 > CAZCQG01. The sequence goes on from CAZCQG010000003.1 coordinate 66,813, forward strand.
AATACTTGAGAATCGTACTCTGCGGTATAAATATTTGCCGCCGCATCTTGTCTGCTTACGTCGTTTTTATTGATACCGTATGCCAAAGAGCCTTCAACATAGAATTTATCGTAAGTTTTGCTTCCATAAACGGTTAGTTGATAAGCATCAATATCGTTAGATGATTTTGTAACAGGATCGTTTCCTGAAACGTCAGTAGCACCGTAGCTGAATGCGATACCGACAAGTGCAGTGTCGTTAAGATATTTTTCTAGACCGAAAACTACACCGCCGCCGTCAGCTTCATAACCTTGTACGCCTTTATTGTCGCCATGGTCTTGATTTACATAGTAACCTTGTACCCAAAATGCTTTGCCAAGACCCATGTTTCCTGTTGCTATACCGCTTTCGGCTAGGTCTGCTCTAGCAGTTTTCATATGTGAACCGATGGTATTGAATACGCTTGTTGTTGTCGCTACAGCACCTACACCTGCAGAAGATACATCAGGCAATAAAGTATTCAAGTAATTCTTTAGCGTAGCAACACTTAAATCTGTTGCATTTAAGTCTTCCATCATGGCTGCGTTTGTTGAAAGGGCTACTTTGATCGCCTCTGTATACAATGCAGCTTCATTTCCGGAAAGACCAAGATTTGCTGAAGTATTATAGTCTGCACCGATCGATATATTTCCATCAGCACCAAGAGATGTGTATATATTATATGTGACCAAAATATTGTTTGTGAGCAGCGAGCTATCAACACTTGCTACAGATAGGTTGACATCGTTAGCACCAGAGTAAACACGTAGAACAGTTACGTTGTTATCTGCATCGTCACCTCTTACTAAGCCGTAGCCAAGAACTACGGTAGAGATATTAGCATCTCCGTAAACTGTCATGGAGCCGCCGTTATGAAGATGAACGACATCGGCATATACGGTTTCGTTTGCTGTAGCAGTACCGACTGTTAGAGCACCTTCGGATACATTCACATCAGTTCTTACTCCGCCAACACCTATTGAGCCCATCAACGATACCGCTGCCGTAGTTTTGAATATACCAGATCCATTGATGTCTGTGTAGATAGTACCTGCTTCGTCAACCAACAATGTTGCACCTGAGGTGATACCTGTTCTGTAAACATAATAAGCGTCACCTTTGATTGTAGTAGTGCCACTTGTAACGTTCAATTCGCTAACGTTCTTGTCAGCCGCACCGATTGAAAGTATAGTCGTATCTGCACCGATATACACGCTACCGTTGTTATCAGAGCTTGTCGTAATGCTACTAATAGTTGCCGCAGAAGTGATTGTTAGGTTACCCTCAACACCATCCGTATCCCAAGCGAAGTTAAACGAGCTTCCGTCAGCTTGAGTTTTGTTAGTGTCATTAATATCTACAGTCGCCGCAGAAACCGAACTGCCAAGCAACAACCCACATACTACTCCCGAAATGGCTATCTTTTTTACCATTTTCCCCTCCAGTTAGATTTGTTTTTCATCCATTCATTCAAAGAGACGAGTTTAACATAAAAAAAATAAATTAGATTAAAAAAAATACTAAAATTGCCGATAGGCTGACGAAAATGTAGCTTAAATGTAGCATTATCGTTTAAAAGTTATGAAAACCGTAATTTTCAATAAAATATCTTAGTGTGATGGGGTAGATACTGCATAGGAAAACCCTATGCAGTATCTATTTAAAACGAAGCAATATATGTACTAAGTGCCTCTATGCTTTTCTCATCTAAGTTTTTGACTTGCGGAATCATAAGTGCTTTTCTTTCGTTTCCAAAGGTACCGTCTTTGTACCCTGATATTTTTTTACTCAAATCGCTAGCACTTTGTCCTGCGAGTTTCGGGAAATTACCCAAGCCTTCTCCTTTTGCGCCGTGGCAAGTTGCACAAGTTTTATATTTGATAGTCGGATCAAAGGTTGATGCCGCTGATTCTACTTGTTGGATTGTATCCTTACTTATTTGGGCGATTTCCTTTTGTGCAGGAGGTGCAGGAGGTGCAGGAGGTGCAGGTTGTACCGGTACCTCTTGTTTTTGTACCTGCGTATTTTCTACTTTAGGTGTGTTTGTCTGTGTTTGCGTTTGTTTCTCTTCCCCGCAACCTACCAAAAGTGCAGTGCATACTGCTAATGATGTAAACCCTATTTTATACATAACTCCCCTCTCCTTTTAATGATTTGATTCTATTTTCGACACTTGGATGTGTGCTAAATAATTCACTCGGGTCAAAGATATACAGTGCTCTTCGGCTTTTGTTTTGTGATTCGCTACTATTCGGCGATGCGTGCCGTGCGCTTATTTTCTGCAATGCGGCAATCATTGAGCGGTTTTCGCCCATTATCTCCGCAGCCCCCGTGTCTGCCATATACTCCCTGCTCCGAGAAAGAAACATTTGCAGTACGAATGTAATCAAAGGCAAAACAAACTGCAGAATTAATAATATCATCCTCGCCTTATTTGCACCTTCGCTTCTTCTATTGCCCATAAAGGCATACACTAAAAAGTTGACCGCTAACAAAAGGACGTTTGAAAGTATCCCGACGGTCATGGTAAGTTTTATGTCGCCGTGCTTTATGTGGCTAAGTTCGTGTGCTATTACCGCGGCAAGCTCATCTCGACTAAGTTTATCTATGATCGCCGTCGTGAGGGCGACGATCGAATTCTCCCCATTCCATCCGCTTGCAAAGGCATTCAGGTAATCTGCTTCGATGATGTAGAGTGTCGGGCGAAACGGAAGCCCTGCTCTTTTTCGGAGCGTATCCACGAGTTCGTAGAGAGCCGATTCTTCGCTGTTGAGGACGAAATCGGGATTTATCTCCTTGTATCGCTCATCGCCGAGAAGTATCTTCTTGAAGTTTGTGATGCTGTAATATATCATCGACAAAGCGATGAATCCCATTATTAGTGTAACAATGGGAATCTGTTGCAATGTCAAGAATGTGTAAAACCCCTCTCCGAGAGTCGGGGCATTTATAACTATGATGTCAAATAGTAAGCCAATACATACAAAAATCAACATATAGAGTGCGATGGCGAGATAGGTTTTGTATGTGTTAAACATCAATATCGCAGTGTTCACTCTCATTGTCGCTCCTTTGAATCTCTTGATTTTTTATACATTCGATAAGCGTGGTTGCGTACGTCCCTTTAGGAAGGGAGAAGTTGAGCTCATAATGGGCTTTTTCTTCGATGTAACGCCCATCGATATTGTCGCAAAATACTACCCCGTATCTCCTCGCACCCGCAACTTGAATTTTATCATCAAAAAAAGGTTGTTCAAATACTAAAGCATCATCTATCGGCTGCGTCCCGCCTTTCCCGATGAGCGGTCCTGTGGGTGCGATCGATTTTTGGGCAAAACGTCCACTTTCGGCTTGCAGCTCTTCTGCAAGAAAAAGTTTGCCGTAGGGATAGTGCATCATCACATCGCCCGAAAGTAGTTTAAAACGGGTCTCTTGTGTTTTGAGTAGCGCTATTTTCTTTTTGTCGCATCCGAGTAGTTTTGCGAGTTCATCGTTTGAAAATTCCTCGATAGTTTTCGAAAGTGCTACGCGCGTTGCAAGCCATTTGTTGAATACCTCGCTTTGATAGGCGCTTATGAAAAATTTATCCATACGCTTATGCTTTTTCCCTTTTTTGTCTCTAGCGAGCTGCTTGCCTAGTTGGTGATTCTGACCGTCTCTGCCGAAGCGTTGAAAGCCGAAATAGTTTGGAAAACCATTTTTTTCGATAGACTTTATTTCATTTTCCATCTTCAAAAGATTGATTTTATCGACTTTTTTTAATCTAATAAAAAATTTATTCCCTTTAAGGTGCCCGATCTTGATTTTATTATTATGGTAGGTCTCTTGGAGAATCTTGATATTTTCATTTTCGATTTTATGGATGTCGTGTGCTAGCTTTTTATTGAGTGATATGTATTGCGTCGTGAGGGCATTTTTATCTTTTAGTCCTGCATATCCTAGCTCCATTGACCTGATACCGAGGGTGGCACTTATGTGATTGATGAGCTCGTGGGTACTCGTCTCTTTTTTTCTGATTTTGAGAATGAGGTGTTCCCCCTCCCCGCTAAAGTCATAAAGCGGAATCTCCTCTACCGTGAAATCCCTAGAGCTTTGTTTGAAGTAAAAATCTAGAGGCGTGTGATTTGCAAGATAAAGACGTGTGTCGTTATCTAAAAATGGTGGCTTTTGCATCTGCTTTTGTATCTCCCTCGTACCGCTTTCGCGAAAATATTAATATCTATTTTGTATCTCTTGGATAGCGATACTATCTTTCTTTTGTCCTTTTTACTAAAGCTAAACAATAGTTCATATTCTTCTCCGCTACATTGAGAATCTTGGGGGATAGATTTTAAAAACTTCACCCCCACCCTGCTCTCTGTAGACATCCTAGCCAAGTCTGTCGAGAGTCCATCGGATATATCCATCGCCGCGTGGATATATCTCGCACTATGTTTTATAAAATCGGGCATAAGCCTAGGGGTAAACATCTTGGAATCTTTATTGACTACGCGATTCCTAAAAAGCGCCCGTAAATCCTTTTTAACTCCGCCGATCGTCCCCGTGTACGCCAATAGATCCCCTGCCCTTACCCCGTTTCTATAGAGTAATTTTTTATTGGGTTTGGAGATAACGGTGATGGTGAAAGTTAGCAATGAAGATGCGATAGTATCGCCACCTATAAGTTTCAAATGGTATTTGTCCAACACACTTTTAAAACCCTTAGCGATGCTATCAAGGTCATTTTTTGTGAAATGTTTCGGGATGGAGATAGTGAGTAAAATATATTTTGGCGTAGCATTCATAGCAAACGCATCCGAGAGATTTACAAGCAGCGCTTTTTTTGCAATATCCTCTAGGCGCATCCAAGAGAGCTTGAAATGAGTGTTCTCGTAAAAAGCGTCTTGTGTGTAGACGTACCCCTCCACCAAAACTCCGTCATCACCCACATATTGTTTCGACCCATCGGTGATTTGACTGATAAAATAGGATTCTTTATCCAAGACTACTCTATTTTCATACTAAAATCTAGCCAAACTGCTTGATGTATGAGGCTGCCGGAGCTTATGGCATCTACACCCGCTTTTGCATATTCTGCGATATTCTCTTTTGTGATATTGCCACTCGCTTCTACGAGAGTTTGTTTATATTCTTTGTCTCGATATGCTACGACTTTTTCTATCTCTTCTATTTTCATATTATCGCACATAACGATATTTGCGCCGCACTCCATTGCCTCTTTTGCCATATCGAGATTCTCACATTCGATCTCTATTTGCGACGTAAAGGGTATCTTTTGTTTTGCGAGAGTGATGAATTCTTTTAGCGGTAAATGGAGCGTCTTTAAGTGTGTGTCTTTGATCATAAGTGCATCGTCAAGCCCCATCCTGTGATTCGTAGCGCCTCCGATTCTCGCGGCATATTTTTCAAAGATTCGAAGATTTGGGCGTGTTTTTCGCGTATCGAGTAATTTTGTCTTATACCCTTTGAGCGCATCGACATAACCCCTGACATTCGTAGCTATTCCGCTAGCGTGCTGTATAGTATTGAGTAACGTGCGTTCGGTTGAGAGTATCGTGTGCGTTTTTCCTTTGAGGGTAAAGAGAATCTCGTTTTTTTTGATCGTATCCCCGTCTTTGTGCAGAAAATCGGGAGTGAGATTCATAAGCTCACAAAGTGCTACCACATACGGCTCTCCCGCAAAAACACCGTCGGTTTTTGTGATAACTTTTGCGGTGCAATCATTGTTTTCACCGACTAAAGTAAAAAGGTCGCCTCTCCCTATGTCTTCGATGAGGGCTTTTTTCATAAACTCTTTTATCATCGTACTTCCAACATCCTATCGAGTGCTATTTTTGCCCATTTTGCTATCGTAGCGTCGACGAATACTTCATTCATAGGTGAGCCGTTTTTGATAGAGCGTAGGGTATTTGCGACATCTTCCAAGCTCGTCTCGTTCATCGTCGGGCAAGAGGGCTTGGTGGATGAGAGGACGTAGGTGTTTTTTTCTCGAAGTCTATTGACGAGATTGAACTCCGTGCCGACCGCGATGATTTGCTCTTCGGGAAGTGATTTGACGTATTGGATTATTTGGCTTGTAGAGCCGACGAAATCAGCTTTTTCTACGACTTCAGGTTTGCATTCGGGATGGACGATGATTTGTATATCGTCGTATTTTTCGCGGTAGAAAGCTATATCTTCGACATCGAATAATTGGTGTACCGAACAGAATCCATCAAAGCACAGTATCTTGGAATTTCTGAGTTTTTCATCGTTATCGATTCCTATCACCGATGAGGAGAGTTTCTTTTGGTTGGCGATATTTTGCCCCAAGCATCTATCAGGTACAAAAAGTATCCTCTTTCCCTCGACAAGCGCGCGGTCGATTATCTTTTCGGCATTTGAACTCGTACATACGCTTCCCCTCATCATCCCGACTTTTGATTTTATTTCCGCCGAGGAGTTGATGTAGGTTATAGGCAGAATCTCATCTTTTTTGATCCCGATAGATTCGAGCTTTTGTATGGTTTTGTCATAAGAATCCCCATCAATCATTTTCGCCATAGAGCAACAAGCGATTTTAGGCATCAATACCCTTTTTTCAGGAGCGATGATCTTGACACTTTCTCCCATAAAACCTACGCCGCAAAAGACAATGTACTCGCTTTTGCACTCTTTTGCTTTGCGTGCGAGCTCTAAACTATCACCCGTTATATCTCCGCAAGCGTACACTTCGTCATTTTGATAAAAATGGGCGACGATAGTGACATCTAACTCTTGTTTTAATGCCTCGACCTCTTCTAGAATCGTCATTCCGCCCCCTTTCTTTTACCGATACTTTCGCCAAATCTCACTTTACAAGGCGGAGTAAGAATCCCGCTAAATTCCTCGCATATCATTACGATACTCGAACCCATTTTGAAATACCCTATTTCATCCCCTTTTTTGAGTTTGAGGTGTGCATATTCATATACCTCCACATCCTCTTTACAGCTATTCGTATTTATATTTTCTTCGTATTTAATAGCGATTTTACCGACATTTAAAGCGCCGACAAAAATTAAAAATATTTTCTTTCCATTATTTGTTTCGCCCTCCAAAACTACTCTCTCGTTTTTAGAAAACAGTTTTGGCCATTTTTGAAGCGAAGGGGCATTTACGGGATAGAGTGAGCCGGGGATATAGAGCGTCCTTTTTACGATGATGTCGCAGGGTGCATGGAATCGATGATAATCGGTCGGCGAGAGATAAAAATTGAGAAACGTAAATCCTTCAAGCGTACCGTGCGTTTCAAAGCCCAAAAGTTCATCTACGCCGTAGTCATTGCCTTTGACTTGATAAAGTGCACCCTCTTGTATTTTTGCTATCTCTAATAGCTTAGAATCTGCGGGCGAGATGAATATGTCATCGTCGTCCGAATATTCGCGAGGCACGACTAGTTCGCGAGTAAAAAGGGCATTGAGGGTTTTGTACTCTTCGATATTTTTGTGTTCGGTAAGGTTTATGCTAAAGAGCTTCACGAAAGCTTTATTGAGTGCTTTTTGACAAAAATTCGGAAATCGTGTCTCTGCAATAGCGCCGAAGAGTTTTGAAACTCCGCGAGTTAGTGTTTTCAATAGTCTCCTTTGCGGTAGGTGTGATTTATGTAGATCGGTTGTTCGTGTAATCCCGGGCGACCGAGAAGTATCTCAAAAGGTTTAAAATCGCTTTTATACCCCATCGCATAATGTCCCTCTATCCAGTATCCCGGATAAAAATGACGCATCCCTAAACGCTTGCCGATCTCAAGCTGCTTGAGGATGGAAAACTTTCCTAGTGAGCGATCCTGCATTTCAGGGTCATAAAAGCAGTATACCGCCGAAATAGAAGAGGGAAGCATATCCACAAGAGCAATCGCTACCACCCTATCTCCCAAAGAGTAGATAAGTTCATATCCAAATTCACAGAAGCCCTCTACAAACATATCATAGTATAGCTCACCGCTAATGCCTGAAAACTCCCAACCCTTCTTTTCCTTCATAAAGAGGTGATATTTCTCATAGAGTCTTAGGTGCGTGTCGGTAACACTCGGTCTTTGGATTGTCACCTTTACATCGCCGTTTTTTTTCATAATTCTCTGATTGGATCTTGTAAAAGCGTATGTTTGTATATGTTGTCTAATGGTGATACATTCCATACACCCCGCACAAATGGGTACAAAAAAATATTCGCCGAATCTTCTGTATCCTCGCTCAAGCAACGCTTGATAGAGGTCATTGGAGCAGTTCTCGATTTTGAGATAGCGAAATAACGATTTTTTGTCACCGAGATAACTACATTTTTTCTCGTCGGGAATAAACTCGAATATCTTTTCTTTCATACAGAGGATTTTAACAAAAAATATTGATAAATACTCGTCCTTACCCCCGAATAAATTGCTTTTTTGCTTCGGTTACTTTTTGTATGTAGCGTCTCGTTTCGGCATAAGGGAGAGCGGTTTTGAGTTTCCAGTATACGCTATTACTATCTAGTCGGTTTATCGTGTCGAGCGCCTTGTTTTTGTCTTTGTTGAAAGTACGCAGCACATTGCTCGCACCCGTATTGTACGCAGAGATCACGCAATACTCTTGCGATTGTTTGTTTTTGATACCCGCGAGATATTTATCAAACAGGATATTGAGGTATGTCGTGCCGTATTTGATGTTATTTTTTGGATCAAACAATACCTCTTTGCTCGGCATTCCGTCTTTTCCTTCTAGTGCTCTGTGTGCGTCTCTCCCTGCGCTACTAGGCACTATCTGCATTAATCCGTATGCGGGTATATGGCTTACCGCATACGGATTAAAATTGCTCTCGGTTTTGATGATGGCATACACCAACGATTCTTCAAGACCGTATTTTTTTGCGTAGAGCTTTACGATGCCTGCATATTTATTGGAGCTTTTGAGCTCAAAATCTTTCACGAGATTAAAGGTGACGTAGTCTATTTGCTTTCCGTCTGAATATCTTGTTTTTTTATTGTTATTTACAAGATATTCTGCATATCTATTTGCTCTCCAAGAGTACAAAACCACCGTATCTTGATTGTCTTTGATGAGTCCCGCGAGATAAGGCTCACCTTTTAACTCTATCTCTTTGGAGGAGTAAAGGTCTACTTTTGACGGGTCTTCAGGGGTGAGCATGGTAACTACGAGCGCTTTTTTGAGCGCGGCATCGTTATTTTGTATGTCTGTCGTCTCTACGGTGACCAAGCCGCTTTCGAAGTCGACTATCGCCCTACTCTTGTAGTTGTCGGTATATTTTACGTATTTTTTCGTAGTAGGTTCTTGGGTCTCTTTTTTCCCCCAAACCTTCGTCACATCTCCTAAAAAGATACTAAGAATCTTTAGAAAATCACCCTCTATCGAAGCTATATCGTTTTTTATCGCGGCAGGATTCTTTGCATACCCTACCCCTTTGTTGATTGCTACGTTTTTTATCGTATCGATATTTTTTGTCTTTGCGGCGTTTATTAAAGAGTTGTAGTCGCTAACACTACATCCATAAAACAAAAATACGCCCAATAATACACTTACTACTCTATTCAAAACTATGCTAAAAGCCCTTTTTTTACATTTTCGTATATCGTATTATCTAATAGCCTTTTAACTATTTCCAAAGCAAATTCTATCGCCGTGCCCGGACCTCTAGAGGTGATAATATTTTCACTTGAAACGACGTTTTTATCGTCTCTAAAGCCGGATGAGGCAATACTTTTTTCTATATTGGGATAGCAAGTAAAATCACCCTTGAGCACTCTAGCTTTATCGAGCGCCATCGGAGCGGCACAAATAGCACCTATGAGTTTTTGGTTTTTATCGAGCTCTTTGATGAGATTCTGAACATTGTCGTTGTGGGCGAGGATATTTGTCCCGCCATAGCCTCCGGGGAGGATTATCATATCGATATTTTGGTGTTTTATCTCCGTGATGTTTGCTTCGGTCAAAACAAAAATACCGTGTCCGCCTTCGACAATTTCCTCTTCCCCTACCGCTACGACAAGCACTTTTATCTCCGCTCTGCGAAGTACATCGATAACGGTTATCGCCTCTATCTCTTCAAAACCGTGCGCCAATGGAACTACGACCGTCTTTTGCATAGGTGCTCCTTTGTTTGGGTTATTTTACCTTCTCTAGATACTCCCCTTCTTCCGTGTTGACTTTTATCTTATCGCCTTCAAGTATATGATAAGGCACTTGTACTACCGCCCCTGTCTCCAAAGTCGCAGGTTTTCTACTGCCGCTTGAAGTATCCCCTTTGAAGTTTGGAGGCGTTTCGCTTACCGTAAGCTCTACGATGAGAGGCGGGTCTATCGAGATTGGTTTATCATTGTGAAATAAAACCGTGACGTTCATACTTTCAATAATCCACTTCGCGGTATCCCCTACTTGCTCTTCGGTGAGTGCGAGTTGTTCGTATGATTCCGTATCCATAACTTGGAAGTTTTCGCCGTCGTGATACAGGTATTGCATAGTTTTTTCTGCGAGGTTCGGCTCTTCGCATTTGTCGCCCGCATGAAAAGTTTTTTCGATTACTTTGCCGTCTATATATGATTTTATCTTTGCTCTCACAAACGCAGCACCCTTACCCGGTTTTACGTGTTGATACTCTACGATTTTGTACGGTATGCCGTCTAATTCAATTTTGAGACCTTTTTTAAGGTCGCTCATTCCGTAAGCCATTTAGTCTCCTATTGCGATTTAAGGGGTTGATTATACTACGATTTGATTGAATAGTTCTTTTTTGCTTGTTTACTAAATGTTTATTATGGGATAAAAATTTGTTTTATAATTCAGCTACCTACCCTTTATAAGGAGCCATATGTTGAATCAAGAGGTGATTAAGCTGTACGACGAATACACTCACGCCCCGCTTGAGAGGAGAGAGTTTATTGAGCGCTTGACAAAGCTAGTGGGCAGCTCGGCGGCTGTTATTACGGTTTTGCCGTATTTGGATAATAACTATCTCAAAGCCGAAACGGTAAAAGAGGATGATACACGTATTAGAATCTTTAATGAAACCTACAAGAGCGGCAATACGGATATTCATTGCTACTGCGCCGCCCCCGATGTTAAAGGCTCATTGCCCACGATCGTCCTAGCCCATGAAAACAGAGGATTGAATCCTCATATGAAAGATATTGCGAGGAGATTTGCGTTAGAGGGATTCTTGGTATTTGCGGTAGATGCGTTGAGTGCAGCAGGAGGGACGCCCGTGAACGAAGATAAGGCGAGAGAACAAATAAGTGCACTAGGGAAAGAAGATACCTTGCGTATATATCTTGATGCTATCGAATATGCAAAAGGCTACAAAAAGTCAAACAACAAAGTCGCTACCGTCGGTTTTTGTTGGGGTGGCGGCGTAGCGAACAGATGTGCGGCGCACTCTAGAATACTCGATGCGAGCGTAGCGTATTACGGGATGCAAAGCGAATCTAGCGAAACAAAACAGATCACCGCCCCCTTGTTGCTTCATTATGCAGGATTGGATGAGCGAATAAATAAAGGAATCTTGGATTTCGTATCAGACTTAAATGAGGCAAAAGTGGATTATTCTTTAAATATGTATGCAAATGTCAATCACGCATTTAATAACGATACGAATGCGGCGAGATATGATGCGCGTGCGGCTCAAATAGCGTGGAGACGCACCCTTGAGTTTCTCCGCCTCCACTTGGGCTGATGTTAATCGATGTAATCTATTGCTTATAAAGAGAAAGTATCATAGTATTTTGAAAATCTAAAATAAGACGGAGAAGAGCATGGCAAAAGTATTAGACGCTATCAAGGCGGGTGTCGTCAGCGGCGAAGATTTGGCTAAGTTGTTTGCAATAGCCAAGGAAGAAGGGTTTGCGATACCCGCGGTAAACTGCGTGGGTAGCGATAGCGTAAATGCAGTAATGGAGGCTGCGGCGGTCGTGAAGTCTCCCGTGATTATTCAATTCTCAAACGGGGGCGGTCAGTTTTACGCAGGCAAAGGGTTGAAGTGTGAGGGTGAAGAGCAAGCGATACTGGGCTCTATCGCAGGCGCACGCCACGTCCATTTGTTGGCGGAAAAATACGGCGTACCCGTAGTGCTCCATACCGATCACTGTGCCAAAAAGCTTCTTCCGTGGATAGATGGATTGTTAGATGCGGGAGAGGCATTTTTTAAAGAAAACGGCAAGCCGCTTTTTAGCTCCCATATGTTGGATCTTAGTGAAGAGAGCTTGGAAGAGAATCTAGAGATTTGTTGCAGATACCTAGAGAGAATGTCTAAAATGGGGATGACGCTAGAGATAGAACTAGGGGTAACCGGCGGTGAAGAGGATGGCGTGGATAACACGGGCGTGGATAATGCTATGCTTTACACGCAGCCCGAAGACGTATGTTTAGCGTATGAAAAACTTAGCGCGATTTCACCGAATTTTACCGTAGCGGCTTCGTTTGGAAACGTGCACGGGGTGTATAAACCGGGCAACGTAAAGCTTTCGCCAAAAATCTTGGACAACTCACAACAATATATTCAAAATAAGCATAAAACTGCACCCAAACCCGTTAATTTTGTTTTTCACGGCGGTAGCGGAAGCGAGCTTGCAGACATTAGAGAGGCGATCGGTTACGGCGTAGTAAAAATGAACATCGATACCGATACCCAATGGGCGACTTGGGATGGAGTACGAAAATACGAGGCGAAATATCACGGCTACCTTCAAGGGCAAATCGGGAATCCCGAAGGAGAAGATAAGCCGAATAAAAAATATTACGATCCTAGAAAATGGCTAAGAGAAGGGCAAACTGCGATGATAGAGAGACTGAAAGTGGCGTTTTCGGATTTGAATTGTTTGGGTAGAAATTAAAGTTTTACATCTAGGAGGTAGCAATACCTCCGATGTAGTATATTAATATCTTTCGATTTTTGCGGACTCTCTAAGCTTCTTTGCGGTTTCTTGTATTTTCTCTTTGAATTTTTCGCTCTTTAGTCTTTGGATGACGTTATTGGAGACTTTTTCAAAATCGACTTGCTCAGGCTCTTTTGTATCTTCGACATAAATTACGTGGTATCCGTATTGTGTTTTTACCGGAGCTTTAGACATCTCACCTTTCTTCATAGCAAATGCTACTTGAGAAAATTCCGGAATCATTTGCTTTTCATAGAACCAACCCAAATCGCCGCCGTTTTTGCCGCTAGGTCCGGTAGATTTTTCTTCAGCCGCTTTAATAAAGTCCGCTTCGAGATTCTTTGATTTTTTCAATGAAGCGATAATGTCTTTTGCGGTTTTTTCATCCGAGACCAATATGTGACGCGCTTTTATGCTTTTAGGTGTTTTAAATTTCTCTTTATTGTCGTTATAAAACTTCTTGGCATCTTTTTCATCGACGCTAATTTTTCCCATCTCTTCTTTCATCCAAACTTCTAGGGCGAGATTGTCTTTTATCTTTTCAAGCGCTTCAAGATACTCTTTCTCTTTTTCTATCCCCCCTTTTTTAGCGTTTTTTGTCAATAGCTCTTTTTCGATTACCTGATCGATTATTTTGTCTTGCATCTCTTTGTCGAGTGCATCAAAACTACTTGCTCCCGGAATTGCCTGTAAAAACTCGCTTACGTCCTCACTCGTTATTACTTTTCCGTCTACTTTGGCAATGTTTTTTGCCTCTAGACCAAGTGTCAGCACTAAAGATGCGGCGACTAGACCCACGGTAAATCTTTTCATCGATACTCCTGTTGAAAATTTTAGATTTCTATCATTATATTGACTTAATACATAAGGTGAGCTTATTGAGACCCCTCTATTACGCCTTCCCACTTTTTTAGCGTAACATTATCGTAAATATTCGGTGCTATTTTTGCGAAAACGATAAATATTTTATACCATCTTGGAAAAACGATGCTTTTTTTGCCTCTCTCGTATGCTTCGAATATCTTTTTTGCCAAACGTTCAGGCGTGTCTACGAATGGTGTTTTCGGGGTTGATTTTTTGCCGTAGGCACGCTCGCTAAAGCCCGTACCGATTCTTCCCACGACTAAATCGCACACGTGCATTCCGTATTTCTTCGTCTCTGTACGCAGAGTATCGGAAAATGCCGAGAGTGCAAACTTTGATGCGCTATACCCTCCCATATAAGGCGTGTAGATTTTTCCCGCGACGGAGGAGAGATTCATTATCGTTCCTCTTGATGCTTTGAGCATCGGAAACAAAGTTTGCGTCATAGCTATATGCGCAAAGAAATTGAGCTCGAACAATCTCCTAAGATCATCTATTTTTGTTTCTTCCCAAGTGCCGTACATCCCGACACCGGCATTATTGAGTAGTACGTCGAGTCGTTGCGTATGCTCTTTGATGCGATAAAGAAGCTCTTCTAGAAAAATCTTATCGGTGATGTCGCCGCAAATATTGATAACACCCTCTATCTGCGCTTCTTTTCTACTAACGTTAATTACTTGAAAGCCGTTGTCTAAAAAGATTTTTACGCATTCCAAGCCGATTCCTCGGCTCCCGCCTGTGATAAGTACCGTTTTTTGCACACAATATCCTAGTTTTAATGTTTGAAAAAATATAATCAATAACGAAATTTTATTATAACAAAGACAAAGATGATCAAACGTATCGATTTTAGAAACAAAATATACCTCCTTTTTATCGGCTCTTTTTTCCTTTTCGGCACGCTCTCGTTCGTGAATATTTCGCTCAATCTAAGCAAGCTCGACACTTCTTTGACAAAAGAAAAAATCAAAGATAGTTTTAATCGGTTGGAGTATGCTTTAGCGGAGCAGATAAAAAAAGCACAAGACGGCTTGCGGGCAATATCCGAGAATAAGAACAATATCTATATCCTCAATCTTATTAACGGCTATCAAGAGCTTGAAGCATACAACAAAGAAATTTTTGACGCGCAAAAAATAAAACTGCTCACTTTGAATGCCGACACCCTAAGCTCGGGCTTCCTTGACGGTGTTTTGTTCTACGATACGAAAAAGCGCTTAAGTGCAATCCTGTTTAAAAAAGAGGGAAAACTGTACGGTTATTACAACTCTTATTCCGGCGGTTCGGAGCAACTGATACAGGGGATGAATCCCCTCGGCAAAAGAGGAGACGACGAGAGAGAGCTTGCAAAAAAAATCATTGAAACGGTTGATTTGAAAAACGGTGATTTTGAATCTTTTTTCACCGAGTGCGGGGAGCATTTTTCATATATCTCATCTTATAAAGTCTACAAAAACTATACCCAAGAGGGGCAGATCGGATACATAGTAGGTATCAAGCTTTTCGGCGGGGAGTTTGCTAGGGAGATGGAAAAGGCTACAAAGCTCACCTTTTGGATCACGGGAGATAAAATACACCTTAATGACGTTCGCTACGAAGGGATGAAAGAAGTTCAAGAAATCGCCACGCCGTTAAATACGTCACCTCGATTTAAAGAGAGCGCAGAGGGGGCGATTTGGTCTTCGCAATATATACAAGGGAAAAAAGGCAACATCAATTTCTCTTTTTATTCACAAGGGCGTTACTACGAAGAGTATCTTAATAATTCTATCATCAATATCGCCGCTTTATTTTTGATCGTTTCGGTTTCCGTGGTGCTATTGATGGTGTATTTGATAAAAAAGAGCGTGACCAATCCCGTGGATAAATTGCTGCAAAACGTCAAGAATCTTGAGAATGAAAACTATGCGGAGATAGAACATATCGATTCCGGAGATGAGATAGGGACGCTTAGCGATAAATTCTATACGATGTCTTTGGCGATAAAAGAGCGAAACGAAGAGTTGAAGCGGGTGAATAAGAATCTTGAGCTGCGTATCGCCCAAGAGATCGAAAAGCATCGAGAAAAAGATAGGATTTTATTGGAAAAGTCAAAAATAGATTCTATGGCGGAATTGCTCGTTAATGTCTCTCACCACTGGCGACAACCTCTCAATGCCATCGGATTGGCGATACAAAATATCCAAGAGGCGTATGAGTACGGAGAGCTTGATAAAGAATTTTTAGACGGCATGGTAGACAAAGGATTAAAAGAGCTGCTGTTTCTCTCATCGACGATAGATGTCTTTACCGACGTGTTTGCCAAGAATGAAAAAAAGGAGAGTTTCGAGGTGAAAAGCGCTCTAGAGGAACTCTTCAACCTTTTCGGCAATCAACTCTCGATGCTCTCTATAGATTTTTCAATCGAAGACGGCGATGGATGCGTATTGTTTTCGCAAAAAAGAATATTGCAGCAAGTCGTCTCAAATATGGTTATGAACGCTATTGATTCTATAAAAAAACGGCTAGAGGTTCATGAGATAGAAAAAGGGAGGATTCTTACACGCATCGAATGTTTAGAAAACGGGGCGAGAATTTCTATCAGAGACAACGGAACGGGAGTACGAGACGATATAAAGGATCGTATCTTTGAGCCTTACTTCACCGAAAAGTTTAAATCCAAAGGGACGGGTTTAGGGCTTTATCTCACAAAAATACTCGTAGAAAATAACCTAAGCGGAAATATCGGTTTTAGGAATCTTAACGAGGGTTGCGAATTTTTTATAGAGATAACAAATCTCAATCAGTAATCAAGCGGAGTAGCAATGTATTTTATGTGTATTGATGCCGGTACGGGCAGTATCCGAGCAGTGGTGATCGATGCGTCGGGGAATCAGATCTCTATTGCTCAAGAGGAGTGGAGTCACAAACAAGAGATCGGTGTGCCGAATTCTATGAGTTTTGATTTTGAGAAAAACTGGGAACTCACCGCAAAAGTCATTCGTGATGCTATCGCAAAGGGAGGGATTGATGCGGCTCAAATAGGCTATGTCACGGCTTCAAGTATGCGTGAGGGGATAGTCTTATACGATAAAAACGGAGAAGCTCTCTGGGGCGTGGCAAACGTAGATGCGAGAGCGAGTGCGGAGGTGAAGTACCTCAAAGAGCATTTTTTCGGAATCGAAGAAGAATTTTATAAAGAATCGGGGCAAACATTTGCACTCGGCGCACTCCCGAGAATCCTTTGGGTAAAAAATAATCGCCCCGAGATATACGACAAAATCGCCAAAGTCTCCATGATAAGCGACTGGGTCAATGCAAAACTCTGCGGCGTAATAGCTACCGATCCCTCAAACGGCGGGACTACTGGAATATTCTCGCTAAAAAATAGAACGTGGGCTATCCATCAGGCTTCCAAGGTAGGGCTCAAAGAGGATATTTTCCCCAAAGTCTATGAGAGCGGCGAAACTATCGGAGAGGTACACAAAGAAGCAAGTCAAGAATGTGGACTAAACGTCGGGACAAAAGTCGTCATGGGCGGAGGGGACGTGCAGCTCGGCTCTTTAGGACTGGGGGTGATAGCTTTAGGTGAAGCGGCGATTCTCGGAGGGACATTTTGGCAGCAAGTGGTAAATATCTCCGCAGATACTTTGCCTCCAAAAGATATGAGTATCAGAGTGAATCCGCACGTAGTACAGAGACAATCACAAGCCGAGGGAATCACGTTTTTTAGCGGGTACGCTATGCGGTGGTTCCGTGACGTATTTTGCAAAGCCGAAGTGCTCGAAGCGCAAAAAAGAGGCGTGGATGCGTATGTGGTGCTCGAAGAAGCCGCAAGTAAGAATCCCGTGGGAGCATACGGGATTCTCCCTATTTTTTCGGATGTGATGAATTACGGCAAATGGTATCACGCCGCCCCCTCGTTTTTAAATCTTTCGCTCGATACGCAAAAATGCACTATCGGCGCGCTTTTTAGGAGCTTGCAAGAAAACGCCGCGATCGTCAGCTTGTATAACTTAGAAAACATCGCGAGATTTTCAGGGGTAGAAATACAAGAGATAGTTTTTGCAGGCGGTGCGGCAAAAGGGTTTTTGTGGAGTCAAATAGTCTCCGATGCCATCGGAAAAGAGATAAAAATCCCCGTCGTCAAAGAGGCTACATCGCTCGGCGGAGCGATGTTGTGCGCTATCGCGGCAAAAGAGTGCGCTACTCTACAAGAGGCAAAAGAGCGTTTTGTGAAGTGGGAAAAAACAATCACGCCGAATATGGGGAATCATGCCCTATATCAAGATGTAAAAGAGAGATGGCGCAGCGCATATAAAAAAGAACTCACCAATGTAGACGAGGGGATTTGCACATCGATGTGGAAAGCCCCGGGATTATAAAAGGAGCGAAATGTATCTTACGAATGAAGCAGAACACGAATATAGATTTGGCGATCATGGTCCGAAATACCTCACAAACGGCACGACGAACGTCGATATGGGCGTAGTGGTGATAACACCCAATGAATCGCATCCCTGTCACAAACACGAAAGACAAGAGGAATCGTTCCTCGCGCTAGAGGGGGAATGCGACGTGTGGGTCAACGGAGAGCTTGTGGTATTAAAAGCGGGCGATTATCTTCGATGCGCTCCGGGCGAAGCCCATTTGTTTAATAACACGAGCGACAAGGATTTCAAAGCCGTCTTCGTAAAAGCACCGCGACTGGAAGAGAAAGATAGCGTGTATATCGACTGGAAAATAGGAGAAGAATTTAATTTTTAGCGAGGGAAGGATTTGCGAGCAAAAGTCCTAAGCCCCCGATAATCACGAGCACCGCACCGAGAATCTGATTGATTCCTATCGCATCCCCCAAGATAAGATACGCCCAAAACATCGTATAGACCGGTCCTAAAGCCGTCATAGAGGTGGCTTTTGTGATAGAGATGCGGTGAATAGCCTCGACCCAAAATATTTTTGAGATTCCAAACAAAACAAAGCCATTGAGGAAAAGCATCCAAAACACCTCTTCTATCTCTAGAAAATTCGGCGGTTCGGAAATGGCAAATCCCAACAAAAAAAGTGTCGGCGCGGCGAAAGCGGTTCTAAACAAAAGGAGATATTCGGCACCCACCTCTTCTCGGGCAAGTTTTTGATATTTATTCGCAAACGGTGCGACCATTGCCGCTAAAAGGATGAACACATCCCCTTTATTGGGAATAAAACCCCCTTTGTAGACAATGGTAACCGCTCCGAGATTCATCAATAAAGCAAAGAAAATCCTCTTTTTGCCGAACGGTTCTTTTTTGAAAAAATTCAAAAAAAGGTAGGAAAAAAATATCTGCATAAAGAAAATAATAGAAGCATTCATCGCGCTTGTGTATTCGAGTCCAAGATACAGCAGGATAAAAAGCAACATAAGCAGAAAAGATGTTTTCAGTAAGTTGGAGTATGAGGAGGGGCTGGATAGGTGTTTTTTTCTAAAAAAGAACAGAAGCATAAAAAAAACAAGAGCGAAAAGATTGGAAATCGCAAGAGAGAAAATAGGCTTTATCGTCGAATATGAGAGGATGGTAAATACGGGAAAAAAACTCCAAAGAAACGTCTCCGCGAGGACAAACGCTTCCCCTTTTCTCTCTTTTGTGAGCGGCACGCGTTAGATTTTTACTGCAGAGGAGTAAGAATCCTTACTGA
>CAZCQG010000004.1:0-6460 GCA_964500775.1 uncultured Campylobacterales bacterium
AAACTAAAGCCGCCGATAACCTGCACTATCTGCATAACCTGCTCTTGATAGACGATGACGCCGTAAGTGGGCTTTAAAATCGGTTCGAGTTCGGGGAACATATATTCGATGTTCGCGCGCCCGTGCTTTCGCTCGATAAAGTCATCTAGCATTCCTGATTCCATCGGACCGGGACGATAGAGTGCGAGGACGGCTATGATGTCTTCAAAACAAGTGGGCTTGAGGCGTTTGTTGAGTTCTTGCATCCCCTTGCTTTCTATCTGGAACAATCCCGTCGTGTGCCCGCTTTGAATCGTCTCATACACCATCGGGTCGTCGACATCGAGTTCGTGGAAGTTTATCGCCTTGCCCGTCCGCTCTTTGATGAGTTTGAGCGCATTGTCGATGACGGTGAGTGTCTTTAAGCCCAAGAAGTCGAATTTAATAAGATCGACGTCTTCGAGGTACTTCATAGAGTACTGGGTCGCTATTGTATCTTCGCCGCTGGCTTTAAAGAGCGGCGCTTTGTGCCATAGCTCTTTTTGGCTATCTATCACCACCGCCGCGGCGTGAGTACCCGCGTTTCTTTTGAGCCCTTCGAGCAACAAGGCAAAATCCCACACCCGTTTGGCATTTGGATTGGAATCTATGAGTTCTTTTATTTTGGGTTCTTTTTGGAATGCACCTGCGACGTATTTATCGCTCCCCTGCTCCCCTTTGCCGTTTAACGTGATTCCAAGCTCATCGGGGATGAGTTTTGCCATCGCATCGGCTTCTGCATAAGGCATCCCAAGGACGCGTGCGACGTCGCGGATGACCCCTTTTGCCAATAGCGAACCAAAGGTAATGACCTGCGCGACGTTGTATCTGCCGTATTTATTGACGACGTACTCGATGATCTCGCCCCGCCTGCTTTGGCAAAAGTCCATATCAATATCGGGCATCGATACCCGCTCGGGATTCAAAAACCGCTCAAAGAGAAGGTCATATTTCAAGGGGTCTATATCGGTGATCTCCAAACTAAACGCCACGAGGCTTCCCGCCGCGCTCCCTCGCCCCGGACCTACGGGGATACCGTTTTTCTTAGCGTGGTTTACAAAATCCCAAACGATGAGCATATAACCGGGAAATTGCATTTTATTGATGATGTCTATCTCTGTTTGTAAACGCTCTCTGTACTCTTGATGGCGAGATTCAGGGACAAGTTTAAGTCGTTTTTCCAATCCCTCTTTGCATTTATACTCAAAATACTTATCGTCGGTATCAAACTCCAACCCTTCGGCATTTGCATACTCTTTGGTAAATTTAAATCCGGGCGGGGTCGGGTTACCGAGCTTGAGGGTGAGATTACATTTTTCTACTATCTCTTGAGTATTTTCTAGTGCTTCGGGGATGTCGGCGTAGAGTTCTGCCATCTCTTGGGGTGATTTGACGAAAAATTCCTGCACGGAGTGACGAAGTCTATCTTTGTCGTCTAAGAGTTTGTTCATCGCGATGCACATAAACGCCTCGTGGGCTTCGGCATCTTCTTGTTTTGGGTAGTGGGTGTCGTTGGTGGCGATGATCTTTATCCCGGTCTCTTTGGAGAGGCGGATGAGCTGCGCATCCACAAAAAGCTGATCGGCGATACCGTGGCGCATCATCTCAAAATAAAAATCCTCACCGAATATCTCTTTATACTCTAACGCCACCTCTTTAGCGCGTTCATACCCCTTTGCACCGTTTTTGACATTACGCGGGTTATTGATGTTGAGATGCCATTGCACCTCCCCTTGGAGGCATGCCGAGGAGCAAACCAGTCCCTCGCTGTGCTCGATGAGAAGTTTCTTGTTGATTCGCGGGTAATAATAGAATCCCTCGATATAACTCTGTGAGGTGAGGTACATAAGATTCTGATACCCGATTTCATTTTTAGCATACAAACAAAGGTGGAATCGCTGTTTTGTACTTTTATCGCCTAGGTCATCGTTGTTATGGATATAAGCCTCCATCCCGACGATGGGCTTTATTCCCTCTTTTTTCATCGCTTTGTAAAAATCGACCGCGCCGAACATATTGCCGTGATCGGTGATAGCCACGCTCTCCATCCCCAACGCTTTTATCTGCTTGGCAAGTTTATCTATCTTGTTTGCCCCGTCAAGCAAGGAGTATTCGGTGTGCAAATGCAAGTGTGTGAATCTAGGCGCGCTCATAGTCTCCCCGAAAAAACATCATAAAAATGATTGATTATTGTTGTTTATTATACTTACTCTAAGAGGCTATTTCTCTTAACTGCGAGTAAATATCCTTATCGCCGAAGATTTTGACGATACGAATCCCGTCACGTTTGAAAGCACCGAATATCTCGGCATCTCTTTTTTTGAGGGCATTTTTGTAGCGTGCTATAGATTCTTTACTGAAATCAAACTCTAACTCTATCCCGCTCACCGGATCTATGATGTCAAGACTTCCAAGCTCGCTGGGCTCTTCTTCGAATCTATCACGTACCGCGAGTGCAACTACTTCGTGTTTTTTATTGAGAGCTTTGAGATTGACTCCCTCGAAAAAATCGCTTATCACAAAAAGGAGGCTCCGTTTTTTTACTCGCTGCAATAGGATTTCGCTTATGCTTTGGAGATTCGCACGCTTCCCTTGCAGCTCCACGTTTCCTAGTTTGTCCATCAGCTCATAGGCTCTATTGAAGCTTTTGTTGGGAGGGATGAAAAACTCCTCTTTATCGCTGAAGCAATAAACATAAAACGGATCGCCGTTTTTGAGGGCGAAAAATGCCAGTAAAGCGCTCAAATATCCGGCGATCTCTTTTTTGCTCTCGCGCACCCCAAACTCCATCGATCCGCCGAGTGCTAGTACGATTCCGACATTGAGCTCACGCTCGGCACGAAAAAGTTTGACGTAGGGTTTTTGGAGCTTGGCGGAGATGATCCAGTCGATATGGCGGATGTCATCCCCGATTTGATACTCGCGAAGCTCGGAGAAATCGTATCCTTCTCCTAGAAAATTAGAAGAGTTGTTGCCGACGTTTTCGCTAAAGACCTCCCGCTTGGCTTTTAGAAGCAGCCGTTTGAAATTCTTTTTCAAGGGAGCGGGATCGCCTTTAGTATCGTATTGATCACATAATCACTGCTGATTCCTTCAGCTTCGGCTTCGTAGCTCATAATGATTCGGTGACGCAACGTATTATTAAGAATCGAAGCCACATCCACGGGCGAAACATAATCCTTGCCGCGCAAGAGCGCATACGCCTTGGCAGCTTTGAAAAGATCGATGCTCGCTCTCGGACTAGCGCCGTAGCGGATGAGGTGCTCTATCCCTTCTATGCCGTATTTTTTCGGATCGCGCGTGGCAATGACCAAATCGATGATGTACTCCTCAAGCTCCTTATCCATATGGATCTCTTTGAGTTCGGTTTTGAGATTTTGGAGTTGCTCTTTACTTACCACGGGATGTATCTCTTCAAAGTTCTGCTGCGAGATTCTCGAAGCTATTTGCAGCTCTTCTTCTTTAGTGTTGTATCCGACGACCACTTTAAACATAAACCTATCTAGCTGCGCCTCGGGGAGTGAATACGCCCCCTCTTGCTCTATGGGGTTCTGTGTGGCTAGGACGAGAAAAGGTCGCTCGATAGAAAAAGAGTGATCGCCTATGGTGACCTGACGCTCCTGCATCACCTCTAGTAATGCAGATTGTACTTTTGCGGGTGCTCTGTTTATCTCATCGGCTAGCAAAAGATTTGTAAAAACCGGACCTTTTTTTATCTTGAACTCATTATTTTTCGGGTCGTAGATCTCCGCGCCGATGATGTCGCTAGGGAGCAAATCCGGAGTAAATTGCACTCGTTTAAAATCTAATCCAAAAGCTTTTGAGAACGACTTCACCGTCGTAGTTTTAGCGAGTCCGGGGACACCCTCTAAAAGTATGTGTCCATCGGTAATCATCCCGATGATGAGAGCATCTATCATCTCCTCTTGTCCTACGACGACCTTGGCTACCTCTTCTTTGACTTTTGCTATCAAATCCATTCTAGTTAAAATTCCTCTTTTTGCATCATTTTCTCTTTTTGGGCATAGTATTGGGTGAGCTCCACTTTCCAATTACCTATGGTCTCACCCAAAGCGTAATATTCAAAATCACTTTTTTTATCTACCGAAATGTATTGTTTTTCTAATTTATAGTCTCGATAATCGATAAATTTTCCGCAGCAACTCTTAAACTCTACGCTTTGCGCGACAAGAAACAAGGGGGCAATAAGTAATAGCAGTTTTTTCATAATCAACTCCTTTTGATTGGTAGCTGATTATAGCAAAGGGATAAAAAAAGTAGGTTTAGTTTCCGTTGAAATAAAGTAGTGAAGAACCCCAAGTCAGACCGCCGCCGAATGCATCCAAGAGTAAAAGATCGCCGTTTTTGATCTTCCCTTGGGTGTAGAGGTCGTCAATCGCCATAGGAATCGAAGCCGAAGAGGTGTTGCCGTATTTTTGCACCGTCAAGGCAATCTGTTCATCCGCAAAGTCGAGTTGTTTTCCGACCGCGGTGATGATTCTAAGGTTTGCTTGGTGCGGGATGAAATAAGTAACGTCTTTTGGCTGTACGGCATTCTTTTGAAGTATTTCGTGTACGTCGTTTGCCAATGTTTTTACGGCGAGTTTAAATATCTCGTTCCCCGCCATTTGCATATAAGGTTTTTTGCCGTGTTTGTCAAAATCTTTGAGCGGGTAGGAGCTACCGCAGCCGGGGGTAATGAGTAAGTCACCGAAACTTCCGTCGGCTGAGATTTTCACGTCTAGAACAGATTGTTTCTTTTCTTTACATCTCCCTATTACTGCTGCCCCAGCGCCATCACCAAACAGGATGCACGTACCTCTATCTTCGTAATCGGTAATTGCGCTTAGTTTTTCGGTGCCGATAATAAGGATGTTTTTGAAAGCTCCCGATTCTATATAGCTTTTCGCAATAGAGAGGAGATAGATAAATCCGCTGCACGCGGCACTAATGTCAAAAGCAGGGACGTTTTTTATCCCGAGCTTATCGGCAATCACGCATGCGGTAGAAGGCATGCAAAGATAGTCGGGAGAGATGGTAGCGGTGATGACCGCATCGATTTCTTCAAGTGCGAGACCGGAGCGTTCAATCGCTATTTTCGCGGCTTTCGCTCCCATATCGCTACAATGTTCGCCCTTGGCTATTCTTCGTTCGCTGATTCCCGTGCGTTTGACTATCCACTCATCACTCGTTTCGACTGTTTGCTCTAATTCGGCATTAGTAAGAATATACTCGGGAGCATACGAGCCGATAGAAAGTAACGATGCGTACAATTTAAGCCTTAATTTTCTTTTATCTCTTGCACATCATGAGCAATATGTGCTTTAAGATTAGCATTGCACAGCTTAATAGCCTGCACGATTGCATTCTTTATCGCTTTTGCATTGCTTTTTCCGTGGCAGATGATGACGTTTCCGTCCACCCCAAGGAGCGGTGCACCGCCGTATTCGGCATAATCAACCACTTTTTTGAGTCTTTTGAATGCGCCTATCATAAGCATCGCGCCGATTTTGGCAAAAAAAGATTTTTTGATCTCATTTTTCAGAATCTTCGTTATCGATTCTGCAACCCCTTCGCTGGTTTTAAGCATAACGTTGCCGACGAATCCGTCACACACCACGACATCTACGCTTCCGTCAAAGATGTTATTTCCCTCTACGTTTCCGATAAAAGATTCAAGATTTTTCAAGAGGACGAAACTCTCTTTATTGATGTCGTTCCCCTTGGATTCTTCTTCTCCGTTGGAGAGGAGTCCGATTTTAGGGTTGCTTTTTTTCATCACGTATTTCGCATACTCGTACCCCATCATACCAAACTGATACAGGTGTTCGCTTCTGCAGTCGACATTGGCACCTACATCAAGCACTAGCGTATTACCGCCGCCCACTTGAGGCATAATGGTACAGATAGCGGGTCGCGAGATTCCTTTGATCCTTCCCAAGCGAAGCGTCGCCAAGCTCATAGTCGCACCGCTATGACCTGCTGAGACGAGTGCATCGGATTTTTTGTTTTTTACCATTTCGGTACAAACATACACCGTGCTCTCTTTTCTTTTGAGTGCATCCGTCGCCTGCGCGCTCATAGGTATCACGTCACTCGCTTCTACAAGCTCATACTTTCCTTCAAAGCCCGATGGGATAAAAGGTGTTATTTCCTCTTTTTTTCCTACGATTTGGGCTATAAATTCGTGCTCTTTGAGTGCATCAAAAATACCTTCAATAATCGGTTGGGGGCCAAGATCACCCCCCATTGCATCAATAGCAATTTTTAACAAATATTAATACTCTCCGGTAAATTTGTTTGCTCTGTGAGGCATTCTCCAAGTACCGTCTTGATCCTTGATAGGTCTTGCTAGTGATATTTTGTAGTGTGTTCTTCTTTTTGCTGCTCTTGTTTTACTTACTCTTCTCTTTGGTACTGCCATTGTAAACTCCTTATTTAA
>CAZCQG010000004.1:6560-85797 GCA_964500775.1 uncultured Campylobacterales bacterium
TTATTGCATTTTTGGCATATATGGTAGTCGCTTTCGAGCGACGCAATTTCACTTTTTACTATCTCGTCGAGATCGACGAATCCGTCATATTGTTCTATGACGTCAAAAAATTCTTCGCTATTTCCGCGGTAGAGACCGTCGCTTATGTAAAGTTCTAGTCCCTCTTTGAGACACTCGCTAAACTCTTCGGCGCACATATCGCAGACGACTTTCACATCGCCGCTTAATTGCGCTTCGATTTTATAAAGTGCTCCCTCTTTTTTGTAGATTCCTTTGAAACTATAACCATCTTGCTCGATTTCAAACTCTTTAGCATCTTTACTAAACTTTTTGAAATCTATTTTCATATACTAAATTTAGATTATATCTCTGTCGCAAAAAAAGAATTTTATCTCGTTTTTTGCATTTTCCAAGCTATCGCTTCCGTGTACCGCATTTGCATCGATACTATCTGCAAAATCTGCTCTAATAGTGCCGGGCTTTGCTTCCTTAGGGTTTGTTGCACCCATGAGGTCTCTATTTTTTAAGACAGCGTTTTCCCCTTCAAGCACCATTGCTACTACGGGACCGCTAATCATAAATTCGACTAGTTCAGGAAAAAATGAGCGCTCTTTGTGTACTGCGTAAAATGCTTCTGCGTCGGCTTGTGAAAGCATTACTTTTCTCATAGCCGCGATTCTAAGACCGTTTGCTTCGAATCTATCTACGATTTTTCCTATTACCCCTTTTTTAACGGCATCGGGTTTAATGATTGAAAGTGTTTGTTCCATGGTTACTCCTACAAAATAGTGCTATGATAGCAAAAAAAATGGAGTGGAATTTTATCGGAAGTATTATTTAAAGATATTTAAAAATAAAATTTAATTTTAGAGATAATAGAAGCAAAACCCTCGAATTTTCGAGGGTTTCAAAATTATGCGCAGGCTACTTTGCCGTTTCTTTTGTCTGAACCTATATCTTCTCTACAAGGTTGACCGCTTGCGCAAGCGTCCCAAACGATGCATCCTTCAGTCGGACAAGCAGATGCACAGGCAGGCTCATCGTGGTGACCTACACATTCTACGCATTTATCTGCATAAACATAGTGGTATTCTTCACCCGTAGGGTTATCGCTATCATCCACGATAGCCTCTACCGGACACTCGTCTATGCAAGCGCCGCAGTTTATACATGTATCCGTGATTTTTACAGCCATATCATCTCCTTGGTTTAATTGCGTGAAATACGCGGGAAGTATAGTGAATAAAAAATAAATCTAAAATAAATTGAAATCCGCTATAAATAAACGAAATTTTTACTTTAGATGAAGAAATTCTTTTATTTCATCAACTTTATCACATTTCTCCCAAGAGAATTCCGGCAGTTCTCTTCCGAAATGTCCGTAACTAGCGCTCTTTTTATAAATCGGTTGCAATAGCCGTAATTTTTCTATTATTCCCCGCGGCGTGAGGTCAAAAAGTCTCTCGACACATTTCTCTATTTTTGTATCATCCACCTTTCCCGTGCCGTGCGTATCGACCATCACCGAAACCGGATGTACCACGCCGATTGCATAGGCGACTTGAATCGTTACTTTTTCACACGCACCCGAAGCTACGAGATTCTTCGCTACGTATCTCGCCGCATACGCGCCGCTTCTATCGACTTTACTTGGGTCTTTGCCGCTAAAAGCCCCTCCGCCGTGCGGACACATCCCGCCGTAGGTATCGACGATGATCTTTCTCCCCGTTAGCCCTGCATCCCCTTGAGGACCACCGATGACAAATCGACCCGTGGGGTTTATGTGGTATTTGACGTTATCATTCATATACTCTTTAGGTATCACGCTGCGGATAATCTCCTCAATGACGGCATCTTTTAATCTGTTTTGTTCCACTTCGGGGGAGTGTTGCGTGGAGACTACTACCGTATCTATACACTTCGGTTTTCCGTTTTCATACCGCACCGTCACTTGTGCTTTTCCGTCGGGTCGCAAAAAAGGTAATGTCCCGCTTTTACGCGCTTTCGCCAATCCTTCGGTCAATCTATGTGCGAGATAGATTGGGAGCGGCATCAAGGTATCGGTCTCCTTGCAGGCATAACCGAACATCAGCCCTTGATCACCTGCGCCTAGTTCGCCGTTCTCTTGATCGACCCCTATATTTATGTCTGGGCTTTGTTCACCGATGCCATTCAGCACACCCGCACTTCGATAATCAAACCCAAACAACGCATCGGTATACCCTATCTCTCGTATCGTCTCTCGCGCGATGTCTTGCATTGGTGCATAAGTATCTGTTTTTAGCTCTCCCGCGATGATGCAAAGCCCGTTTGAAAGCATAGTCTCGCACGCTACCCTTGCCTTGGGGTCTCTTTCTATTATATAGTCAAGTATCGCATCGCTTATTTGATCCGCCATCTTATCGGGATGCCCTTCGGTGACCGATTCTGAAGTAAATAAAAAATCTTTTCCCATTATTTGTTTTCCTCTGTCAATATTACGCTACCGTTTGGAGCGCACTTTTTAAATCGTATTTCTCTTCTCCTGCTCTCTCATAAGCATCAAAGAATTTCAAAAAAAGGTTTTTCAGCTCTTCTGATGTACTTTCGCCTGCTTTTGGGTTATATATATGCTCTTTCATCGCTTCGATATAACCGCCGTTATAGTAGTCTTGCGTCGACGACTGATATGGTATTCCCGTCTCTTCGCTTAGCCTTGCGAGTAAATTATCTTTATTTAACTGAAAGCCTATCATCGCCATCATTTCAAACTCTTCTTTTTCGCTCATCCCTTCACTGCGCATTATCTCAAAAGTATCGTAAATTCGCTCTTTTTCAGCCATAGGCATATTTTGAGGAATCATCGCCATCATTGAGCCGATTCCCACTTTTACTATTCCATCGTTATTATAATCGAGATTCTCATACCGATGCGCTAAAAGATTTATCGCCCCTTCCTCGTCCAAGGAATCTACGTTTATAGTATCCGCCAAGCTATGGTAATGTTGCAATACTCGTAAATCTTTTTCGTCCATATTTTCTAAATATTCTTTTGCCTCACCGTATGCAATGTCTTTTGCAGCGGTATATATCTCCTCAAATCGCGTTACCGTTTTGTCATCTCTTTCAGGACCGATACTGCTTGCTTCATTAAATTTTTTCATAAAAGCCACATGCTCTTGGTATTTTTGAGGTATTTGCATATTCGCTCCTTTTTTTATAAGAGTTTAAAAACAAACAATTTTTATGCCAAAGATAAAAATTATTATCATTATTTAAATAAAAAACGGTTAGAATTACAAACATAATTTATTTGAGGAGAAAAAATGTTAGTTACAAAAAAAGCACCAAACTTTACTGCTACGGCCGTTATGGGAAATAATGAAATCAAAGGTGATTTCGAGCTTTACAAAAATTTCGGAGAAAAAGGGACGGTTCTTTTCTTTTATCCATTGGACTTCACGTTTGTATGTCCTAGCGAAATCATCGCGTTTGACAAAAGACTCGAAGAGTTTACAAGTAGAGGTATCAATGTAATAGGCGTATCAATCGATAGCCAATTTTCACACTTTGCATGGAAAAATACCGCAGTAAACCAAGGCGGTATCGGGCAAGTAAGATTCCCGCTCGTAGCGGACATCACAAAACAAATCAGTCGTGATTTTGACGTGTTGGTCAATGAAAGCGTTGCACTTCGAGGTTCATTCCTTATAGATAAAGATGGCACCGTAAGACATGCGGTCATCAACGACCTTCCGCTCGGAAGAAATATCGATGAGATGATAAGAATGGTAGATACTATGCTCTATACCAACGAACACGGCGAAGTTTGCCCTGCAGGTTGGAATAAAGGCGATAAAGCGATGAAAGCTACAACTAGCGGCGTAGCGGAATATTTAGCCCAAAACGCTAGCGCTCTATAATTTCTAAGCGGGGTTTTTCCCGCTTAAGATTCTCTCTGCTATCTTCTCAGGTGTAACGCCCAGCATATCTTCTATAAGCTCTGTTTTTCCGTGTGCTATAACGCTTGTGTCGTATTCAAACGTAGTTATTAAAACATTTCGAATCTCATTTTCGTGAAGAAAATCACGCAATATCGACCCCACGCCGCCGAATTTTGCACTATCGCTAAAAACGTACCAATGAGAGTGCTCATTCGCAAGCGACAATAGCATACTAGAATCTAAGGGATTTACAAATCGTAAATCCAAAATCGCTATCTCTTCCTCAAAAAAATCTGCGGTTGCAAATGCTTTATTTACGCCGTTTCCATAACCGATAAATAGTTTTTCGCTTTTACCTTTTTTGAGCAATTCGGCTTTTCCTAGAGAAAAATTACTTTTAGGGTAGTCGATAGGATTCTTAAATGCGCCGCGAGGATACCTAAATGCGCACGGCTTGTCGAGTAAGTATGCAAACTTCACCCCTTCGATCAGTGAATAATCATCTCTAGGTGCAAACTGTACGATATTACTTGCACACCGCAGAAATGCGATGTCGTGGATTCCTTGGTGGGTCTCTCCGTCCTCTCCGACAATACCGGCTCTATCTATGGCGAAAGAGACTGGGAGATTCATCAAATTGACATCGTGAATGATTTGATCAAATCCTCTTTGCAAAAACGTAGAATAGATGGCGACAAAAGGCTTCAGCCCCTCTTTCGCACTCGCCGCCATAGAAGTAACGGCGTGTTGCTCGGCAATAGCCACATCCCAAAATCTCTCGGGAAATGTTTCGATGAGTTTGCTCATACCCGTACCGCTAGGCATCGCGGCGGTCACCCCCACTACGTCTTTATTGTTTTGCGCCAAATCAAATAGTGCTTCGGAAAAAATATCGGTAGCCGATTTTTTGGAAGAAGGACTCGATATTTTCTCCCCGCTTTTTATATCAAAAGGACCTACCCCGTGCCAATGCTCCAAGCACCCTTCGGCGACTTTATACCCTTTCCCTTTTGTGGTTTGGGCATGGATGATTACCGGTCGACCTAGCTCTTTTGCCTGTTTATAGGTTTCGATGAGTTCTTTGAGATTGTGCCCGTTTATCGGACCGATATAATCTATCCCCAACTCTTCAAAAAGCATTCCTGGGGTGATTAGCTTCAAGCTCTCTTCAAAGCGCTTGGCAATATAGGTGGCAGATTCGGGCATATGGGCGAGTACTTTTTCAAACTGATGCTTTACACTTTGGAAAAATCTCCCCGCAAATGCTTGGGAGAGGTATTTTGAGATCGCTCCGATAGGTTTTGAGATCGACATTTCGTTGTCATTGAGGATAATAACGACGGGATATTTTCTATCGCCGAGTTCATTGAGTGCTTCATACACCATTCCCGCACTCATAGAACCATCCCCTATCAACGCTACGGGAATCCTCTTTTCATTTTTGAGCTTGATCGACTTTGCCGCGCCGATAGCGAGTGAAATAGAAGTAGAGCTATGTCCTGCGATAAAGTAGTCGTACTGCGATTCGCTAGGGTTGGTAAAACCGCTCACTCCTTCAAACTGGCGTAAAGTGTCGAATCTCTCCCATCGTCCTGTAAGTAGTTTATGAGCGTATGCCTGATGCGATACGTCAAAGATAAAGGGATCGTGCTCGACGTCAAAGACATAGTGCATCGCCACTATTAACTCTACCGCGCCGAGCGTAGAACTCAAATGTCCCCCGTTTTTGCTTACGCTCTTTAGTATCTGCTCCCGAATATCGTGGGAAAGTGTCTCTAGCTCCTTGAGTGAGTAACTTTTGATATTCCTATAACTTTCACCCATCCTCTTTTCTACTCTCTAATATTGAATTTTTTAGGTTTTGGTATCTTGAAAGGACGCTTCCATCTATATTTCCGCTATCGCTTATTATCACCACGCCACCTTTTGCGATGGCTTTATCGGATTCAATCTTCACCCTTGAATCAGATTCGAGATTGGATTTGACAAATTCCGCTTCTTTGGGATTGAGCTTGAGTTTTATGGAAGTCGCCTCTTTGAGGTTTTCGATGAGTGCTTTTGAAAGCGCCAAGGCAATCTCCTCTCCTCTCTCCGAAACTTCCGAAACTATCACCTCTTTGGAAATATCCACGGCGACGGAGCTCAACTCCTTTTCAAGTCCCAAATAACCGCTTTCTAGTTCTTTAAGTTTTTCATTGAGCACTTTTATAGAATCTAAGAAAGATTCTTTAAGAGTGTTAAACTTTTGTTCGTTTTCCGCTTCCGCCTTTTCAATGCCCTCTTTTAGCCCTTTTTCATACGATTCTTGTTTTTGCTCGGAGATTCTTTTTTCGAAGTCCTCGTTTTGTTTTTCCATATTGAGTTGGAGCTTTGCTAAGGATTCTGCGAGTTTATCAGATTTGGAAAGAAGCGCCTCGATGATTTCATTATTGATGGGTTGTTGCACCTCTTGGATAACGGGTTGTTGTTGGGGTGATTCTTGGGGTTTTTGCGCGGGTGTCGGCGGCACGGTGGTATTTTCGTTATTTTGCGCTATACCGTACTCAATATCTTTATCGTATTTTTCTTTTATCTTTTTATCGGAAAGTACGTCATTTTGAGTCATAATCTTAAAATTATACTTTGCAATATCGTGTTTTACGGCACTTCCGGGAGAGATGATATTTTTTACTTCGTTACTCAACCATATCCTCTTGTTCGCCGAGTTGTATCACGCCCTCTTCCGCTAGCGACTGCACTACCTCGACGATTTTTCTTTGCGCCCCTTCGACATCTTTTACTTTGACGGCACCCATAAACTGCATCTCCTCGACAAACGCTTCTCCTGCTCTTTGGGACATATTGTTCATAAACTTTTGTTTCAGCTCTTCTGCAGAGCTTTTGAGTGCAAGCATAAGGTCTTTTTTGTCGGCGATTTTGAGGATTTCTCTAATGGAATTGTTATCAAGTTTTTCGATATCTTCAAAAGTAAACATCATCTCTTTAATAGATGTAGCCAATTGCTCATCGATCTGCTCGATATATGCAAGCGTAGCTTTGGCAGCTTTTTGCCCAAGCCTGTTGAACACTTCCGCAACCGCTCTTGGTCCACCCACTTCGACTTTGTAGGAGGTGAGCGATTCAAGTTTATTCTCCAACACCGTTGAAACTCTTTTTACGACGGATGGGGAGATGTCGCCGAGGTTTGCCATACGAATAGCGATCTCTGCGCGCAAATCATCGGTAAAATATCCGAGTGTCTCCGCCGCACTATTTGGCTCCATATGTGCGAGGATGAGGGCGATGGTTTGGGGGTGTTCGTTGATGATAAAGTCGGCAAGCTGCTGCGGGCGCACTTTTGAGAGATACGCAAAGTTTGAAGCGCTTTGCATAGACTTTGCGAGTTTATCGAGTACCCTTTTTGCCTCTTCGGGACCGAGCACTCTATAGAGAATCTCTTTGGCATACTCCATACCGCCCGAGCTGATGTATTGGTTGGATTGGAATATCGCATAAAACTCTTCTAAAATCGAGGTTGCGATAGATTTGTCTATACCGGTGCTTTGAGCGATATATTTTGATATTTCGGTGATTGTCTCTATATCGAGATGGGCGAAAACTTCACTAGTGAGGTCATCACCTAGCTGTATAAGTAATATGGCGATTTTTTCCGCCATAGAGAGTTCGTCAAACTGCGCTTGCTGTGAAGGTGATAAATTCATCTCCCCTTACCCCTTTTTCTTTCCGCCGCCCATATCGGGCAATGCTTCGATTCCAAGCTCGTCGCGTATGAGCGTCTGGAAGAGCGACGCTACCTCTTCGGGCTTCTCTTCGACTATCGCCCGCATCTTTTCTAGCATTACATCATAGCGCACTTCGTCTTCATTTACGCCGCCGCCGATGCCGAGCTGTACTTCGATCTTTTTCCTCAAATCACCTAGCTTATCGGCATCATTCTCATCGTCTTCATCCATACTGATAAGCGATTCGGGCATCCCGTCTTCATCCACCGCATCTGAAAGCATCTTGTTGACAAACGGAACGATGACTTGTTTGTAGAAGATAAACAAGACGATTGCGGCGACGAGATATTTGAGGAGCGGTGCCAACGGGGTAGCGAATCGTTTTATCTCATCCATCACGATCTCATACTTACTGCGCACCTCTATCGAAGCTAGCTTAGTATCAAATCTAAAGTTAGAGACACTCACCTCATCCCCTCTATCTTGTGAGTAACCGATAGCTTGGCGTACGAGAGCACTGATGGAGGTCAGCTCTTCTTCGGAGAGGGCGGTATATTTGACCTCTTCGCCGTTTGGACCGTCTATCACTTCGTGTTTGCCATCCACCACGACAGCCGCACTCACCCTTTTTATGGTCGCAAATTCCCCTTTGATGCTTGAAGTGGTCTTACTGATCTCATAATTCGTAGTCGTTTGTGATTTTTCGTATTTCTCTTTGAGTTCGTTATCCTCTAGCCCTTGTACCGGACCGATATTGCTCACCGCTCCGGGGACGCCGCCTATCTCTTTTGGCTTGTAGCCTTCCCTTTTTTCTTCGAGGTTTTGTTCGCTCCTCACGACGTTTTCGGGATCGTATTGCTCTTTTGTCGATTCTTTTTGGGAGAAATCAAAATCTATATTGATCTTCGCTACTACTCTGTTTTGTCCGCCCACTACGGGGGCTAAGATATTGAGGATTTTTTCTTCATAGACTTTTTCGAGATTCTGCTTATATTTGAGTTGTGCCGCTGCGAGTTCGCGGGAGGTGGTAAGCTCATCCCCTTCGCCCATCGGTTCGCCGTCTTGATTGACGATTCTTACGTTTTCGGCTTTGAGCTTGGGTATGGATGCGGCGACGAGATTTTTAATACCGATGACTTGCTTGGTAGAGAGTACCATATTCGGCACCAACGTAAGCACTACCGAAGCAGTAGGAGGGACGTCTTTGCTCACGAAAACAGATTCTTTAGGGAGTGCGATGCTCACATCCGCTTTTTCCACGGGGCGGAGCGATTGGATCGTTTTTGAGAGCTCTCCTTCGATAGCACGCAAGTATTTTATCTGTTGGTCGAAATCGGTCGCGCCGAATTCTTGGGTATCAAAAAGCTCATACCCTATTTGTGAGCTTTTGGGCAATCCGGCACTCGCGAGTTTTATCCGCTCTTCATAGACCTTGTCTTGGGGGATAAGTATCACGTCTTCACGCGGAATCTTATAGGGGATATTATCTTGTTGGAGTTGTTGGATGATAAGTGCGGCATCTTTGGAATCAACACCGTCAAATAGCACCTTATACCCATCGCTCGTCGTACTCGTCTTGGCATTGTAAACCGCCAAAAAGACGACAAATCCAATCACCGCGACGACGGTCGAAGCAATGACAATCTTTTGCTTCGGATTGAATTTATTAATGATGTTTAAGATTTGCTGGAAGACAATTTTTATATCCAAATCACTTTTCCCCGATTATCAATTTCACAATAAAGCGTTTATTTTTGCGAAGAAAATATCATTTTCCCGCTCCGTCCCTATCGTCACACGGATACCGTTAAGACCGTAAGACTTGAGATTTCGGACGATTACCCCTTGTTTGAGGAGCGCATCGGAAAGCTGTGTGCCGTCATATTTCGTTTCATCAAATAGTATCGTAATAAAGTTTGTGTAACTCTCAATATATTTAAACCCTTTTTCTTTGCAAAACGCCTCGTATCTCCCCATCTGTGAAAAACAGGCTTGAAGCGAATCTTGTACAAATGCTTCGTCATCTAGCGCTTCGATAGCAGCGGCTAGTGAAAGGGTGGTGATATTAAACGGAGGGCGGATTTTATAAAGCGCGTCCATTATCTCTTTTTGGGCGATACCGTACCCTACGCGCAGACCGCCGAGACCGTAGGCTTTTGAAAATGTTCCCAAGTAAATAGCGTTTGGATATTTTTCGATAAGCTCTTGCGGGCGTATCGCCTTTTTGGAATCTTTATACGCCGCATACTCCATATACGCGCAGTCCACCGCTACTAATGTCTCGGGAGAGACGGCATCTAAGAATCGATACACCTCGTCCCTATCCAGTGCCTCGCCTAGCGGGTTGTTTGGAGTGCAGAGGAAGACGATTTGGGGATTGTGTTTTTTGTACTCTTCGATAAACTCATCTATCACGTGCCCGTGCGTTGGGGTACGGATGGTCTGTGCGTCACACTGTGCGGTATAGACCTCATACATCGCGAACGTCGTCTTTGCCTGCAAGACCTTATCTCCGCGCTCACATTTGGCGTGGATGAGGAACTCTATGATCTGGTCGCTCCCTGCCCCTACGATGATGTTTTTTGATGTTACGCCGTATTTGTTTGCGAGTTTTTCTTTGAGGGCATACATACTATCATCGGGATAACGAAACGAAAGTGCCGCTATCTCTTGGATTTTTTCGGTGACTTTTTTGGAGCATCCGTTTGGATTCTCATTGGAGGCGAGTTTGACCACCTCTTCGGGTTTGATGCCGTATTCCCGTACCACAAGCTCAATGGGTTTGCCCGCTTCATAAATCTTGATTCTGTCTAATTGAGGGACGAATTGCATTTATTTTCCTGATAAAATTAGGGGATTTAATCGAATATTCTAACCTAAAGTTTATTATTACAATTTAAAGTCTGTTTATAAAAATGACCGATTTGGGTTCATTGTTTTTTAAAGCACCCAAAGTTAAAATCAACTATCACTCTAATGACACAAGGAAACACTATGTCGCTCCACCCACTCGCAGGAAAACCCGCCCCAAAAACGATGCTCATCAATGTCCCGAGACTCGTCAGTGCCTACTATGCACTCACCCCCGATATGACAGAAACCACCCAACAAGTGAGTTTCGGCACATCGGGTCATAGAGGTACGTCGGAGAAAAAAAGCTTCAATGAAGCCCACATCCTAGCGATCTCCCAAGCGATAGTCGAGTATAGGAAAGCTAACGGGATCGACGGCATCCTCTTCATCGGCAAAGACACCCACGCCCTCTCCGAATCGGCTTCCATCAGCGCCATAGAAGTGTTTGCCGCAAACGGTGTGGAGGTGCGCTGGAGCAAAGAATACACCCCGACCCCCGTCATCTCCCATGCGATTCTCACACACAACAAGGGGAAAACTTCGCATCTCTGTGACGGCGTAGTGATCACCCCTTCGCACAACCCGCCAAGCGACGGGGGGTTTAAATATAACCCCACCCACGGAGGTCCCGCAGGACCGGAGATCACCGACATCATCCAAAAAAGGGCAAACGAAATCATAGAAGGGGGCTGTAAAGAGGTCAAAAGAATCGGCTACGAAAAAGCGCTCACCCTCTCAAATGTGAAGGAGTACGACTACATCCTCCCCTACATCAGCGACCTCAAAAACGTCGTGGATATGGAAGCGATAAAAAACGCCAAACTCAAAATCGGCGTAGACCCGATGGGCGGCAGCGGCGTGGGATTTTGGGCACCGATGGCGGAGATGTACGGTCTTGATATGGAGATAGTCAATCCCTACGTCGATCCGACGTTTAGCTTTATGACCGTGGACAAGGACGGCAAGATACGGATGGACTGCTCCAGCCCAAGCGCGATGGCGAGTCTCATCGGACTAAAAGATAGATTTGACATTGCATTCGGTAACGACCCCGACTACGACAGGCACGGCATCGTGACGCGCGAAGGACTGATGAATCCAAACCACTACCTAAGTGTAGCGATAGAGTACCTCTTTTCCCACCGACCGAACTGGAGAAGCGATGCGGCTATAGGCAAAACACTCGTAAGCAGCTCCATGATCGATAGAGTGGCAAAAAGCCTAGGCAAGAATCTCAAAGAAGTCCCCGTTGGATTCAAATGGTTCGTGGACGGGCTCATCGACGGAAGTTATGGATTTGGCGGCGAAGAGAGCGCTGGAGCGAGCTTTTTACGTATGGACGGAAGCGCGTGGAGCACCGATAAAGACGGCATCATTATGGATCTCTTGAGTGCAGAGATCACGGCAGTCACGGGTAAGAATCCAAGCGAACACTATAAAGAACTCGAATCACGTTTCGGCTCTCCCGTGTACGAACGTATCGATGCCGTAGCGACGCCTGAAGAGAAATCCAAGATAAAAAAACTCTCCCCCGACATGGTCAAAGCCGAGAATCTAGCAGGCGAAAAAATCCTCCGAAAAATGACCAAAGCCCCCGGAAACAACGAATCCATCGGCGGTCTCAAGGTGGAGAGCGAAAACGGCTGGTTTGCAGCACGACCAAGCGGGACGGAAGATATTTATAAAATCTATGCGGAAAGTTTTAAAGGGAAAGAGCATTTGGAGCAGATCATCAAAGAGGCGAGAGAGATCGTGGATGCGGCGATAAAAGTATGATATAATGTATGAAAAAGAGGTGATATATGATAAGAAAGACTGTAGCACTTAAAGATACTATTTACAATGAGCTTGACATTAGCGGTATCATCGCTTCGCATTCCAACTTCTCCGACATCGTCAATCAAGCGCTTGAAAGCTATATCAAAGAGATAAAAAGAGAACAATACAAACAAGCGATAGCAGAGGCGAAAAATGACAAGCTTTTTTTAGAGGATGTCGCCCAAGTGAGCGAGGATTTCAAATACAGTGACGGAGAAGTCGGTGCATTTTGAGGTTTTTTGGGCGGATTTGAATCCTACTATAGGCAGGGAGCAGAGCGGTAAACGCCCCGTGCTCGTCATCTCCAATGACATAGAGAATCAACTCGACATCGTAACGATTATCCCTATTACCTCAAGAAAAGAGGGGCGCAGAATCTACCCAAACGAAGTACTTTTTACGCTGCTTGACAAAGAGGCGATACTTTTATGTCATCAGATTCGGAGTATTTCTAAGATGCGGTTATTGGAGAAGATTTCAGTGGATATAGATGAGAGTTTAAGGCATGAAGTTTATCGTACTATTTGTATGAGGTTTGTGTAAAATGAAAAAGCTTAGGAGAAAATACTATGAAAACAATATCAATATTTAACAATAAAGGTGGTGTCGGCAAAACAACTCTTACATACCACTTTGCAAATGCTTTAGCAGAGTTGGGACATAAAACATTAATTTTTGATCTAGACCCTCAATGTAATGTCACCATAATTTCTATGGATGAAGAAAAGGTTCATGATTGTTGGGCGAAAGAGGATGACTTTATTGATGACTACAAAAGCGCAAGGGATAAATTAGATAGCGAAGAGTATAAAAAAATGTTTGACGAAGCTAGATCTGTTCATTTTCTCTTAAAACCGGCTGTTGATGGTGTTGATTCTGAATATATTGCTAAGCCTTTTGAATTAAAAGAAAATCTCGCAATTATTCCCGGCAGGCTTACGATGCATTTATATGAAGATAAAATCTCCAATGTTTGGAGTGATGTATACAAAGGAGACCCTCAAGCGATAAGGATAGTTACGCAGATTAGAAAACTTGCTATTAAATATGCAGAAGAATATAAATATGAGTTTGTGATTATGGACACCTCTCCTAGTCTAGGTGCTTTAAATAAAGTTGTCATTTCCACAACAGATGGTTTTGTAATTCCCGCAATGCCCGATTTGTTTTCTCTATACGGCATTCGTAACATCGGGAACGCGTTAAAAACATGGAAAAAAGAGTTTGATATGCTTATGCATTTTTTGTCTGCCGACAAAA
This sequence comes from uncultured Campylobacterales bacterium, assembly GCA_964500775.1. Lineage (GTDB taxonomy): Bacteria > Campylobacterota > Campylobacteria > Campylobacterales > CAZCQG01 > CAZCQG01. The sequence goes on from CAZCQG010000004.1 coordinate 20,137, forward strand.
AAAAGGAGTTTCCAGAAAAATATGTGAGATTGCTTGGATATACAATTTATAATGCAAGAAAATATACAAAATCAACAAATAACACATGGTCATTGGCACAGGCTCATTATAACTATGCCAAACAAATTCCTGTAACAATACAAGAATATATTGATAATGAAATATGGAAAAATATACCAAATGATTTGCTTTCAAAACCGATAGGAGACACATCTGTAATGCATTCTCATAATACACTACCAAATATGGCACAAAAGTATCATAAACCGATTTGGGAAGTACCAAATACTGACTTAGATGAGCAAGACAAACCTACCGTTAGTGGAAATCAGTCTTATTACTATGAAACAAAGGATAAGTACAAAAGTTTCACAGAAGATTTACTATCACGCCTAACATATTTGGATTAATAAATGGATATTGAAAAAATATTACAACTTTTTGATGCTAGATACGATGAGATTGAACGACTAAAAAATCAAGTTTATGATTTTTTTAAGTCTAACCGAAAATTAAATTCCGGTACGCCAGCTATCATTCATTCGCTAAAAGCAAGGGTTAAGGACAGAGTACACCTTAAAGGGAAGCTTGAAAGAAAGTATGCCGGAGGAGAGAGTACAGATGATATAAACCTATTTGATAATGTAACGGATTTAGCAGGTGTTAGGGTAATACATCTTTATCAAGATCAATTTCGGCATATTCATAATGCTATAATGGATAACGTTAACGGTAAAAATTGGGTATTGGGTGAAAAACCAAAAGCTTATACATGGGATCCCGAATCTAAACTTTTTTTTGAAAAATTTGATTTAGATATTGAATTAAAAGATACTTATTATACGAGCATACACTATTTAGTAAAACCTCACAAAGAGTTTCCTTTTTATTGTGAAATACAAGTTAGAACACTTTTTGAGGAAATTTGGGGTGAAATTGACCATAGTGTAAACTACCCGAAACCAACAGATAATATTGCCATCAAAGAACAACTTAGAGTTTTATCAAAACTTGTTGGGGCTGGTAGCAGGTTGGCTGATTCAATTTTTAGAACAATCAGTAATTAAAGGACTTTTTTGCAATCAATATTCAGAGAATACGACATTAGAGGGATTTTTGAGAGGGAGTTGACGTTTGAAAGCGTGAGTAAAATCGGGTATTTTTTGGGGCTGGAGATTAAAAAGATCGGGGAATATGTCTCCATAGGATATGATGCTAGGATTCATTCGCCAAAGCTTTTTGAGTGGCTCTCTTCAGGTTTTAATCATGCGGGTGTAAAAGTGCTTGGGTGCGGCTTGGTGCCTACTCCGGTAAATTATTTTAGTAATTACACGAGTTTTGAGGGGATCGTCCCGAGTGGCTCGGTGATGATCACGGGGTCGCACAATCCACCCGAATACAACGGCTTTAAGATCACGCTTGACAAGGCGCCATTTTTCGGGGAGCAGATATACGCGCTCGGAAAAAAGGTGTTGGAAACTCACATCCAAATCCCCCTAGATTCCACCCATACGAAGATCGATGCTTTGGAGCAGTATATCGACTATATGGTCACGGAGTTTGCAGCACTCAAAGGCGAAGAAAATATCGTGTTAGATTTCGGCAACGGCGTTGGGAGCGTGGCGCTTTTGCCGATTCTTAATAAGTTAGGAATCAAATACAAAGCCCTCTATCCCGACCCCGACGGCAATTTCCCAAACCACCATCCAGACCCAAGTGAAGAGGAGAATCTAGAAGACTTGAAACACGCGATAGGATTCTTGGATATAGGATTTGCTTTTGACGGTGATGCCGATAGGATCGCGCTGCTCACGAAGCAAAACAATATCAAAGGCGATATTATCGCTCTCCTCTTTGCCAAGCGAATGCAAAATCCGCTCGTCATCGGCGAAGTCAAATGCTCCCAAGTGATGTATGACGAGATAAACAAAATAGGACGCGCGGTGATGTACAAAACGGGGCATAGCAACCTCAAAGTCAAGCTCAAAGAACTCAATGCCACGTTTGCCGCGGAGGTGAGCGGACACCTCTTTTTCAACGACAAGTATTTCGGCTATGATGATGCCCTCTACAGCGCATTAAGAATCTTAGAGCTGCGCCATCAAGGGGTCGATTTTGATGCGGAAGTAGAAGCGCTGCCGAAGGTCTACAACACCGAAGAGATAAAGGTAAAAACGACGGAGGAGAAGAAATTTCGTATCATAGAGCAGCTTCAAGAGCTACTCAAAAATCCACCCGAGGATTTCCCGAAGATCAAAGAGATCATCACCGTCGATGGTCTAAGAATCGTCTTTGAGCACGGTTGGGCACTAGTGCGTGCGAGCAATACCACCCCTATACTCGTGACTCGCTTCGAGGGAGAGAGTTTGGAGCTGGCGGAGCTCTATGAAGTGAAAACAAACAGGCTCATCCAAAAAGTCAAGGATTCGCTCTCTTAGAGGCTATTTGTCAAGCGACTGCACCGCAAGTCGCTCTATAAGCGTGTTTATGAGTTCGCCGTTTATCTTTTTGTCCCACTCTTTGACACGGAAGACAAACGAGCTTTTAAACATACTCTCCATATAGTTTGTAAAGACTTTTTGATTCTCAATATATTCTTCCATTATCGCCCGAAATATCTCGGGATTGAGTATCTCTTTGTCTTTGGCGAGGATGTCTTTGAGTGCTTTTTTTGTCGCTTTTTTCTTTAGAGCTTCAAGTATCGCCTCTTTGTCGCTAAATTCTAAACAACAGTCGATCAAATCTTCGATAAAGAACTCCGTCTTCACTTTCATTTTCATCGCATTGATTTTTTTTGCACTCTCTTTACTCTCAAATCCGCACGAATATGAAACCATAAATCCAATGCCTATAAGATAGTACGTCTCGTAAAACGCCGCGATTTGCGCTAGATTGTCATGTACGACGAAATCATTGGAATGCTCTTGTGCCTCACTCATAGCTGCTGCCTCCCCGTTGTTGTTGTAAAATCTCAATCTCCTCTTTGCTAAATCCCGCTTCCAGTCTCGCTGCGACATTCAGCTCTTTGTTTAGCTTTAGCAGTCTCGGATAGTGTCTCTCCACTATCTCAAAAAACACCTCTCTATCTCTCCCCTCTTTCTTACATATAAAATCGAACCAAACGTTCCCTTTTTTAACGTGACTTATCTCATCTCTCAAAATAACTTCCAAAGATTCCAATATCGCGTCTTTGTGATTGGGGTCGTTGTGCTCTATCTTTCTCCTAAGTGCTATGTTTGCATCTAGTCCGTTCGCCTCAAAACCCATCGGTATGAGTGCCATCCTCTCCAAAGCACTTTGTGTTTTGATGGCAGCATTAAATAGCCCGCCATGCACATTAAAATCGCCGTACTCGTATCCTAGACTATTGAGGATTTTACGTATACCGATGAAGTGCTCGACCTCCTCCTTGGCTACCTCTAGCCAATCCTCATAGTACAAATCGGGCAATCCGTCAAACCGATAAATAGCATCCAGTGCGAGATCTATCGCAAAAAACTCTATATGCGCGATGGAATGCAAAAAAAGTGCCAATCCCTCGTCCGTGAAAAGCTTTCGTCGTTTTCCTACATCGCGAGGATTGACACTTTTACACACATACTCATACGTCGGCTTTTCCCAGTTTTTTTTATTTCCTATTTTTTCTTCGTATTTTGTTTTCCCTATGGAAGTCACTAACCGCAACTTCTCGTCTACTTTGGTACAAAAAAGTGCCTCTTCTGTCGCTCTTCTCATTAAATGCCGCTATCCTTGTTGTTTTGCTATACTTTCAAAAAAAACAGAAGGCTTCTTTATGGAAAGTATAATCTTAGATTCTCCGCTTGATATGCACCTACACCTTCGAGACGGTGAGATGCTCAATAGTGTCGCTCGATACACCTCGATGTATTTTAGTGCAGCACTTGTTATGCCAAATATCACTCCGCCGCTTTTTAATGTAGATTCCGTACTTGCGTATAAAGAGAGAGTATTGGACGCGACCGACGGCGATACATTTGAGCCATATATGTCATTGTTTTATAGCGAAAATTTAACCAAAGAGGAGTTAATCAAAGGCAAACAAAACGGAATAGACATAGTAAAACTCTACCCAAAAGGGGCTACGACCAATAGCGAGGAAGGGGCAAAAGAGATACTCGGTGATAAAACTCTAGAGATATTCTCATGGATGGAATCGCTAGATATGATACTCTCTATCCACGGTGAAACAAACGGCTTTGTGCTCGATAGAGAGGATGAGTTTTTACCTATTTTTACTTTTTTGGCAAAAACATTTCCAAAAATGCGAATCATTATTGAGCATCTTAGTTCAAGAAAATCGATTGAAACTATTGAAAAATATGACAATCTTTATGGCACCGTCACACTGCATCATATGCTTTTTACCCTTGATGACGTGTTGGGCGGCGGTCTCAATCCACACCATTTTTGCAAGCCGATAGTTAAAACGCCGAGGGATAGGGAGGCAATTAGGGATGCTGTTTTCAGTGGGCATAAAAAAATCTCATTCGGCAGCGATAGTGCGCCGCATCCTACGGAGAGAAAGCTCGCTTTAAACGGTGCCGCAGGGATTTTTTCCGCTCCGATTTTATTGCAGAATCTCACGGAACTTTTTGAGCAAAATTCAGATTTCACAAAATTGCAAAACTTTATCTCTAATAACGCTAAAGATATTTACGGCATCAAAGCACCGAAAAAAGAGGTACGCCTCATAAAAAAAGAGATGCAGGTGCAAAGTACATATGATGGAATCATACCGATGAGAAGCGGAGAAAAGATAGCTTGGTGTATCGCGTAAGCGACTACATCGAGCTATTTATTTCGTAGTTGTAGAATGCTCCGAATGTGGCATTTTTTATAACTATAGAGACTTGATAACGCCCTTTATTTTTTACCTCAAAATCTTTACAAACAAAGCTGTTTCCTATCTGTTCGGCTTTGTCTATCTTTTGATCTTCTTTGGTCGTTAGCGGTCGGGTGAGTAGACAACTCGCCTCCAATCCCTCTGTCGGAAGGTTTTGTAAAGATTCTACCCGAAATATAAAATCATTTTTTCCTACGACAAAACTTTCCGTCTCTTTGATGACGGCGTACTCTTTCTCAAATAATTTTTGAGATTTTACAAGCTCGTTGATATTGTCGTCAACTTGTTGATAACTCAATAAATAAGGGCTATCCATCTCTATGCTATTTTTTACGGCGGTATTAATAGTCCAAATTATCAGTATTACAACTGCCAATACTATTAAAACTATCCCTTGGGGCCAGTAGTTCTTTTCTTCTTTCATTACCCTCTCTTCATTCTATAGATAAATAAGCCGACAAGCGATAAAGCCATAAAATAAAAAATATATTTTGTTATATCAAAAGTGGTATTTCCTTTGGTAAGTTCATCAAGTAAATTGATATGGAGTTTTTTTGCTTCGGCAATCTGTTCACCAAATCCTATCACTCCATTGAGTATGATTGCAGAAATCCTATCAGGATTGAGTTCATTTTGCTTGTCCGTTAGTAGCGGGACGATATAGTCCCAATAAATCTCATTTTTATCAATAGTCTCTTTTAAGTCATCCGATATACGTAAATCTATCTTTTTAATATCTAGTACAAAAAACAGGGCAAAATAGCTTTTGTCTTTGTAATCGTTTAAAAATAACTCAGTCATTTTTTCATAGTCGACCAATTGTGAATCGGTTATTGCAAATACCGCAATTTCGGTATTCGTATTTTTATAAATTTCCTGATTGAGCAAGTTTATCACTTCCTCAGTCTTGGGCAATAAAACATTTTGATTGAATTTTACGGCGTTTTCACCGGCTTGTAGATTTAGCAACAGGGCAAAAAGCCCTATTGCTATATATTTAAATAAAGACAACGTTACTTAGCCTACGTAAGCAAGCATACCGGGGATAAATACAACCGCGATAGATATAACCGCGATAATAACATTAGCAGCAGCAAGTACTACTTCTAGTGTATTTAGTTTGATTCCTGTATCAGCCATCATATCCCCCTTAGTTTGCACTCTTAACGTGATTCACGTTAGATGTGCTGTTCATTTTAAGCTCGAAAGGGTTTTCGATCTTATAATAATTTGTCGCTTCACTTTTTTGAATACCTACAGCAGTCATACCCAATACGAAAACGATTGAAAGTAGAAGAACAACTGCTACTAGATAACCAAGAAGTCCGTTTACTCCGAATAATCCGTTCATTTCTTCTCCTTTCTTAGTTTAGAGAGTATACATACTCGCCAAGGGCTTTGTATTGTACATCTGTTAGCATATTGTTAAATGAAGGCATTTTACCTATGTTTCCTTTCTTACCTTTGTTAAGTACGTTTGCTATGAAGTCATTTGTACCATACTGCGTAAGATCAGGAGCCATACCTGCCATACCTGCACCGTCTTCACCGTGGCAAGCAGCACATGTAGCCCATAGTGCTCTACCCGTTTCAACAAGATCAGGGTATTTTGTTTTCTTCACTGCTGAAATTTCAGACATTACATACGCAGCGACCGCTTTTGCACTCGCTTGGTCAGGTAATAGACCGGCAGGCATTTCGCCTAACGGGTAGTTCATACCTTTTTGACCGTGTACGATAGAAGTAATAATCCCTTCTTCTTTGCCCCATTCAACAAGGTTTGCAGCTTTTCCTGCCATACCTTCGGCTGTTTCACCGTGGCAAGGTGCACACTGTACAAGGAAAAGGCTTTGTCCCATTTGTTTTAGTGTATCTTCGCTTGCGTTTGCCCACTTGCTTTGATACTTATCTTGATACATTTGTACTTCTTCGTTATATTCACCGATTTGTGAATATGCGTTCAACGGGTATCCTACAAACCAATACCATAGACCCCATACGATGAGTATCGCGTACATAGATGCCCAACCTACCGGTAGGTCATTTTTCAATTCATCAATTCCGTCCCAGTCGTAACCTGCTTTTTCACCTTTTACTTGGTCGTCTTTCATTTGCTTGATATACTTACCGGCTATCATGATGGTAAGTATTACAATAACGACCGCACCTAGAAGTGAAAGAGCATTAACGCTATCTTCGAGATTTAGCCACTCCATATTTAGCTCTCCTTATTTATTTTCTTCTTTTTTAGTTCTTTCGCGCTCTTCGATCGGAGCATCAGTCAATTCGTCATCAAGCGCAAGACGGCCGTACTTTTCATAATCCGCCTCGCCTTTCTTTTCGCTTCTATAGAGATGTAGTATATACCAATAAAGAAAGACTACAAGTAAAATGGTCATAAACCAATAGACGTAGCCTTGCAAGACTTTAAGGGTTTCTACATCCACTTACTGAGCCCTTCTCTTTGTTCCGAGGCTGTTAAGATAAGCGATAAGTGCAACCACTTCTTTGATCTCGCCTCTATCAAGCGCATCTTTGACATCTTGATTTTTCATATCTGCTACAATCTCTTTAGCTTCTGCAAGCATAAGCTCTCTAGCTTCTGCTACGCTTCCGCCCAGTTTTACGGTTTCACCGCCGAGATCTTGATCATATGGCATACCGAATACTGCTTTTTGCGTAAACGCTTCGGCATACGCTGTATCCATATCTATGTTGTTGCTAAACATATGTTTGTATGCAGGCATAATTGAGCCTGGAACAACTGCGTTTGGCTCCCACATATGGTTTTCATGCCAGTCAGTAGTTCTGTAGTTACCTACTCTATGAAGATCCGGTCCTGTTCTTTTTGAACCCCAAAGGAACGGTCTGTCATACGCATACTCACCGCTAAGTGAATACATACCGTATCTGTCTGTTTCTGATTTAAAAGGTCTTACAAGTTGTGAATGGCAAGCATTGCAAGAATCTTTTATATAGATTTGTCTACCGGCAGTTTCAAGCAAGCTGTATGGCTTCAAACCTTCCGTAGGTTTTGATGCTTCGGCAAAGTTAGGAAGAATCTCAACTAAACCTGCTATTGAAAATACTACTAAAAACGCAACCGTAAAAAAGAACGGATTTTTTTCTAAAAAACTAAACATTACTCATTCCTCCCTTACGCTGCCATCGGTGTAGCCGATTGTGGCTCTTTATCAAGTTGTCTTGCAGCAGTCATTGTCATAATAATGTTGTATGTGAACATCAAGAAACCGACTAGATATAGAAGACCGCCTACGGCTCTAATTGTGTAATAAGGCATAAGAACTGTCACGGTATCGATAAATGAATATGCCAAGTTACCGTACTCATCTGCTGCTCTCCACATCATCCCTTGTGTGATACCTGCGATCCACATAGAAGAGAAGTAAAGAACGATACCAGTAGTTTGTATCCAAAATTGTGCTTCCATGATTTTTTTAGAGAATATCTCTCTTTTATACAATCTAGGAACCATATGGTAACAAGCAGCTATAACCATAAACCCAACCCATCCGAGCGTACCGTCGTGAACGTGTCCGGGAATCCAGTCAGTAAAGTGCGCAAGTGCGTTAACTGATTTGATTGATTGGATCGGTCCTTCGAGTGTACTTAGCATATAGAATGTAGACGCTAGTACAAGGAACTTAATCATCGGAGATTCTTTAAGTTGTTGCCATTGACCTTTCATAGTCAAAAGCATGTTAACAGCCGTACCCCAAGATGGAAGAATAAGGATTACCGAGAAGATAGATCCCATAGTTTGCATCCAATCAGGAACAGTAGAATAGATAAGGTGGTGGCTACCTGCCCAAATATAAACGAACATCAATCCCCAGAAAGAGAAAAGTGAAAGTTTATATGAGAATACAGGTTGCCCTGATTCTTTTGGCAAAAAGTAATAAATTAGTGCAATGATAGCTGAAGTAAATACGAACGCAACCGCGTTGTGTCCGAACCACCATTGTACAAGCGCATCGTTAGTACCGGCATAAAGCGATATTGAGTGTGTCCATGCACCTACGCCTGAAATCAGGAAAGTCGGGATTGAAAGGTTATTGAAAATAAAAAGAGTTGCGATAGCAACAAACGTAGCTATGAAATACCACAATGAAATATATATGGTTTTCTCTCTTCTTACGCCCATGCTTCCGAACAAGCTAATACCCCACAGAACCCAAACAACAACAACTAAAAGGTCTAGTGGCCAAACAAGCTCGGAGTATTCTTTTGACTGTGTCATACCCATAAACAGAGACACAACCGCAAGAGCCATCAAGATGATATACGCCCAAAAGTGTAGGTGACCTATGAACTTCAAGAACGGATATTCGTTATAAGATATCTTGAGAACTCTTTGTCCCAAGTAATACCAACTCGCCCAAATACCGCTAAGGGTAAAACCAAAGATGATGCCGCTCGTGTGTAGCGGTCTCAATCTACTGAATGTTCCATATTCGCCCGCCAAATAGTTTAGATCGGGAAACGCCATCTGGAACGCAATTACAACTCCTAAAAGTAGACCTACGATACCGAAAGCCAATGTCGCGTAGACAAATAGCTTAGAGACCGAATAGTCATACTCTAATGCCGGATTAGATTGCATATACTACCTCCTAAAAAGTTAACAAAATAGAATACCTAACAAACGGCTCTATTATATTTGCTACATTTTGATAGTTTGCTTAAGATAGGTGCGGATTTTGGGGTTATTGTTAAAAAAAGTAACTAATTCTGTGTATTAAAAATAAGAACGAATTTCATTATTTTATTTATAATCTTTACTAATTTTTCTAATAATAAAAATTATCAGAAAAAATAGTGCGGCTAGAGCCGTTGCGCTTAACAACGTAAACTCTAACGACACCATTGTATTGAGACTAGGCATTAACTACCTCTTCGCATCTTTTGCAAACCGTCTCTTCTATTTCGGAGGTAAACTTCCAACATCTCGGACACTTATGTTTGTTTGCCGTATATATTTTAAAGATGCCCCCTTCGAGCTCAAAGCTATCGATTTCATCATCTCTTTTAACGTCACATACATCGCTCACCATAAACCAGTCGGCGATCTCTTTACTCAACGGAATCTTCTCACTTGAGATTCCAAGCTCCAACTCTAAAGTGGATTTTATTTTTTTCTCTTTTTTGAGTTTATCTATAATCTCGGAAAATCTTTCCCTAGTAAGATTTAGATACTCGAAATCATACTTGTTTGAAACCTCGGGGAGTGCGACAAATAACAAATCACTCACATCGTATCTATCACCTTTGATTGCAGGATTGAGATATTCTAGCGCCTCATCTACGGTATAGGTCAAAAACGGCGCGAGCAATGCAAGCATAGAATCCAAAATCATAGCCATTGCGCTTTGTGCCGTCCGTCTACTTTTACTCTCCTTGCCGTCGCAATAAAGTCTATCTTTGCATATATCCATATATATACCGCTAAGATCATTCACGACGAACGTACTTAAAAGATGCAACCCTTTGGCGAAATCGTAGTTGTTAAAAAACGCTCTGGATTCTTCAAAAGTCTCTTTAGCACTTTGCATTATCCACTTATCTATTTCATTAAAATCCTCTATGGGTGAGAGTTGCTCAAGGTCGTTGATATTTGCTAACAAGAATCGGATAGTATTTCTTAGTTTTTTATACTGCTCTCCTACTTGTTTGAGGATATTCATACTAATCTTTTGATCGCTTTGATAATCACTCATCGCTACCCAAAGACGCAGGATTTCGCTACCGAGTTCTTTGATCACTTCGGCGGGCGCTATGACATTTCCTTTGGACTTAGACATCTTCTCACCGTTTTCATCCATCGTAAAACCATGCGTGAGGATACTTTTGTACGGTGCGATTCCGTTTATCGCGCAACTCACTAAAAGGGAGCTTTGAAACCACCCTCTATGTTGGTCACTCCCTTCTAGGTACATATCCGCAGGATATTTCCCCGCCCTAAAAGCGCTATTATCTAGCACCGCTCTCCACGTGGAACCGCTATCAAACCACACATCCAAAATATGTTCATTCTTTTCAAGATCATTTGGATCATACCCACAACCTTTGGGTAATAGTTCGCTTATCTCTCTACTCCACCATGCATCCGCCCCCTCTTTTTCAAAGACCTCGGCGAGGTGTTCGAGGACGTCGTTATCGAGTATTATCTTATCGCTCTTTTTATCCCTAAAAAACGCGATAGGGACACCCCAGTCTCTTTGTCTGCTGATGCACCAGTCGGGGCGATTTTCTATCATACTCCGTAGTCTGTTGATGCCGTGCGCGGGATAGAACGCGGTTTTCTCTATCTGCTCCAGTGCCACCTCGCGAAGCGTCTTGTCTAATCCTTCGATTTTTTTATCCAAAAGAATAAACCACTGCTTTGTCGCCCTGAAAATAATTGGTTGGTGCGATCTCCAACAGTGCGGGTAAGAGTGTTTGATCTTTGTGCCGCTAAGGAGGTGCTCCCCTAAAAGTTCCAATATTTTTTTATTTGCATCGAATATATGCATCCCGACAAATTCTTCGGGATTCGGCAGTAGATTCTCGCGCACTATAGTCTCGTCATAGAGTCCGTTATCATCGACGGGCATAAGAATCGGGAGTTCATATTTCAGTCCGATTCTATAGTCATCTTCCCCGTGTCCCGGAGCCGTATGTACCGCACCGCTCCCCTCACCGAGCGCTACGTGTTCACCCAGTAGCACCTTTGAAGGTCTGCCGTTTAATGGGTTTATCGCATGATGATATTCAAGGATTGATGCTTTGAAAGTCTTTACGATTGTAGCATCCACCACGCCGCTTTCTGAAAGTTTACTATGTAAATCAGCCGCGACGATATACCCTTTTTGGGTTAGCGCATAGTCAAACTCGGGATTGAGGGAGATACCTGTATTTGCAGGCAAAGTCCAAGGCGTCGTCGTCCAAATGACGAGTTTAGCGTTTTGGGAATCGAGTATCTTTTTTGCTTCGCTATCAAGATCAAACGCAACGAATATCGAATCGCTCTCTTTTTCCTTATACTCGACCTCTGCTTCGGCAAGCGCCGTCGTACACGCCCAACTCCAGTATACGGGCTTACTTCGCTCTTCTAATAGCCCTTTTTTTGCGATGGAGCAAAGCGCCCTATAGATGTCGGCTTCAAATTTGAAATCCATTGTTTTGTAAGGGTTGTCAAAATCTCCCAAGATACCGAGTGCTTTAAATTCGCTTCGCTGGATGTCGATAAATTTTCCGGCATGCTCACGGCAAAGTTCTCTAAATTTCTTTTTAGGGAGCGAATCTTTCTTCTCCTTGCCGATTTTTTTCTCCACCTGCTGCTCTATAGGCAGACCGTGGCAGTCCCAGCCGGGGGTATAGTGGACTTTTTTTCCGCTGAAATAGTGGTATTTGACGATAATATCTTTGAGAGTTTTATTGAGCGCGTGCCCTATGTGGGTATTGCCGTTGGCATACGGCGGACCGTCGTGGAGGACAAATTCCTCTTGTACATTTGCCCTTTTTTCTAGCATCTTAGAATAGATTTTCTCGTCATCCCATTTTTTATATCTTATAGGTTCATTTTGCGGGAGATTGCCTCGCATCGGGAAGTCCGTCGCAGGTAAAAGCAGTGTCTCTTTATAGTCCATAATAGTTTACTCTCCGTATATTTTTTCAATTATTAAGTGTTTAAAATGGATGTGGATTGTATCAAGATTTGTTTAAGAAGAGATTAGTGTGAAGATAGTGGCGGAGCCGACGAGGCTCGAACTCGCGACCTCCTGCGTGACAGGCAGGCATTCTAACCAACTGAACTACGGCTCCGCATCTATGGTGGTCGTTGTAGGACTCGAACCTACGGCATCCACCTTGTAAGGGTGGCGCTCTACCAACTGAGCTAAACGACCGTGAAAATATTGTGAGAAAAAGTGGCGACCCCTAGGGGATTTGAACCCCTGTAGCCACCGTGAAAGGGTGGTATCCTTGGCCACTAGATGAAGGGGTCTTACTTGTATAAGACATTCAAATTTAAAGGATGGTGACCCGTGATGGATTCGAACCATCGGCCCATTCCTTAAAAGGGAATTGCTCTACCAGCTGAGCTAACGGGTCACGCATTTCGTTAAAAATGAGGTGAAATTATAGTTACTTTTTTTTGCGTTGTCAAGGCTTTTTTGCGAAAAAATAGAAAAACTCATGATAAATCGTTTTCTGCCAGCTCTACAAGCAGCATAATTGCCCTATATACCGCCTGTTGCTGTATATAATTTCTATCTCCGAAAAAACGTTCTCGACTGATTATTTCCCTGCTATCACGTTTCGCTACGCCTACAAATACGGTTCCCACGGGCTTTGTTTGTGTGCCGCCGCTAGGTCCTGCCACACCGCTAATGGCGAGGGCATAGTCCGCACCGCTGATTTTTAGCACCCCCTTGAGCATATCACTCACCACGTATTCGCTCACTGCTCCGTAGTCATAGAGTGATTCTGCGCTTACCTCTAGCCAACCTCTTTTAATAGAATCTGCGTACGTAATCACGCTTCCGTTAAATATCGCCGAACTTCCCGATTCTTTCGTGAAAAAGTAAGAGAGCAATCCCCCCGTACAGCTCTCGGCAAAGGTAATGGTCTTATTATTCTCTTTTAGGCGCTCAATAATATATGCCGCGATATTTGTGGTCGCTATCACTTTTGAACCAAAAAGCGATTTAGTAGAATCGATAAATTTAGACAACCCGCCGTACTTTGTACAAGTCACGCTTATTTTTGTCCATCCCTCGATAATCTCGGTCGTTTGCATCATCGCGTTATACATCTCCGAAATCGGCTTGAGGAGCAACTCTGCACTTTGGTGGTCTATCCCGAATAGATGCAATTCTCCTTGTTTGACCTCGCTCTCTACAAGAATCTGCGGTATCTCGCATCGAGGTGTGACCTCTAAAAGGTTTACAGCGTGCTCTCGTATCGTGACCAAAAAAGTGTTTGTATCATAGACTGATGTTTTCGACGGAAGGAGCTGATTCTCTTTGGCTTCTAATGTATCGTTATTGAGCGTGGCAAGCATCCTAGCAATCGTGCTATGGTTTTTTTTGGAAGCAAAAATAAGTGTAACGGTATGTTTTTTTATAATCTCTTCGAGTTCAAAAAGTATCTCTTTGGGATTCTCGATATTTGCCATGAGTGTATCGATTTGTCCGAGAATTTTTTTTGATTCCCTAATGAGATAGTCGACAAAAACGTGATCGTTGCATACGTTACTCCCGACTATCACTACACAATTTTTCATAATCTCTTTTCCGATTTTCAATCTTTTTATGTATTATTACAAAAGTTATATTTTTTTAAGTATAAAAATAAAAAGGATCTCCTATGGCAAAAAAACCTCTCACCACAAGACCCGAAGAATCAAATCCCAAAGAGGCGTACAACAAGGAAAATAAATTCAAAAAAGAGTTTTACGAAGATGAGATAACCAAACTCCAAGTCGAACTCGTAAAACTTCAAAACTGGGTAAAAGACAAAGGAAAAAAGATACTCATCCTCTTTGAAGGGCGCGATGCAGCGGGTAAAGGAGGTGTGATAAAAGTCCTCACCGAACACTTAAACCCTAGGGGTGCAAGGGTGGTCGCGCTCAATAAACCAAGCGATGTAGAACGGACGCAATGGTATTTCCAACGCTACGTCGAACAACTCCCAAAAGGGGGCGAGATCGTATTTTTCGATAGGAGCTGGTATAACAGGGCAGGAGTTGAGCGGGTGATGGGTTTTTGTAGCAATGACGAATACAAAGAGTTTCTCTACCAAGCACCAAACCTTGAGCAGATGTGGCTAGAGAGCGGGATACTTATCTTTAAATATTTCCTTGACGTCAGCCAAGATGAACAAAAAAGCAGAATCAAATCAAGAAAAGACGATCCTCTCAAAATGTGGAAATTAAGCCCCATCGATGAAAAATCACTTGGAATGTGGGATGAATACACCGAAGCGTTTAACAAGATGTTCGCACGGACACACACGCCCTACACTCCTTGGATACTCGTAAACTCGAGCGATAAAAAAAGGGCGCGTATCAATATCGCTAGAGACATACTCGCTCATGTAGATTATGACGGGAAAAATCCTGAAAACGTATGTCTCCTCGCCGACCCCGAGATTCTCAATATCTACTCTAGATACGGCATAAAAACAAGAAGAGGTTAATCTATTTGTTTACCGGACTTATTAGAGAGCTAGCCGAGGTAGTTTCATATACCGGCGATGTTTTAAATCTCAAAGCCAAGCACAAGCCCAAACTCGGCGATAGTATTGCTATAAACGGTGCGTGTCTTACGGTCATCTCCTTGGAATCCCAAGGGTTTAGCGTGGAATTGAGCCACGAGACTAGTGCTCTTCTCGCCGTAGAAAATCTCAAAGGAAAAGTCCATATGGAACCTGCGATGCGCCTAAGCGACCGCGTCGAAGGACATATTATGCAAGGGCATATCGACACGGTAGGAATCATCAAAAAGATTGACAAAAAAGAATCGTTCTTCGACTTCTTCATTGAAGTAGACAATGAATTTATCCCGCTCATCGTCCCAAAAGGGAGCATCGGCATAGATGGAATAAGCCTCACGGTCAATGCCCTCGAAAGGAACGTCTTCCGCCTCACTATCATCCCGCATACTATGAAAAACACCCTTTTTGAGAGCTATAAAATAGGGCAGCGGGTCAATATCGAGACCGACATTTTAGTGCGCTCACTCCGTCATCTCCTCTCGCAAACACAAACACAAACCTCTTGGAGTGACATCGATAAGGTAATGGCACTCTACTAATGTATGAACATATAAAAAAAGCGGCGGCACTCCAATATGAAATGGGGAAAGATACCGCTCCAAAAGTAATCGCAAAGGGAAAGGGGGAGATTGCTTGGCAAATCATCGCTAGAGCGAGAGAATATGAGATTCCTATTTTTCAAAACGAGGCTTTAGCAAACTCTCTCATCAATATCGAATTAGACGAATCGATACCGAGTGATCTTTACGAGGCGGTGGTGGAGCTATTTATTTGGCTCTATAAAAGCGAGCAAAAAGCGCAGATTTCAAACTAAGTTATCGTATCTTTGCGTAATACCCAAACGACACCAAACTAATCACGACAAACGGAAAAAGGACTGCTAGTTCAGGACTCACGACCCCGCCTATAGATAACCTACCCAGAATAAAAAGAAGACCCCAAAGCATTACCGCTCCAAAAAGCGATACGACACTATAAAGCACAAGATTAGAATCTCTCCTGCCGAGCGGGAGGTAGTAGTATATGACCGTATTAAAGAGGAGGGGTACTATAGGTGAAAACAACATAATAAATAAAGCGGCAAGAACACGACTCGTATTTATATTTTGCTCTTGCAGCACCCCGATCGCCTCATACGCATCTCTGATACTCATACTCCCCTGCATATCATAGACTCGATCAAATACATTTGGTTTAAATCCAACAAGTTCTATCTTGTTTTCATAAGAGACAATATCCACTTTTGAATTGATTTCATCAAGAATGTTTGTTTCGGTGACATTAAAAAACATCCATTTGTCATCCCCGAATATCCCTTTTTTTGCCGAGATAAGTCTTTTGATTTTCCCTTCATTCATTTCGTATATCTTGATATTTTCCGCTTTTTTGAGGAGCGGATAAAAGTTGCCGAAATAGATGTAGCTATTTTGGTATCTCACAAAAAAATCACTCTTTATTTTTATCCCGTTACTCTCTTTTGTAATCTCATCAAGTTTATCTTTCGAGTAAGCAAACTGCGTCGTGTTGAGTAATATAAATATCGCCACGATGAAAATCGTAGCAATAAACGATGGAAAAAGAACCGTTTTTCTAGAGTACCCGATAGAGTGAAGCGCTATAAGCTCGTTTTTTACGCTCAAAGAGTACTGATAAAGAATTTGCGTGAGAATAAGCCCGATAGGAATCAAAAAACTAGAGGCATACATCGCGTCATACACGATAAAAAGGGTTACAAGGTTTGCAGAATCTGGAATCTCGTTTGATTTGACAAGAAAATCTACCCCCACATAAAATAGCTCTAATGAGAGAAATATGATAAAAAACATCTTTAAAAATCTTAGGGAAAGGTACCTAAAGTAGAGCATCACCGTCCTTGTATGCTTATATTCTTTTGCCCGATCTCTTCGAGACTACAAGCTCAAATTTTTCACCTCTGATTATCTCTAAAATTGACTGACTAACATCTTTTATAAGGGTGGTCAAATGGATAGATTCTTCATCGCTGAATCGTGAAAGGACATAGTCGGCGACCATGCTTTTTATCGGGGGTTTGGAAATACCGATTCTAGCCCGTTTGTATTCTGTGCCGATTCTAGCATCTATCGATTTCAGACCGTTGTGCCCGCCGTTACTACCCCCCGTCTTATATCTGACCGTACCGAAAGAGAGATCAAGTTCATCGTGGACGACGAGAATATCTTTGACTTTGTAAAAGTGTGCTACCGAAAGGATGGAATCACCGGAGAGATTCATAAATGTCATCGGCTTTAAAAGGAGGATATTTTCTTTTTTATAGAGGTCACCTTTGAAGGAGGCTTTTGTAGCGTTTGCAGGCTTTAGGGCATCGACAAGCGCGTCGATGACCATAAAACCTATATTGTGGCGAGTATCTTCATACTCTTTGCCGGGGTTGCCGAGACCGGCTATAAGAAGCATTATTTTGCTTTGATTACGCCTACAACGGGAACGCTTGCATTTTCATACATAGTCACGCCCGGGAATTCGGGAAGATCTCTGACTAGGATGTTATCGCCTACGTCAAGATCGGTCACGTTCAACACATAACTTGCAGGCAATGCTTCAGGAGCACCTTTAACTTTTACCCTTTTTCTTGAAGTGATAAGCACGCCTTTGTTTCTTAGACCTTTTGGCGTACCTGTCGTAGTCACGGGGATGAAGTAATGGGATACTGCGCCCGCAACGGCGACTTTGAGATCAACGTGAAGAATATCGTTTGTAACAGGATCTGTTTGATATTCTTGAACGACGGTCTTATATGTCTTGCCGCCCACTTCTACATCTAGGAATAGACCCTCTTTGCTTCTAACTGCTTTTATAAATTCGTTTTTCTTGAAAGCGCAATTTACGTTATCTACACCCTTGGCATAGATATTGGCAATTAGATAACCATCTCTCCTAAGCGCCTTGGAAGCTGATTTGGAGATACTCTCTCTAACAATACCTTTAAGCATCATAAGTCCTTTTAAAAATTTGAAAATGAGGGCGTATTGTATAGAAAAATAGCTAAAAATAAGTTTAAATTAAGATATTTCTTATGTTGCTACTTCATTGATTCGAGTAATTCGCTAAAACTCTCTTTAAAAGCTCCCAATCCCTCTTTAAGGAGTTCGTCACATACTATTTTATAATCGATTCCGCAATTTTGCATCTTTTGCATATAGTGGGCTATCTCTTCGTTGCTCTTGGAGACTCTCGGTGATTTATCGCTAGAATCAAGAAAAGCTTGTATTGTTTCTATCGGAGCGGTGTTGATAGTATTTTCTAGCAACAACTCGCTGATATAGTACCCTTTTGGTAGCTCATCCCCTTTTACGCCCGTGCTCGCAAAAAGGACGCGGATGTCGGGATGCGCATGCTCTCTTGTGTCGTTATAAATCTTCATAGCATTGCAGATTCCGAGTCTGCCCGTCGGAAGTCCGTTTTTTTTAAGTTCGGCATCGCATTTTCTGTCAAATCTGCTCACAAATACACTTAGCACCGCTTTGCTTTTCCCGCTCGCCTTTGCCATCCCCGAAGCTATGGCATCAAAGCAGTTTTTCGCCTGTGCGTCGGAAAAAATAAGCGTCGCATTAATGTTTATACCGCGACTAGCTAGTTCATTCATCACCACGTATCCCGCCGGTGTGGCTGGGACTTTTATCATTACGTTCTCTTTACCGATAGTTTCGTAGAGTCTCTGCCCCTCATCGATGCTGTGCTTGATGTCATCACAATAAAACGGGTCTATCTCGATGCTCACAAAGCCGTCATCTCCGCGCTTATAGAGCGGCTCTAGTATCTGCGCGCAGTTTTTTATATCCTCGCACGCGAGGTGTTCATAGATCTCTTTTTTCTCCAAGGAGGCATATTTTTTTATGTCCTCTTTATATGCTGAAGAAGTAGTAAAAGATTGCTTGAAAATCGCAGGATTACTGGTAGCTCCGTTTATCACCCCCTCGTTTATAAGCGTTTTAAACTCTCCGTTTAAGAAGCTTCGCTCAACGAAATCTGACCAAATACTAAAATTTATCTCTTTTAAAAACATCTTTTGCCTTTTAAATATAGTTGAGAATCTCGCGTAAATCTTTTTGCTCGATTACGATATTTGCCCGCTCTTTGATATAGGGTTTACCGCAAAAGCTCACTTTTTTGGCGGCAAACTCAAACATACTCGCATCATTTGCTCCATCACCCGTCACTATCGTATCTTCGTAGCACACGCCAAGGAGGTTTTGGATTCTCTGTAGCATATCCCCCTTACTAAATCCAAACATCATATCCCCTCCGACTTCACCGCTTAAAACTCCATCTTTATGATGGAGGACGTTGCTAAAATCGGCGTCAAATCCGAGTATCTCTTTTGCCTGCCCCGTCGCATTGCGGAATCCGCCGCTAAAGACGACGACTTTATAGCCGTGGGCTTTGAGCGCTGCAATCGTCTCTTTTGCCCCCGGCATAAAAGGGAGATTCCCACACACCTCATCCACCGTCTCTTTTTTCATCCCTTTTAAAAACGCCACCCTCTTTTTTAAACTCTCATAAAAATCCAATTCGCCTGCCATTGCGCGCTCTGTTATCCCTTTTACGTTTTCGCTCACCCCGTAGGCTTCGGCAAGAATATCTATGGTCTCACCGTCCATTAGAGTGGAATCAAAATCAAATACAGCCAGTTTCATCAATTCCTCGTTTTATCTTTGGTAGCTATAATTTTACAAAAATATTATAAAGAGCGCAGTATGCACGAGAAACTGATAGAGCGATTGCAAAATAAAGGATTCATAAGCCTAGAGATTACCCCGCAAAAATCCCACACATTAAGTAAGATATGCGACAAACTTGACGCTTCCGACATATTAAAACGTATCGATGCATTTATTATCACCGACAATCCGCTCGCTAAACTCAAGCACTCTAGCCTCTTGGCAGCAATAAAGTTACAGCAAAAATATAACCTCCCCGCAATCGCAACGATAACTATGCGAGATAGAAACAAACTCGCGCTCCAAAGCGACATCTTGGGGGTGAACGAGTTTGACGTGCGATCTTTTTTAACCATCACGGGCGATTCGGCGAAGATGTCGGATCAGCCGCAGACAAAAGGGGTATTTGAATCCGATAGTACGATGCTTTTGCAAATAATACGATGTTTCAATAGCGGGATAGATTATTCGGGTCGTGAGTTAGGCGAACGACCAAAACCAATCTATCCGTTTGCAGTTTCAAACTCGTATGCAAAAAACTTTGCCACCCTCCAAAGAAAGCTAGTAAAAAAACTCTCCGCAGGTGCCGTAGCTATAGTCACGCAACCTATTTATTCCCTAGATGGCGGAGAAAAAATGATGGAGGTTTTTGAAGCGGCAAAAAAAGAATCGGGCAATACCGACGCGCAGCTTATATTTGGTCTTTTTCCTATCACGAGACTAAAAACCGCGCAATTTTTATCTGCTCACGTGCCGGGTATAAACGTACCTGATGATTTTTTGGAATTGCTATTAGAGGCTTCAAAGGATTCTGAAGAAGAGGAACAAAACGTAGGATTTGAGTACAGTCTCGCGACCGCGAAGTCACTCTACAAACTCAATCCTAGAATTCACGTCATGAGTGCGAATAAATTTGATCTTGCCGATGCGCTTATCGATGGGCTGAAGAGTTAAAAGTTTCTCTTCAGTAGCCCGTCTGTTTTGAGGATAGTAAGAATCCTATCCTCCCTCTTTCCGATACCGTAAATGAGATTTTCATCTTCACTTAACGTCTCCGGTGCCGGATCGATATTTGATTCTTTGATACGTACCGCTTCGGTGAGCCTATCGATGACAAATCCCGCGACCTCTTCATTGTCTTTTATGACGATATATCGTGTGTCTTCGTTTTGTTTTTGCGGAGACAAGCCGAACTTTATCCGAAGATTGACCAACGGAATTACATTCCCTCTCAAGTTAAACACACCCATTACATATGCAGGAGTTGAAGGCACCCTTGTATACTCTAAAGGCTTGATTATCTCTTGGATACTTAAAATCGGCACGGCAAACTCTTCGTCTCCGACGATAAATCCGACAAGTTGTACTATATCTTCGGCTTCGGTTTTGGGCTCTCTTTGTCTTTGTTGTTTATCAAAGACCTCTTTTAGTTTATCACTCATCTCCACTTACCTCTACTTTTAGGTTTATATTGCGTTTTACGACATTCATTAGATATTCAGGCGAATACGGCTTCGTGATATATTCGGTCATACCCGATTCTACGCCGCGCATCCTATCGCTTTTGCTCGTACGGCTCGTAACGGCGATAAGCGGCATATTTTTGAATTTGTTATATTTTCTAATCTCACTCGCTAATGTATAACCGTCCATCCGCGGCATCTCGATGTCTATAAGTATCGCATCGAGTGAATGTTCACCCGATTTGATAATATCTAGCGCTTCGACACCGTTTGAGGCTTCAACCGTACTTACGCCTAAAGGTTTTAACGATTTTTTCATAATCGTTCTATCAGTATTGCTATCATCCACTACAAGGATACAATAGTCACTCGGTTTATTTTTCTCTTTCACGGCGGCATCTTTACTAAGCGCTTGATGAACATTTACTTTCACTTTTTTCGCTAATTCCATCATTGCCGCTACGTCTACGATTAGGGTAACCTTCCCGTCTCCTCTTATCGTCGCGCCGGCGATGCCGTCGATATTTTTAAGGTAATATCCCAAAGACTTGATAACAATCTCTTCCTGACCTATAAGGAAATCGACTATCACCCCAAGCTTCGTCTCGGCCAACCCGATGACCACGACGTATGCCTCTTCGCTACTTTCAAAGACACTTTGTACTCCGAAAATATCGGCAAGTCGCACAAGGGTAAGTACTTCATCTCGCAATCTAAGGACGCTTTTGCCCTCTACGGTATATATCTCGTCACGGCTGATTCTCACCGTCTCAAGGACGGATGCGAGCGGAATCGCATAATACTCTTCTTGCACACCGACAAGCAATGCTTGGATAATAGCGAGTGTCAAAGGAATCTTGAGCTTCATTACCGTGCCCACGCCCTTTTCACTATCTATATCAATAATACCGTTGAGTTTTTCGATGTTGGTCTTCACAACATCCATACCCACGCCGCGTCCCGAGACGTTGGTCACTTTTGCCGCCATAGAGAAGCCCGGTTTGAAAATGAGATTAAACGCCTCTTTGTCGCCCATATTATCGGCTTCTCGCTCGCTTATTACACCTTTTTCGACCGCTTTAATTTTGAGGAGTTCAGGATCCATCCCCTTGCCGTCATCCTTGATTTCGATAACGATATGATTCCCTTCATTATAGGCTTTTAGCTCGATGATACCCATTTCAGGCTTGCCTGCCGCAGCCCTGTTCTCTGTGCTTTCGACACCGTGGTCACAAGAGTTTCTGATAATGTGAACGAGGGGATCGCCGATCTCTTCAACGATCGATTTATCAAGCTCGGTCTCTTCACCGGTGATGACGAGTTCGATATTTTTGCCGAGCTCCCTTGAGAGGTCTCGCACCATTCTTGGGAATTTATTAAACACCTTCCCGATAGGAAGCATCCTTGTTTTCATAACCGCGATTTGCAAATCGGTCGTAACTACCGAAATACTTGAAACGACTTGGTTGAGCTCTTCTAAGAATTTTTCCCCTTCATAGCGCTCCTCCACGTCGTCATAGATTTTTAGTAGTCTATTTTTACCCAAAACAAGCTCACCGATGAGATTCATAAGGTGGTCAAGTCTTTTTACGTCAACCCTAATAGTCTGTTCTATTGCGGTAGAAGGAGTTTTCGGTGTTTCTGCTGCCGCTGCCGCAGGTTTTGGCGCGGGCTTTGGAGTAGCTGCGGGCGCTACCGGTTTTGGCGCAGGTGCAGGTGCTGCTTGCGGTGCTGGTTTTGGCGTCGGAGGAGGTACGGCTGCTTCCGAGCCCGGATCGGATGGAGCTTGGATATTCAAATCTTCCCCGTTCTCTTTTTTCTCTTCTCTCCGTCTCTTATCCTCTTCCTGTCGCTCTCTTAATAATCGCTCGATCTCTTTTTCTACTTCATCGGGAGCCATATTTGCATAATCGGGCTCATTGCCGCTCTCTGCCGCAGGAGCCTCTTGCGCAGGGGGCGGTGGAGGTGGGGGTGGAGTTTCTTTAGCGGGGGCACTTTGAGCAGGAGCCGCATTTGTGGGTGCTTCGCCTTTAGATATAGCATCGAGTCTCGGTATGACCGATTCTATATCTATGCCGCTATCCGTATCTGCTCCGCTGTCCCGTATGTGAGACAAAAGACCCTTCATCATATCAATAGATTCAAGTACGACATCCATGATGTCGGAAGTGAGTTTCAATTCACCGTGTCTCGCTTTATTGAGTACATCTTCCATATGATGGGTAAGTCTCGTCAACACATCAAAGTTCAAAAACGAACTCGAACCCTTAATCGTGTGGGCAACCCTAAATATCCTGTTAAGCAAATCAAGATCATCAGGTCTGCTCTCAAGTTCCACTAAATCTTGATCTAATTGCTCTATCATCTCAAAAGCTTCTATCAGAAAGTCTTCTAATATCTCTTGCATCTCATCCATGCGTAGCCCCTCTCTTAAAATCGGTAATTAATTATTGATCGGCGCGATGCTTTTCAAGCACCCTGCTGACTTCTTTGTAAAAGACGTTAGCGTCAAACTTAACTAAATATGCCTCACCGCCTGCTTCCACACTCTTTTCATTCGTAAACTGATCGCTTATCGAAGAGCTAAAAATGATCGGTATCTTGCTAAATCTCGGATCGTCTTTTACCGTAGCGGCGAAATGGAAACCGTCCATTTTCGGCATCTCCACGTCAGAGACGATTATTTTTAGTTCTTTATGCAGCCTCTCTTGGTATACCCCATAAAGCTCTTCGAGCTTCGCGATACCCGACTGACCGTCGATCGCTTCTACTACTTTGAACCCCATCTTTTCTAACGCACCCTTGACGATCTTTCTAGCGATAGCACTATCATCAAGAATCAAAGCCATTCCGTCAAATTTCTTCACTCCCGCCTGCATATTGAGATCGGGCTGAAAAAATCCAAGCTCTTGAACGACACTCTCAAGATCAAGTATCAGCAATACTTGATTCCCTTCAATCCTCGTAACACCGGTGATTTTTGATTTATCTATCCCATCACCCGTACTAAATGTCGCAGGCTCAATGTCCGCCCAGTTTATTCTTCTTATTCTTTTGGCTTGATGGACGATAAAACCTACCATTATGTTATTAAACTCGGCGATAATAACCCTCGGTTTTATCTTCGACTTCTTGGGCACTTCCACGCCCATCCATTGTGCCAAATTGATAACGGGTATCACCATCCCGCGCAAATCGAATATCCCTTCGACATACGAAGGGACACCGGGCAGTTCGGTCAACTTCGGAAGCCGTATTATCTCGTTGACCTTGGCGACGTTCACACCGTAGATACCTTGGTATACCTTTCCGCCCTCTTGTTTAAATATCCTAAAATCAACCAATTCCATTTCATTGGAGGCGATGTCGGATAATTTAGCTTTTTTGCCTATTGACACAAAAACTCCTTAATACCGCATTTTTCGAGACTAAACCTACTATCTTTCGATTTTACAACAAAATAACTTTCATTACACGCAACAGACCCTATATTAAAATAACGTCTTTTTTGCTCAATTTCTTCACCTAAAATCTCCTGATGGAAATGCCCTTCAAGGACTATGTCTGCGCTCAAAAAATCCATTTTGTCCAATCGCTCGTCGAGTACTGTTTTGAAAGTGAGAAACTCTCTGCATAGCTTTTTTCCTCGAATCGATTCGGTAATTTTTTTACTGATAAACCCGTCACTAAGATCATCAAGCGTATTGAGTAAATACAAAAAAGCTCTATTGGAAATAGTGCGCATATACATTTCATGTCCGGCTTTTGCATATTTATCACCGTGGAGCAACAACACTCTTTCCGTGCCGAAAGTAAAAAGTGCGGGTTGTTTTTGTCTTGGAAAGATAGTGATGTTTTTGAGGATTTTTTCGATTCCTAGGTCGTGATTCCCCTCAAAGTAATAAATTTCGCATTTATTTGCTAATCGTTGCAAAATCTCAATGAGCTTTGTATTCGCATCCATTTGGAATCTGCACGGAGTGAGTAAATCAAAAATATCTCCGAGTAGAAATAGTTGCTCGGGAGGGCGGTCGAGAAGTTTTTCGAAAAAAGGGAGTATCTCCTCTCGATAAGGAGCATAGTGGACATCCGAGAGAAAAAGCGCCCCCTCTTTTATGATATTTACATCACGGGACATACGGTATATACGGTATGGCACACGAAGCATCAAGCCCAAACATAAGATTCGCATTCAGCACCGCTTGCGAACTCGCGCCGCGGAGTAAATTGTCTATTGCGCTGTTTATATAGAGAATATCTCCGTCCTGTTTGGCAAATATATCGCAAAAGTTTGTCCCCGCGACACTTTTCACATCGACGGGCTTTTCTCTTACTCGGATAAACTGCTCTTCTTTATAAGCTTCTTGCAATATCTTGAGCGGCTCTAGTTCTCGATCTACCTTTATGTACGCCGAAATGAGCATACCTCGTGTGAGCGGTAGTAAGTGCGGCACGAAAATCACTTTTTTGCTCTCATTGCCGAAATGTTCTATCTTCTCTTCAATTTCAGGCGTATGTCGATGCGAAAGGGGGTTGTACGAAAAGATATTTTCGTTGATAGTGACGTAATGGGTGTTGTCCGTACATTTTTTTCCCGCACCGCTCACCCCGCTCTTGGCATCGATGATGACAGCCTCCCCTTTTACGGAGTATTTGATAAACGGTAATATCGCTAGCAACGATGCTGTAGGGTAACAACCCGGATTTGCCAATAATCTTGCTTGCGCGATTTTTTCTCGATTGTATTCGGGTAAACCGTACACCGCTTCACCCAAATGTTCTTTATCGCTGTGTTCGCAATAAAACGCTTCATACCGCTCCAACTCCAAACGATAATCGGCGGAGAGGTCGACCACTTTGCATCCTAACCCCAAAAGCTCTTTGGCAAATGCTGCGGCACTTTTATGCGGCAATGCCAAAAAAACCAACTCCGCACATTTTGCAATCTCTTTCGCATCGGCTTTATGGACGTTATGCGTGGCTACTTTTTGCAATGAAGGATGCAAATCCTGTATATGCACGTCCCCCTCGCTATTGGCGACATACACGATATTAAAATACGGATGTATAAGCAATATTTTTAGAAGCTCTAAGCCCGTATAGCCGCTAACTCCGACAACCGCTACGTTTACAATTTTTTTATCCGCCACCGACAAACTCCAAAAATTCTAATTTATCATCCTCTACCGGAATCTTCTTGCCCCACTGCTCTTTTTTTACGATAACGGTATTGAGTGCTACTGCCATCACTTTATCAAGGATCTCAAGTTTAGCGAGAATCTCCTCTATGCTCAATCCTTCTTCAAAATCAAAATCTTCACCGTTAATTTTTAGTTTCAAAAATCATCCTTTTTCTCCGAAATGTTTGTAGTAATACCCCGCAATTTCACCCTGTTTTACCCTAGAAATAACCAAAGAACCCGTCTTTGTATCCTTTGTCACCGTAGTACCTGCGGCGATAATAGTCTTATCTTCTATGATAATCGGAGCGATTAATTGCGTGTCGCTTCCCACGAATACGTCTTTGCCTATGACGGTCTTGTATTTTTTTACCCCATCGTAGTTGCAGGTAATAGTACCCGCTCCTATATTCGTACCGCTCCCTATTTCACAATCTCCTAGATAACTCAGATGTCCCGCTTTGACATCTTCGAGTTTGGCTTTTTTCAGCTCAACGAAATTTCCTATCTTAGAATCGACTATCTCGCATCCCGGGCGCACTCTAGCATAGGGACCTACTTCGCTGTTTATGATAGTGGATTCTTCTATCACGCTACCGCTTTTTATATGACTCTCGGTTATTTTACTGCCGCTCTTTATCACTACGCCGCTCTCTACCTCACACTCGCCTATTAGCTCTACCCCTTCTTCGATGTAGATAGTTTCGGGTAGATGCATAATCACCCCTTGGAGCATAAATCTCTCTTTTATCCTTCTGCACATCATCGCTTCGGCATTTGAGAGATCAAGCTTTGAGTTTACCCCTTTAAACGAAGTCTCATCCACGAACAGCGGGACGATTTTTCCCTCTTCTTTGGCATACATCGCGACTATGTCGGTCAGATAATACTCTTTTTGCGCGTTATCGTTAGAGAGCTTCGGAAGATACCGATCCAAGATTTTTTTACTAAAAAGGTACACACCCGCATTGACGGTATTTATTTTTTTTATCGATTCATCGGCATCTTTTTCTTCGACTATCCGCTCGACAAACCCTTCTTTTATCACGACCCGACCGTATCCCGTACCGCTTTTTAGCTCCATCACCGACATCACTATGTCGCCTTCGCATTGTTGAAAACCCTCGATAGATTCTTTATCTACTAAAGGCATATCGCCGTTTAAAACAAGTATCTTGTCATACTTGGTCTCCACTCCGAACATCGCCCCTCCCGTACCGGGAAAACGCCCATGGTCTTGCTTGTAGATTCCTACCGTATCGCCGAAATACTTTCGGATGACATCGCGTACTTCGTCATATTTGTGATACAAGACCACATTTACGTCTGCACTCACTTTTTGCGCCTCTTTGATGACATAATAAATCATCTCTTTGCCGCATATTTTATGAAGCACTTTTGGAGTTTGGGATTTCATTCTTGTCCCTGCTCCCGCCGCAAGAATCACTACCGATATTGGCATAAGGCACCTTTTTAGTTTAAAAAAAAATTTATGTGATTTTAACACAAAAAGGGATAAAGTTAGCAGTCATTAAAACTCCAAAACAGGGGACGGGATGGATTTAGGTAGTGTTATCGGTATGGTAGTGTCGCTAGGGGTTATCTTTCTAGCTATGGCTCTTGGTGTCGGTATCGGACCTTATATTGACGTACAGTCGGTCCTAATCGTCGTCATCGGTTCTATCGCAGCTTTGATGATAGCCTTCAAGATGGAGCAGATGAAAAATTTCGGAAAGATTTTCGGAGTAGCTTTCAAACCACAGATATTCGATATACCGGGGCTTATAAAAAAACTCGTAGATTATGCCACGCAAGCAAGACGAGACGGGATACTTTCGCTAGAACAAGCGGCAAACCAAGAAGAAAACGACTTTTTGCGCAAAGGACTCTCGATGGCGGTGGATGGCTCAGAGCCTGACACTATTAGAGATTTGTTAGAGCTTGATATGGATCAAACTCTTTCTCGCCACAAAGGAAATGCAGCAATTTTTGATACTTGGGCGGCACTCGGTGGAGCGTTTGGGATGCTAGGGACACTTGTCGGTCTTGTTGCGATGCTCCTTAACATGGCGGATCCTTCGGCTATCGGTCCGGCGATGGCGGTTGCGTTGCTTACGACGTTGTACGGCTCGCTCATCGGGAACGTTTTTGGTTCACCTATCTCTAGCATTTTACAGATACGTGCAGGAGACGAGGCACTTGTGAAGATGCTTATTCTCGAAGGAATCATGTCTATCCAAGCGGGCGATAACCCAAGAACCCTAGAAGCCAAACTCCTCTCATTCTTGCCGCCTAGCCAAAGAGTGAGCCAATTTGAATAGGTAGTCGTTTTGGGAAAAAAGTGTCCACCGTGCGATTGTAAACCGGGTCTTCCCCTTTGGCTTGGTACATTTGGAGACCTCATGAGTCTTCTTTTGTGTTTCTTCGTCCTCCTCCTCTCTATGGCGACGTTTGATGCCAAAAAACTTAACGAAGTTGAAGCCTCCCTCAAAGGGGCGCTTAGCATCTTAAACGGCGGCAGCAAGACCGAGGTCGATTTCGAGCGGGTACAGCAAGCCGCCGAGATGGTCGATGAACGTGAAACCTCCGAGAGTATCAAGATGATAGAATCGCTCATCATCGAATACAACGAAATGACAAAACTCTCCAAAGGTCCTTCAAATGTATTGCAAGACGGGGATGAGGGCTTTTTAATCCGCTTGCCCGCAGCAGTACTTTTTGAGCAAGGAGAGAGTACCATCAAAAACGAAGATGCCCTTTTGTTTATCAAAAGGATGGCGAGCGTCATCAAAGAGTTGCCTGAAAATCTTCATATTTCAGTACGAGGACATACGAGCGACTTGCCCCCCGGAGAGCAAAGTATCTACAAAGATAACTGGCAACTCTCTGCACACAGAGCTTTAGCGGTTGCAAAAGAGCTTATCAACAATAACATCTCACCAAAGAAAATATCTGCTTGCGGCAATGCCGAATACAAACCCATAGCCCCGAACAACACCCAAGAAGATAGAGCTAAAAACGAAAGGGTAGATGTCTACTTCTACTCCAAAGATAACGCGCTCAACAAAGGACAAACAAGCATTCTCGACGCAGAGCAAAAAAGCGGGTTATGAGACTATTTCTTTTAGCACTTTGTATATTTTTCCCGCTCTACGGCGCAGAACCGACAATCCCGACGGTCAACCTCTCTTTGAGTGCACCAAATGAGCCGGGCGATCTCGTCACTACGCTCAATATCGTCGTAGTCCTTACCCTTTTAGTCCTTGCCCCTTCTATCGTCCTTGTGATGACGAGCTTTACGCGGATTCTTATCGTTTTGGCGTTTTTGCGCTCGGCTCTAGGCACCCAACAGTCTCCGCCCACGCAGCTCCTCGTCTCTTTGGCATTAGTACTTACGATTTTCATCATGGAGCCTATCGCAAAAGAGGCGTATGAGACGGGAATAAAACCCTACACTGCAAAAGAGATACCCTATGATGAAGCATTTATTCGAAGTGTAAAACCGTTTAAAGAGTTTATGATTCGCAACACTAGAGAAAAAGACCTCGCCCTTTTTTTTAGGATACGCAATCTAGAAAATCCCAAAAATATCGAAGACGTGCCGCTAACGGTTGTGATTCCTGCATTTATGATTAGCGAATTAAAGACCGCATTTGAGATAGGATTCTTGATTTATCTACCGTTTTTGGTCATCGATATGGTGGTAAGCTCGATTCTTATGGCGATGGGGATGATGATGCTTCCGCCGGTTATGATCTCACTCCCTTTTAAGATTCTTATCTTTGTGCTGGTAGACGGTTTCAACCTTCTCATCGGCAATATGGTGGAGAGCTTCAAATAATGACCTGCACCCATTTCGGCACTTGCGGCAGCTGTACGCTGTATGCGCTAGATTACGAATCCCAAATTGCAAAAAAACTTACCGAGACTAGAGAGTTGTTTGATTCCTTTTACTGCGGAGAATACGAATTTTTCAAATCACAAGAGGAAGCCTACCGATGCCGTGCGGAGTTCAAAGTCTATAAAGACGATAGCGGCATTTCGCTTTGCAAAAGCAGTTTCGAGAAAAAAAATCTCCCGATAAATGAGTGTAAGATTCCGCTAGAATCGATACAAGAAAGCGCCAAAGCGATTTTGGAAAAAATAGAAAAAAACGAGATTCTAAGGTACAAGCTCTACGGCATCGAGTTTCTAAGCTCAAAAAGCGGCGAACTTTTAATAACCCTCATCTACCACAAAAAACTCGATACAGAGTGGGAAAGCGAAGCCAAAAGTTTAGGCGAAAATATCATCGGCAGGAGCAAAGGACAAAAGATAATCTTGGGCAAAGATTACATCGAAGAATCCTTTGAAGTCCTCGGAGAGCGGTTTTACTACACCCTTAAAGACGGTAGTTTTATCCAACCAAATCCAAGAATCAACGAAAAAATGTTGGAATGGGTATGCGACCGCGCGGCAAATCAAAGCGGCGATCTCTTGGAGCTATATTGCGGACACGGCAATTTTACGATTCCCCTCGCGCGCCGGTTTAAGAAGGTTTTAGCTACCGAAATATCTACCGCTTCCATCAGAAGTGCCAAAGAAAACTGTATAAAAAATAGTGCACATAATATCTTTTTCGCAAGGCTTAGCGGCAGCGAAACTATCAGTGCTCTGCAACACGAAAGAGAATTTAAGCGCCTCAAAGAAATCAACCTTCAAGAGTATGATTTTAGCGCACTCTTTGTCGACCCTCCGAGGGCAGGGCTAGAGGAAGAGGTATGCGGGTACATTAAAAGGTTTCCCACTATAATATATATTTCATGTTCGCAAGAGTCACTCCGACGAGACTTGCAAACGCTAATCAAAACGCACGAAATAACACATTTCGCCCTTTTTGACCAATTCCCCCACACCGAACATATAGAATCGGGTGTGATTCTAAAGAAGAGAGTATGAGCGACAGCCAAAATTATGAAGCATTAGCAAGAAAATACCGACCGAAAAACTTTGACACATTAGTCGGTCAAGATGCAGTCTCAAGATCGCTATGCTTTGCATTGGACAAAAACAGACTAAGCCACGCCTATCTCTTTAGCGGGATACGGGGGAGCGGTAAAACATCAAGTGCGCGGATATTTTCAAAAGCACTCAACTGCGACAAAGGTCCCACAAGTGCACCGTGCGAAGTGTGTGAAAACTGCAGAATGGCAAATGAAAGTCGTCATATCGATATCATTGAGATGGATGCGGCAAGCTCTAGAAAAATAGATGATGTGCGCGACCTCATCGAGCAGACCAAATACAAGCCAAGCATCGGCAGGTATAAGATATTTATCGTCGATGAAGTCCATATGCTTACAAAAGAGGCGTTCAACGCTCTATTAAAAACACTCGAAGAGCCGCCTAGTCACGTCAAATTTATCCTCGCTACCACCGATCCTTTAAAGCTCCCTGCAACGATTCTAAGCCGTACGCAACATTTTCGCTTTAAAAAAATCAATAAAAATGACGTACTCCACCATTTAGAATTTATCCTCAATAAGGAGAATGCCCACAGAAGCGAAGAAGAGGGGAAAATTTCTTACACCTCCGAAGCGCTAGAGATTCTTGCTCGTAGCGGCGGCGGATCATTAAGAGACACGCTCACTTTACTCGATCAAGCGATCATCTACGCAAACGGAAAAATCGACGTCGCAAGTGTCGCCGATATGCTAGGTATCGTCGATCCCGATTTTATTAAAAGCATCATAGATAAAATCCTTGCCAAAGAGAGCGAAGCGATAAAGAAAATACTTATCGAGCTCTCCAACTACGAAGCCGAGGTCATTTTAGACGAAATGATCATCTATCTTCGAAACACCATTGAAGGAGGAGGAAGAATCTCTTTGCTCCTTTTGGATAGATTCTTTAGAATCCTTAGCGAATCCAAACAACTTCTCTCTATAAACTGCGACGAAGAATTTGTCTTGAGTCTCACCCTCTTTAAAATGATAGAGGCGACAAAAATAAAAGATATTGAAGGGATGATAGAGGAGCTAGAAGGGAAAGTTGCATCAAGCGACTTCGGAAAAAATCTCAAAAACGAAAACATTAAACCCGCCATAAGTATAGAAAAAGACGATAATATCGAAGTTACAAAAAAAGAAATCGTAAAAGAAAATAAACATTTATTCGAAGAACTCGTAGAAAAAATATACGATAGAAGCTATGAGCTCGGCGAGTGTTTCGCTAAAAACGTGACGTTTATCGGATTTGAAAATGAGATTCTCACTTGGAGTAGCAAAGCGCAAGGGGCTTGCAAAGAACAACTCAAAAACGAATTTAAACATATTATGGTCATCATACGGGACGTTTTTGGAATGAACACCCAAATATCGGTCATACGTGATGAAACTCCGAATCTAGAATCTGAAACTTTAGAATCCGAAGACGAAAAAAAAAATATCGTAGGGCTTGAAAACGAGTACGGTAGCTGCGTCGCACAAGAAGTTTTAGGCGAAGAGACCAAAGATAAAGAGTTAGAGATAAAAGAGCTGCTTGAACACTCTGCCGTGCGGAGTGCCAAGGAGCTCTTTAACCCAAAGAAGATTATAGT
Source organism: uncultured Campylobacterales bacterium (assembly GCA_964500775.1). Lineage (GTDB taxonomy): Bacteria > Campylobacterota > Campylobacteria > Campylobacterales > CAZCQG01 > CAZCQG01. The sequence goes on from CAZCQG010000004.1 coordinate 53,199, forward strand.
CCAGCAAAAAGTATAATCAAACATAAGAGGATTTGACCCATTCAAATCCTCTTAGTGCGTTGAATTAATCTCTTTTCGCGGAAATCGCAAAGCAAACTTTATTCCATTTAAATTATTATTTGTTATACTCCTTACAACGACAATCTAAAATAACTATTCGGAGCCTATATGCCAAAAATAAGACAAAATCTTGAATTCGGCGAAGTAATGGACGACTACGTCAAGTACAAACACTTTGAAGGCGAGAAGCGAATTATCGAGAATGATGCATTACAAAGGGTGTTAGAGCGCTTCTTTGAAGATGTCAAAGTCAATATGACATATGACCCAGAGGCGACGGACAATCAGTACTTTAGCGTAAACGTCAGTATGAAAAACAAAGGTGAGACCATCAATATAAAAGACGGGGACGGTATCTGCGTCGCCGAAGCCACGCCGCAAGAACCGGGGCGCGCGATCATACTCGACGAAGGTCGCGTCTACGTCGGACACGACAAATACCTGCCGCTTTTAGAGTTAAGCAACAAAGAGGCATTTGCGATGCTTTTTGATAACGAACTCAAAAGCAAAGAGGCACGGAGATTTCTCGTCGAACTCTATGAACAAGGGGAGAGCGAGCAAGACATCGCCGATGCGAGCGAGATTATGCGAAGTAAAGCGATACAAGTCCCGCTCCCGCTAGAACTCCAAAACAAAGTCTGCGACAACTGCGGCACGGGCGGCGATAAATCGGGGAGTTTCAATATCTCCACGGCAGTCTCGTTTGTAGCGGCAAGTCTCGGCGGCTATGTAGCCAAGCACGGCAACAGAGCAGCGACTAGCAAAAGCGGGAGTGCGGACATACTCGAAGCACTAGGAATCAACCTCAAAATTCCACTCGATAAACTCCCTGTAATGCTCCAAGAGGGGGGCTTTATGTTTATGTTTGCCCAAAATCACCACCCCGTAATGAAGCACATCATGCCCATACGCAAAAGCATCCCGCATAGGACGATATTCAACATACTAGGACCGCTCACAAATCCCGCAGGAGCAAAAAAGCAGCTTATCGGCGTATTTGATCCGAGCTTCAACGCCAAAATCACCGGAGCACTTCAAAAACTCGGTAGCAAAACCGTTATGGCAGTAAGCAGCAAAGACGGATTGGATGAGATAAGTATCAGCGACATCACCCATTATTCACTCCTCAAAGACGGAGCGATAACACAAGGGGAGATTGACCCTAGGCAATATGGTTTCAAGCTTTACGATAAAAGCGAGATCGCGGGAGGCACCGCCGAAGAGAACGCCGCGACATTGCGTAAGATATTCTCCGGCGAGCAAGAAGGGGCGCTCAAAGATATAGTCATCTTGAACGCAGGAGCGCTCCTCTATGTAGACGAGCTTGCCCCTAGTATCGAAGAGGGGATCGCGATGGCACGCGAAGCTATCGAATCCAAAAAAGCGCTAGCACAACTGAACAAAATCATAGAGATCTCCAAAAAACTGTGCTAGAGCTAGAAGCTTCGTTGGAAGAGTTGGACAAAGTGAGCGATGCGATACTCCAAAGTAAGAATCATATCTTTCTCCTAAGCGGCAATCTCGCCGCGGGCAAGACCACGCTCGTACAAAACATCGCCAAAAAACTCGGCGTCTCCCATGGGGTAAACTCCCCGACTTTTTCGCTGATGCAAAGTTTTGAGGGACGGCTTTTTCACTACGACCTCTATAATCACGACTTCCAAAAATTCCTAGAGCTTGGAATCTTGGACGAACTCGAAAAAGAGGGGCTGCATTTCATCGAGTGGGGAGAGGGAGCGTGCGAAGCGACGCTAAAGAATCTAGAGATTCCTTTCACCAAAGTGACCATCCTCCCAAAAGGGGAGAAACGAATATATAGGATAGAAGATGCATAAATTAAAAGCCGACGGGCTTTATAAAAAAATCAAAAAAACCGACATCATCCAAGACATCTCGCTAGAGCTACGGAGCAAAGAGATAGTCGGACTACTGGGACCAAACGGCGCAGGGAAAAGCACGACGTTTTATATTATGACGGGCATTCTCCAAGCCGACAAAGGGGAGATTTATTTCGACAACCACAAGATAACAGACCTCTCGCTCCACCAACGAGCTAATATAGGCATCGGTTACCTCCCGCAAGAATCGACGATTTTTAAAGACCTAAGCGTGGAAGAAAATCTCCAAATAGCCGCAGAGATATGTATCCCCGATGAAAGTAAACGACGAAAAAAAATAGAAAATTTATTGGAAATATTTAACATCGAACCTATCCGCCATAGAAAAGGGATCAACCTAAGCGGCGGCGAGCGCAGGCGTGCGGAGATAGCAAGAGCGCTAGTGAAAGAGCCGAGATTCCTACTCCTCGATGAGCCTTTTGCAGGCGTAGATCCGTTGGCGATTATCGACATTCAAAAAATCATCGCCAAATTAAGCGAACTAGGCATCGGAATCCTCATCACCGACCACAACGTCAGAGAGATGCTCAATATCTGCGACAGAGCCTACGTCATCAAAGACGGAATGCTTCTTGCAAGCGGTAGTAGCGAAGATGTATACAAAAACAATCAGGTAAGAAAGCATTACTTGGGAGAAAATTTTAAACTATGAAACTTAGACAAAGCGTTGCGGTAAAAAACAAGCTCTCCGCAACGCTTAAAAGTTGGCTACCGATACTGCAATCAGGAATCTCGGACCTAGAAGACACCCTCAATAGTTTCGTGGGTGAAAATCCCTATATCAACGTCAAATCAAATATCGCTCAAGATATGAGCTCTAAGCTCCCAAAAAAGAATTTTGACCGTCCGGGAAAAAGCTCAATGACCGACAAGATTGAGAGCCTGACGGTAAAAAAAGACTCGCTTTATGATCATCTCTACGAACAAATAAATCCGCCGCTCTTCCCGACTGAACGCTCTAGGGAGATAGCGTATGAGATTATTGAACACCTCGATGAAGATGGATACTTTGACGGTGAAACCGAAGAGATGTGCAATAAACTAGGTATCGAAGAATCGGAAATAGAACGGATTCGAAGTCGCTTTGCCTACCTTTCTCCTTGCGGTATCGGAGCAAAAAGCCTCCAAGAATCGCTCCATTTTCAACTCTTGGATACCGACACAAAAGAGGATGTGTATCAACTTGTGAAGGAGATGGTAGACAATCTCGAAAATCTTGCAAAATTCAAAAAAAACCCACTTTTTAATGCCGCTTTAAAAGTCGTTCAGAGTTTCCGAATCCCTCCTGCGCTTGAGTATCAGGGAAGCGAAGAGCTAGTCATCCCCGATGTCTTCGTCTATGAAAACGACGGCATCATAGAGGTACACCTCAACGATAAATTTTACCCCGAGATAGAGATAGATGCCGGCGGTCTCGACAAAAAACACGAGTTTGTCCGTGCTAAAATAAAAGAGGCAAAAGATCTCGTAGATGCGCTAGAGATGCGCAAAGCAACCCTGTATAAAATAGGTCTTATGATAGTGGAGTATCAATACGATTTCTTTATGGGCGGCGAGATACGCCCGATGAAGCTTAAAGACCTCGCTGAAGAATTCGGTCACGCCCCAAGCACCATCTCACGGGCGATAAACGGCAAATACTTAGAGTGCAATAAAGGCATCGTCCCGATAAAAAGCTTTTTTACTACGGAGCTGGATGAAGGACTTTCAAACGCTTCGATAAAAGACTACATCGAAGAGATAGTCAAAAACGAACCAAAAAATAGACCGCTTAGCGATATTAAGATTCTCGAAATGGTAGAGAGTCGTTTTGAGATTAAAATGGTGCGACGTACCATCACCAAATACCGCAAACAATTAAATATCGCGAGCTCTAGTGAACGGAAAAAATTGTATGAACTAAGTGCGGTCTAACACGATGGGATAAGGAGTTGAAATTTACACAATTAAGCGCGGTACGATCATACGATTTGCTCCTCTTTTTTATTTTCGGCTCAGTCACTTTTTTTCTCCTTTTTGCGGCATATCTTCTTAATAGCCACTACGATTCCAAGTACTACACGGCACAACGAGATTCGTTTTTTACTACGATTTCCCAAAACTACAAAGAGGCATTTAAACAAATCATCCCTATGGGTAAATACCAACTTAGAGATTATCTTAGAAAAAATGTAAACGATAATAGAATCATCAAAGAGATGGTGCTGCTAACAACCGACGGTACGATTATGGCGCATTCCGATAGTGCGCTAAACGGTAAAAAAGCCGATGCGGCGCTACTAAGCATAATCCATGACACTTTACTTTTTGATTCTATCTCCAAAGAGTATATTCTCTATAAAACGCCCTCTTCTTCTCTAGTCAAAATTGCCACCGAGGTTGTCTCCGGCAGAGAGCAGCAGTTGCGCTACATACTCTATTTTACCATCGAAGACGAGACGTACAATCAAATCTATCGCAAAAGTAGGATAACCATAGGCGTTATGATTTTTTTATTGGTGTTTTTTTCCCTCGGAATCATTTGGAGCATATCGCATAGATTCTCCCCTTTGTCAAAAAGTCTCGCAAAAAAATACGAATCGTTTCTCCAATACGCACCTATTATGTTATTTCTTCAAGATAAAGAAGGGAAGATACTAGAGGCATCAAAAAGTTTCTATAAAGAATTTGACAGCTGTAGCGTATGCTCATTCTACTCGCTTATGACCTCAAAAAACGACGAAATAAAAATGCGGGCACTCGACAAACAAATCCTGCTCAACAAAGAGGGGCGGGAATCCTATGTCGCAATAAGTACAAAAAAGGGTAAGAAAAATCTCCGTTTGTATAAATTTCCGATGTTTGATGAAAAGAAAGAGGTGATGCTTTGCGGTATGCTACTTGATATTAGCGAGCTTGAATCCCTAGAAAATGCATTGAGGCAAAAAAGTAGCGAACTAGAAATCATCAATAAAAAACTTCAAGAAGAGATAACCTATGAAATCGAACTCAATAAAAAGAAAGCGCTTATCCTCCTAGAAACTACCAAAAAAAATAAGCTTGCACTCCATGTGAAAAAATTTACCCAAAGTTGGAGGCAGCCGCTCAATAACATATATCTGCTCATTTCATCGATACTAGACACAAAAGAGTTTTCAAAAAAATATCTCGGAAGCACCCTGAAAAAATGTGAGTTAGAGCTTGAACGTTTGTCCCGTTCGGTATTGGGCTTTGATTCTATATTCGGAAAGGCTTCACAACCGGAGAAGTTTATCGTGCAAGAGGTACTTGATTTGGCACACAATTTCGTAAAATACGATCTCCGCACCAAAAACATCTCTATAAGAATCCAAAGCGGCGGTAGAATATCTCTCTTGTTAGATAAAAACTACCTTACCGAATTGTTTATATTAATCATTGCACTTATCATTGACCTCAAACATAAAGACCTCAAAGAACAAACAGAGGTAAAAATTCGTGTAAAAAAGGTATTGAAAAGTAAATTAGTAATACAATTTATATTTCGTTTACTAGATATTGATTATTTTGACCTATTGCGCTATCATAGCGGTGAGCTTGATGTCGTAAGCCCAGGGGCAAATCAGTACATCTATTTGATACAAAAGACTTTGAGCGGTAGGTACGGCGGTGAATTTTTTGCCTCTACCGAGAATGAAAATATGGTTTTAAGTTTGGAGGTAGCGCTTGAGCAGTAAGTTTCCCGATGAGGATTTGAAGCTATTACAAAACATCAATGTACTCTACGTAGAGGACGATGATCTTACAAGAGAAGCTTTTTCGAGTATTTTATCTCGATTTGTGTCCACGCTTTACACCGCCGAAAACGGTGAAGTCGGATTAAATAAATTTAAAGAGACGAATCCCGACATCGTCATCACCGACCTTGAGATGCCTAAGATGAACGGTATAGAGATGATTCATAAAATCCGCGAAGTATCCCCCAAAAAAACCATCATAGTGATAACCGCTTTTAAAGACGAGGCGCATAAGGCCGAAGATGCCGATCTCGTATTGGTCAAGCCCGTAAAAAGAGACTTTCTACTTGATGCGCTGATTAACGAGGCGAAGAAACTCTAAAGCCTCGTTATTCGCATTTCAAAACAAAATCTCCCCGCACATTTACGCTTTTTTTTGGTTCGATAGGGATTTGCGTAGGCGAAGCTACCTTGAGAGTTATCTCCGCACTCGTATCATATGCTCTATAAGGGATGTTTATTTCTTGTGAATAGAGTCTAATATTCTTATGCTCGCATTTGAAACCAAACTCGTTTTCTAGCTCTTTAGCATACTGTACACTCTTTTTTATCACCGTCTTTTCGAGAGCTTCTACCTCTTTTTTATAGTCGACATCGGGGATAAAAGGTTTTATAGGGAGGATTCTTATCTTAAATACCTCTTTGTCAAGTGCGCTTTCCATCGTCTCCACCGCATCATCAAACGTATCAGCCGTTTCAAATTTACAATCAAACTCTATTCTCCCCAAATACCCGATAAACTCTCTTTCTCCTTTGTCGTATTTATAATTTGGGTAGAGCGAATATTCACCGCCCGCACAAACGCTCTGCTGCGCTTTGAGTTTTTCTAGCAGCGAATCAAACCCTTTTTTTATAAATTCGAAACTTTTTTCGTTTGCCTCTATGACTATTTTCGACTCGAATGATTTCGCCGTAATTTCGCCGCTAACTTCTCTTGAGTACTCTATCTCCGTTGCCCAAACAAAAGTACCGAATGCCAAAAGGATTGTAATTATTTTTCTTATCGCATCACCCTCTAAATTTGGATATTGTCATACCGACGAGCGATATAACGTCTTCGTATCGCTTTTTACTCTCTAAAAAATTCGCTTTCACTTGTTCGCTTTTTGGTTTCTCTTTTTCATAGACGCGTTGCGTCGCTTCTAATTCTTTGGTACTGTTTAGAAGCTTTATCTTTAGTCTCTCCACTTCCCCTTCTAGGCGCTTTCTATTTTTAAACAATGTGTCTTCTTCAACACTCAACTGTTTAATTCTGTTTGAAATGGGCTCTATTTCATCGTTTGATGCTTTTTTTGTCTTTAATTCAATAAGCTTACTCTTGAGTTCCTTTAGCTCCGTAAGAGAGCTGTCGGCTTTCTCTTTTGCTTCCGTCAACTCCCCTTCGCTACTTGCTATCTCTTTTTTTAATCGCTCTATTTCGCTAGAGATTTCGGCTATTTGATGTTCAAATCCTTTGAGCTTCTGTGTAAAAAATTTGAAAGATTCTGCAGCTTTTTTATAGGTCATTCCGAGCTGTAAAATTATTACTTTATTTATTCTTGTTCCCTTTGGATCGACAAAGTAGGGCTTTTGCAATTTTGAGCCATCAGGTTTAGATATGGTGTCTCCATTGTAAAAATCTATAAAATCGCTTGCTTGTTTATTGCCGCTCATCATAAGATTTACATATTTATCGGCTATGATATTCAGGGATTGGTCAAAAAATTTTCTAAAAATAAAATTGACAAGCCCCTCTATAACAAACTTCTCCTCGTTCGTGGCGGCACTTAGAAAATTTCCGATTCTTGTTTGAAAAACCTTTACAAACAGGGGGGTGAAAGTAAAATTGTTCACTTTTTCAATATTGAGTTCCGCATTGAGTGCTTCGAGGGCAATCTTTTTTATCTCTTCTTGGAAGTTAATCTTTTTTGCGAGTTTCGCGTATATGTTTTCCAATTCTTCCGGAGGAAGTCCGTTAAAACGCTTTTCAATGCCGCCGGAGGAAGAATCTTGCGATTGATTTACCACGTCGTGATTAAAAATACGCACTACTAGCTTATCGCCCATAGCGACCACCACGTCTCTATCGTGCAAATCAAGCGCATTCCGCAAAGCACATTTAAGTGCTTCGTTGGCATCCTTTTTGTCGATTTCGTTTTCACATTTTGCTAAAATAGCATCTTTTAATTTCGGCGGTATTACAATGAGATCTTCGCGCTGTTTTGAGCCAAGGATAGTCTCCTTGATTTTCAGAACGATTTGCGTCATTTTTTTACACATCTGAGCGCGAGCGTCGACCATTGTCTATAAACCTTTTTTACTTTTATTAAATAATATGTTAACAAATTATCCATTCATCTAAGATTGTAAAAATTTTCCGCTCATATTTTTTATGGAGTTTTTATGCTTGTACATATTTGCTGTAGCGTCGATAGCCACTACTTTCTTACAAAGCTGCGTGAGTGCTATCCGAATGAAAAGATTATCGGGTACTTCTATAATCCCAATATCCATCCGCAAAGCGAATACGATTTACGTCTATATGATGTAAAAATAAGTTGTGAATCTTTGAATATACCTCTTATCGTTGAAGAGTACGCATTGGAATCTTGGATGGATGCGACACGCGAGCTCCAAGAATCTCCCGAAAAAGGGGAGCGTTGCAATGTTTGTTTTACCCATAGGCTTGAGAAAACCGCGCAAAAAGCGCTCACCCTTGGAATCTCTTCGATAACAACGACTTTACTTATGAGCCCAAAGAAATCGATAGAAAAATTACAAACCATCGGAGAAACGATCGCAACAAAATATAATCTTGATTTTTTTAGCGACGATTTTAGGAGCGACGGCGGGACGAGCAGACAGTTTGCCGCGGCAAAGGAGCTACGCCTCTACCAACAAAATTATTGCGGCTGTTTTTTTGCGCTAGGACAACAAAATAGAAATCGTGAATTTCACGTCGAGCTATTCTCGCCTCTCAATAAATCTTACTCTCCTACCGCCTCACAAAATAAGCTTCCGCTATTTCAACAAAGGGATACACAAAATGCAACTTTACTGAAAAGCACCGCACTTGATTATTGTGTCAAGAAGTTTATTTTTAAAAAAGAAAATATCCCTACAAAAGCGCATCTTCTCCCTTATTCAATGACGAATTTAAAAATGATTTCCGGAAAAATTGCGGCAGAGAAAAATAATATTTTCTATCTTGAAAAAGGCGGTGTTATCATTATCTCATTAGCTACTTACAACACTTTTTCGCCAAAAAAATTTTCCTCCGTAGATTCGCTTCTATCAGAATCTAACACTTTTGAAACAGAGGTACAAATCCGTACCCGAATTGACGGAAATTACTCTTTTAACCCCATAGTGATTCTCGACACCGTTTCTTTAGATGCAAAATATACCGTTGAACTAGAATCCTCCATACAACTCGGTACGACGCATAGGGTCTTGTAAACCTATTTTTGGTAAAATCGCGACATCAAGGAGTAAGAAAATGTTTGACGTAACGAGAATCAAAGAAATATTACCGCATAGATTCCCATTCCTCCTCGTGGATAGGGTAACTAGCATCAATCTCAACAACGATATAGAAGCTTTTAAAAACGTGACGATTAACGAGCAACTGTTTGAAGGGCACTTTCCCGTCCAGCCTATATACCCCGGAGTAATGATCATCGAAGGTCTCGCGCAAGCGGGAGGTGTTTTGGCATTTCTTAGTATGTACGGAGAAGAGGCAAAAAACAACGGTGATAAGATCGTCTATTTTATGGGTATCGACAATGCGAAATTTAGAAGCCCCGTAGTGCCGGGAGATAGACTGGTCTACAAACTCAACGTACTGAAGACAAAAGGGAAGGTTTGGGTTTTAGAGGGGAAAGCATACGTCGAGGGAAAACTCGTAGCAGAAGCCGAACTCAAAGCGATGATGGCGGATAAAGAATAAATTAAAGAGACAAAACTATGTGCAAAATAGCAAAAACGGCAATCATCGGAAAAGAGGTCGAGCTAGGAGAAAACATCGAAATAGGTGATTTTTGCGTCTTAGAGGGCAATATCAAAATAGGCAATGGCACAAAAATTGCTAATAGCACGGTAGTTAGCGGCAAGGTTACTATCGGCGAAAACAATAAAATCTATTCGTTCGTCACTCTGGGCTCACATCCGCAGAGTATTTCTTACAAGGGTGAAGAGGTAGAACTCATCATCGGCAACGGCAATACGATACGAGAATACGCGATGTACAATCCCGGCACCCCGGGACACGGCGGCAAAACCGTAATAGGAGATAACAACTTTTTGATGGCATATACCCACATAGCGCACGACTGTATAGTCGGCAACAACAATATATTTGCCAACGGTGCGACGCTCGCGGGTCACGTAGAAATAGGAAATAATATCAATATCGGCGGACTTACCCCGATACATCAGTTTGCTAAAGTGGGTGATTTTTGTATGATCGCGGGTGGTTCTGCACTATCGCAAGATATTCCGCCCTATTGCATCGCCGAAGGGAATCGCGCCAAGATTCGCGGACTCAATAAGTATGCTTTGCGAAAAAATTTTACAAGAGAACAAGTTGATGAGATAGCACATGTTTTCAAGGTAATGTTTCGAGGTGTTATGCCGCTTAAAGATCAAGCAGCACTTTTAATGGAGGAGTACCGAGGTATCGCTCACATTGAAAAATTTTGCGATTTTATACTAAATTCAAAAAGAGGCATACCCTTTTCGAGGAATAGCGATGAATACTAGAAGTTGCAGTTTTTGCAAAGCCAAAGAATCTCCTACAAACCCGCTTATTGCAGGGAATAACGTCTATATCTGCAAAAATTGCGTCATAAGCGCCCATAAAATTTTATTCGGAGAGGGCGAATCTGAAGAGAGCTTCGATCTCGAAAAAGGGCTTCCTACGCCAAAAGAGCTAAAATCTGCCCTTGATGATTATGTCATCGGACAAGACAGAGCCAAAAAAATATTCTCCGTCGCCGTCTACAACCACTACAAAAGAATCTTCAAACAAAGCAAAGAAGACGAGGACGATACTGAAATAGCGAAATCAAACGTCCTTTTTATAGGACCTACCGGTAGCGGCAAAACGCTTATGGCGCAGACGTTGGCGAGATTCCTCGATGTCCCTATCGCCATAGCCGATGCCACAAGTTTAACTGAAGCGGGCTACGTGGGCGAAGATGTGGAAAATATCCTTACTCGACTTATCCAAGCTGCTGACGGTGACATCAAAAAAGCCGAGAAAGGGATAGTCTTTATAGATGAAATAGACAAAATCTCTAGAATGTCGGAAAACCGCTCTATCACAAGAGACGTATCGGGTGAAGGGGTGCAACAAGCGCTTCTCAAAATCATTGAGGGAAGTATCGTAAACGTCCCGCCTAAAGGGGGGAGAAAACATCCTAATCAGGAGTTTTTACAAATCGACACTAGTCATATCCTCTTTGTATGCGGCGGTGCGTTTGATGGATTGACGGAGATTATCAAAAGAAGGCTCGGCGGGAATGTACTTGGTTTTACAAGCGATAAAAAAAGTAAAAAAGATGAAGAAAATATACTTGCTTTCGTCGAACCCGATGATTTGGTGAGTTATGGACTCATCCCTGAACTCATCGGTCGTCTCCACGTTACTACGACACTGGAGAATATCTCTAAAGAAGATATGATTCATATCCTCACCAAACCAAAAAACTCGCTCATCAAACAATATAAAAAAATATTTACGATCGATAATGCGAATCTCATCTTTGAAGAAGAGGCTTTGGAAGCAGTAGCAGAACTCGCCATAAAAAGAAAGACGGGCGCGAGAGGACTACGCTCTATCTTAGAAGAGGTGACGAGCGATACGATGTTTGAGCTTCCGGAGCTTTCGGGGTACGACGTAATAGTCACAAAAGATACGGTAATAAAGAAAGAGAAGCCTTTGTTAGTAAAGTCTAATAACGCAAAAAAAAGTGCATAAATTAAAAAGGGTGGTGGATGCTTTTAGATAAGATAATCGGTGTTTTTTCACACGATATAGCGATAGATTTGGGTACGGCAAACACGTTGGTACTGATAAAAGGGAAGGGTATTATTATAAACGAACCTTCCGTAGTGGCGGTACAAAACGATAAGTACGGCAAGAATAAGATTCTAGCCGTGGGCAAAGAGGCAAAAGAGATGGTGGGCAAAACCCCGGGCAATATCCAAGCGGTGCGCCCTATGAAAGACGGCGTAATCGCCGACTTTGATATGACCGAAAAGATGATTCGCTACTTCATAGAAAAAGCGCACAAAAGAAAAGCGTTTATCAGACCAAGAATCATCGTCTGCGTCCCCTACGGTCTCACGGGTGTGGAAAGAAAAGCGGTCAAGGAATCCGCACTCCTCGCGGGTGCACGTGAGGTATTCCTTATCGAAGAACCTATGGCTGCGGCTATCGGGGCGGGACTACCTATACGAGACCCTAAGGGGAGCCTCGTAGTAGACATCGGCGGCGGAACTACGGAAATAGGCGTTGTCTCACTCGGTGGATTAGTCATCAGTAAATCTATCAGGGTTGCGGGAGATAAGATAGATTCTGCAGTGGTAGATTACGTCAAGAAAAAATACAACCTTTTGATAGGCGATCGAACGGGCGAAGAGATAAAAATAAGTATCGGTTCTGCCGTAGCATTGGAAGAGCCGCTCAAAATGCTCGTCAAAGGGCGCGATCAAGTAAGCGGGCTATTAAACACTATCGAACTTACCAGTGAAGACGTGAGAGAAGCCATGAAAGAGCCATTGAAAGATATGAGCGATTCATTAAAAATCGTTCTTGAAAAGATGCCGCCTGATCTCGCCGGAGACATCGTAGAAAACGGTATTATCTTAACCGGCGGGGGTGCACTCATTAGAGGGCTAGACAAATATCTTAGCGACATCGTCAAGCTCCCCGTTTACGTTGCCGACGAACCGCTATTGGCTGTAGCAAAAGGGACGGGTAAAGCACTAGAAGAGATAGACCTACTTCAGTCTCTCGCCGGAGAGTAAGCACGGACATTAGAGACTTACAGTCTCGCGTCCGCCTCCCCTTTTTCCAAAACCCCTTTTACGTCAAACACGACACACGCCTCTTTTTTTATATTTTTTAAGGCGATGTCTTTAAACTCTCTATGCCCGACTGCCAAAACTATTGCGTCAAACCGACCTTCAAGTTTCATTATCGGCTTCAGGGAATACTCATGTTCGACCTCATTCGCATCCGCCCAAGGATCGTATACATCTACCGCGGCTCCAAATTCTTGAAGCTCATTGATAATGTCAATCACTCGTGAATTTCTAATATCGGGGCAGTTCTCTTTAAATGTGATTCCTAGTACAAGTATCTTGGAATCTTTGATGTTAATTCCTTTGTGAATCATCATCTTTATCGTTTTATTGGCGACGGTTTTCCCCATATTGTCGTTGATTCTGCGACCCGAGAGTATCACTTGGGGATTGTACCCGAGGCTCTCGGCTTTGTGGGTGAGGTAGTAAGGATCTACCCCTATACAGTGTCCACCCACAAGCCCCGGTCTAAAGGGAAGAAAATTCCATTTCGTCCCGGCTGCCTCTAAAACTTCAATGGTATCAATTCCCATAATATCAAAGATAAGCGAGAGTTCATTGATGAAAGCGATATTAATATCTCTTTGTGCGTTCTCAATTACTTTTGCTGCCTCGGCGACCTCTATGCTGCTAGCACTATGGGTGCCTGCGGTGATTATGCTTTTATAGAGCTCATCCACCTCTTTTGCAATCGCAGGCGTTGAACCGCTCGTCACTTTTTTGATGCTTGGGAGGCGATGCTGTTTATCACCCGGGTTGATACGTTCAGGGGAGTAGCCGAGGAAAAAGTCTTCGTTATATGTGAGACCGCTCACCTCTTCTAGGATAGGTTTGCACACCTCGAGCGTGCATCCGGGATAGACGGTAGATTCGTATATTACGATGTCCCCTTTTTTTAACACCTGCCCAATCGTCTTGCTCGCACTCTGCAAAGGGCGGAGGTCGGGTTTTTTATACTCATCGATAGGGGTTGGGACGGTGACTATAAATATTTGCGCCTCTTTGAGGTCGTTGAGCTCAAAGCTATAGGAGAGTTTTTTTGCCTCTTTAAGCTCTTCAGATTCTACTTCCAAAGTACGGTCATATCCGTTTTTTAGCTCCTCAACCCTTGATCTATTGATGTCGAAACCTATGACGTTTCTTTTTTTACCGAACTCCACAGCCAAAGGAAGTCCTACGTAGCCTAGCCCGATTATCGCTACCGTTTTCATATTCCCCCTAGATTCTAAAAAATTCTCTATACCATTGCACGAAATTCTCTACTCCCGTTTTTATGTCTGTGTTTGGCTTGTACCCCAAATCCTCGATCAAATCACTCACGTCCGCATAGGTGCTCGGCACATCGCCGGGCTGGATGGGCATAAACTTTTTCTTCGCTGTTTTGCCGATGGAAGATTCTATCGCCTCGATGAAATCCATCAGCCGTACGGGTGAGCTGTTGCCGATGTTATAGATCTTATAGGGCGCTTTTGAGGTGCCCGGATCGGGATGTGCGCCACTCCATGTCGGATTTGCTTTCGCAGGGGTGTCGATGACGCGCACGACCCCTTCTACTATGTCATCGATATAGGTGAAATCCCGCTGCATCTCACCGTTATTAAACACCTCTATCTCCCTATCTTCCAAAATCGCTTTAGTAAACAAAAATAGCGCCATATCGGGGCGTCCCCAAGGACCATAGACGGTGAAGAATCGCAGTCCCGTCGTAGGGATACCAAAGAGGTGCGAATAGGTATGTGCCATAAGCTCATTGCTTTTTTTGCTCGCGGCATAGAGGCTGATGGGGTGGTCTACGTTGTGATGCACCGAAAAAGGCTGCGTTTCATTGAGGCCGTAGACGCTAGAGCTGCTAGCATACGCCAAATGTTCGATACCGTATTTTCTACACGATTCCAAAATATTTAAAAATCCCGTGATATTACTGGACATATAGGCGTGGGGATTGATAAGCGAGTAGCGCACTCCCGCTTGTGCAGCGAGATTGCACACTCTGTCAAATTTTTGCGATGCGAAGAGTGCATCGATCCCCTCTTTGTCGTCAAGGTCGAGTTTGATGAATTTATAGTTCGGGTATTTTGCGGAATCTAGAAGCTTCCCATACTCTACTTTTGCTACTTCTATCCCGCTCCGCTCTAGCCGGCCGTATTTTACGTTTACGTCGTAGTAGTCATTTACGACATCCAAACCAACGACCTCATCACCGCGCTCCAAAAGCCTTTGCGCCGTAAAAGAGCCGATAAAGCCTGCCGTCCCCGTTACTAAAACCTTCATCTATTTTAGTACCTCGTAATATTTTTGGACAAAGATTCTATTCGCTTCTCCGTCAAACTTTCTCATTCCGATTCGCTCCATCGCAATCTCTACCGCATTGACCGCCCACAGCGCGTCGCTCACGTCGATAAGTCCCATGTGGTTGATGCGGAATATCTTCCCCTTGAGGTCATCTTGCCCGCCGGCTATATTTACATTGAGATCATTTTTTAGCGTCTTTCTTATTTTTTCGGCATTTTCGTCTATGACGGTAGTCATAGAATCCGCAGGGGTTTTGGGATAAATTTTTAGCCCTAATGCTTTGAGTGATTCCCTTGTCGCCTCGGCTCTAGCATGCGTTTGTCTGTAGAGGTTCTCTACGCCCATTGCAAAAAACTCTTCAAGTATCGCACCAAGACCTATGGTAAGCGTAGTCGCGGCCGTCCAAGCGGTAGTATTTTTTCGTTGATTCTTTAGCTCGGTGGCGAGGTTGAAATAAAATCCTCTACTTGATTCCTCTATCCTTTTTACCGCAAGTGCGCTCAACCCGATAAATGCTAACCCGGGAGGAAGCATAAAAGCTTTTTGGCTCCCTCCGATAAGAGCGTCGATATTAGTTACATCTATCTGCTCGACACCGAAAGCCGTAATTCCATCGGCAATAACCGCTATGTTTGGATTAATAGCTTTGACTGCCGCCGCGACCCTTTCTACCGGATGGCGCAATCCTCCGGCACTCTCGCTTATTTGGATACAGATAGTGTCTATTTCACTATTGTTTTTTACCGCATTTACTACATCTTCTACGGATACGGGAGTATCCCACTCGTATTTGAGTTCTGTGTTTTTTATGCCGTGTGCTTTTGCGATCTTGCCGAATCGTTCACCGAATTTTCCCGCATTGACGTTAAGCGATTCTTTTTTGCAGAGATTTATGAGCGCGGCTTCCATCGCTCCGCTACCGCTAGAGCAAAGCATGATGGCTTCTTCCATTCCGTAGAGCGCAATGAGCATTTCTCTAGTTTTTTGGAAAATCGCTTCAAATTCGGGGGTTCTGTGATGTATTGTCGGAGTAGCCATAGCCATTCTGACAAATTCGGGAACCGGTGTTGGTCCCGGAGTAAAGAGTTTCATTTTTTGACCTTGCTTAAGGGCACCTCTAAAAATTCTATACGGTCATAGCTTACAGAGCTTTTTCGTAGGCAAGGCGCACCGACACAGAACTACTTAGGTAATTCAAGAAGGTGCAACGAAGCTTGCGGAAAAGCTCTATAAGCCCAAAGGGAAGGGAAATTTAAGGCAATCTTTTGCGAGATATTTCCTAAACATAGCTACGGCTATGCCTGCAGAAATCTCTCACCAAATCTTACCCCGACTTTCCCTTCTATGACTGCATAGAATTTTTAGAGGTGCCCTTTAATTAAAAATAGTGTCGTATTTTACTATGTAGGAGTATAAAAAGAGTTTATCGGTTATAATAACGAAAATTTTTATCATCTAGGAATATTTATGTTTAAATTACTCTGTGTACTGTTTTTATCGGCTGCCCTATTTGCAACGGGGCTACGCGTCGGCACAACAATCTCTCCTTTAGAGCTTCAAGATCAATTTGAAAAAAAAGTCGTTGCAAACAAGGAAACAAGATTTCTTTTGATCGCCACAACCAAAGAGCACGGAAAACAGATTGACAAATTCCTTGTTTCAAAAGGCGGAGATAGTTATTTGCTAGACAAAAAAATGATCTATATTTCAGATCTCACCGCAGCACCCTCTTTTGTAGTAAACACTTTTATGCTGCCGAAATTTAAAAAATACACGTACCCTATAGGTCTCTTGCGCGAAGATTCTCAAAGGGAAATTCTACCGATTCTCGACTCTAAAATTTCGTTTGTTACGTTAGAAAATATGGTTATTCAAAAGATAGAGTATTTTGATACTGCGACTTTTTTAGAAAACATCAAATAAATAAATTATCGAGTAACCGCACCCCTTCTACTCTTGCGACGACAAGTATAAGGGTCTCCCCTTTTTTAATGACATCCTCTTTTTTAAACTCCCTATCTACGATCTCGATGTAATCTATCTCTAAATCCCCGAGCACTCCCTCCATCTCTTTGCGTACTTTTCTAGGGTCAAGCTCCCCTTGTCCTATTAAGGTAGATGCTTTTTTCAAAGACTTTGCTATAAGTAGCGCCCGATTTCTACCCTCTTTGCTTAGATACGCATTGCGGCTACTCATAGCCAGTCCATCGCTCTCTCGCACTATGTCGCAAGGGATGATTTCTGTATCCAAAAAATATTCTCTGACCATTTTTTGTATTAAAAAAAGTTGTTGTGCGTCTTTTTTTCCAAAATATGCACGAGTCGGATTTACTATGTGTAATAGCTTCATAACAACCGTAAGCATACCGCTAAAATGTCCCGGGCGATCGAAACCTTCTATAATATAGCCGCAAATTTTTGGAGCTTGCATATTTATCTCGTCTCTAAAATAGATTGATTCGGTATCGGGTATAAATAGTATATCCACGTCTGCCCGTTTGCAGACATCTTTATCACCCTCGATTCTCCTTGGATATTTGGTAAAATCTTCCCCTTCTAGAAATTGTTTCGGATTAACAAATATCGAAACTACCGTTATCTCATTCTCTTTTTTTGATCTATTTATCAACGAGAGGTGCCCATTATGAAGTGCCCCCATCGTAGGGACAAACCCGACAGAAGCCTTTTTCTCTTTTAAGATTCTTTTTAGCTCATAAACATCGCTTACAACTTCCATCACTTCCCCGCAAGCACAAAGATATTATAATTCGCGAAATTATAGCGTCTCAAACGTTAGGAGCAATATGGATAGTTATGAATACGGTGAGCTATTAAAGGAGCTTGCCTCAAAAGAGCAAAATATCAGGGGTATCGTCAAACCCGAGACATTAGAGGCGCGCCTCAAAGAGATTGAAACGATGCAAAATGATGATGATTTTTGGAGCGATGCTAAAAAAGCCGCGGATATTCAAAAGGAAAAAATCTCCATCGGAAGAGTCTTGGAGAAGTATTATGATGCCAAAAACAGTATCTATGATGCGATAGAACTTTTCGAGATAGCTACCGCGGAAAAGGATGATGACACATTAGCTGCACTATTTGAAGAATCTACCGCACTCGGTTCGAAAATAAAAAATGCCGAGGTCGAAGTGATGCTAAGCGGCGAGTTTGATAGCAACAATGCCATCGTCTCCATCCACCCGGGTGCAGGCGGTACCGAATCGCAAGACTGGGCGAGTATTTTATATCGTATGTATTTGCGTTGGGCAGAGCGACGAGGATTTAAAGTCGAGCTTTTGGATTACCAAGACGGTGAAGAGGCGGGCATCAAGGATGTCAGCTTTATCATCAAAGGAGAAAACGCATACGGCTATTTAAAAGTCGAAAACGGCATCCATAGACTAGTAAGAATCTCCCCTTTTGATAGCAACGCAAGACGCCATACAAGCTTCACCTCTGTCCTCGTTAGCCCCGAGATAGACGACGACATAGAGATCGAGATCGAAGAGAGAGACCTAAAAATCGATACCTACCGAGCTAGCGGTGCGGGTGGGCAACACGTAAACAAAACAGAATCGGCAATACGCATAACCCATATCCCTACGGGAATCGTAGTCCAATGCCAAAACGACAGATCGCAACACAAGAATAAAGCCACCGCAATGAAGATGCTCAAATCAAGACTTTATGAGCTTGAGTTAGAGGCAAGAGAAGCCGAAAAGAGCGGCAAACCAAAAAGCGAAATAGGCTGGGGACACCAAATACGAAGTTATGTCCTCGCCCCTTATCAGCAGATAAAAGACACTAGAAGCAACGAAGCATTTTCTAATACCGAAGCGATTCTTGACGGTGACCTTGATGAGCTTATAGAAGGAGTACTTGTCGCAGAATCATCAAAAGTAGAATAATTAGCTAACGGAATAAATTTTGCTTTACTCTTTAAAATTTAAATGGAGCTTAAATGGAATTTATCGCCGTTATTGCCGCTTTTTTATTCGTTGCATTATTGGTGAGGTTGGCAAAGCCCAGTAAAAGTAAAAAAGAGGGCGACCACTGTTTTTCCATAAAAAACGTCCGCTATACTATGATGGATAGCGAAATTTAATTTATTAGCGTAGCCTCGCTTTTTTCCACTAAACATATCGGGTTGTAAGAGAGTTTCGCTTTACGCAACCCTTCTATCCCTAAATCTTCCTCTCTGTTGACGAATTTATAATTACTCCATTCATTTTCAAGAAATTGTTGGTTTATCATTTGATACGCGCCGTGTAGGTTAGTATCGGCTTTTTCAGTATGAATCACCACACACTCTTCGTTGAGTGCTTCACCAAAACTAAATGCCGCTATCTTCTCCTCTACCCGCAAAAGACCGCCGCGAATGGAGAGTTTATCAAAATGACGCATCACTTCGACCGTCCCTATAAACTCGTTCTTCAATCCTTCGTTTACCTTGTCGCCGATCTCGCCAAACCAAATCCTCCACGCCTCCAAAAGCTCACCGACATTATGTTCGGTCACTTTTTCATATTTATACTCATAGAGTTCTTTAAATCTATTGAGATGATTTTTTTTCTTGTGGTATTTCCGCCCCTTTAGCTCTATGAGCTCTGGTATAGAATAGATATAATCGAAACGATCTCTGTTTTTAACGATTGAGAACTCCCCTATATTTGATACGATGAGTTCCTCGACCTCGGAATCTAATAAAGACTTGATGGCAAAAGGAAGGCTATTGTCTAAAAAATACTCTTTTGCTTTACTAAGTGCGCCTATCTTATCGCCTGTCCCTATGGGATAAAATATAAAAGGATTCTGATTGGGATATTGCGTCTTAATAAGAAGAGTATCATCGACAATCGCATAGCAAATCGCTCTGCTAAAATGCCAAATAAAAAGGTTTGTAAAAGTTACGTCCGATATTTTTAAAGAGGAGTTTTTCGTAAAACTCTCTATTAGCTCTCTATCGGCAATATCTATGGGTTTCCACTGCATTAAAATCTTTTTGTTTTTATTGGATTCTAACAAAAAGTATTAAAAAACAGCGTCAAATCTATTATTACTTTTCGACTGTGTTAAAAAAGCTCTGCTTTTCTTTATATCTTGGAGTGATTTAAGCAGCCTTACGCGCTCTGCTTCGACTATCTCTTTGGCTTCCAATACCAAATCTGCAGCACTTTTCGCACTCTCTAGATTCTCAAATGTCGGCACTCTCGCAGTTAGTTTTCCGATAGCTTCGGCATCCCTTTGGAGAATTGCTATCTTAAGACTGTTTAGCCAATTCGTTTG
Source organism: uncultured Campylobacterales bacterium (assembly GCA_964500775.1). Taxonomy (GTDB): domain Bacteria; phylum Campylobacterota; class Campylobacteria; order Campylobacterales; family CAZCQG01; genus CAZCQG01. The sequence goes on from CAZCQG010000004.1 coordinate 73,558, forward strand.
CATGTATCTCCTTCCAAGCTTCTAATAGCCCTTTCGTGACTTTTATAACGACATCTATCTTCTCTTTATTGTTCTCAATATTAGCCTGCGTGAGGGTTTTTATCTGATGACTGTAGAGACCCGTAAGATAGTGCGCTACCTGCCCCCCTTTTTCATAATCTAGAGAGTTAAGCAGTTCGGTAAAAATATCGGTTGTTTTATTTATATAATAGATTTTCTTTTCTATATCATCATCATCTATCGCACGCTTTGCAAACGACGTAAAACGCAAGATTCCTTCATAGAGCATCTCAATAAGTTTTGCCGGCGATTCTACCGTAACGGAGTTTTGCTGGTATGACGTATAGGCGGCAAAATTTCTCATCGATAAACCTTATTAACTATTTGCAAGTGCATCAATTTGCATTTGCAGTGATTGGAAAGAGGCATTTATGCTAGCGATGATGCTATCGTATGCCGCAAATTTATTCGCCATAATCTCATACCTCGTATCAAGCATTTTTACAGCACTTGTTCTATCGTCGGTAAGCTTATCCGCTTCGCTCTCCAGTGAATTGCCGAATGTTGTAAGTAGCCCGGATGTGCTATTGAGCATGCCGTCTAGATAATCATAAAATTTTGTAAATACGCCGTCAAACTCTTTTTCTTGCCCAAGTACTGTCGCAGTATATCCCCTAAAGAGTGACTCTGCGCCTTCGCTATCGCCGTTTACCTTGCTTGTAAGTTTTTCCTCGTCGAGTTCCAATTGCCCGTCTTCATTGAGATATATGCCGTATGCGACCAAAGAGTTGTTGTTCGCATCTGTCGTTAATAAGATATTGTTGAGGTAGGACTTAATGCTGACGATATTGGTCTCCCCTTGAAAAACACCAGCAACCGCAGTATCGCTATCATACTTTGTTGCCTCTGTGAGCTTAGATACTAGCTCGTTATACGTCTCCACGAAGCTTTTCACGTCCTCTATTACCGACTCAATGTCCTGTTTGACGCTAATGACCGACTTTTCACCGACATCATGCTCGCTCTCTAAGGTAATTGATAGTCCGCTCACTATGTCATCTATATAGTTGCCGCTTCGAGTTATCAAAATATCGTTATAGGTAAATTCCGCATCCCTCCCGACTTGCATATTGTCTAGATTCATCTTGTTTTCCAACAAGAACGCACCGCTCTTATAAGTTACTGCATTGAGACCTATATTATTTATAAACTCTTCGCTCTCGCTAAGCTCATCATCATTACTTCCCGCAGCACTAATCTCAATCGCGCCGCCGCTAGCTTCACTAATATAAAATCCCGTCCCGTCTTCATTAAGTGATGCACTCACGTCGGCTATTCCTGCAGCGTTGATTGCATCCACTATTGCTTGCGCATTTGCGGAGGCGCTATTTGAAGCGGGTGTCGAGATACTCACCTCCGTCCCGTTTATCTTAAAACTCCCGTCCAACGAAGCACTCTGCACCGTTTGGCTCGCCGCAGAATAATCAATACTCTTCGTATCGGTATCAAAACCTAATGCAGCGGCGTATGTTCCTCCAATGGTTATATCGTATCCTCTACTATCATTAATGATAATTCTCTTGCTCTCTCCCGTAACATTGATATGTATAGGCTTGTTTCTAGCTTCTTCGCTATCCACATTATCCTCATCAAACATCACATCGGAAAGATCCGCGCCGTAGTCGTCTATCGCATCTATTATCGCTTGTTTCAATGCCTTCGCGTTATCGCTAGCCGAGCTATCACTATCGGTAGTCGGTATCGTAATGTCTAAAGTCACGTCATTCCCGTTTTTATCTTTGAGCGTCACCGTCAAATCTCCGACTGCGTCTGCTTCCAAAGCACCCCCGATAATCGTGTCCGATATGACGCTAGTTCCGAAATAGATTTTATTTTCAGCACCTGTATCTTTGGAGTTTATCATTAGCTGATACGGCTTATCACCACCGGTCTTGAGGATAGTTCCTACGATCTCCCCGCCCGTTTCATCCGTGATTTTTTGCGCTACATCTTCAAGGGTATCGCCGGCATCAATATCGATGTAATATTCGTTCGCACCTTGCTGAAAAAAAAGTCTACTACTATAATTGGAAAAAGTGGCACTTCTTGATTCAAACTTTGAACCCACTTCATAAATATCGCTTTTTGCGAGTTTATTTACGTGAATCTCAATATCTTGAGGGACTAGACCAGCACCCGCGCTTGCACTCACCCCTTCGCCGCTGATACTCGTACTTCTTTCTAGATACGATGATGTGTCGGATATGCCGTAGGATAATGATTTCAAAGAGCCTAACGAAGTTTGCAAATCGGCTAGCGAGGTTTGTTTTTCGGTGTTCTTCTTTATTTTTTTATCTATGGGGGTTATTATTCCGTCTTCATCCGCAGCTCGTAGCTTATCTATAACGTCATAAGTAAGAACACTACTCCCAATCCCTAAAGAACTTAACGTACTAGCCATTCGTCATCCTTTGTATTTAACCCTTTTTATCAAAAATTATCCCTACGATCTCTCGCATCTTAGCCATAAGCTGCATCGCCTCTTCGCTAGGTATTTTTCTAATAACTTTTTGAGAATCCTTTTCAAAAACCGTAACATATAACTCTTCTATATCATCGCTAAATCCGAATTCTATGTTTGTATTTAGAGGATTCATCTCCTTGTTGAGCTGTTTGGTGACCTGACTTAGCTCTTGTTTTAAGTCCTCTACTTCTCTTTTTTCTTCGGTCTTCTTAGACGTCTCGTTGATAACCTGAGTAGTAGTTGACGAAGCTTCCTTGCTTCTATTTCCTTGAGAAGCAGTACCGAGCGCATCCTGTGTAGAGATTGCGCCTTGTGAAATATTATCGACTCTCATAATATACCCCTTCAATACATTTCTATGAAAGAAATATCGGCAACGGAAAAAATTTATTTAAATTCTACCTCAATTATTGTTTAAACAGCTCTCCGAAAATAATAATTTTCTTCTTCACCCATCGTGCCTAGTTTAATGCGATTAGCTCCAAAGGATCGATATGTGTATTCTTTTTCGTAACCTCAAACGTCAGTTTATTATCAACTCTCCCGATAACGTACCCTTTTTTTACATACGCCCCCTGTTTTACCGTAGGTGCGATAGCGGAAAGATTTGCATAAACCGTATGGAGATTTCCGGGATGTTCTACTATTACGACTTTGTTGAGCACCGGAGTTTCTTTGGCAAATATCACCTTTCCGTCTAGGACGCTTTTTACTTTAGCGTCCGATTTTTTGGAGTTGAGAATCACCGATTCGTTAAATACCTTGAGCTTGTAAACGGGATCATAATAGGGACCGAATTTTTGCTCTATATCAAACTCATCAAGCGGAGCAATGGTCTTTTTACCGCTATATTTCGTAGTGCTCACGGTGTGATACGAGGAAGCAATTTGTCGTACGTCTATCACCTCATCTTCTCCGCTTTCGGCTTCTTTGGAAGGTATGCTGCGTTTTTGTGCTTCAAGTTTTGCATTTTTTTCTTGTTCATTTTTTACGAGTTTCAGCTCTTGCAATATTTTTTTAAGCTCGTTTTTCTCGTTTTCGATAGATAACAACTCTTTTTTATAATTGCTTTTTTTCGAATCTAGCGAAGCGATGATTGTTTTTCGTTTTTCTCTCAATGTCAAAAGGTTTGTTTTTTTCTTCTCTTGGGATTCGATATATGTTTTTAAATCCGCTATATCATTTTTGAGACGTGCTATCTTCTCTACCACTTTTATATGTTCGTCTTTTAGCGTATTGATGTCGTTTTTAGCAATATCGCTTATCCCCTTGATCACCTCTTCGGTTATCAAATCATCGGTATATGTAGGTGCAAGATTATTACGGATGATCGAAAAAGAGAGTTCTTTTGCAAGAATCTCTACTACTTTTTTTTCTATTTCACGTTTTTTTTCGAGCAAACTATCTTGCTCTTCGAGGGCATTGCGGAGTTTTTTATTTTTTATCTCATAATCGGTTCGCGAATCATCTATCGTGATCTCAATCTCTTTAATCTCTCCCGCGACCTTATCGTACTCCCTTTGCTCGATTAATATCTCTTTAGCTAGTTCGCTTATTTTTTTCCCGAGCATATCCTCTTGGTACTCTTTTTTATCAAGGAGTTCCTTTTTTTCGGTGATAGAAGTATCGATATTCGCCGATAGTAACAGTGCGGAAAAGAACAAAAAAAAGCCGATTCTCAAAAACTATCTCCTCTCTTTACTGATGACAAATAAAACAGTCACAAGCGAAATGCTAAGTGCAACCCCGCACATCACCAAAGCATCACTCAATGGATAGTACACGCTTCCCTCGATACCGATTTTTTCCAGTATCTCTTCTACTTTCGGATAACGGAGTGCTTCAAAATAGATATATGCGACAAGTACTGCGCTAATCAAAGCATCTACCATTCCTAGCCTAAAAAGACGTGCGCTTCGCATCGCAAAAGATGCACCGAAGAGCGACATAATCTCCATCCGCTCAATATGCTCAAATTTCCAAATTTCAACCTGTTTTACCATTAGTAAAAACGAAATTATAAAAATAAGTACGGCAAACACCTTTGAGATTCCGTTAATAAAACGCAAAAGTGTGTATGTGTTGGTGTGTGATTTTGCAAATGTCTCTACTCTATTCACCCCTTTGATTTTTTTCAATTTTTCTGCCATCCCTTCTAGCTCTTCGGGGCTTGGCAATGTTTGCAACGTGAGTTTATAAAATTTCGGTAACGACACTTTCAATAATGCGAGATTCGCCGACGATACGCCGTCTTTGAGTTTTTCCAATACAAAATCGGGTTCGATTTCAATAATCGTATCGACACTTTTTATCGTATCTTTCAAGATTCGCGGGTCAAGATCGCTTTGAGCGGCGATGACGATAGAGTAGCTCTCTTTGAGATTCTCCTCATATCCTTTATTTACACGCTCCACCGTAAAGTAAAACTGCAATGAAAAAAGGAGGGCAACAAGCGGGATGATGAGAGCGAGATGCTGTTTAAGAAAGTTCATACACCTCTCCCTCCTCTATGACGATATGCCTAAAGTCAACCCCGAGCGCTTCGGGAATCCTATGCGTCACGACAACCACCGTCATCCCGAGTTGTTCGTTTGCCCCTTTGAGCAAACTCCATATAAGATCGCTTGAATAGTCATCCAAGTTTCCTGTCGGTTCATCCGCTAATAATAAAACAGGATTATGCGAGAGGGCGCGCGCCATCGCTACACGCTGCTGTTCCCCGCCGCTTAGCTCTAGGGGATATTTGGTTGCTTTGTGAGAGAGCCTGATGTGCGAGAGGAGATTTTCACACCGACTTTTGCACGATTCTCTCCCAAAGCCGTTTATCTCCATCGGGAGCATCACGTTTCTCTCTATATTCCACTCTTTTATAAGTTTATAGTCTTGAAAAACAATACCTATGTGGCGGCGGAGTATAGTTCTGCGCTTATTATTGATCTTGCCCATATCGATGCCGCAGACGTTTAGCTCTCCTCCATCTATCCGCAATGCACCGTAGAGCGATTTGAGCAATGTAGACTTTCCGCTACCGCTCGCTCCGCTAATAAAAACAAAATCCTTGGGCTTGATTCCGAACGTCCCGTTTTTTATGATCGGTTCACCCTCTTTGTACGAGATGCGTAAGTCATTCGCCTCTATTATATGATCCATTGAGCAGACTCTCCAAAGCTTTATGCGCGGCATAATTAATTTTCGTATGCAACGGTTTTTTGGCGACGTATTTCGCACTTTTTCCATCAACTAAAACAAATAGTGATTCGGGCATATCGTATGCGCCGTATACGGTTTTCACTAAAAATCTTTTTTCATCGATTGAGTATATCTTGTGTATATGCACAAAATATTCCACACCGCGCAATATCTCTATTCCTCTTAAAGCCTCCCTGTCGGAAAATGATTCTGCGATAAAGGTAAAATCGCCCTCTTTTTCAACCGCTTCATACTCACTCTCGGAAAGAAAAACAAAATCGTATATATCTTTATTTTGTCGTCTCCATCTCGCTTCGTATTTACTGGTAATCTCGATTTCGCGATTCTTGTAAATCGAAAGATTAAACTTCGGAATCTTGGAAAACTCATTGAAGCAGTGGTGATAATAATTGGGCGAATCGGTGCGGACTTCAAGCGTCCCCCCTTTTCTAAGTGCTCTATCGCACTCTTTGATAAAACGCTCGCTTATCACCCTCCGCCCCTCTTTTTTATCCCAAGGTACCGGGAAATGGACGAGTATCCGCTCTAACGTAGATTCTTTGAGAAGCTCTACGAATATCCGTGCATCGGTCGCTATGATGTAGAGATTCTCCAATCCGTGCAGTTCGATATTGCGTATCGCTTGCTCGATAGAGGGTTTATGTATCTCTATCCCTATGACTATCTTGTCCCTATTTTTTTTCGCCAAATCTAGGAGCATCCGCCCGCTTCCAAATCCAACTTCTAAAATCTTTTGCGCGCTAAAAAACGGTTCTTGCAGGAAAAAATCGGGTGTTACGAGATAGGGTGAGCAAGTGTTTTGTCTTTGGCAAGAGATGGTAAGGTTTGAAGAAATAATGCGCGAGTCGCTTATCTTTTTAAACGCCTCTAGAGATTCTTTAATGATTCCTACGGGAGAGACTCTACTCCCTTTCTCGTATCCGACTTTATAATTATGTGCCCGTTTGACTTTCGTGAGGAAAAACTCTTTCCCTTTATGCCGACATAAAATAAGTGCCTCATTTCCCTCTTTTGCTTCAAATAAAAATTTTACACTCTCTTGCTCGGCAGGATAGGCGACCTCCGAGATTTCGGAGGCTAAGAAATGGGGCAAAGAATCACTCCCCTATACTTTTGGCTAGGAGAAGTTGCGTCTCGTCGGTCGGCTCGGATTCGATACCAAATCTATCTATTGCGGCGATTGAGTAGCTATACTCGATACCGGGGATAATATCGTTATCAACAAAACTATTTCCTTTGATGCCCGTTACCCGTATCGGTTTGCTGAACCAATCTTTTGTTTTTTTATAGACGACATATTCGACGGCGCGCTCATCTCCCGCATCCCATTTCAATACCGCTTTGCCATCCTCAATACGCGCTGATGCAAAATGGGGTCGGTTGGGCTTAGCAAGCGTCATCCCCATTACGCCGTACTCTTGCTTATTTCCTTCGAGTTCGTCTTTGTCGACACCCGTGACTTTATAGAAAAAGACTTTCCCGTCGTCGTTTACGTCGTCATCAAAGAAATTTCCCTCCGCAGTCCCTATGGAAAAATAAGGTCCTACCTGAAAATACGATCGGTACACTTTGTAGTGGACGATGTCTTTTTGTTGCAACGCGTTCCAATTAAGTGTGATTTTTTTCGGGAGGTTGTTCGTCGCGCTTAGGCTCTCAATCGTAGCAGGCAAAGGTTTGGTTTTCGCCTCTACCGTGTCACTCGGCGGAGCATCCACGCCGCTATAGGTCGTAGCGACGACGCGGTATCTGTAGGTGTGATCGTCTTTGAGATTTGTATCGATGTACTCTACGAGCAGACGATTGTTTACTTGGGAGATTTTTTCCCATTTGATAGTGCTCGCATCGTTGCGTTCGATTCTGTATCCGTTTACTTTTTGATTAGGATGGGGTCTCCAAATGATTTTCACTTGTTTGGGATAATTGCTTATCGCGCTCACGAAACTCACAGGCTCGATAGAGGTCGTCCGATACTTCATAAACGCCGTTTTATTGGAGATTTGCCCCTCTTGATTATAGGTAGCGATTTGGTAAGCATAGTCGGTACCGGGTTTCAATCCCGTATCTACAAAGTGGGAAGAGTATCGGGAATCGATCTTTGCAAGCTGCCCCAACTCTCCCGTATCGACATTGAGTTCGCCTTTGTATATGATGTACCCTTCGACGGCAGGATTTAACACGGGCTCCCACTCAAAAGCGATGCTTGTGAGATCGCTAATGGCTTTAATCTCTTGGGGTTGCGGTAGTGACGGATTTATCTGCGGTTGTGAAGGTATACTAAGAGACTGTACCGATTCACACCCCGCAAAGACAAAAATTAAAACGATCGCGGATAGAATCTTCGCTAAATATCGCATCATGTTCCTCCAATGAAAAATTCTCTCGTAAATAGTGCTTCATATCTTCGTGCATTTTCGCTACAAAGTGGATCTTTTTTCCGGTTCGCGGATGGTTGAGATACAGCAAATACGAGTGTAAAAAAACTCTAGGTATTGTAGTTGTATCGCCCTTAAATCCGTATAAGCAATCGCCCAAAATATGGCGGTTTATGCTCTCTAGGTGGGCACGTATTTGGTGCGTCCTCCCGCTAAAAAGTTTTGCCGCGATAAGCTCTTCTTTTTTTTCGTTAGCGGCAACTTTTGCAAAAGCGCTTTTTGATTCCCTCCCCTCTTTTACGACGGACATTTTGAGTCTATTTTTCGGATTGCGTCCCAAAGGTTTATCGATGATTATCGAATCTTTGAGCGGCAAATCAATGAGCGCCAAATAGTAACGCCCCAATGTCCGCTCTTTAAGCTGTGCGGAGAGATTTGCGTGCGCGGCGTTATTTTTTGCGATGGCTATCGCTCCGCTCGTCTCTTTGTCGAGTCGATGGACGATGCCGTGGCGCACCTCTCCTGCTAGTGTAGAGAGAGCGATGCCCTTTGCTTTGAGCCAATCGACTAGCGTAGATTCCTTTACACTCGGTGCATCGTGTATGACGAGATTTGGCGGTTTGTTGAGGATGAGGATGTCTTCATCTTCGAAAATGACCTCTATATCAAAATCGATTGCATTTTTTTTCGGAATCTCGGGCGCGGGAAAATCGACCGTTATCTCTTGCAGATTTTTTATCTTCGCACCGCACTTTTTCACAATCGCTCCGTCCACCGAAACAAGCCCGTTTTTTATTAACGTCTCGATTTGGTTTCTCGTGGAGGGAATCTGTGAGGTCAAAAAAACATCAAGTCGCGTTTCGTCACTCGTACAAACAAACTTTTCTTTATTCATTAATTTCGCTTTCGCTACAATCTTTACAAAATTACACCAAGCTAAAGGGCGACTTTGTTCGGTATAGATAGGCGGATTCTAACACATTTTGATTTCTTTATACTTGTGCTTATCTTGCCCGTTGTGCTCACTTCCGCATTTTTGATCGGAGAGATAAACGAAACACTCTCCAATAAGCAATTGATCTACTTTAGTGTCGGTATCATCGCATTTTTGATTTTTTTCATTATACCGATTCGCAAAGTGATTTGGTTTATCCCTATCGTCTATTGGGTCAATATCGCCCTTTTGATCGCCGTCGATCTTTTTGGGGTATCAAAGCTCGGTGCACAGAGGTGGCTTGAGATTCCTTTTATCAATTTTACCATTCAGCCCTCCGAGATTATTAAGCCCGCTTTTGTTTTGATGATAGCTTTTCTCATCTCGCAAAATCCCCCTCCAAGGGGCGGATATGGTGTAAAAGATTTTTTAAAATTAAGTTTTTATATCCTCCTCCCGTTTGTCCTCATACTCAAAGAGCCCGATCTCGGGACGGCGATGATATTCCTTATCATCGGATTTGGTCTTCTTTTTGTCATCGGAGTAAATCCTAAGATTTGGATCTCGCTCATAGCCGCCGTCGCTATAGCCGCTCCGTTTTTGTACGGTTCGCTGCACGACTACCAAAAGAAAAGAATCCACGACTTCTTAAGCGAAAAACCGAGTTATCACGTCAAACAATCCATTATCGCGATAGGTTCGGGTGGACTCTACGGCAAAGACAAAGACGAGGCGACACAGGCGCAACTGAAATTTTTACCCATAGCTACGAGTGATTTTATTTTCGCCTATTTTGTCGAGCGATTCGGCTTTTGGGGAGCGTTTGTCCTTATTACGGTATATGCGCTAATGATTATCCATTTGATAAGTTTGGGCATAGGGGCGGGGAACGATTATCTCCTCAAAGTGAGTGCCTATTTAATATCGTTCATGATCTTTATCTATATGGCGGTAAATATCGCTATGACGCTCGGTCTAGCCCCCGTCGTCGGCTTGCCGCTACCGATGTTTAGCTACGGCGGGAGCAGTTTTGTAAATTTTATGATTCTCTTTGGGATTTTAGAAAATTTGCTTGCTTTTCGGTTTAATTTTATGTATAATTCCAGTCCTTTTATCAAGACCTGATAATAAACTTAAACCAAAAGGGCTCTTAGCTCAGGTGGTTAGAGCAATCGGCTCATAACCGATTGGTCGTAGGTTCGAGTCCTACAGAGCCCACCACCCTACTATTTACTTGCTCATTTTATCTAATGCTTATCTTGCTCACACCCCGGTATCACTATCAAACTTCTTGCATTTACTCCTAAACACAACAAAAAAATCGTAATAATCAATCTGCAATATAATTGATATAAGCAACCTTTATGTACAATCTTTTCAAATTCTAAATTTATTCATAAAGTAAATATAAGAAATGAATCTGTTTCTTCTCATTACTCTTTTTCTCCTAATAACACTTTCCGTACTTGTATATATAAAAGTATTTTCTAAAAATCACAAAGAGAAAAGTAGCGATTATAAAAGATTTAACAAATGGAGAGATAGGTATTTATCACTCTACGAGAGCGCCCCTATTGGGATTTGCGTACTAAAGAAAAATGGTAGCTTGGAAAACGTCAATAAAGCTTTTTGCGAAATATTCGGCTATGAAAAAGAAGAAATCCGTGAAAAAAACTTACCCGCCTTTTTAATGGAAGAAGATAGAGTAAAACTACTTTCTATGATACGTTTTACATTGGAAAACGGAGAGACCAAAAAAGGGACTTTCGCATGTTACACAAAAAACGGTTCAAAAATTTTTGTTGAAATCGTACTAAGCTACAACAAAGATTCCAAAACAGAAACAAAGCTCATCGCCATAGTCGAGGATACCACGCAAAATAAGCTCTCGCAAGATGAATTGACGCTGGCTAGAGTATATGAACGGATACTTTTAGATTCCCAGCATAGCCTCATTTTCGTTACCGACGGCATAGAGGTACTCGATGCCAACAGAAGATTCTTGGATTTTTTCGGCTATCGGAGTTTGGAAGGATTTTTGTTCGACAACGAAAAAGTATGCAATATATTTAAAAATGTCAACTTTGATTGCGAGGGTGACGGAAAGCAATTAGAAAGATTTGTCAATTCGCAAGATAGTCGTATTGAATTCACTTTCGGAAATGAAAAAAAAGTCTTTTTGGTGAATGCGAAAATGTTTAATCACACCGGCAACGATAGGTATGTGGTCACCCTGACCGACATAACGGAATTGGATCTTTATAGACAAAACCTCGAAAAAACAGTGCAAGAAGAGATAGCCAAGCGAAAAGAGCACGAAGGAATCTTGGCACAACAACAAAAACTCGCAGCAATAGGGGAGATGATAGGGGCGATCTCACACCAACTCAAACAGCCGCTTAGCGTAATATCTCTGATTAGTGATGGGTTTGAAGATATGCTTTTGACGAATAATTTTTGCAAAGATGATTTAACTGCTGCCAAAGACAAAATCGATATGCAAGTTGACTTTATGGCAAAAACGGTCGAAGAGTTTAGAAGCTTTTTCCGTCCCGACAAAATAAAACATACGTTTAATATAAAAAACACCGTAAGCGGAATGGTGCTTATATTTGAACCGATGCTAAAAAAGAACTCTATACAGGTAGCGATAGAGGGTGAAGGTTTTGAAATAGTCGGCTTTGAAAACCAAATAAAGCAGGTGATTCTCAACCTCATAAACAATGCCAAAGATGCTATTTTGTCACACTCCCGACACGATCAAGGGAAAATCTCCATCTTAATAAACAAATCACGTAGGGAATTGATTTTTGAAGATAACGGCGGCGGGATCAAAGAAGAGGTCATCGAAAAGGTGTTTGAGAAATTTTACACGACCAAGGGCGAGATCGAAGGTACGGGAATCGGATTGCATATGAGCAAGGTCATCATAGAAGAGAGTTTCGGCGGCACTATCCAAGTAAAAAACGGCGATGCGGGAGCGATTTTCAAAATCGCCTTCCCGTGATTCTTACATTAGCTTTACGCTTTCTCTCTTTTTCAACGGTGCTTTCGTAAGTTTTTTCGGCTCGCTTTTTTGTACCGAATGTATATGTACTTCTTCTGCTTGATACCCGACGATTCTTCCTATGTCGTGTACCGATTCCATCATCGCCAAAGCCTGCGCATTTAATTGTTCTGCAGCAGCTGCCGCTTCTTCG
>CAZCQG010000005.1:0-5787 GCA_964500775.1 uncultured Campylobacterales bacterium
ACGCCACCTCTCTGTGCTCGCTTAAGCGCATAAATCCTTTGATGATACGGTAAAGAAAATAGACAAATACCGCTCCGAGTATGACGTAGCCGATAAACAAAAACACCGTCAAGATTCCAAGTATACTCCCTGCTAAAACCACCCAAAACGTCTTTATCTGCCAGTCGTAGTGGCTTCGCAAAAATCCCTCACTCTCGCCCCGTTTGACATACGCCATTATCACTCCGATAAGCGCGGTGATGCCTACAAAAAACGATACAGCATATAGTCCGTATATCACCATCGGGATCGTCGTAGATTCTTGATTTTCGATTATCTCTTCCATTGCACTCCTTTTTATAAAATGAGTAGATAAAATAGCGAGCTTAGCCCTTTGACGCTCAATGTCTCAGGCTCTTCGCCCACCAGTCGGATGCTCTTTTCCATCTGATATTCCATCGTAGCAAATATCCCCTCAAACGAACAATTCGCCATCCCCGATTCGTTTTGCCACGTGTAGAAGAGATAGCGCCCCGATTTATCCTGCGCGCTTTTGAGTTTCCACGCGATGACTTGGAGGATTTTGTGGGATTCTACGAGTTTTTTACCGTCGTATTCTAGTGCGCTAAAGCGGTGATCCTTCTCCCAGCCGTACCCCTCATGCAAAATAGAAAAAATCGCCAAAAGCAAATCGTCGTTTCGGTATTTATTTTGGGGGTCAAACGCCCTTTTGATGTACTCTTTGTAGTTTTTAAGCACATAACCTTGTCCTTGAAGCGCGAGTATTGCATCGAGTTTTCTTTTAAACGTCGGATCGGAATAGCTTGGATTCCTTGCTTCGAGTTTGGTGCGCAAGAGGGTGAGATTCTTTAGTGTATCCGCCCCATAATCATTCAAAAGAGTTGCGGCGTTGGTTTGGAAAAAAGAGGATGGATTCTTGGTCGCTTGCCCGCAGCCGCCCAAAAAAACGCTCGCACAAAGAAGTCCGAAAAAAAGGACTTTTTGCATCAGCTCACCGTTTCGGTGCGGAAGCTATGATTTGGTATTTTTCCAAAAGCGAATCGCTCACTTCCAAAATACCGCGAGCACGCAGATCCTCTATGACGCTTTGCGTACAGTCGGTGTCATCGGGCCATTCTCTATGGTAGCCGTCCGCCGCCGTCTTCTTCGTAGCATCAAGATAGATGGTCGTATCGACTATCTTTACGTCCCGCTTGCCGTCTATGTTGTTCACTATGCGCCACACGAGCATATAGAGATTCTCAAGATCGTTTTGGAAATGATCGAGAAAGATAGCGATCTTGTAGTATTTTTTTATCTCCGTATCCAAGAGTGCCGCATCATCAAGCGCGATTTTTTCCTTGTCTATCGCTAAAAATACGATCGGATTCTTGCTCTCGATAAACGCCCCTTTGAGCGCTCTTATGTGCGGGCATTTTTCGCGCAATATCTCTAGCAAACGTACATCTTCTATCTTTTGTAGATTTGGAGCGCTCACCTCGCCGCCGGTACAGTCTATCCCTATCTTGCCACCGACCAAACTCTCGGTGGAGCTATGATCGAGTGCATCGAGGATTCCTTCGGTGATAAAGAGTTGCTCGGGAGAGATTCTTTGCAAGATGTGTTGTATGAGATTCTTATAGTCGATAAGATCAGGCGCGTTTTTATCCACGAATATCGCATTTTTCACGAAGCTCATCTGTCCTGCACCCCAAAATGCGTGCATCAGCTGCTTGGCGTGTCCTTTGTACTTCACGTCCATCTTGGCAAAAATGAGGTTGTGGAAGACGCCGTTTTCGGGCATATGATAGTCGATGAGATCGTGGTTTGGGAGTTTTAACATCGGTAAAAATATCCGCTCCGTCGGATAACCCATATACTTGTCCTCCAGCGGTGGCTTGCCCACGACGGTGGCGAGAAAGAGGGGGTTTTTCTTCGTGGTGATCTTGGTCACTTCTAGTACGGGATATGGCTCGATGGGGGTGTAGTATCCCGTGTGATCTCCAAAGGGTCCTTCATCACGCATCACCTCGGGATCGACCCACCCCTCTATGACTATATCGCTATCTTCGGGGATATAGATAGGATTGGTGAGGGAGCGTACCAAGCGCGCGGGTCTTTGTTTGATAAAACCATAGAGCATCAGCTCAAACATCCCGTACGGAAGCGGCGCGGTCCCGCACCACGTATAGAGCGGATCGCCGCCGATGGCGATACTTACGGGCATTTTTTTGCCCGCTTTTTTGTATTCGTTAAAAAAATGATTAGAATCTTTATGTACTTGCCAATGCAGTCCTAGATGCTTGTTATCGTATTTTTGGAGGCGATACATCCCGAGATTGCGAATCTTGCCGTCCAAACTTTGCGTATAGACCTGCCCCATCGTGATAAAAGGACCGCCGTCTTTTTCCCACGTAGTGAGAATCGGAAGTGCATCGAGGTCTTTTAGCTGTATCAATTGACACGCGCCTCGTGTTTTTAGCTCTTTGGGTGCGAGGTTTTTGAGCCGCATAAATTTCGGGAGGAGTTTGAGTTTTTCCACGATTCCTTTGGGCGGTTTGAGTTTCAATAAAAACTCCACCTCTTGCGCGATAGATTCGACATCTTCACCCAGTATAGATCGTACTCTCGAAAATGAGCCGTAGAGATTTGCCACGACTGGAATATCATACCGCTTGCCGCTCTTTTTACATATAGGATTCTCAAACAAGAGCGCTTTACTATCGTGTTTTTTTACCTCGATGTAGGCGATGTGAGGTATCTCCAGATACACATCCAAAGGCTCGCTAAACACGCGAAGCTCCCCTTTTGCTTTTAAGCTCTCCAAAAACTCCCGCATACTCCATACCCCTAAAGTTTTTTTTAGTGATAATAGCAAAAGAGATATTAGAACGGGGTGCACTCGGCAAGGGACTTGCGTACGAAGAGGTATTTTCTTGACAACTTGTCAATTAAATAGGTAAAATATTTTGAACTTATTTGGAGTGTAATTATGCAAAGCATACAGGTGGCAAACCTCAAAAGTGACTTCTCTTCCATCCTCCGAGAGGTACAAGAGAAGGGGGAAAAATATGTCATCGAATACGGGAAAAACCATAAAAAAATAGCGATGCTCATCCCCTATGACGATTCTTTGCAAAAGGGTGAAAGCAGAAGTTTCGGCATACTCAAAGGGAAAGGCGATTTTGCGATGAGGGGCGATTTTGCGATGAGTGACGAGGAGCTTTTGGGTCTATGAAATACCTCATCGATACCCATATATTTTTGTGGCTCCTTTTTGACCCCGCAAAGATTCCCGCCAAGAAACTCAAACTCCTAAAAGACCAAAGCAACGACATCCGCATCGCCTCTATCGCTTTTTGGGAAATCTCGCTGAAATACGCTCTCGGCAAACTCTCCCTCACAAACATAACCCCCGAGGCACTCCCCAAACTCGCCGAAACTATGGGAATCAAGATAAGCGAGATAGGCGCAAAAGAGATGGCAAACTCACACGCTCTCCCGAAGATTGAAGGGCACAAAGACCCGTTTGACAGGCTTCTTGTTTGGTTTTGTATCGACAACGGATACACGCTTGTGAGTATGGACGGGAAATTTAACGGCTACAAAAAACACCATCTCAAATTACTCTAAAAAGACAGGGAAGCATGCACGGTAAAATCACTTTTTATAATCCAAAAACAAAAATAGGTACCGTGATGGACAAAAACAAACGGGTCTACGAGTTTGACAAAAACGGTTGGCACGATAGATTCAACTTCCCATCCGTGAATATGTTCGTCGATTTTCGGAGTGACGAAGGGGGAAAAATAAACTCCGCAAAAAAATCGGCATACTATATCCTCGCAAAAAAATACGGCATCAAAGAGCAATATTTTTGGACGACGAAAGATGATTTGCATCTCCAAGATTCTGTCCAAAAAGAGCTAGAAGACCTCATCATCAAAAAATGCAAAACCATCAATATCGAGATTCCCATCCCCTCTAGCAAGAGCGTGGATGAGATATTCGATACCGAATATTTTGAGCATATGGATCTCATCTACCGCTTTGAATACGCCCTGTCTAAAAAATATGAGGAGTTTCGCCTCGACTATCCCGTTATGCGCCGTTTTATTAAGAGCGCGAAAGAGAATCTCGTCGATTTGGACGGCTCGATACTCGAAGATGAATTTGCCGACTATGAGGGGGTGCTGGCGAAATGCGAGCAACTCCTAAGCACGATGCTAGGAGAGATGCACAAAGAGCGGGAGAAAATTTTTGATGAGGTTTTTTTAAAAAACCAACTCGACTACCAAGCATTTCTCAAGTGGCAAGACCTCGCAAAAGAGCGGATATTCCAAATAGACAAAATTCTAAAAAATCTCAATTCCGACAAAGAGCGTTATGAAAAGATTCTAAAAAAAGACCCGAGCAGAACCGATCGTAGTGAGCTAGAGGAGCGCTACAAAAAGATCGTCTTTAAAAGCGGCGAACTCACAAAAGAGCAGAAAAAACTCGCTATAAAACTCGAACTCAATAAAAAAAGAGTCAAAGAATTCGAGCACAATAGATATTTAGAATTTTTCGACGAATACGGCTTTTTAAACGAACAAAAAAAACTCTTCGGCTACCTGCGGGACGTGATGAACCACGTCGCATTTTTGTACAACTATGAGATATACGATAAAGCCTCAAAATCGGTAAATATCCACAACGCAAACTCGCAAGACTACGTCAATATGCCCTACTCGGCTATTTCATTAGCCAATAGCTATCTCAAAAACATCAACATAGGAATTGCCGCAGCGAAAGATAAAAAATTGAGCGAATACGTCAAAAAATATATCAATCACAAAATGGTGAGCGTCGCGGTGATATGTGCCGAATCTAGTATGCTTGCAAGAATTAAGAATCTCATCTTCAAAGAAGACATCGTCTTTTACGTCGAGACCGCACAAAAAAGCTCCGAAGCACTCTCGCTTCTAAAAAACAAAAAGATAGATATTCTCGTATTTGACCCGAGTGTGGAGATAAAAGATGAAGAACTGTATGAGATAGCGGCGAAAAATAACGAGAAGATGGCGATTTTATACCTCGGACAAGGAAAAGAAGAGCGAGAAAACGTCACGTTTCATCCGCTCCCAATCAAAGAATCCCAACTAAGAAGCGAAGTCAAAAGGATGGCAAGCGAGCTAGGAAAGTATCTGCGAGATAAGCTCTCCTAATTCTTTTGCGTTTGACGCGGTATATTTGGATTCTACCTTTTTCCCAAACCCCCAATCGACATAGATAAACTCCATCCCCGCATTCACCGCCGCCCCTTTGTCTTTAAACGTATCGCCCACCATCACGCTTTTCTCGACGCTTCCGCCTAGGTTTTCGAGCACATAGTGGAGCATCTCGGGATCGGGCTTGCCTTTATTTACCATATTTGACCCCACTATATAATCCACAAATCCCTCTATCCCGTGCGCCTTGCAAATAAGCTCAGCGTAGATATGATTGGCGTTTGTAGCGACGGCAATTTTATACCTTCGGGATAGCGCTTCGAGCATCTCATACACGCCGCCAAAAAGCTCCGTCTCCTCTTGGCACACCGTCGTATAGCTCTCTTTAAAATAAGCCCTATGTGCATCCAAGTACTCTTCCGTGCCGTAAAAAATCTGTGCGAGATTCGCATCGGCTATAGTATTTATCGCATCTTTTATCGTCTCGACCGAAACGGCTTCAAGGTCATAGCGACTACGGACGTAATTTATCGACTTGGTCATCGCTTTGGCACTATCTACGAGTGTGCCGTCCATATCAAATATCAATACTTTCAAT
>CAZCQG010000005.1:5887-12752 GCA_964500775.1 uncultured Campylobacterales bacterium
AGGGCATTATATCGGAATTATTTTTGCTTAGATTCCCTCTAAAAAGGATGTGCGATGAAAAATTTTTTTGCGTTAAAAGTGGGTGCTTTATTACTTGCTCCGATGTTGCTATTTTCGGGGGTATTGTACGAGGGCTCGTCTAGCGACGTAGAGAGTATCGTCGCAAAAGCGGGACTTGTCTCTCTTGCAGCCGGTAATAAAGACGCTGTTTTTGAGAGCAAGAAAAACGAAGCAAAGGCAAAAGTCTACGTCAAAGACAATACGCTCAATAAAAAAATTTGGCCTCAAATCCCCGTGAGAGTCAATCTTTCACACAAGCAGTATAGCCTTTCGCTCACGATAGACCCGCTGATACTCGCTAAAAACAAAAGTGTCTATATCTCGTTTATGAGCGATGAAGGGACGATACTCTTGGATGCGAGTAGTGAGCTCTCGGGAAGAGGGAGCGGGGAGATAGTAGATATACGATTTTAAAGAATCACTTTGAGCTTATCTAAAAGCTCTTTTTGGGTGATCGGTTTTCTCATAGAATACCTGATCTCCTTGTTTTCGTGTTCGGCGACCATTTTTGCCTCGTCCTCTTCATAGATGAGGCAAAAGTCGGTCATCGTATTTGGATAAAGCTTTTTGTACCTTGAAACAAATTCAAAGGCATTCATCAAACGCAAATTTATCTCCAAAATCACCAAATCGGGTTGGTGCTGCGATTGGGCATTGAGTATCTCCATGGGCGAACTCGAAGAGACTACCGAATACTCTTTGTCGATTTTTTCGACCGCTACTTTTATCACCTCCGCACTATCGATGTCTTTGCAAAGAATCACCACCCGCTTGGTATAAGAGCTTTCTAAATAGTTGAGCAAGTCGTAAAGCTTGCGATTCTCATCGCCGAGTTTCTCTTTGTCGAGATTCTTTATATAGTATTTCAAAAACGTTTTCGAGCAATACGTCCCCTCGATTTTACAATCGCCGAAAAACTTCCTGATATAGACGGAATCTTTTGCATTGACCCAAAGCGTATAGTCAAACTCGTACGCTTTAACATTGAGCACCTTCATCAGCTTATTTTTTATGTAGGTAATATTTTGTTCAAACAGCGAGCAAAACGCCTCAAAACGTTGCGTTTTATAGTCATTGATGATATTTCCGATGTAGATGAGATTCTCTCGTGAGCTAGAGGCGGAGTGGACGATGTCGGCATAGTTTTTTCGGATGGGTTTGAGCTTGGCTTCTAGCTCTTTTTTCTTTGCGGCATCTTTTTCCACGGCAAACTCAACTTCCTTGAGCTTAAGTTCGTTGCGGAGATTTTTCTCTAGCATTATAGAGCTGTTCATCTCGGAGCGGTAGGTGTCCGCCAATGAGTTTGCTTTGATATAGTCGGGTTGATTTTTGAGATAAATAATCTCAAACGCCACCTCTTTAGGGAGCTTGGAGAGCTTGACGAAACTCTCGTAGATTCCGGTGAGGCGTTTGAGTTCGCGCTCTATGGCTTTAAATTTATCGTTAGAGATGCCTCTATCTATTTGCCGAAGGTTATAGTATGCCGTGACCAAAAAGCGTTTCATCTTGAAAAAATCCAAACTCTTTGCCGACCCTAGCGCATCTCGATTTTTTTGCAATAAGTCGAGGTACTCCTCAAAATATCCGTTGACACAATCAAGAAGCGGGGTTTCCTCTTTTATCTTACTTAGCGGCACACGCCTTGCAGCCCCTTTTTTCTTAGAGGCATCCTCTTTCTCTTCGCTCTGCTCGGATTCTTTTTTAGATTCGTTTGTTTGCGACTTGGTATCTTGTTTCCCCTCTTCTTCGTCGCTCCCCTTGTCCGCACCGTCCACGTAAGCTCTGATATTTCTCGGGACGGAGGCTTGCAGATCAAATGCTACTTCCATCCCTGTCTTGGGTAAATGCTCATAATCGATCCAACTATCGGATACAAACACCAAACGGCGCATCTCTTTGGTGATGATCTTTCCCTCGCCGGTGTTTGTATTATAGAAAAGAATCTTCCCTAGCAATGTTTCCCTTTAAACGCTTCTTTCGCCCGTGCCGTGCTCGCTTGTATCGAAAGCATCGGTTTTGGATAGTCAATAATACACGTTTTTTTCAAAATTTCTTCACTTAATATCGTCTTTGGGGAAATATCTCTTAACTCGGGTATCCATTTTTTGATATACGCACATTGCGGGTCAAATTTTTTCGCTTGCAAGTAGGGATTAAAGATACGAAAATAGGGCTGCGCATCAGCACCCGTAGAGGCGCTCCATTGCCACGAACCCACATTGCTACTGCATTCAAAATCCAAGAGATTCTCCGCGAAATAGCGCTCTCCCCACTGCCACGGCAATAGAAGATTCTTGGACAAAAACGATGCGGTGATCATTCGAGCGCGATTGTGCATATCTCCTTCTGCTAAAAGTTGACGCATCGCCGCATCGACTATAGGTATCCCGCTCCTCCCTTCGCGCCACGCCGCAAAATCCTCTTCGCTCTCGCGCCACTTTGGACGGATGGGTAAAAAGTTCTCCGATTCGCTATGGGGAAAATGGACAAGGAGGTAGTTCCAAAACTCTCGCCAAATGAGCTCCCGATAAAACGGCGCGACCCTCACCCCTTCCTCTTGCCACAGTTTTAGTTCTCGCACGACCTCTCGTATCCCTATCGTACCAAATCGCAAGTGGACTCCGAGCTTGGAGGTGGCATCCGTATCTAAAAAATCACGCCTTAGCTCATACTCCGTACATCTCTCTTTGAAACGCTCCAATAAAGAGTGTGGACTTGCCGTAGCAAAGTCGGGTAATGGGCTTTGCGAGAATCCTATCGCTTCAAGCGAGATCGCTTTTTTGTATACGTTGCCATCTTCAAGTACACTCAAAAAAGAGCAGTCAAAGGGGGCAAGTTTTTTTTCTTTCGAGGTGTATTGTGCATAATGTGCGGGGCTTAAGATTTGTAATGATTTTTTATAAAACGGGGTGAAAACCTTGTAAGGTTTTTCGTCGTTATTCAGAATCTCATCGGATTCGAAGAGAAACGTGTCGTTGTAGCGTTTGCATTCGAGTATCTCTTGTGCTTTTGCGTCTCGATTTCTCGCATATGCGTCGTTATCGTATGAAAAATATACCTCGCCAAACCCCAAACCCCGCAAATATTCCAATACCTTTAAAGGCTCTCCATAAAAAATCGCGAGATCAAGCCCTTGCGTTTTCAGCTCCTCTTTGAGACGGAGGAGATTCTTAAAAATGAAACTTACCCGCCTATCTCCCTTTGGTAAACTCTTTACAATGTGCGTATCAAAAATAAAAATAGGGAGCACCTCGCCCGATATTTGGGCATAGGAGATATTATCGGCGATACGGAGATCACGGCGAAACCACAACAGCTTTTTTATTTATACGCCTTTAGCTCGGAACGCAAAGCAAGCTCTTTTGGATACGGGGAGAGAAAGGTCTGATTCTTTAAATAGGAGACGTCGTACTTTTCGATATAGAGTTTGAGCACTTCTAGTATGGCGACAAGAGGGAGTATTCTCTTTTGAAACTGCTCTACCATCTCTGCGATATGGCGTTTTTCGCTTGTGTCGAGATGCTTTTTCAAAAAACCGAACATATGCTGTAATACGTTTACGACGGGTTTGATGCGGGTTTTTTTAGAGATTGCGGTTTTAAAATGCTCACCGTAGAGGGCAAACGATTCTTCTAATCCTATCGTTTTGAGATTCGCCGTGATACGTCCGCACTCTCGATAGAGTATCTCGTCTTTACTCTGGAGGAGAAACTTATATCGGGTATGAAAATCGACCAACCCTTTGGCACTTTTCTCTCTCTCGCACAAAGAAAAATCGTGATACGCAAAAAACTGCATAATAAAATTTTCCCGCAGCCACGCATCTTCTAGTCGCCCCTCTTCTTCTATGGGCAGCAGCGGATAGCGGGCTTTGAGCATTTTTGCGGTGATGCCGCTAGTCGTAGCAAACTCGGGCAAACCCCGCTCGTTATAGAGTTTGACGCGCTCCATACCGCAACTAGGGGATTTAGACTTTAAAATATAGCCGCTAAGATTTTGCGCTTCCTCACTAGAGAGAAACCTCTCACTTAGTGATTCCAAAGCCTGCGTGTAGTCGTTTTTCGTCTTATTCCCTATCACTCTGATCGCCCCGCTATCGTATCTCACGAGCCTGATAGTCTCCCTCGGAGTGCCGAGCATCAGAATCTCGGGACAAAAAGGGACGTAGGTCACATATTTGGCGAGACTATCGGTGACAAAAATAGAGCGATTATGCGAAGCGCTGTAGTTGCACTCCACCCCCAAAAGACACGATGAGATTCCGAGAATTGGTTTTGTCAATTGTGCTACTTTGTATTGGTTTTTTTCTTAAATATATTTTAACTTAATTGTACTAGACTATGTCAATCAAATTCAGCAAAAAAGACATCAAAAAGTGAAAAATCGATCCGATGCAAATGATACTTCGCACACCCTAGAGCCGATACGCGAAACGGTTTTTATTAAGCGCACCGTTTTTCTCATCCTTTTTATGGGCATCGTGATCGCCGTCGTCACCCTTTTTCCCTTTTATGAAGCCCTCACAAAAGTGCAACTCTCGGAGTTTAAAAACGATACCAAACAAGAAGCGCAACACATCGCACAAATTCTTTCAAAACTTCAAGACGTCACCAAGCAAATCTCTAGTCGCACCAAAGCGAGGCAGATACTTGAGACCTATAACAAAAAACTAATAAATATCGATGCAGCGCAAAAGGGGCTTAGCGAGATACTTTCCGATGCACTCGGTTCTAGCGAGATACTCGGAATCTCACGCTACACGAAAGATAAAATCCCGCTAGTGACACTAGGAATATCAACCAAAGACAACCTCTGTTTTCAAAGCGGTACGATAGAAAATATCGAGTTTCACGTCACCAAAGAGGATACGCACGACTACCTTTTGCTCTGCTCTCCTATCATCGACAAAGAGGGGAGTGCCGTAGGATTTGATAAAGTGCTCTTTGATGTGCAAGAGATTAAAAGTATCCTCACCCAAAAGCGATTGCACGGCGACAAAGCGATGTTCTACAAAAAGCTTGATAATGTGTATGAGCCGACTTTTGAAGAAAAACACGACAATTTTATCAAGCAAGGTTCTATAAACCTAGACACTATCTCCGAACAATCGCTCACGACTCTGCTTATCGACGGAGAGCAAATGTTTGCCCTCAAATATTCTCTTCAAAACGGTGAATTTGCGTTTGTCGCCCTCATCTCCAAAGAGCTGCTTTTTCAAACGCCTCATCGTGAGTTATTGCGAATCGGAGGGGGAGTTTTTGCCGTAGGATTTGTCGGATTGGCGGGGATTTTTTACTTTCTCTTTCCGTTGTTGCGAGAAAACACGAAAATATTCAACCTATACAAACAGAGCGAGACGGAACTAAAAAAACTAAACAGCGCTCTAGGAGAACGGGTAGATGAAGAGGTGGCAAAAAGGCGTTCACAAGAGGTGCTTTTGATGCAGCAAGCGAAATTTACCCAAATGAGCGAAATGCTCAATAATATTACGCACCATTGGAGGCAACCGCTCAACGTAATCGCACTCAATATTCAAAACATAGAGGATATTTATAGTCTAGGGGAGATGACCGAGGAATTTATGCACGATAAGGTCGAATCTACGATGGAGGTCATCCAAGAGATGTCCGACACGCTAAGCGAATTTGGCGGATTTATCGCCAACGATGACGTAAAAAGATATTTTTCAATACGTGAATGTTTGAAAAAAACGCTCAAACTCCACGAACCCTCGCTAAAAACGTATCATATAGCATTGCAGTGCGAATGCGACGTAGACGGAGGTATGTTTGGAAATCCCGCCCATCTGATAAATGCTTTGCAAAATATATTACAAAACGCAAAACAACAACTACAGGCAAGCAATGCGAAAGAGAAGCGAATAGTAGCGACTCTCTATCTAGATGGGCACGGCGAGACGATCGTTATCAAAGTTTGCGATAACGGCGGCGGGATCAAGCCGGATGCGCTTGAGAAGATATTCAATCCTTTTTTCACCACCAAGGATCTCTCCTCCACGGCGGGAAATGGACTGTATTTCGCAAAACTGATGGTAGAAAAGGGGCTGAATGGAGCTATAAAAGGTTACAATGAAAACGAAGGGGCGTGTTTTGAGATAACGCTACCGCTTTCTAAAAACGACTCTATCATTTTTCCTTGACCTTGAGTATTATCTCATCAACTACTTCATCGATACTCTTTCTCTCTACGTCTACGACGATATGCGCGCTCTTTTCATACAGCTCAAAGCGGCTATCATAAAGTAGCTTGGCTTTGTTTCTATCTTTGAAAAGGGGGCGTTTTTTGAATTTCTTTTTGGCATTTGGATGTTCGGAGAGGCGTTTGAGTATCCACTCAAAAGAGGCTTTGAGGTAGACCACGGTGCCGAGGCTTGGGAGATTGTTTACCTTGTAGAATCCACCGCCGCAAGAGACTATGGTGTTTTGCACATTAGATTCCAACCAGTTCGCACATTTTTGCTCTAGCTCCCGAAAATAGGGTTCTCCCTTTTTTTTAAATATCTTTTTTATCTGCCGTTTTTCTAGGCTGACGATAAGATCATCGGTATCGATAGCAAACATCCCCGTCTTTTTAGCAAGTTTCCTCGCCGTACTCCCTTTGCCCACACCCATAAAACCTATGAGTAGGATATTCTTACTCATCTTTATTTCACTCCTTTTTGAACAAGTCCAAAAAGGACTCCTCGGCGGAGTGCCCACGCGCAGTGAGCCGCGCTTAGTTTTACATTTTTCATCTTTATTTCACTCCTTTTTGAACAAGTCCAAAAAGGACTCCTCGGCGGAGT
>CAZCQG010000005.1:12852-74917 GCA_964500775.1 uncultured Campylobacterales bacterium
TCATCTTTATTTCACTCCTTTTTGAACAAGTCCAAAAAGGACTCCTCGGCGGAGTGCCCACGCGCAGTGAGCCGCGCTTGAAAATTTTCCATTCTCAATTCTCCATTATTCATCAACAAACGCCATCTCCTCGGCTCTTTGTAGCAGTTCGCGTGCCCCTTTGCCTAGTGCCTCTTCGGCGAGTTTTTTGCCGATAGTTTTGTAGTCGCTTCTTTGTCCTACGGTTGCTAGCTCTAGCGATTCGCTCCCATCAGGCAAACCGATAATGGCATCTACTTTGACGCTTTCCCCCTCTACCTTGGCAAAAACACCGATAGGGACTTGGCATCCACCCTCTAACGCCTTGACGAATTCTCTCTCGATCGTCGTCTCTATCACCGTCGTTTCGTCGTTGAGTTTTTGGGTGAGCGCATAGGCGTAGCTCCCCTCTTTGACTTCGATTCCAAGGGCGGCTTGCCCCATAGCGGGGGTCATTATTTTTGTATCTACGGGGACGCAGACTTTGAGGTCGGATTCGATACCAAGTCGCCTGATGCCTGCGTACGCAAGGATGATGGCATCAAACTCTCCGTCCTCTAATTTTTTGAGCCGTGTTTGGACGTTGCCTCGGAGCGATTTAGTGCGGAGGTCTTTTCTGTACCGCTTGAGTTGCATTTGTCGGCGTAAAGAGGTCGTCCCGATGAGGGCGTTTTGCGGGAGGTCGTCGATGCTCGCATACTTGATAGAGACAAACGCATCGCGCGGATCTTCCCGCTTGGTGATGGCGCTAAGTACTAATGTTTCGGGGAGCTCGACGGGAACGTCTTTGAGCGAATGAACGGCAATATCTACGCTACCGCTTAGCATCTCCTCTTCGATCTCTTTGGTAAAAAGCCCCTTACCGCCGATCTTGGCTAGCGGCGTATCGAGTATCTTGTCTCCCGTGGTCTTTATGATATTTATCTCCACGCTTAGCCCTTCTTCCATCGCTTCTAGCCTAGCCTTGATATGCTCCGCTTGCCAAAGGGCAAGCTTGCTTCCCCGTGTACCGATTACCAATTTATTCATTCATATCCTTATTGCTCTTTTTCTCTATCACTTCGACGTCGATTATCGTCTCGTCTTTTTTATACGAATCGTGCGCCCTTTTTACAAATCTCTCTCTTAACAAAAAATGTCCTAGCGGCGCGGCTAAGAATCCTACTTGAAATACTATCCCCAAAATGTCGGTGAAGAATCCGGGGACTATCAATAAAAAGGCTCCGAGAGCAGAGAAGAGATTGAGTGCGCTAAACTCCTCCTCGCTAATTTTTCGCTCCCGTAAAAGCTGCATCGTTTGCATCGCTCCGTACCTGAAGTTTGCCAAGATAAAAAACCCGACCAATGCGCTCAAGATAATCTCCAAAAATGTTAAGAATCCGCCAAGCGCGCTCGCAAACGCGGTACTTATCATCACCTCTAAAAATAGGTAAATGATGAAATATATCAATAGAGCCTCTTTAGTATCTCTTCAAATGCAACATCGCTTTTGATTTTTATTTTTTCGAGATTCTCACGCTCTACCAATTCCACCTCTCCCTCGGCTAGTCCTTTACCGACCACTACGCCAAGAGGAATCCCGACAAGCTCGAAATCCGCCATCTTCGCGCCGTATCTATCATCTCTATCATCAAGCAAAACCTCTACGCCGCGCGCTTTAAGATCGGCGTAAAGTCGCTCGGCAAATGCACTTTGTGATTCGTCTTTGATATTTGAGACGATGATGCTCACGGCAAACGGGGAAGATTCTTTGCTCCAAATGCAGCCGCGTGCATCGTGTCGTTGCTCGATGATAGCGCTTATTAGTCGGCTCACGCCGATGCCGTATGTCCCCATTACGAAGTCTTTGGCTTTCCCGTCGCGATCTAAAAATCGCGCCTCAAGCGGTTCGCTATAGCGTGTCCCGAGTTGGAAGATGTGTCCTACTTCGATTCCTTTTTTGTATTCTAACTCATGCCCGCACACCACGCACGAATCTCCCGCTTTCACTTCGCAAAGGTCATCATACACAAGCCCTTCAAATTGGCTCAAATCCGCACCCACAAAATGGTAGTCTTTTTCGTTTGCGCCGCATACGAGATTCTTCGCATCGCGTAGCGACTCATCAAAGACGAATAATCCATCTTCTACGAAAGTTTTGAGCGCATACGGTCCAATAAATCCCGCAGCTAGTCCAAAACCGGACAACTCCTCTTCTGTTATATCGCCTAACTCGTTGGCATTTACGCTATTTGTCGCTTTGACCTCTTGGAGATCATCGCTCCCGCGCAAGAAAAAGAAGGCGGGTTTTCTCTCCGCATCAAAATACGCCCATTTGGCGACGCACTTGATGATGTAATAAGGATCGACCTTCAAGAAATCACTCACCTCTTCGATACTTTTTACATTCGGGGTCGTAAATTTTGCGAAATCGGCGATCGGCGCTTCGCACGGAGGATGCGGCTCCATCCTTTTTGCAGCCTCGATATTTGCGGCATAATCGCAATGTTTACATACCGCCAACGTATCTTCGCCGCTCTCGCTTAGCACCATAAATTCCTTACTCCCGCTCCCGCCTATCGCACCGCTATCGGCTTCTACTACTCTAAAATCGAGTCCGAGGCGCATAAATATCTTCCGATAGGTTTCCTCCATCAATGCAAACTCGCGTTGCATATCTTCGACGCTTTCATGGAAACTATACCCATCTTTCATCACAAATTCTCGCGCACGCATAAGTCCAAATCTCGGGCGCATCTCATCACGGAATTTCGTATTTATTTGGTAGAGATTGAGCGGCAGGTCTTTGTAGCTTTTAGCACGCTCTTTGACGAGCTCCACCATCATCTCTTCATGCGTAGGGCCGAGGACGAAAAGATTCTCTTTTCTATCTTTAAATCTAAGTAGCTCCTTGCCGTATTTCTCAAACCTTTTGGACTGCATCCACAGCTCCGCAGGGGTGACAAAACCGAGTATCGCCTCTTGCGCTCCGGCATTGTTAAGCTCTTCTTTGACCACTTTTTTTATGTTTTCAAGTACGCGCAATCCTAGCGGCATAAAGTTATATATCCCGCTTCCCACTTGTGCTATAAACCCGCCGCGAACCAAATATTCGTGGCTTTTGAGCGTAGCGTCTTTCGGTGCTTCTTTGAGTGTGGGGGCAAATAGTTTTTTATATCTCATAAAATCTTATTCCTCTTTGTGTTTTAAGTGTTCTTCGCATTTGTATTTATTGAGCATCAGAATCTCTTTATCGATTCCAAACAAAAGTTTGACCGCTTCGACCACCATATCGGCTTTTGGGTCATCCGCCATCTCTTTAAGTTTTTTGGTCGGATCGTGGAGAAAAGAGTTGAAAGCGTTGTGTATCACTTTTTTTACCGCATCTTCCATCTCTGAAGGGATATGCCCTTTGGCGAGTGCTTTTTGTAACTCTTTGATGCTTGATTCCTTGGCAAGGTCTCGCATCGCTTTGATGATAGGGTCTACCGACATGGACTGCATCCATTTGTAAAACTCCATCGTGTAGCGTCCCACGATACCGTATGCCGCTTTTGCCTGCTCTTCGCGGAGACTCATATTTTTACTGACGATGTCTTTGAGGTCATCGACGTAGAAGATATTTATATTTGCATCTTTGATCGTATCGATGTCTCTCGGGACTGCCATATCAAACCAAAATCTGTTGAAACTTTTTTGCTCCACCATATCACTAGTGATGATGGTATGCGGAGCACCCGTGGCGGTGAAGAGAATCTTGTATCTATTGATAAGCTCTTTTATCTTATCAAGCGGCTCGACGGAAATAATGTTTTTATATTCGCTTGAAAGCTCTTTTGCTTTCTCCACGTCTCTATTAACGACGACGACGTTACACCCGAGATTTGCGAGATGCTTGATAGCGAGCAGTCCCATCTCCCCTATCCCTATGACTATCGCCACATCGCCGCCTAGCTCACCCATAAGCGCTTTGGCTTTCGCTACCGCCGCGCTCGCTACCGAGACGGGGTTTTTCGAGATGTCGGTCGTGTTGCGTACCTCGGCGGCACATTTGAAAGCAAAATGCATCGCACGGGAGAGTTTTTGGGAGCAGAAACCGTTCTCAAACGCGAATTTAAACGCATCCTTCAGCTGTCCTGCGATTTGCGTCTCACCGACGACCAACGAATCTAGACTGCTTGCAACGCTAAAGAGATGGTGCAACGCGCCGTTATCCTCAAACACATCACCTCGCCCCTCTAGCTCCTCTATACTTATGTCCGAATTTTTATGGAGGAGTTTAAATATCGTCTTGGAAGCTTTAATAGGATTTTTTACGCTTGCGATGATCTCTACTCTGTTGCACGTAGAGAGGATGATAGCTTCGTTGATATTTTCGCAGTCATTGAGCTTATTCAGTCCTGCTTTGAGCTTTTCTTCGTTATTGAATGCGAGTTTTTCACGTATGGAGAGATCGCTGTTTTTGTGTGAGTAGCTAATCACTAAATAATGCATTAAAATTCCCTCTCTATCATATCTCGCACCACCCCTTGGAGTTTTTCTACGTTTTCGCCCGCTACTGCTTCGATCGCCTCATATCCGAGTTTTTTTGCGTATTCTATGCTTTTTTGTATTGCTTTTGTATTATAAAGGGTCTCTTTGAGCCACTTTTCTTCTTCTTTATCGCATTTTTTACGGAATAGACTTTCTAAGTGTTTTTTCTCTTCAGTCCCGAGCGCTTCATAGGCGTAGATATACGGAAGGGTGGTTTTCCCCTCTACAAAGTCGTTCATACTCGGTTTTCCTAGCTTTTGGGAATCTTGGGTCACGTCAAGTATGTCATCAACTATCTGAAACGCCAAGCCGAGATTCTTGCCGTAGATTCCAAACTTCTTTACGTCCCTATTGCTTAGGAGTGCTGCGCTTATTGCGCTTGATTCGATGAGTGAGGCGGTTTTTTTATAGATCATCTCCATATACATTGCGGTGTCGGTATTGAAACCCTCTCCCATCTTCACATCCATCAACTCTCCCACCGAGAGCTTGATGACCGCGCTGGAGATCTCTTGCGCTATCGCCGTATCTATTTTAGTAAGTTCAAAAAATGCTTTTGAGTAGAGGACATCGCCGAACATTATGGCGTTTTTATTGCCGTAGAGTGCATTGAGCGATTCCTCACCCCTGCGGGTAGTCGCGTCGTCTATTACGTCATCGTGCAGTAGCGATGCGGCGTGTATCATCTCCACTATAGCACAAAGATTTACGCTCGCTTCATTCGCACCTGCTATGCCGAGGATAAGCTTACTGCGCAACATTTTGCCTTTGGGAAGTTTTTTGAGAAGTTCTTGGTTGTAGGGGTAGCCTAGCTCTTGAATGTATAAAGATATTTTATTTTGAATAGTCTCTAGCATGGCACTCCTAGTAAATAATATCGAGCTTGTCGCTCGGCGCGCGGAATCGAAACTCTAGCGTCGCGGTCTTATTTTTCCTCTCATACTCTTTAAAGCTTAACAACATAAAGGGCGCTTCTTCATACGCACCGTTTGCGCGCAAGAGTTTGAGTTTGTAGCTCTCCCTTTGATGATCTTTATAAAGGACAAACTGTTTTACAAAACCATCGTATTTCAGGACAACGACCAGTCCGCTATTTTTGTATAATGTCCAATGAAATACGATATTTTTGCTTTCGGTATTGAGATTGAGCTTGATGGTAAACTCTTGATCTTTTTTGAGGGTGATCTCACCGCTCTTTTGCCAATATCCGGCAACTTCGGCACTGCTTTGCAAACAAAGCGTACCGAGCAAAAACAGAAAAAAGAAAAACCTATTCATTTTGGCTAAGAATCGAAGCCATCATATCCATATAATAGTTTTTCACGCCCGAATCAAGTGTGTTTTCTTCGTCAAATATGAGCGCCAACACCTCTTTATCGAGATCTTGAAACTTATCTTGCGCGAGCATCTCAAGCGCTACGCATCTTTTTACGAGCTTATCTATCTCGGAGATACAAAGTTCTCTATTGGCGTTATAAAGGATGTCAAAAAATTTGTCCTTGGGCGTACCCTCGAAAATATCGTCAAACATATCTCACCTTCTGTAAAAAAAGTAACTTACCGATGTTACGCACACATAGGGGCAAAGCTCCTATGTGTGGCAGGGACACCCTCGGCTATGCTTTCGCATATAGCCATCGGTTTCAAAGCTAAAAAAGCCAAGCAGTTGGCTTTTTGTATACGCTTTTCACCCTTGCAACCCCCTAAAGCTACCCGCTGAAGCGGGAGATTCAAGCAGTTTCGCACTTAACCCCTGAAGTCAAGTCAAGCGATACCCTTTATCCCGTGCGGTCAAAGCTTTAGCTTTGGGTACTGCTCGTGGATAACCGGGACTAAAGCTTGACTTGACTTCAGGGGTTAACAACAAGTGCGTAACATCAGTAACTTAGTGTAGCAAAATGTAGCTATTTTAATCGAAATCGCACCGACTTTTCGTGTGCTTCAAGCCCCTCTGCGCTTGCAAATGCAGCGCAATCCTCACCGAGTTCGTTAATAGCTTCATCGGAGAAATAGATGACCGAGCTTTTTTTCATAAAATGCTCTGTCCCGAGCGGCGAATAAAATCGTGCCGTACCGCCGGTGGGCAAGGTGTGATTGGGTCCTGCCATATAGTCGCCGATAGGTTCGGGGGTGTTTTTACCGATGAATATGGCTCCTGCATTTTTGATCCTCGGAAGGACATCGAGGTGATTTTCTACCATCAACTCCAAGTGTTCGGGGGCGATTTTATTCATAAGGGCGATGGATTCTTGCAAATCCTCGGTAATGAGAATCGCACCGCGGTTGTAGATCGATTTTTCGGCGATCTCTTTGCGGTTTAGCTCTACGACGAGGGTATCGATCCAGTCGGAAACTTTTTGTGCCAATTCCACGGAATCGGTCGCAAGAATCGAGCTTGCCATCTCGTCGTGTTCTGCTTGCGAGAGGAGATCGATGGCGATGAGGCGCGGGTCGGCTTTGGAATCGGCAATGATTCCTATCTCGCTAGGTCCCGCGATCATATCGATATTCACTTCGCCATAGACGAGTTTTTTCGCCGTCGCGACGTAGATATTACCCGGACCCGTGATGACATCGACCTTCGGGATAGATGCCGTCCCGTATGCCAGCGCCCCCACTGCGCTTGCGCCGCCGACTTTAAATACGGTATCTATCTTGCAGATGTGGCACGCGGCTAGGAGAAGCTCATTCACCTCCCCTTCCATCGCAGGCGTGGTGACTACTATCTCCTCCACTCCCGCTACGAGCGCCGGAATAGCGTTCATCAGAAGCGAGCTAGGATATGCCGCTTTGCCGCCGGGGATATAGAGACCCGCTTTTTCCACAGGGGTTACTTTTTGTCCGAGAATCGAGCCGTTCTCTTCGTAGTGCATAAAACTGCGCGGTTTTTGGAGTTCGTGGAATCTCCATATCCGCTCATACGCCGTGTGGATCGCTTTTTTGAGCTTTTCGTCGGTGTTTTTATAGGCTTTGAGTATGTCGGCTTTATCGACTTTGAGCGCATTTGCGTCGGAAGGATTCCATCTATCAAACCTCGCGATTTGCGCTATGAGCGCGCTATCGCCTTGAGTTTTGACTTCGTCGAGTATCGTTTTGACGCGCCCCTCGACTTCGCTCATATCCACGCCGCCGCGACCCAAAAGCTCTTCAAATTCGGCTTTGAAGTTTTCGTTGTTCGTGTAGATAAATTTTATTTTTTCCATATCACTTCTGTGCCTCTTTTTCTTTTTTCTTATTCTCTTTGTCGATTCTAGCTCTGATAATCTTCCCTTTGTCTTTGGCGTGTTGCTGCATATCGACTACTTTATCCATCTCGTCGACTATCTCCACACCGAGCAATGTCTCAATAGCATCCTCTAATGTTACGATGCCCGATGTCTGCCCATAGCTATCGTGCACCAAAAAGAGGTGTTCTTTCCTCTTGACAAAAAGATCTATGAGGTTCAAAACAGGGATATTTTCACTCACCATAAACACGGGTACGGCGATTTCGCGGAGAGTTTTCTGCTCAAAGCCGTCCACGCTCTCTTCAAGTATGCTTTGGTTAAAGACCATCCCTACGACGTTATCGAGATTCCCTTCATAGATAGGAATCCGAGAGTGCATATACATTTGGTCTTCCTCGATAGCATCGACGATTTTTACATCTGCTTCAAACGCAAATACGACGCTTCGAGGGGTCAAAATATCTTTCGCTTTGAAATTTTTCAACTCCAAAAGGTTTTCTATGAGATCCGATTCTTTGCTATGTAAACTCCCTTGCTTCTCCCCCATCTCAGCAAATGCCAATATCTCCTCGCGGGATATGCCGTCTTTTGAATCTTTTTTTATAAAATGGGTGATAAACCCCGAAAGATACACTAGCGGATAGGTGAGCTTTCGCAAGAAAAATATCATATGAAACGCAGGAATCACAAGGCTTTTCCAATATGTCGCCCCTATAGTCTTAGGGATGATTTCGGAGAAATAGAGGATGGCTAGCGTAAGCCCTACGGCTATGAAAGTCTGCCACTCTAGACCGAAAAGCTTCACGCTCTGTGCCCCTACTCCAGCTGCGCCGAGGGTATTTGCAAAGGTGTTTACCACGAGTATCGAAGAGATGGAGCGATCCAGATTTCCTTTGACCTCTTTGGAGGTTTTGCTAAAAGATTCGTTATCTTTTGTGAGTGTTTCTAGGTATGACTGGGTGGAGCTAAGCAGTATCGCTTCTAACAATGAACATATAAACGAAATGCCTATAGTAAGACTTAAATATATAATAAAAAGGGTCATCTTAAAGGCTCATCGTAAAAGTATCGGATAAAAATGAATAGTGCGGTAATGCGGTTTGTGTTGAAGATGCGGCATAGCCGCTACGACTGTAAGGTTCCAAGAAAAAAGTTTACTCCCGTTTGTGAATATAAAATGTGCAAGATTATACTTGTATTCATTTGAATTTGAAATTAAATAAAATTTTGTCGTAATCGAACGCTGCTCAAATTACCAATAGTGCGATGTTTCTTTTGTTTTGTTTATCAAAATCCTCAATGCACGCGCCTATCTCCCCCGTAACTTTTGCGGTATGCTCTAAAAGTGTTTTTAGGTTTAAAAAAAGGTGTGCGATGTCCTCGCCCCTCTGCCCCAAGAGAGCTGCCTCTATCTGCCCGTAAACCTCTATATAGTCAAGGTAAACAAACGAGCGCTCAAATTCGTGTAAAATAAACCCGATGTCACGCGCAATCCCGTTAAAACTAGCGAGGATTCCCTTGCTTATACTTGAATACTTTTCAATCGCCTCCTCTAGTACCGCCAAAAGAGGTTGGTCTGCCGTCTCATTTAATGTCTCATCTTCTTGTAGCGTATTGAGGTGTTTGTTGCCCATAGTGCTTTGGAGTATTACCGCGACGATAGAGAGTATCAGCTTATCAATATCCGAAGTGGCGTTTTCAAACTTCAAATCCAATTTTTTTACCAAGTCGGCATTTGAAGCCGAAACCTCGCCTATCTCCCCTGCTAATACCGAAAATACATCCCTCGAATTCTCTATTTTTTGCGATTTTACCGAAGTATTTAAGGCAAGAAACAATATCTCTTTCGATATTGAAACGATAGAGCGAGAACTTTTGCCGAGTGTCTCTTTGTAAAGCAAATAATTTTTCAGCGTTTCAAATGAGGAAAAGAAATTTTCTTCCGTGACACGCATTTTATGAAATAGTTTTTCCGTATCATTTTTTCCGCTCCCGCTTCGTACGGATGAGCGATGTACCGACTGAAACTCCTCCAATAAAACATTGGTCATAAACTCATCATAATCCTTAATCCCGAAGCCTCGCAGGCTATCGACTATAAAATCTAACGATGCCTCCACCCCTTGCTCTTTTTCAATCTCCAAAGCGGATTTATATAAATCTTCGGCGATTTTTTGGAAGTGTGTTTGAGGTTTTATACGTATCGACAAATAGCACTCTTGCAAAGGAAACACGAATGCTAGTACCCAATAGTACCTGCCGCTTTTGGAGCGATTTTTTACGTATGCGGCTATGGGCTTATCGTTTTGGATATAGTCCCATAAAAGTTTGAAAACCGCTTTAGGCATATCTCTGTGCCTGATAATGTTGTGGGGGGCACCGACTAATTCCTCTTTATCATACCCGCTGATGCGCACAAATACGTCATTGCCGTCTATGATCGTACCTGCTTTATCCGTATACGAAAAAAATAGCTCATCTTCCCCGAAAAGTTCCTCTTCTTCCAAATAAATATCTTCCAAACTTTTCCGTCGCCTTGTTTTGTTAATTTTATTATGACATTTTATAACATTTTAGTAATTTCTCCAAGACAAAAACACTGATACTGTTTCCTGATAGTTTCCATTTTTGTTTGAGCGGAATCTCATCAGGAAAAGAGAATGCTTTATTAAATCCCAACATACGCACTATCTCTTCGGGCGAAAAGCGGCGCACTCGCCCTTCGTCTTGCAGGAAAGCCCCTGAATGCATATATGACTTGTAGTATCCCGAACAAAAGCACGTCGTATATGTCTCTCGCTCTGCGGCATCCAAGATTCGCATCCCGCTTCGGTATTTTCGTAACACCGATTCATCGACATAGAGCGCTTCTCCATAACGATCCAAAGCATCCTTATCGATGAAATCTTCTAAAACGCGACTATAAGATTCTAACCGCGGGGGTTGCAAAGGGTATTTAGAGGCGAGTAAATAGTAGCGCTCCCGTCTGCTCGGAATCCCAAACGTAGTGGGACACAAGAGATGCTCTTGAAAAACATATCTCCGTTTTTCAAGCATTTTCAAAAATACTTCCCGAGCGTTAGAATCTGCAAATCCTTTGACGTTTTCTAATCCGATATGGTCGGGGAAATCGTCTGAATCTAAAGATTCCAAAACGGTGATGATTTGAAGCAAAGAGTTTGCCCTTTGATCTCCCAAATCTTTGCGATTTCCTTTTTCGCTATAAGGCTGACACGGCGGGGAGAGCCACAGGAAATCCACGTGTTTGCCGCTAAAAAAACTTGTGTTAAATTTTTCGAGGTTATATCTGATGCAGTTGTGATTCGGGAAGTTGTGCTTATATGTCGCGATTGCATTTGGGTTTTGTTCAAGTGCGGTGATGCGGCACTCTGCGATATTTGCAAGAGCGTGTGCGAATCCACCTATGCCGCTGTATAGCTCTAGTGCGTACATAAAAAGAATTTAATCAGAAGGAACTTTCGTATAAAATTTTAAGGAAAGAGGGGGAGGAGAGGGCTTATAGCGCCTCTTCGTCCTTCTCGCCTGTTCTTACTCTCACAGCAGATTCGATATCGGAAACAAATACTTTTCCATCTCCGATTTTGCCTGTTTTAGCTGCGTTGCAAATGATGTCTACGACTTTGCTTGCATTGTCGTTTGATACCACTACTTCGATTTTGATCTTAGGAAGAAAATCTACCACATATTCCGCGCCTCTATAAAGCTCCGTATGCCCTTGTTGTCTTCCGTATCCTTTGACCTCGCTTACCGTCATACCGGTGATTCCGGCTTCGATGAGCGCATCTTTTACGTCTTCTAATTTAAATGGTTTAATAACCGCTTCGATCTTTTTCATCTATAATCTCCTACTTCTTATTTGAAAATTCAGGATAAGCTTCAAGACCCGTTTCGTGTAGATCAAGACCGTCGTATTCTTCTTGCTCGCTTACTCTGATACCCATTGTGACTTTAAGAATATACCATACAATGAATGAAGAAACAAAGACAAAAACACCGACGGCGATAATTCCTTTGATTTGCGAAAGCAAACTTACGTCAGGATTAAAGATACCTACAGCTAGCGTACCCCAAATACCTGCAACCAAGTGAACCGACAATGCACCGACAGGATCATCGATTTTGAGTTTGTCAAAGAACGGAACGGCGAGCACGATAAGAATACCTGCAACTACCGCATCTATAGCAGCTACGCCCATACCGAGATCAGGACCCGCAGTTACCGCTACTAGACCTGCCAGAGCACCGTTTAGCACCATTGTGAGGTCGACTTTTTTGTATATGAGCTGCGTAAGCACCGCTGCGGTTATCGCACCGACTGCCGCTGCCATATTTGTAGCCGCAACAACCGCCGAAAACGCCGTCGCATCGTCTCTGCTTCCAAGTGCAAGCTGTGAACCGCCATTGAATCCAAACCATCCGAGCCATAGTATAAACGTCCCTAGTGTAGCTAAAGGTAAGTTTGATCCGGGGATTGGTTTTACTTTACCATCAGGTCCGTATTTTCCTTTTCTAGCACCCAAAAGAAGCACGCCGGCTAATGCCGCCCATCCGCCTACGGAGTGAACTATAGTAGATCCTGCAAAATCGCTAAAACCTTCCATAAAACCGCCTAGCTCGCTACCGCCCCAGCTCCAGTGACCTTGGATAGGATAAATGATACCCGAAAGTACAACGGTAAAAATCAAGAACGGCCACATTTTCATTCTCTCTGCCACCGTACCCGAAATAATCGAAGCCGCAGTCGCTACGAAAACCACTTGAAAGAAAAAGTCGGACATTTTACTATAAGACGCGCCATCATCTGTAGCCTGCGCTAAGATGCCGATACTTCCCATAAAAGAGCCGCCTTCACCATACATAAGGTTATAGCCCACTACAAAATACATTACGCATGAAATAGCGTATAGCAAAATGTTTTTGCTAAGAATTACTGCGTTGTTTTTCGTCCTAGTGAGACCCGATTCTAGCATCGCAAAGCCTGCCGCCATCCACATAACCAGTGCACCCATCATCACGAATAAAAACGTGTCAAGGATGTACTTCACATCGGTAAAATTACCGAGTATAACACTTCCGTCCTCTGCTAAAAGCTGGATTGATGAAACATCCATCTATTGCTCCTTGTGTAGTAATAAGTTTTTGAACAGGAAAAGTATAGCAATGAAAAAGATTATAAATATTCAGTTTTATGGTTATTTTTTATACACAATTGTAATCTATGAAGTTTTTGTATATTTCTTGACAAGTAGAGGGAGATTATGTATAATTCCACCTCTTTTTAATCGGGAGATGGCTGAGCGGTCGAAAGCGGCGGTCTTGAAAACCGTTGATGGGCAACTATCCTGGGGTTCGAATCCCTATCTCCCGGCCACCTAGTAATCCTCGAAAATTTTAAATTCTACCTACACATATTTCATTTACTACGATTTGGTACTGCCTTTGCAATATAAACATTAAAAAGTAGTGCATATTTATTTCTTTAAGTTTTATAGATATAAAATATTCGATATTTTACTTAAGGAGTTTTCTATGAAAAAGATTTTTTTAGTAGTTTTATTGTTGTGCGGTAGTCTCTTTGCACTCGTAGACATCAATAGTGCCTCCAAAGATGAGCTAATGAGCATAAAAGGGATAGGTGACAAAACAGCCGATCTCATCATAAAACAGAGAGATCAAAAATGTTTTGATAGTGTGGATGAGCTGACAAACATCAAAGGAATCGGCGCTAAAAAAGTGGAAGGTTTCAAAGAAGTTTTAGAAGCAAAGCCTTGCGATAAAAAATAGTACTTGCTAGCCTTTTTGGCTAGCAATGAAAATCTTATTCACTAAAGTATCCCTGCTATATATCCTTTAATTCTGCAACAAACGGTGCCCCTATCGAGGCTCCAAATATGACATATAGTATATTTGCATAAATCTTGTTACTTGTTCAAATCGTTTATCCATTTGCTCTAGGATGATTTTAATATCATCTTTTGTGGCAGGTTTGTTTGCATAGGGATCAAAATATTATCTTTGCGTAAAATATATCACAATAAAGAAGGATTATATCGAAGAAATGAGGGAAAAATCAAGAAAAAGTATTTCACAAGAGGAGAAGCCTCTTGTGAAAAGAAGAAGAGATTAGAAGCTATATTTAACTTCTACTCTGAATTCGCTTACATCGTAGTCAAGGTTTGAATTAGCACCTACTGCAGAGTTAGCGTTTGTATCTACATCTACTGAACAATCAGCATAGTAAGAAGAGAATGTCCAGTTTTTGTTGTGCTTATATGTAGCTCTCAATGTCCATTCGTTAGCTTCTACATTTCTAACTACGTTTGTAGTGTTGTTACCGTCAAGGTCGTTTTCCATTTTTGTATACTCAAGACCAAGTGAAAGACCAGCTACTGCAGGTACTTCTGTGTCAAATTTTGCATACATTGTCGTTACTTCATCAACAAAAACGTCTGTGTATGAAGTATGTCCGTAGTTGATTACACCGTAGTTGTTAAGAACTGCAACAGCCATGTTAGCTTTAGCAAGTTCACCGGCACCGAAATACGCACCGTTATCTTCAAGAGCAAGGAAAGATACTGGGATAGAATCTTGTACTTTTCCAGATGAAGCTTCTGTTACGCTTCCACCGATTTGGTTAAGATAATCAGCAACACCTTTGTCTGCTTCAGCTTTTGTATAACCGAGTGTCAAAGAGAATATGTCATAACCAACTGTTCCTTGAACACCCCAGAAATCTGAATCAACACCGAATACAGGAACTTGACCTGTAGCAGTTACACCGTCGTTTGTAACGTTGTCATCAACTGAAGTTGAAGCATATTGTACGCCAAGACCTAATTTGATGCCATCTACTGTGTGACCCAAATCAACTTGAGCAAATACGTTGCTAGCTGAGTTAGCTATGTCATGATACCAAACTTGTGCAGTTACAGGCTCATAGTTTACGATAGCAGCAAGTGCCAATACGTCGTTTGCACCAACGGCTTGACCGCTTGAAAGGTTTGTATCATCGTATTGTAGTGAAGCAGCAGGTGTAAGATCACCGTCTGTTACTAGCTCTGTAAGATAAACAGCAACAAGTGTTGTGTTAGGTAGATCAGCATTGATTGCCCATAGACCGTTAGCTTTCATATCGTCAGTAAGAACTGAACCGATTGTTTTTTTACCGAGTATAGCTGTAGTTTTTGTGCTCTCAGGCGCATAAACCATATACATTTCTTGTACGTTGAACGCTGTTGCGTTTGTAGCTGTAGTACCGTCCGCAGCTTGGTTAGCTTCGTTAGCGTTATCATCAGTATCTTTGTATGTTACATTCAATACGCCTTGTAGGTTATCGGCCATAGGTGTTTTAAGTGTAAGACCTGATTTGAACTCTTGTGCTCTGCTATCTGTGCTAGATGTACTTGAGTTAAGCTCTGTGCTTGTATCTGTCCATCTATATCTCATATAACCAGATGCGTCAACACCCTTGATAGCCTCTTCTAGGGGTTGTGCAAAAGACGCTGTAGAAAGCGAACCAAGAGCGATAACCGCTGCTAGACTGATTTTTCCTAATTTCATCCATTCTCCTTTTGTGTTTTTGAAATTAATTCAACGCAAAAATTCTACACAAAAAAAATATAAAATACAATACTAAAATGGGTGATTTAGGGGAAAAAGCGTAATTATTTCGTGATAATCACGTATTTGGGTGCGAAAGTTCTAAGAGTATTATCGGCAAAAATCGTAAATGGGTAGTAAATATCTTTTAAGTATCTTTGTTATCATTGCTTTTATGAAAAACATACTTAGTAAACTCTTCTATCTCTTTTTTATGCTTATGCTTATCT
Organism: uncultured Campylobacterales bacterium; assembly: GCA_964500775.1. Classification (GTDB taxonomy): domain Bacteria; phylum Campylobacterota; class Campylobacteria; order Campylobacterales; family CAZCQG01; genus CAZCQG01. Next base: position 28,460 of record CAZCQG010000005.1, read on the forward strand.
CGGCGATCTCGTTTTTAGCTATAAAACTAGCACCGAGTAGTTTTTTCGCCAGCGGGGAGCTCAATCCAAATATCACCGTAGAGGCAATAGAGCAACAAAGAGCCGTATATGGCTTGAACAAACCATTGAGTGCGCAATATGTCGCTTGGCTAGAGGCTTTTACTCGGTTTGATTTTGGGATTAGTTTCACTAGCGGTAGAAAAGTGAGCGAAGAGATAGCCGAACGCCTCCCTATTACATTGATGCTCAATCTTGTCAGCATGGCGTTTATTTTCCTTTTTTCCTTATATATGGGAATCAAAGCGGCGCTCTCTTACGGCGGAGGGTTTGATGGCTTTGCGAAAAAATTCTCCCTCCTCTCGTTTGCACTGCCTAGCTTTTATCTCGCGATACTTTTGGTACAGCTCCTCTCTTTACAGCTTGGACTTTTTCCCATCAGCGGTGTAGAAAGCGTGGAAAAAAAGGAGGGGTTTTCACATATTTTGGATGTAGCGTGGCATCTCTCTTTACCCATATTTGTTATGGTATTCGGTGGAATAGGGAGTTTGGCGATGTATATCCGTTCGCTCACGCTAGAGATACTCAAAAGTGACTACGTTTTCTATGCGAAAAGTCGCGGAATCGGCGGTTTTAAACTACTTAGAAGATATATTTTGCCAAATCTCTATCCGCCTATCATAACGATGCTCGGACTTTCACTACCCGGGATACTCGGCGGGAGTGTGATACTCGAATCATTATTCGGGATAGAAGGGATGGGACTACTCTTTTATCAGAGTGCCCTCTCAAGAGACTATCCCGTGATAATGGGGATACTCATCATCGGGGCATTTTTGACGTTATTGGGAAATATGCTTGCGGATTTGGCGCTACTCAAGATAAATCCGTTTTTCAAAAAGGGGAGAGGTTAATCCTTAAATAACTTCATCAGCGAACTCAAGTCTTTTTTCTCTTCGCCGCTCTCTTTTGTGCTATCACCCTCTTTTGTGATTCCTTCTACTTCTATGAGCTCTATCTCAAACCCCGTGAGCATTGAAGCGAGACGGATATTGATGCCGTTCTTGCCGATGGCTTTTGGCTTTTGATCGCTAGAAATAGTCACGATTGCTTTTTCATCTTCTATTTTGACGCTTTTTATGAGTGCGGGAGAGAGCGCTCTATGGACAAACATCTCCGGAATCGGTGAATACTCGATACAATCGATGCTCTCGTTTTTGAGTTCTTTGCTTACGGCGTTGATTCTCACCCCTTTGACACCGACGGTCGCACCGACGGGATCGATTTTTGGGCTTTGGCTAGTCACGGCGACTTTTGCCCGCTCACCGGGGATCCTCGCGCATCGCTCGATGATGACGTCACCGTCTTTGATCTCGGGAGATTCGAGATGCAAAAGCTCTTCGAGATATTTTGGGGTAGTTCGGCTTAGCTCTATGAATATCCCGTGTTTTTTGTCGATGCGTACGCTTTTGAGCACCGCGCGCACCACTTCGCCGACTTTGAATTTCTCCCCTTTGATTCTATTCTTTTTAGGCATTATCGCGCGCACTTCGTCTATCTCGACATATGTATTTTCTTCGTTATCCACGCGGACGACGCTTCCGTTGATGATCTTGCCGATGCGCGCTTTAAATTTGTCAAAGAGTTGGTCTTCGATGACCCTTTGGATATGAAATTCTAGCTCTTTATGGAGCATATTTGCGGCAGTTCGGCTCATATTATCGAGGCTTAGTTCGTATTTGAGCTCGTCGCCTATCTCCGCTTCCGCGCCTACTTCTTGGGCTTCTTTGATCGATATATAGTTTTCGGGGTCGCTTTGTAAACGCTCGTCATCTTCGCTTACTACGCGTATAGTTTGAAAGAGTTTGAGCGATTTTGCTTTTTCGTCAAATTCGACTTCGTAGTTGAGATTGCTATCAAGTGTTTTCTTTGCGGTTTTTATGACCGCATTTTTGATCGCCTCTTTGACTTTGTCTATCTTCAAATCTTTTTCATACGCCAATAAATCTACGATGTCGAGTATCTTTTCCAATGATTTTCCTTAAAAATTTTCGGGGATTTTCGGCTATTTTACCGCAAAGGGACTTAAAGGATATTGTGCCACTGGGCAATGCTGACCCGCAAGCCGCTCGTGACGCTTTTGACGCTATGAGAAAAATAGGGATTGCTAAAAAATGAAACAAGCTCGCCGCTTTGCGGTCGTAATTTTATCGGGTGCATCTCTGCATCAAACAGAAAATCAAAGCTCAAATCGCCGCCGTTAAATTCAAACTCCCCTTTTGGATTCCTCATATAGCTACTCAAAAAAAGTACGGTCGTGAGCTTTCTATGCAACGCAACGGGTTTGAATCCTACGAGACGTTTTTGCTTGTCGATGATCTCGCTGCAGTTATCGGAGTGGCGAATATAAAAGCACCCTTTATAATACAACAGAATCTGCGGCGTACCCGAACCTATGATACTGACGTTGAAGTAGCGCTCAATCGCACTTTTTTGAGGCTGCATCAAGGTATTATACGAATCTAAAAACGAATCATCGGGGAGGATATTATAAGTATTTCGTATCGCCGTATCTTTTTTTGGGATAATAAGCCCCTCATCACTTGAGATAATCCCTATCTTATTACCGTCCTCTTTATGAGAATCAACATACTCTTGCAACACCGAGACGTTTTCGATCTTTCCCCGATAAAACGGATACTCCAAATACGGACTAGGTAATAGTTTCATCTCCGTAGGGACGAGAGATTCTAGCCATGTGAGCGGCATATAGGTTTTTTCGCTCACTTGGGTGAGGAGCCTGTTTTTGGAGGGTTTGAAAGGTTTGCTCATAGGGCGCCTTTAAAAATAGTGCGCCATTTTACACTATTCACGGGCAAAAATGTTATACTTTAGGGATGAACGATTATATTTTTTCAAAACACGCACAAGATGTAATGCAACACAGAGGACTTAGTGAAACCTTACTCCTTCAGTGCGTGCGTGCTCCCGATAGTATGGTTGCCGTAAGTGAAACGGAGGTGCATTATTTTAAGTTTATCGGCGGTGAGAAAAAATGTTTAAAAGTCGTAATTAATCAACAAACAAAAGTGATTGTTACGGCGTATTTTGATAGAAATGCCAATAAAAGAGGGTGCAAATGAAAATAAAATACGATGACACGACCGATGGGATTTTTTTCATAATCAAAGAGGGCGAATACTTTGAAAGCGAAGAGATAGAGCAAGGGGTCATCATCGATTATGACAAAGATGAAAATATCCTTGCAGTAGAGATACTCGACTTTAAAAACAGAAAAAACGAGGTGGAGCTGCCGCTAAAGATAATAGCGGCTTAAATCAACTCCCGCTCATATAATCTCCGCAATCTCGCATCTAACGGATAGAGAATTCTATAAAACACCGGAACGGCAAGGAGCGTGAGTAACGTAGAGCTAATAAGCCCGCCGATGATAGCCAAAGCCATCGGGCTATTTCCCTCCGCTCCCGCACCGCCGCCGAACGCCAAAGGAATCATCGCAAAAATCATCGCGCTTGAAGTCATAAGAATCGGACGCAAACGTTTTTCGCCTGCTTCTAGGAGGGCGGATTCTACGTCTTTACCCTCTTTTATCGCTTTATTCGCAAAGTCCACGACGAGAATCGCGTTTTTCCCTACCATCCCCAAAAGCAATATCACCCCTATCATCACAAAAAGCGAAAAGGGTTTACCGCTCAAAAATAGTGCCGTGACTACGCCTACGAAACTAAGCGGCATCGAGATCATTATGATAAAAGGCTGGAGAAGCGATTCGTATAGTGCGGCGAGTATGAGATAGATAAGCACCGTCGCTAGTCCGACCGCCGCGGCAAAAGCCGCATTTGTCTCTGCCATACGCTCGATGTCGCCGACAAAACGATACGTATACCCCTCTTGCAATAACGAATCGCCCTGCTCTTCTACGACCCGTACCACCTCATCGAGTGTTTGGGCGTAGAGATTTGCGGTGACCATGATTTTTCTCTCGCGATTAAAGCGGCGTATCGAAGCCACCCCTTCACTCTCTTCTATCTCTACAAGCCCTTCTAGCGAGATACTTTCGCCGTTTGCCCCTTGTATTTGCAGCCGTTTGAGATCATCGATATTTTCTCGAAATGCATCTTTTAAGCGGAGGGTGATGTCAAACTGTTTTCCCTCGTCTTCAAAGTTGCTTATCCCCCGCTCGCTCGAAAAAGCGGCATTGAGCAGCGAGGCGATTTCGCTACTGCTTACTCCAAGACGCTTGGCATTTTCCCTTTTGAGCGTCACGACGATCTCGGGTTTGCCTAGCTCGTAATCCGTATCGATATTTACCGCTCCTTGGATGCTTGAGAGGAGCGTCACGAATTTTTGGGAGATCGCTTCGATCTCTTTAAAATCTCCGCCGGTTATGACTATCTGTACGGGTGCGTTACTCTCGCCTGTCTCAAACGGAGGTACTTCTTCGATAGAAATAGTAAGCATATCAAGTCCGAGTTTCGCGACCGCGTCTCTGTATCTTTGGACGATCTCCTCTTGTTTCTCTTCCCTTTGGGCTACGGGGACGAGTTTGCAATAGATCTTGACTTTATTCACCTCTTTTGCCGCGTCGTATCCGATAGAGACCACTTTCGTGAGGATATTTGTATCCTCGTTGAGCAGCCCGATTATGGGTGCGACATACTCTCTGCTTTTCTCCAAACTTGTCCCTAGCGGCGCTTTTACATATATTTGAAATTCACTATTGTCTTCCATCGGCACAAAATCGCCGCCGACGTATTTGACTATGACGCTAGTGCCGTACAATAGAGCGATGATTCCGAGAATCGTGATGACTTTATTTTTGAGGAGCGTGCGCAAAACCCGTACGTAAAAAGTATCAAAGGCTACGAAAAAGGGTTCGGTAGCGCGGTAAAAACGGCTCTCTTTTGCACTAAGCACCCGCGCTGCCACGCTTGGGACGAGCATGACCGCGACAAAATACGAGATAACTACGCCGCTTGCGACCGTCATCGCAAAGGAGTTAAAGAATTTCCCGACGATTCCGTCCATAAACGCCACGGGGACGAAAACCGCCAAAAGCACCGCTGAGATAGCGAGTATCGAAAACGCGATCTCTTTGATACCTTCAAACGAAGCTTGAAACGATTCCATTCCGTGTTCGAGTTTTTTGGTGATATTCTCTATCACCACTATCGCATCGTCTATAAATATCCCGATAGCAAGCGTCAGTCCGATAAGAGTCAATCTATTGAGATCATATCCGAGCCAATCAATAATGGCAAACGTCCCGATGATACTCGTAGGAATCGCCAAAGCCGAGACGATGGTAGCGGTGAGATTCCGCAAGAAAGCAAAAACGATAAGCACCGCCAAAATCGCACCATAAATGAGATCAAACGTGACGTTGTCGATATTGACCATAATCTTTTCGGATTTATCCTGCACAAGGGTGAGTGTATACTCCTCTCCTGCGAGCTTCACGAGATCGGGATAGACTTTCTTCACCCCCTCTATCACCTCAAGCGAATTTTTTCCCGAGATCTTTTTGACTTCGATATTTACCCCTTGCACTCCATCGAGTGAAGCGTATGAATCTGCATCTTGCAAGGAATCTTCGATAGTCGCTATCTCCTTTAAAAGCACCCCGGGAAGTATCGAGATGTTTTTGAGCGCCTCTATGCTTTTGGCATCTCCCTCGGATTTGATGATGTATTCAAAATCGCTGTTTTTGACCTTGCCGCCGCCGGCTTTGAGATTCTCGCTACTGATGATATTTTGTAGTTGGCTTGCGCTTATGCGGTATTTATTGAGCATAAAAGGATCAAACGTGATTTTTATCTCTCGATCACGATAGCCGACGATATTGACCTCGCCGACGTTTAAGATTCTTTGGAGTTTGGGCTTTATCTTTTCATCGGCTAAGCGCATCAGCGAAGCCATATCGCCGCTTTTTGAAGCGATGAAAAGATTGATCACCGCGCCGCTGGTGCCGAGTTTTTTTACGATAGGTTTCTCGACGTCGCTAGGGAGCGAAGCACTCCCTATTTTATCGCGTACGTCGTTTACGGCTTCGTTTATATCTTTGGTGAGTTTAAACTGTACGACGACGCTGCTTAGTCCCGCATAGCTCGTAGAGGTGAGCTTGTCTATGCCGTCGATGCCGCTTAGGGCTTCTTCTATTTTATCGGTCACTTTTGATTCTACGCTTTCAGGATCTGCGCCGTAAAAGCTTGTCTGTACCGTCACGACGGGAAAATCGATATTCGGATAGAGATCCACGGGCATCGTTTTAAACGAAATCAAGCCGAAAACGATAAAGCTCATAACCCCCATCAATGTGGTGATAGGGCGATTGATGGCAAATCTATACATTACTTAGCACCCTCGATACTTCCCTCGCCGAAGAGTCCGGGCAATATCCCCTCTGCATACACTTCGGCGCTCATTTTGCGATTCTTCGGATTGACGCTTGGATAGACTTTTGCTATAACCCCTTCTCTTTGGGTCAAATCCCCGTCGACTCTATAAAGGAATCTATCCCCTTTTTTGACGCTATTCCAGTATTTTTCATCAAAACTCAATACGAGCTTGACCCTCTCTTTGGAAAAAATATCAAACAGAGTATCCCCTCCTCCGTTTATCCCTTCGCCTAGCTCTACGTATTTAGCGGCGATGATTCCTTCATAGGGGGCGGCGAGTATCGTTTTATCAAGGATCGCTTGTTTTTGTGCGACGAGATTCTCCCCTTTTTCTAGCTCGATAGCCTTGATGTCGCGCTCTAGTTTTATTTGCTCTAGTCGCTCCTCTTCTATCACCTCTTTTGCTTTGAGATAGCGCTCATAAGTGTCGTTTGCTTTTTTATAAGATAATTCTGCTGCTTTGAGGCTATTTTTGGCGAGTAGTAGATCACTTCTCTCGCTTTGATTTTTTAGCTCCAAAAGAATCTCCCCTTTTTTCACCCTATCCCCAACCTCTACGTTTATCTTTCCGACGATACCGCTATATGCTAAAGCGAGTGAAGATTCCTTCTCCCCGACTACGTCAAACGTCGCATATACCCCCTCACCGAAAACAAATGTCGCCAAAATCGATAGAATCGCCAAAAACCTCATCGCTTTTCCTTTGTGATTGATTGTAAAACCATACGAATACTTTTGATATTTTCCTCGCTCGCCCTCTCGCAATCTAGCGCAAACCCTTTTGAAACCACGACTGCTCCCAAGGTCTGCTCTATGAGTTGCAAAGCAAGCTTCTCGCTCTCTACTTCGTAAAACTCCTCACGCTCTATCCCCTCTTTTAACAGTCCGCTTAGAATCTGAATATCTATCTCGATTTTTTCGCGAAACTTATGGAGAAAAATCTCGCAATGGTTGAGCAATAGCGCTCCTAAAAACTCTTGGTACAAGCGCAATAATTTATCCTTGGAATCTTGGGGTAAAAATTTCTCGTACGAGAAAAAATCGATTATCTTCTCTTGGGCGCTTTTATTCTTCGATGCCGCTTCTTCTAAATAGTGCGCCCTTTGTTCGAGCACCATCTCCCAAATTTCTAATACTATCTCTTCTTTATTCGCAAAATAAAGATAAAGCGTCCCTTTTCCTATAGAAGCGCTCTGCGCTATCTCGGCGACGCTACTTTTTTGCAGCCCTTTTTGGGCAAATACGTCTATGGAAGCGAGGGCAATATCTCTTTTCTTTTTCTCTTTATCGATGATTTTGGGCATAGCGCTCCTTTTATGACTGACTGTCGGTCATTATAAAACGTGTTTACTTAGGATTCATATTTATTCACGATAAGTTCACGAAAATATCGGAAAATTGACAAAATACAACGTAAGGAGTTTACGATGAAAAAATTTCTCTCTTTAGCAAGTCTTTTGCCGATGCTACTTTTAGCTGACGGGGGTGCGAGCTTTAGCATCCCCGTAACCCACAGCGAACCTATTTATAGAGATATAGTCACGAAAGTACCTCATACCGAGTGCAAAGACGAAAGTGTGCGAGTAGAGGTCGATTGCGGCGGCGAAAGAGTCGATAGAAATGCTTTAGGATTTGATACGCTTCTAGGGGTAGCCGCGGGGGTAGCTTTGGGAAATCAAATAGGGAAAGACCGTACTAAAGACGTCGCGAGAGTCATCGGAGGAATCGGCGGGGGAATCTTGGCAAACCAAATACGCAAAGATAACTCCCAAACCTGTTACACCACGAGGACGCAAGAGCGCTGCACTACGGTATACGACGAACGTATAGAGCGAGAGGTCGTGGCGTATCGACTCTGCGGCGAGATAAACGGACATAAGATTTGCACCGAATCTCCGAGAAAAAAAGAGTATATTGAGGTATATGCGAGTGCAAATTAAAATCTCTTTGTAATCAGCTTGGAGTATAATTTGTCTTAAACAACGAAACCTCCGTGCAAGCTTTGCTCTTCGCGGTTGCCGCACGACAGGGTTCGTATTTTGAATATTCCGAGGGAAAAATGAAGTACATCACCGAAGAGACGAGCAAGCTGATAAAAGAGAGTAAGTTGCAAATAAAGAGTTTGGGCGAGCAAAAATACGAATCGCCCTTTAGTTTCAGCATATGTCAAGAGGAGAGAAATATTGGATTCTTCGAGGACGACGACAGAGTCATAGCCATCATCGACACCAAAACACTCAACGGTGATTTTAAAAAAATAAGCGATTTACCCGCGTTTGAAAAAGCGGGTCCGAGAGAAAAACTCTATTTCAAGCCCGGCTCGACATACAGCGCGATAGTGACGTGCGGCGGACTTTGCCCGGGATTAAACGCCGTTATCAGATCACTGGTGATGATGAGCTGGTATCGGTATGGCAACCATAAAATCTACGGGATAAAATTCGGATACAACGGACTTTCGTCAAAAAATAAGGTCGATCCTTTAGAGCTCACCCCCGATCTCGTGCGCGACATAGGACTGCACGGCGGGACGTTTTTGGGTTCTAGCCGCGGCGCACCTCCGGTGGAAGAGATGGTGGATAGACTAGAAGAGCTCAAAATCGACGTACTGTATGTAATCGGCGGAGACGGCACGCAAAAAGGGGCATTGCGAATCATAGAAGAGATCGAAAAACGCGGTCTTGCCATCTCGGTAGTGGGAATCCCAAAGACTATTGACAACGACATCGAAGTTATCGATAGATCGTTTGGCTTTGAATCTGCGTTTTCAAAAGCGTGCGAAGCTATCTACTCGGGCTCTATCGAAGCCAAAGGGGCGCCTAATTGTATCTCTATCGTTAAGGTGATGGGGCGTGATAGCGGGTTTATCGCCGCGCGCTCTACGGTCGCTACCAATCTCGTAAATTTTTGCCTCGTGCCCGAAATAGAGTTTGACATAGAAGGGGAAAACGGCTTGCTTGAGCATATGGAGCAGAGAATCCGTACCCGCGGAAATTGCGTCATCGTCGTCGCCGAAGGTGCGGGGCAAAAATTCTTTGAAGGGGAAAGTGGACTAGATGCTTCGGGCAATAAAATACTCCAAGACATCGGTCTGTATCTCAAAGATAAGATAAAACACTACTTTGATAGTAAAAAAATAGAGACCACCATAAAATACATCGATCCAAGCTACATCATACGAAGTTGCCCGCCTACCCCTAGCGATATGTATTTTTGTTCACAACTCGCTCAAATGGCAGTACACGCCGCTATGGCTGGAAAAACGGGAATGGTCGTAGGGCTAGTGCATAATAAATACGTTCATATTCCGATGGAGCTTGCCACGCTCCAAAGAAAGCGCATCCATCCTCATTCACAGCTTTGGCACTCCGTCATTGAGGCTACGGGGCAACCCAATTTTATGAAAAGTAGTTGCGAACTTAAATAGCACTTTTAGATAGGGGAATCTCCCTATCGCTTCCCATCCACGTTAGCAGAGGGTTGACCGAAGTAATACCCTTGGGCATAATCAACCCCTATCTCTTTTATGATGTCGTATATCTCTTTTGAATAGACGTACTCGGCGATAGTGCGTATCCCCATCTTGCTTGCAAAATCAACGATAGTCTGCGTCACCATCCGCGCATTTTTGTCGGTGGTGATGTTTTTAATCATAGAGCCGTCTATTTTGATAAAATCGACTTGCAGTTTTAAGAGATACTCAAAGTTTGAATACCCCGTACCGAAGTCATCGATAGAGATTTTCGCACCGAGTTTTTTGAGCTTGTGGACAAAATATATCACCCCTTCAAACGTCTCGATTCCTTCTGATTCTATGATCTCTACCACCATCCTATCTTTGAATTCGCCGCTTGAGAGCTCCTGCTCGATATACGAAGCGACCTCTTTGTTTAAAATATCTTCTATCGAGAGATTGACCGAGAATTGGAACTTGCTATGCCTAAACGTCTCAAACGTATGGCGCAAAACCGCGATGGTGAGTTTATGGTATATCTTGTTCTTTTTGGCTAATTCTAAAAAGTGTATCGGGGAGATAAACTCTCCCGTATCATCTTCCATACGCATCAATGTTTCGTATTTGACTATCTTTCCGCTTTGGCATTCGGCTATAGGCTGATAGAGTGCGACGATTTTATCGTTTTGCAGCGCTTTATTGAGACGTTTCGTCCAGTTGATATTTAGCTCGTAGCGCTGTTTTGCCTGCATGCTCTCATCATAGGTCAATTGGTGTTTTTTCTCTTTTTTCGCCACTTTTAACGCAATATCGGCATTAGGCAAAAGCATCAATGAGCCATACGAGATTCCCGCCGTGACCCGTATACAAATACATTCATTCCCATCCACGATAAATTGTTTTTTGGATATGGCATTGATGATGTACGTCGCTAGCGCCTCAAACTCTCTTAAATCCATCTCGCCGGTACTCAAATAGGCAAATTCATCGGCGTGCAACCTATATATTTTTCTAGGATTGGGGAGGAGTTTTTTGAGGAATTCAGCAAGCTCAACAAGCACCCTATCCCCGATCTCAGGACCGTAGAGATTGGTAAGCTCTTGGAATCTATCGATATTTATGATCATCAAAAGAGATTCTATGCTCGCGTCTATATCTTCTAATATGCTATGGCGATTTCGCACTCCCGTGAGAGCATCGTTATAAAATTGGTATTCGATAGAATCCAACATTCCGTTAAAAACGGTCTGCATCGAACGAATCTCTTCTATATTATCATCGATACTCACCCGTTTTTTTATATCTTTGCTATTTTTGATGAGATTGACGGTTTTGACGAAATTGCGCATAGGGGTTAAGAGATATTTGTGGAAATTTAAAAAGAGTGCGACAAAGGTCGCCATCGAGAAAATCACCATAAAAATCATAAAAAAGTTTATGACCTGCCCCAAAGAGACCTTAAGCTCTCCCACGGGATAGGAGATATGTATCACCCCGAGTATGTCGTTAGTTTGTACGTTCGTATGACATTTTCGACACTCATTTTGAGCTTTGACGGGAAAATAGTAATCGATGATGTCGTTTTTTCTAATATCTAGAATCTCTTTGCCTTCAAGTGCGTTTTTGAGATTGTGATTCTTCTCTCTTTGCTCCGCATCGGATTCTATATCCCCGAATAACGCGGCAACCAAAGTACTTCTATACGCTTTTATCGCTAGTTTTTCATCTACGCCGTTGAGACGACCTACGATGGTATTGAGGTCATCTTTATTCCAGCCTCGCGCCATAGCGGCATAGAGGGTCTCGAATACAAGGGTACTTGTTTTTCTCGCGTCTACTTGGGCGAGATTCTCTATGGCTTCACGTTTGATATATTCTCCGTAGAAGAGCGAAGCGACAAGAGTGACAAAGAGCATCGTGGCGATGATTTTTGCGGTGATTCTCGTGTATGTGGTATTCTTTACATCTTGTTTCATATGTGCACCCGCAGTTTTAATAATGACGCAATGTAGCATATTTTGCTTAATGCCCCGCTTTCGGCAGATAGCCTAATTTTTATACAAATATATCGAATAATCTATAATCAATAAAATTATAATTCCAATAAAAACACGTAAGGTTGCCTATGGATTCACCGCGAATTGATGAGAGATACGTCAGTTTTGAGAATATCGATTGTTTTTTAAATGCCTGCCTCGTTGTAGACTGCGTACTGGAAGTACTCAAAGAGGAAAAAAACAGGAACAAATACTGGGAAAAAGTCCTCCCCTCTATCCCGCAAGCATACTACGACAGAGACGCAAAAGAGGATAAAAGCGAGGCGCTGCTCTATTTTGTTTGCTCAAACGTTTTTTACATCGAAGAGTTATTTGAAAAAGCCGAGTACGAACCGGGGATACTCGCACTTAGAAGGTGTGAGCTAGAGTGTTGCTAAAAGATATGAGAGGCGCATAGATGCTTCGCTATTTCCTTTCAGCCAAGCAAGAAGACTCTCCCCGCCCTCTTTCACGTTTGAAAAACCTCTCTCCGTAGCGTTGAGCTCAAAACCTCTGTGCACTAGAGCCGCACTCTCCTCCTCGCTCACTCCGAATAGCTTGGAAAAAATATCGCTCGCCACGGCACTAAATATCTCGTGGTATTGTTGTGCGTATTGGAGGTCGTATTGTTGGCACAAAAAATCTATCGCTCCCAATACGAAGGGGACGATAACGTCTCTATTCTCTTCTTTTTGCAAAAGCTTGCGCCTCGCCTCTAGCATCAGCTTCTCTTTGGTCGTATCACCGCTATTTTCTTCGGAAAACTCCCCCATATCTATAAGCTCTAGCGTACTCATAATCAGCGAAGCGCTCATAAAATTATCCATCACCTCGTGTATGACGGCATAGGGCACTTCTACTCTTTTTTGATTCTTACTTTTCATCCGTTTCCTTTTTATTATCATTATTCTAACATTTTTAGACAAAAGTAAAAAACACTCGTTATAATGGATGTAAATTTTCGACAAGAAGCCTGATGAGAAGTACCCTACTGATTGTGGACGATGAGCCTGCCAATATAAAAATTCTTACCGAGATACTCCATCGCGATTATGAGTTATTGATCGCCACCGACGGAGAGAGGGCGATAGAGATTGCCAAGAGCGAATTACCCGAGTGCATCTTACTTGACGTGGAAATGCCGATTATGGACGGATACGCGGTTTGCAAAAAAATCAAAGAAATAGAGGCTTGCGAAAATATCCCCATCATTTTCGTCACCGCTAAATCAGACGATGAAGACGAAGAGTACGGATTTAGTCTCGGCGCGGTCGACTATATCAAAAAACCTTATAGAATCTCTTCAATCACGGCTCGAATCAATACCCACCTGAAACTCTACGAGCAAGAGAAGTTATTGCGAAACTTTAACGATGCGCTCGTAGAGCAAGTGGAGCTTGAGGTCGCCAATAGAATGAAAGCCGAAGCAGAAAAAAAAGCGCAAGACATTATCTTGATGCAACAAACAAAACTCGCCGAAACCGGAGAGATGCTAAGTGCCATAGCCCACCAATGGAAGCAGCCGCTTAATACCATCTCTTTACTCACCGGACTCATTTACGAAGGGGTACGCTACGAGGATATTCCCGCCGAAGAGTTGTACGACTACTGCGATTCTATCAACGAACAAGTGCAGTTTATGGCGCAAACCGTAAACGATTTTAGAAATTTCCTCTCGCCAAATAAAGAAAAAGCGGTATTTAACCCCAAAGAGGCGATGAACGTGATGCTACGGATGATAGGGCACCAACTAAAAAAAGAGTGTATCGCGACCGAAATATCCCGAAGCGAGGCGTATCTTGTCTACGGTATGGAGAATGAACTCAAGCAGGTGTTTTTAAACCTACTCAAAAATTCCAAGGACGCATTTGGAGAAGAGGTAAAAGAGAAGCGAATCGCCATCGACTTTTTTACAGAAGAAGATGTGGGACGCATAGTGTTTTGCGATAATGCCGGCGGCATACCCGCACATCTTTTGCCCGATAGACTCTTTGAATCCTACGTCACCACCAAGGGAGAGGAAGGTACGGGCATCGGACTACAAATATCTAAAAGAATCATTGAGCAGAATTTCGGCGGGAAAATAGTCGCCTACAATACGCACGAGGGGGCTTGTTTTGAGATCTCGCTCCCTTTAGCCAAAAGATAGTCGCTCTTTTACACCCTCCAAAAAGTGCTCTAAGGCTTTATAATCATACGAATCTAGAAGCTTTTTTGCCTCATTGCTTGTTTGGGCGTCGCCCATCTCCTCTAGCAAAGATAAAAAGCTCTCGCTATACTCCTTATCGATGAATTTCGCTTTTTTCACATCCTCCAAAAACTTTTCGAAAAACGCGGCGCTCGCTTTTTTGTTTTTTCTCTTTTTTTGCTTTGCATGTACCAATTTAGGAGAGATTTTCTCCTCTATCTCCCTACAAACCTCACCTAACAACCGCCGCAATTCCTCAATCTTTGTCGCCGAATTTGGAGCTATTTCTATCTCTTTTACGAGGGCAAATAGAGTATACATAGCGAGATTCCCGCTTGTCCCTTTGAGCTTATGAAGAAAACTTTTTAGCATTTTTTCATCTCCAAGAAGTGCATCCCAATCACAATCCTTGTAGCTCTCCTTGAATTGTTCGTAAATCTCGTACGCTGCTTTTTCGCCTATAGAGAGATTTTGTCGCAAACCCCTTATGTCGCAGTTTTGCAATACCGTCTCTTCTTCGCTACCTTTTTTCTCTATCTCGTCGCTTGCGTCTTTCACTCCGAAATAATGTTCTATGACCTTTTTTAGTTCACTTTTATCTATCGGTTTGGCTATGTGCGCATCCATCCCCGCGGCTTTGGTGAGCTCTCTGTCTCTCTGCATCACCGCCGCGCTCAATGCTATTATCGGAGTCTTTTTGTCAAACTCGCGTATTTTTTTACTCGCTTCAAACCCATCCATCCCCGGCATTTGCAAATCCATAAAGATAATGTCAAATCGCTCTTGCTTTGAGATTCTTGCCGCCTCTTCACCCGAATCCACGGTAGTCACCGCAAAACCTATTTTTGAGAGAATACTCACCGCTACGAGACGATTTATCTCGTTGTCTTCGACGAGAAGAGCGCTTTTTTGAGCAGTGAGTATGTAGGGTCTAAACTCGCTTTGCCGTTTTTCAAAAGCCAAGTGATGCTCCAAATCGTTCGCATCGACTACTCCTACGCGTATCGTGAAATAAAACGTGCTCCCTTTCCCCTCTTTGGACTCTACCCAAATCTCTCCACCCATAAGCTCCACAAGCCTTTTGCATATCATCAGCCCAAGCCCCGAGCCGCCGTACTTTCTCGTCGTAGAGCTATCTCCTTGTTCAAATGCTTGAAAAAGCTTCTCTTGTTTTTCTTTATCTATCCCTATCCCGCTATCTTGTACCGAAAAGCGTAGCAATGCCTCATTTTCAACCTTTTGCTCCAAAGAGACCGAAACACTGACATCTCCGCTTTCGGTGAATTTGACTGCATTTCCTACGAGATTATTCAGTATCTGTGCGATGCGGAGCGGATCACCCATAAGGACTTCGGGGAGATTTGGATCAAGAGTGACGGAGAAGTCGAGATTTTTTTCGTAGATTTTGTAGCCAAACAAGTCGGAAATATTTTGCAAAAGTGTTTTGAGCGCAAACTCTTCATTGACAATTTCTAGTTTACCCGCTTCGATTTTTGAATAATCCAAGATGTCATTAAGTACATTCAACAAGGCTTTCGAGGAGGATTGCGATTTTAGAAGATACTCTCTTTGCAAAGGTGTCGTATCCGTATCCAAGACGATCTCCGTGAGCCCTATGATTCCGTTTAGAGGTGTACGAATCTCATGACTCATATTTGCCAAAAAGTCCGATTTCGCTTGATTCGCACTCTCGGCAGATTCTTTGGCGAGCATCAATGCCTCTTCGTAAGCCTTTTTCTCGGTAACGTCTTTGGTAGTGATAAGGAGCCTTTTTCTATCGGGCAAAAGGGCGATACTCATATTTATCGTGACGATTTTTCCGTCTTTGATAATGCACGATTTTTCAAAATTCTCTATATGTCCGCGCTCTAGAACCTCATTTATGGCGGCTTTTGCTCTAGCTACGTCTTTTGGTACGGTCATTCCGATGCATGACTTTTGCAAAAGCTCTTCCCTGCTAAAACCGGTTAGCTCCATATACGCACCGTTAAATTCTAAGAATCTCGATTCCAAATCCAAGATAGCGATGCCGTCTTTCGAGGCGTGAAATATCGTCTCAAACTCCTCTTTTTGCTCGGCGATTCTTCTTTGAGCCTCAATCTTTTCGGTGATGTCGATACCGATAGTAAAGATGTAATCGGTGCTCCCGTCCTCTTTTTTGACTAGGGTATTCGACCATTCGAACATCCTCTCTTCCCCCTCTTTGGAGATCCACGTATTTTGGTAGGATTTGACTATCTCGCCCTTATTTGCCCTCGCGATGATTTCCGTCACCTTGTCGCGGATATTGGGGTTTAAGAATCTCGCCCAAAAATAGGGTTCTTTTGCTATCTCTTCTTGCGTGTATCCGGTAAACTCTTCTCCGTATTTATTGATTCTGCTCATCACGCCGTCGCTTCGTATCACGGCGATTACGGCGTTTGCATTATCGACTATCGTAGAGACGAAGTTTTTTTCTTTGAGAATCTCCTCTTTGAGCCGCTTTTCGCTACTTATATCCCGCGCGGAAGCATAGACGGTCTCCTTGCCGCCGAGCTTCATCCGCACGGCGGCGATTCCCGCATCATAGGTACTTCCGTCTTTTCTTACGTGTATCCGCTCAATATAGACGGGGGTATGCCCTATGTGTTTCATGATCTCTTTATACGCAGAGAGATTGCCTATCCCCTTATCCCAATCCACGACGCTTAATCGCCCCATCTCCTCTTCATCGTATCCGAGCAATCTACTCGCCTCTTTGTTCCACTCTATGAGTTTCCCCGTATCGAGCGTCATAATAAATATCCCGTCAGACGCGAGATTCATTATGTTTTTATAGCGTTGCTTCTCTAGCTTTAACGTTTGCGCGAGGTGCTTAGAATCGGTAATATCGTTAAACGTCTTGTATAGAAAATGCTCCCCTTCGATCTCGACGACGGAGACATTGGCGGCTATATCGAGAATCTCTCCGCTCTTTGTTTTGTGTCTCGTCTCAAACCTATCCCATCCCTTGTGGAGGATGTTTTTTTGCCTCCGCACTATCTCCTCTTCGTTTTCGACTATATCTATGTCTTTGATGTGGAGCGAGAGGAGTTCTTTCATGTCATACCCATACATTATGCTCGCCCTTGGATTCGCATCGACTATTTTGCCGCTACTCGGCTCGACTAGCAATATAGCGTCGAGCGAAGCGTTAAAGAGGGTAGAGAATTTCGCTTCGGTCTTTTTTGCCTCGTAACGCAAATTCTCATACGCCCGCTCTTTGTTGCCTATTTTATTACGCGCATATAGCACTAGCGCAAAAAACAAAACCGAAGCTACAAGTGCGAAAGTGATGAGTTCAATCCCATACTCTTTCCACGCATCAAACTCTTGATTGCGTATCACGGCATCTTTATAATAACTCGCGTCTATTCCAAATCGCTTTGCGATCGCAGCGTCAAAATAGAGTTGCATCGTGGGAATCACGGCGGGAAATCTACCGTGTTTGTGATAATACGTTGCGGCATTAAGGACGTTTTTGCCTATCGTCAAACCATCCGACATATATCCGCCGACTATCCCTGCATCCGCGAAGGTAGAGTAAAACGCATAGATGGGAGCATTTGAGACGCTTGCTATCTCTTTGAGTATCGCTTTTGGGGAGGCTTTGTATCCCTCTTTGTCTTGAAAAAGCAAGGTATAAAATACAATATCATTTTTTCCCGATTCGGAGACTTTTTGTTTGTATTCCGCCATAGAAAGCCCCGTGAGATTCTTGGGAGTGATGCCGTATTTCTGCACCAAAATTCTCCCGATGATCTCTCTTTGCTCCATAGGGAGCGCCCGTTTGTCGTGGATGACATAGACGTTTCTAGGCGAGGGGGTTTGCTCTAGGGCAATGGCTATGGTTTTTTCTATCGCCACGCTATCGTTATGGGTGATGATGTAGCGATTGTCCCTATCTGCGCTTTTTGGGATCATATCGTAGTAAGAGATCGTGGGGTGCGATGAGCCTAGGAGGGTTTCGTATCTACGAATAAAATCGGAGGCGAAATCGCCGTGCGTAATAATCCCCGCAAACTCCAAATCGTGGTATTTTTTTTGAATATACTCGACAATCTCGCTATCTTCTAGCGGATGCCCTACTCTATGGATGTCGAAAAATTCATAAAAAAGCTCAATATCTCCGCGACTTTTCGCGCTCTGCTCTAGCCCGTCTATAAAGATTTTCGTCCAAGGGAGGTCGCTATTATAGGAGAGTAGCACCAAATAACGCTCTTTTTCGAGTGCTTGAAGGAGTGTGGGCACGAACAATGCTATCAAGAGCAAGCACATCGAGAAAAGGCGTTTCATTGACAATTCCTTAAAAATATGGCAAAAAAATGTCGACAATTGTGACATAGCAATATTTGCAGGGAGTTGACGGGTAATTTACGGAAGCTTTTATCAGCTTACTTTAAGCTAATCACCTCGCAAGCATCTCCCGCAAAAGTGCGTCTAGATCGACATTTAGCCCGAGAATCCTAGAGTAGATGATGTAGTTGCCCAGTACTTTTTTGCCATAGAGTTTTGATTCGTCGTAGTGGACTAGCTCTAGGCTTAGCCACGGTTGGAATCTCCCTTTTTCAAACATCCCCTTTTGCTCTAACATACGCCGCGTAAAACCGCCGCCGCCGTTGTACGCATATGCGATAAAGAGGGGGTGCTTAAATTCATTCTCCAAGCGATCGATGAGGAAATTGGCATATTCGACATTTTTTGCAGGCTCAAACATACTATCAAGATTCGCCTCCTCTTTTTTTTCACCCGCTATCCATTCGACGTTAAAAGGCATAATCTGCATCATCCCCAGCGCATACGAGGTTGAGACGGAGGCGGGGATAAATATCGATTCTTGTTTAGCGAGCGCATACAAAAGTGCTGCTCTCTGCTTGGGGTAGCTCTCTATGACATCTTTATACGCACGGATAAAATAGTGTTTCGCGAATCCCTCTTTTCTTTGGAGCGCGAGTGCGAGATACGGGAGATTGCGCGTGCCCGAAAAGAGCTGCAAGAGCTCTTGGGTCTTCATATCTTTTATTTTGGATTCGTATTGCGCCCATACGAGCGGATCGTACGTAGGATACTCAGAATCTACGCCGCTAGATGCCACGTCGCTGATGATATTAAAACGGGGTTCTTTTTTGAGGAAGTGGTAGGCGTAGATAGTGTAGAGATTCGGGTCATTTTGGGCGATGAGCTTTTTGAGATGCGCGTTGTTTTTTGTGATGAGGTATTTCCAAAAAAGTGCCCTTGAGATAAAAAACGGGTGCTCTGTAGATTCTAACGTCCTATCGAGATATTTGAGCGCCACCCATTTTTTATCGTGCATAAGGGCATTTATCGCGAGGAGAAATTTGCTCTTATGGTCGGCTTTTTTTATATCCACGGGTATGAGTGAGCGCTGCAAGGCTTGGAGATTTGGATTGGTGACTATGAGCTTGATAAATTGGTACAGCGCACCTGAATCACTATCGAGATTCTCTATCACTTTTTTGGGAATGACCCTATTGAGATAGGTATTTCGATACTCCTCCCCACACCCGTTAAAAACGCTCAAAAAGACCTCTTTCTCCGATCGCTGCCACTCGACATGAGGTTTTTTTGCTTCCAAGATTTTGAGGATTTTGTACTCTTTATCTTGGATGGCAAACTGCTTTTCAAGCGTCCTTAGCTCTTTAGATTCCAAGGTAGCGATATTTTGGATGTTAAATCCCTCTTTGATACACCCTTTGTCTTTGTCGAGGAGTGCTTTGGCGGGGAGTTTTGAGCACTCAAATTTTTTGCGCACTTCGGGGTCATCGCTTTTTTGGGCGTAGGCGCTAAAGAGTTTGTAGTTGTCTCTATTTACGAGCGAGTACGCCTCTTTGGCTTGCGAAGCGTTGCTTTCGCTGTTTAAATATCTCCAAATGTAAAAATCGCGCTCAATGCTCTTTGGCGCGTCGCTCAACATCTCTAACGTAATCTCTCTGCCGAAAGCTAAAATCGGGAGTAAAAAAAGGAGAAAGCGCAAGCTTACATTGCTCCTGATATTTGAAACAGGAGTTTTACGAAAAAGAGATTGATAAACTGCAACGCGAGAATCACGATAATAGGGGCGATGTCTATACCTCCTATCATCGTAGGGACGTAGCGTCGGAGCTTCTCATACACCGGCTCGGTGAGGCGTCGCAAGATTTGGACTATCGGATTATACGGATCCGGATTTACCCAAGTGATGAGGGCGGCAATGATGACGACCCAAATGTAGATGTTTATCACCATCCCCAAGATTTGCGCGATGGCTTGCAAAAGTGTTTCAAATACCATTTCGACTCCTAATATATTATGTTTTTGAGGTGCGTTTTTATCACCGGATAGAGCTCGCTTAGCTCCGCGCCGTGTTCGCTATTAGTGAGGAGATAGCGGAGCGGTTTGAAGAGATTCTTCCCTTTGAGACCGCTTTTTTCCACGAGGGCGTTTTTGAGCGTATCGTAACTCTCTAGGTTTTTATCGTTGGAATCTATCATATCCAAAAAGAGCGACTTTAAGGTTGCAAACCCTTCCGCGTACTCTTCTGGAGCGCTTTTTTGGGCAAAAATGGGCAAGACGTTTTGTTTAAGCTCTTCTAGCGTGGAGCTTTGGTCTTTGTAGAAATCTACTACGTTTTCTAACTCCGATTCTAATCCCATCTCTTGCGCAAGGAGCTTAGAATCTAACATCTTGATGTGTCCGCGATTGATAAATCGGAGCTTGTCGATTGAGAACTTCGCGGGGGCTTTGGAGATATTGGCAATCTCGTAGAATCCCGCCGCTTCGTCCAACGTAAAAACCTCGCGCTCCATACTGTTGCCTAACAGCAAAAGGTAATTGGCAATCGCATCAGGTAAGAATCCCGATTCTAAAAGCCACTTCACGCTTGAGGCGTTATCGCGCTTGCTCATCTTTTTCCCTTCGTCGTTCAAGATGATAGGAAGGTGGGCGTAGCGCATCACGGATTCACTTCCGAGGCATCTTTGGATGTGTATCTGACGCGGGGTGTTACTCAAATGATCTTCGCCGCGGACTATGTAGGTGATGCCGTAGTGCAGGTCATCCACCGCACACGCCATATTGTAGGTAGGCGTACCGTCGGCACGAAGAATCACGAAGGGGTCGAGCTCCTCTTTGTCGATGCAAAATTCGCCGCGGATTTCGTCTTTGAAACTAATAGATTCTTTGGGTTGGCAGATGCGCACCACAAACTCGGGATTCTCCCCTTTTTGCAGCTCTGCCCAAGCTATGTCGTAGCGGAAGGGCTGCTTATTATTTGCCGCCTCCTCCCGTTTTGCGTCCAAAAACTCTTTGGTGCAGTGGCATTTAAACGCCAAACCTTTCTCCAAAAGCTCCTGCGCTTTTTGTCTGTGGAGTTCTAGATTGCCGCTTTGGTAGACCACTTCGTTGTATGCGATTCCAAACAAATCGAGAATCTCCAATATCTCCTTATCCTTACCGGGGATATTGCGCTCTTTGTCGGTGTCTTCGATACGGATAAGTATGTCGATCCCTAGCTGCTTGGACAATAGGGCGTTCATCACCGCCGCACGGAGGTTTCCTATGTGCATATCTCCCGTAGGACTGGGGGCAAATCGTAGCATTTTGGCATCTCCCTTGAAGTAAAATCGCGATTGTACCAAAATAGACTAAAGGGGATTTGAGCTGCCTTTTTGTGCGGCATATTTTTCATACGGGAAAACTACGGGCGAAAAGAGATAGCTCAAATCGCACTAGAGTATGACTTCGACTTTTGTACCTTCATTGAGTTTAGAATCGATGCGCAGAGTTCCGTTATGGATTTCGACGATCTGTTTTACAAGGCTTAATCCAAGCCCAAATCCATCAAAACGCCTGCTTCTGGCTTTATCGACGCGATAAAATCTATGGGTTATTTTCAAAAGATCTTCTTCAGCGATTCCGATACCGTTATCTTCGACGATAAAATGGATGCCTTCATCTTTATAAAGTCGTATGTCAATATGCGCGGATTGGGGTTTTGAATACTTGATGGCATTATCGATAATGTTGTGAAATAGCGAATAGACGAGCGATTCGTCACTTTGAACGGCTATCGGTTCTATCGCCGAAAGGGTCAGTTTGATATTTTTATCAATCGCCTTGCTATTGAGTTTTTCTATACAATTGAGCAATATTACGTCAATATCGACACTCTTTTTTAATTCGTCTAGCTTATTTTTATCATAATAATTGAGCATCAAAAGAGAGTGTACGATTTTTGTGAGCAATCCACTCTCTTGCTTGATAGTTTTTAAAGTTTGGATATATTCTTCACTTGTTCTCTCTTTCTTTAATATAACGTCAACTTCGCCGTTTATCACGGTTAAAGGCGTTTGGAATTCATGAGAAACGTCGCTATTAAATCTCTCTATTCTTAGTATCCCCTCTTTTAATCTCTCTATCATCGAGTTGAATGTTTTTGCCAATTTATCCATCTCTTTGTATTCATTTCGTATCGGTATCGAGGTGTCTAAATTATTTACGGTGATTTGATTTGCCGTATTTGTCATCGTATGGATGGGAATTAGTACCTTATCTACCAATTTTGACGTAAAGAAGAGTATGCTCAATAACACGATAACGGTTAGTACGATTATGATTCCGATGATTGATTCTGCTCCTTGATCGACATCCTCTTGGTATACGATGAGCATCAAAGGAGTATTGTCTTGGCGGATACAGTAGAGTGCGCTTTTATACTCTATTTCATCGATAATAAAAAAGGCTACGTCTTGATTCTCGCACGCTAGGAAGTGTTTTTTTGACGATTTGCTATCGCTAGCCAAAATCGTATTTGTTTGTATATTTACGATTTGAAATCCGGTGCTATCGGCATACTCGTTAAAAATCCTAGTTTGCAAACTTTCAGAATCTAGCATCGGTAATACGGTGCTTTCTAATAATTCCGCACTATTAGAGAGTTTGAGTTCGATTTGGGATTGTAAGTTTTGGGTTAGGAGTACATAAAAAAATACGTTAAAGAAAAATAGAATAAAAAAGAGAACGCTTCCAAACCAAACAAGTATACTCGTCTTTAAGCTTTTATGCTTCAATTTTATACCCTACTCCGCGCATAGATTTAATCATCTCTTTTCCGATTTTCTTCCTCAAATGGTATATCGTAACATTAATAACATTGGAGTTGATATACTCCTCGTTTGACCAAAGCTCATTTTCTATCATAGAGACCGAAACATAGCTCTTTTTGTGCTTTATCAAAAAAAGCAATAAAGAGTACTCTTTATTGCTAAGTTCAAGAAGCTTCTCCCCTTTTTCTACCTTTTTTTTATCCGTATCGATTGCCAAGTCACCGATTTTTATGGTATTTACGCCTTTGGATAGGTTTCTTCTGTACAGCGCCTCTATCCTTGCTAGAAGTTCGTCATACTCAAAAGGTTTTTTTAAAAAATCATCCGCCCCTCCGTTGAGACTACTCACGATACTGCGCGTATCGGTTTTTGCGGTAAGCATCAATACGGGTGTCTGAATATTTTTTTCACGGATTCTGCTTAAAACTTCCAATCCCTCAATCTCCGGCAACATCCAATCCAAAATCGCGACATCGTAGCTATTTTGCTCCAACATATACACCCCTTCGCTCCCGTCTAAAGCGACATCAAGAGTGTGTCCATCTTCAATAAAACCCCTTTTTAAAAAAGATATTATGTGTTCGTCATCCTCTATTAAAAGCAGCTTCACCCGTGCCCCCTAGTTTATCGTCTCTGTGTGATTGTATTGTAAAAATCCTAGATGAAACAGGGATGAAATCTCATAAACTTTTCATCCTCAATTCATTTTCAAATTTTACAATCCCGCTTCGATCGAAAATCAAGAACAAAGAGGAGAGAAAAGCTCGGTAATGGAAAAAATCAGCACTCAAATATTTCTAGGTCGTTTTCGTGGAGTGGGGCTATTTTTCTCTCTCTTCATTATCCTCTCATTTATCATTAGAACGACTCTTTTACTCTATTCTTTCGATGCACTCTCTGTCTCTATTTTTGCGATTTTGAAAATATATGCGGTCGGTCTATTTTTCGATATACAAGCCGCTAGTTTTTTTGCCCTCCCCTTTGTAGCGTATCTCATACTCATCCCCGACAAGATTTTCAATCATCCCATCCACAGATACATAAACTATTTTTTCTATTTTTGCGTCATCACCTCTCTTGTATTCAGCGACTTTTCGGAGTGGTTTTTTTGGGAAGAATTTGGAGTAAGGTTTAATTTTATCGCCGTTGATTATCTCATCTACACGCACGAAGTGATCGGAAATATTCGAGAATCTTATCCGCTCCCAAGCTTATTGTCGGCAGTCGGGATTCTCTCGGGCATTATATTTTGGATTATCCTAAAAACGGGGGGGGTTGAAAATAGCGTTTGCGTCTCGTAGCGATATTGTATGGAGAGCAAAAAAAGGCGCTATTTTTATAGCATTACCTCTAACTTTTTTCTTTTTGTTTGACCAAGATATGATAAATGTTTCCGATAATCGTTTCAACAACGAGCTTAGCAAAAATGGAATCTACTCCCTTTTTTCCGCTTTTAGAAATAATAAATTGGATTACGATGCTTTTTACCTCTCCAATCCGATAGAAGAATCCATCGGAATCGTAAGAAGCGAAGTCGCTACGAAAAACAGTAGATTTTTGGATAACAAAACTACACTTAGGGAAATCAAGGATTCTGCTTCGGAAACACCTCGAAATATCTTACTTATCACCGTAGAGAGCTTAAGCGCAGAGTATCTAGGGGTTTTTGGAAATAAAGAGCATCTTACACCGAATTTAGACGCGCTAGCTTCCAAAAGTTTACTTTTCGACAATTTCTACGCGACGGGGACTAGGACGGTCAGAGGGATGGAGGCGTTGATGCTAAGCATCCCTCCTACGCCGGGTAGAAGCATAGTGAAAAGACCCGATAACGAGGGTTTATTTACTATCGGAAGCGTGTTGCAAAAACGGGGATATGATAATAAGTTTATTTATGGAGGGCACGGCTATTTTGACAATATGAATGCATTTTTTGAAGGCAACGGCTTTAAAGCGATAGATAGACTTGACTTTGAAGCAGACGAGGTTGCGTTTGAAAATATTTGGGGGGTTTGCGACGAAGACCTTTTTGCCAAAACTATTAAAGAGGCGGATAAAAGTTTCAAAGAAAACAAACCGTTTTTTAGCTTTGTAATGACCACCTCCAACCACCGCCCCTACACCTATCCCGAAGGAAAAATAGACATCCCTTCCCATAGCGGGAGAAACGGCGCGGTCAAATACACGGATTACGCCATAGGGAAGTTTATAGAGAGCGCCAAGACGAAACCTTGGTTTGACAATACCCTTATCGTCATAGTAGCGGACCATTGTGCAGGAAGTGCGGGAAAGACGGAACTGCCCGTACAAAAATACCATATCCCCCTCATCGTCTTCAACCCAAAACTCATTTCCCCTCAAAAAATAGAGACGTTAAGCAGCCAAATAGACGTAGCTCCGACCCTTTTTGGATTGATGCACTTGAGTTATGTTAGCAGATTTTTCGGTCATGATATTTTGGATAGATCCGACACAAAAGAGCGCGCTTTTATAAGTAACTACCAAAAACTCGGGCTTTTAAACAAAGATAAGCTAGCAATCTTAAGCCCTGAATTCAAAAGTAGTTTTTACGATATAAATCTCACGAATGGCTCTATGAAAAGCGCTCAAACGGAAAATAGGTTGCTCTCTAGAGCCATAGCCGACTATCAGACGGCAGACTACTTGTATCAAAACAAACAATACGATGCGCAGATAAAAAGCCTCTAAGGGTACACGACTACACGTTATAACACTTTTGTAATACTCAAAGATTAGATTCCCACCCTCGCTTTTCATCGGTGCGGCATTTATCACGATCACTTCGATGCGGGCATTGCAAAAAAGGTGTAGTATCTAAAATAAAATACTTTTGGTATTGACTAATTAAAATATTTCTGACATACTAGGAGTATCTAAAATAAAATACCAAAGGGATTCTATGAACTCACCGTTTCCTTATGATAGACTACCTACCAAAGAGGAGTTTTTCGGGCGAACAGAGGAGCTAACGAAGCTCTCGCGATTTACCGACCACTCCAACAATCTCCTCGTCCACTCCAAAAGGCGTATGGGCAAAAGCGCACTTATCCGCACATTTTTCGCCCAAATATCTAGCCCCGCCCTTTGTATCTATGCCGATATTTTCGACATCGCTTCCAAAGAGGATTTTGCGCGTACGCTCCTCAAAGCCCTCTCCAATGCGCAAAAAGGGGATTTGAAATCGAATATCAAAAAACTCGCATCGCTTTTTAAACGCGTGCGCCTTGAACCCTCTATCGACGCAAATACACTTGAATATTCTATCAAGCCCATCGTGACGACGCTCTCGTTTGAGCAGATGATGGAGGATTTTTTCGGCACCCTTAGCGAACTATCAAAAAGTCAAAAAATCATCCTAGCCATCGATGAATTTCAGCAAATAGATACCCTAACCGACATCAAACTCGATGCGTTTTTACGCCCCCATATCCAAAACCGCGTCAATATCTCTTATATTTTTCTAGGCTCCAAACGCCATCTCCTTACCTCGCTTTTTGAATACAAATCCCCGCTATATGAGCTTGCCACCCATTTTGAGTTGGGCGCATTGAAAATAGATGATATTTACGCCTACGCGAAAAAGCACATCGACATCACTTATGAACAGTGCGAGTACATCTATACTCGAAGCGATGGGGAGACACGGATGATACAAAACATCTTGCACCTACTCTACCTCGACAAAACGACCCGTATCGACGATGCGATAGAGGAGACCATCGCCTCTAAAGATGCGAGCTATCGGATGCTCTTTGACACATTAGCCAACAACCAAAAAATCGCCCTTAAGATCGTCGGCAAAAATAAAAGTGGATTCTTTGCCCAAGAGGTGCTAAACGACTACAACATCAAAAAACAGACGCTCCAATCTGCCCTTGACACCCTTTTTAAAAAAGAGCTTATCGACAAAGACGGCGAGGGGTATTTTATCCCCGATAGAACGCTAGAGCTATGGGTAGCGAGGCTTTAGAGGCGCTACCTCGCTAAGACCCGTACTTTGTGACCAAAATCACGTTATAACACTTTTGTAATACTTCAAGATTAGAATCACCGATATTTTCCCACTTTTCGCATATCAAATCTCGGGAGTATCTATTGAAGAATCTAACGATCAAACTACGGCTTATCCTCCTCTCGCTTTTCATCGGCGCAGGCGTCATCGGGGCGGCATTTATCACGATCACTTCGATGCGGGCATTGCAAAGCGAGTACGACGCTACGCTAGAGCTTAGCAGGAGTATAGAGAGTATCTCGCTCCTCATAGAGAGCGGAGAGCTCGTCAATAACTCAGTACAAGTCTATGTAAACAACTCCATCGAAATGGAAGCTGTAAAGCGCATCAAAGAGGGGCTGGACGGATTTATAAAAAGTTCGTCAGATTTGGAAAAGCGGGATGCGGATTTGGTGAAAAAACTCGAATCCGACGCAAAAGCGTTTTTGACAAAAGGGGAAGAGCTATACAAAAAAGCGAACGATATAGGCTTTTTGCCTCAAAGCGACGGGGGAAGTATGGCGGAGGCGTGGAGCAAGGTAAAAACGGTCTTGGGTGAAATAAAAAAGGAGAAAGAGAACAAGATAAAAGAGGATGAGGTCTTATACGGCGAGCACCTCACGAAAACCGCCCTCATCATCCTCGCAGGACTGTTCGCGATTTTGGTCATCACTGTTTTGACGAGCTTTACGATAGTTAGAAGGATTATAAAAGAGATACGAAAATTTCAAAACGGTCTTATCGGATTCTTCGGATTCCTCAATCACACCTCAAAAGAAGCCGCCCTTTTGGATGATAGCGCAAGAGATGAACTCGGCGCTATGGCAAAAGTGGTCAATGAGAATCTCCGTCACGTCCAAGAAGGGGTGAAGGTAGATGAGAGTTTTATACGCGATGTCGATAGATTTGCCAAAGAACTCGGAAACGGGAATTTTCAAACAAAAATAGAGCTAAGCGCGAGCAATCCCTCTTTGCAAAGTCTCAAAGAGACGCTCATCACGGTACAAAAAGACCTCGAAAAAAATATCGCGCAAGACCTCAACAAACTCCTCTCCGTACTTGCGGAATTTACCGACAACAACTATAAGCCAAAGATAGCAAACGACGCGGGGAAGGTCGCAGAATCTATCAACCATCTCGGAGACGCTCTTGGTGCGATGCTGCGACTCAACGCTCAAAACGCCGAGACCCTCTCTTCAAAATCGAATTTTCTCAAAGTAAAGATGGATGACCTAAGCGATGCGACCATAAAACAATCCGCCTCTATCGAGCAGACAAGCACCACTATGGATAAAATGCGCGAAAGCATCCAAGATACCAACCAAAAATCAAGTCATCTTTTAGAGCAAACTACTAGCATCAAAGAGGTAGTAAGCATCATAAACGACATCGCCGATCAGACCAATCTCCTCGCGCTCAACGCCGCGATAGAGGCTGCGCGCGCGGGTGAGCACGGCAGAGGATTTGCCGTAGTCGCCGACGAGGTACGTAAACTCGCCGAAAAAACCCAACGAAGCCTCTCTGACATCTACGCCAACGTCAATCTCCTCACGCAATCCATCGAAGAGATAGTGGGGGAGATAAACGAACAAAGTACCTCCATCACCGAAGTAAACGACGCAATAGTCGAAATCGATAGCGCGATACAAGACAATGCCAAAATCGTAGAAGAGCTAAACAGCACCGCAAAAGAGGTGGATGACATATCTCAAACGATGTCAAACGAGGTGAAAAAAAGTAAGTTTTAAAACCTCGACTCTGCTTGCGATAATTTAATCAAGATGGTATACACTTTTGAAAAAATATCGGAGCGAGCGTGAAAGAGGGAAAAGACACGAGAGAAAAGATACTCGATGTAGCTTTTGAGGAGTTTTATACCAACGGCTACAACGGGACGGGGCTCAATACGATTCTCGAAAAGGCGGGGATACAAAAAGGGTCGCTCTACCATTTTTTCGCCTCAAAAAAAGAACTCGGACTCGCGGTGATAAACGAACGAATCACGAATAGATTTAAATCTCGCTACGGAAACTTCCCCGCGTCTGCAAAGCCCTTGGAATCGCTTCTCGTCTTTCTATCCGATCCAAATAATTTCGATATGCAACGCGGCTGCCCGTTGGGGAAGCTCATAAACGAGCTCTCCAACACCGACAAAGATTTTGAAAAAGCCCTTTTGGAAGTATATGAGGGCTACGAAGCGCTCATACAAGAATCTTTGGAATCCGCAATAATCAAAGGCGAACTCAAACCCTGCGATACCAAAACCCTCGCTACCTTCATAGGCTGCGTCATAGCGGGCACTATCCAACGCGCGAAACTCGGCAACGACGAGGCGATATTCAAAGAAAACGTACAAATCCTCAAAAACCTCCTCTAACTACTTGACTAATCGGTCAAATTAACGCTACAATGCTTCTTGACCAATCAGTCAAAAGGAGAAAAACGATGCCATTGATAGAAACTATACAGCCCGAAAATGCGACGGGCAAGGTCAAAGAGCAGTACGACAGAATAAAGGAAGTAAGAGGCGCGGTAGCCAACTCGCAGATACTCTTTAGCGCAAGCCCCGAACTGCTCAAACAGCAAGTAGACTACATCGAGTACTATATGAATCACAAATCCCTCTCCCAAGAGCTACTAGCCTGTACGAGGATGCTAGTCTCGGAGCGAAATCATTGCGCATTTTGCATAGGATTTAACAGCGGAATGCTCATCAATAAATTTGGCTGGAGCGAAGCGCAAATCGCCGCGGCAAAGGAAAATCCAAGCAACGCAAACCTAAGCGAAAAAGAGAAAACAATGCTCCTCTTCACCCTCAAAGGAGTAAGCGCCCCCCACACCGTAGACCAAAACGACATAGACGCTCTCTACGCAGTAGGATACAACGACAAAGATATACTCGACGCCCTCAATCACGGGGCGCGGATGAGCGCGATTGATGCGATATTTGATGCGCTGAAGGTGGAGATGTAGTTTGAATCTGTTACAATAAATCATTTTGTATACAGGACAAACAATGACCCAAGATATTCGCTGGATTCAAAGATTTGCAAACTACAAAAAAGCCTTTGCGCAGCTCAAAGAAGCAGTGGAATTGTCCGAAGAGAGGGAGCTTTCCAATCTTGAAAAGCAGGGGTTGATACAGGCTTTTGAGTATACGCATGAGTTGGCTTGGAAGAGTCTCAAAGATTTTTTGGAGAGCAAGGGAGCGGGGAAGCTTTATGGCTCAAAAGATACGACGAGAGAGGCTTTCAAGCTTGGAATCATAGAGGACGGCGAGACGTGGATGGCTATGATCGTGAGCCGCAACGAGACTTCGCACGTCTATGACGAAGAGCGAGTGGAAGCGATAGCCGAGGTGATTTGCGGGAGCTATTTTTTTGCTTTTGGAGCGCTTTTGGCGAGGCTTGAAACATTGGAGAGTGAAGAAGCGTGAGATTCGGACTTGAAGAATCGGCGATTGCAAAGATATGCGAAGTCTTCGCAAAGTACGCAAATATCAAAGAGGTCAGAATCTACGGCTCCCGCGTCAAAGGCAACTACAAAAACGGCTCTGATATAGACTTGACGATCTACAGCACAAAGCCCGATACAAACGAACTCACAAAGATAAAAATCGAAATAGACGAACTTATGCTCCCTTACGGCGTGGATTTGAATGCTTACGATTCTATAAAGAACGAGGCGCTGCGCGAACACATCGACAGGGTCGGAAAAATATTTTACCAAGGATAGCAAATGGGCAAGGTATATCTTGTTTTAGCAGTTGTCGGATTCATCGCCCCTTATGCGATCTTTTTTATGTGGCTGGCGGAATACGGGTTTGATTTTGCTTTGTTTGTACAAGAGATATTTGGAAG
Source organism: uncultured Campylobacterales bacterium (assembly GCA_964500775.1). Taxonomy (GTDB): domain Bacteria; phylum Campylobacterota; class Campylobacteria; order Campylobacterales; family CAZCQG01; genus CAZCQG01. The sequence goes on from CAZCQG010000005.1 coordinate 59,548, forward strand.
CAAGTTAGCTCTTTTTGCGTGGGTAGATGTCGTTATTTCGGCGCTTGGACTTGTCGCTTTTATCCTGTATGAAGGGCGAGCGCGAGGGATGGGGCGGCTTTGGATTCCTATAGTCGGGACGTTGTGCGTGGGGGTGTCGTTTGGGTTGCCGCTGTTTTTATATATGCGGGAGTGCAAAAAGAGTACAGACAAGTTTTCTTAGTCAAAAATAGCCTCTAAGTTTTTGGTATAATGCACGAAGTTTCACTACAAGGATTTTATAATGCAAACATTGACCGTTAATATCCAAGATAATTTTGTTGAAGATTTTTTAACCATCATTGAACACTATAAAGATAAAATTCAAATTCAAAAAGATAAAAATTTAGAGTATGATCCATATTTTTATGAAAGACAAAAACAACTTCAGCAAGATATAGAAGAGATTGATAGCGGAAAAACCACTATGATAAACAATGAAGATTTTTGGAAGGATATTGATACTTTTACAAAGTCGTTACAAAAATAGTGACAATTATACATAAGCCGACTTTTTCAAGGCAATTAAAGCAGATTCTTGAATATATAGCGCAGGATAAACCTAGCGCAAGTATGAAATTTAAAAATGAACTAAAAGAGAGTATAGAGTTAATTCTCGATAATCCAACAATGTATGCAGAATCACGATACTTCAATGATAAAAATATAAGAGATATGGTTTACAAAGGTTACACTATAGTTTATCGAATAAGACCGACTAAAAATGAGATAGAAATTTTGAGAATATTTAATAAAAATAAACCCTCATAGTAAGGCGGATACAACAAATCGGCGGTACATTAAGATGTCTGCAAAAAGAGAACAGAAATGAAAGCTTCGGAATATCTCATCTCACCCGACAAATCAAAACTCGATATACAAACGATACACGACTATCTAGCAAATCGCTCCTACTGGGCGAAGGGAAGGAGCTTGGAGCAGGTGGAGCGGAGCATCAAAAATTCGTTTTGCTTCGGCGTATATGACAGTGAGGAGAAGCAGTGCGGATTCGCGCGGGTCGTGAGCGATTTGTCGGTGTTTGCGTATATCATGGATGTCTTTATCCTCGAATCATACAGGGGGCAAGGGCTGGGGAAGATGCTAGTGGCGCACATATTGAATGACGAGACGTTTAAACACGTGATGCGTTGGAATCTCGATACGTTGGATGCGCATGCACTCTATAGACAATTCGGCTTTGACAAACCGCGATTTCCCGATAGGGCGATGCAGAAGTTTAAATAATATACTCCGATACACTTGTTTTAGACAAAGAAGTGCTGTGCTCAATCGAACCAATTTTATCTAACTTCCATAAATAGGCTATTTGAAGCTATTTATTAACAAGGAAGAAATCGAAAAAGTACATTATAAAGTACATTAGTGAAATTGCTTAAACTCACTTAAGCATCTAAAGAGGCGTTGTTTATATACTAACATATTTCGGCAAAAAATGGAGCGTTTTTGTTAAAAGGCATTTTTCTATACATAGTCCCGCTTTTTGGGCTTTTCATTTGCATTTTGTCTAGTAAAGATAACGGAATAAGAATGGCGATTATTTTTTATCAACGAGACTTATTTATCGATAATATCGTACTTCAATAAAATATTTCCTCTATAATGTAACTTGAAATGTAACTATAATTTAGTAGCAACTTTTGAAAAGAGTTTTGTAAAAATGTTACTTCGCTAAGGTTTGCAAGATACCCCGATTTGATTCTAGACTCGGGGGTGGTACCCGTTTAAGTTTTCTCCTTGAGCGATTCTTTGGTATGTTTTGAAAACCATTGTTTCATAACTTTTCTATCCTCTTTTTGATGCTTTTCAAATACTTTTTTGCCATTTAAGGTTATTTATCCTTAAAGTGGTGATTTCTAGCTAAATCTCTTAAGCTTAGAGTGTAAAAGTGCTATTTCATAGAGTAAACTTAAGTTATTGAATTAGTTAGATTATATTATTAAAATCTTCATTTAGGTTTTGGAGGGTATCGGCTACCCCCCCCCTCATTTCACGGTCGAAATTATGGCTTTGGGTTAAATACCCCCAAAAATCCGTACCCAATATTAAGCCGTAATTGCCTCTAAAATCGATTTTATCTCATTTGTAGGTATTTGTATGCCCTCGCTCGCTTTTACTCGTTTTAGCACCCTACAAGTGATTTCTAAGCGATATACGGGATAGCTTAACTCTGATTGTCTAGCTTTATCGTAGTATTTTACTCTCTCTATGTGCTCTAAACCTATGGGGCGGTTGAGGTAGTAGGTACTTTGAAACCAACTCCCACGCCCATATTTATTAAGGCACTTAATGTCTAGCGGTTTCTCAAAGTCTATCGCTAAATCAAAGCCACTTAATCCAAACTTGTAAAAGAGGCATTGGATAAAGTCGTAATCTCGCTTGGGCTTCTTGTATTGAGCTAAGCCGTAAGCCTCTATCTCATAAGTGCGCCCATTTTTTTCTTGGGATGGTTTGATTATCACTCCGTTATCTGCTAGGTATCGCTTACCGCCACTTTTTTTATTTTTAGCATTGATAGAAACTTTTGTGTGTGGTCTCACTCGCTCAAATTTTTTATTATGCGACGATAGGAATCTATGAAATGTATCTCTGTACACTTGAGCTCGTAGAGTATCTATCCCTATAATATAATTACTAATATTACTTATATTATTACTTATACTAGGAAAACCACTCGCTAAGCCACTCAATAACTCTTTAGCTATAACACCGCCAAAGCCTAAAGGCTCGGGGTGCGTGTGTGATTCTAAGCTGCTCATTTTTAGTGCCTTGAAGCATCAAAAACTTGTAGTTTTGGAATCTAATATGCATTACAAGCTTTTGAGGCTTGTTTTGCTATACTTTTGGCTGTTGCTTTCGGCTCGATTATTTCCAAAATCTCATTTAGTTTTTTTGGATTTAATCGGGCTATCTTGCATCGCTTCCCCTCTTTACTCCATTTTCTGATTATTAGCCCATCTTCCTCAAGTGGTATAAGGTATTGATTACCATTGGAGTAGGGGATTTGAGAGGCTGTAAGCTCTCCCATCTCTTTTATCATTCTCAATACTGTGAGCTTTATGGTGTGCTTAGTCATTCAGCACCCCCTAGAAGCTCTTGATAGAGCTCTTCTACCTCGTTTATCATCTTGATATTTGAGCTTAGAAGCTTTTTTATCCCATCATCTGTGAAGTATATGCTTAGCGTGGGCTCTACCCCGTTTACAGTAGTAAAAGCTCCAAATCCTACATTAAAGTCTTTTGTAAACTCAAGCTCTGAAAAATCAACATTGTAAAGCTTAGTAGCATACTCGGGGGAGAATATCGCTCCCATACACTCATTAATACTTGCTTCTTGTATGGCTTTGAATTTATCGTAGATAGTCATTCTCCACCCCCTAGAAGCTTTTGCACCTCTGATTCGGGTATAACTGTGACTCTGTCACTAATTTTGATAGATTTGAGTTTGCCTTGTTTAATCCAAAGCCAAATAGTGGATTCTCCCACACCTAATTTTTCTTTGAGAGTTTTAACTCTATAATTTTTCTCCATCTGGAGTCCTTTCCTAGCTTCCTGCTAGTAGGACTTAAAGCTTTAAGATTTTAGCCTCAAGCATTAATTGGATTTACTTGTAGCTCTCTAATCGTCATTAGATTGTGCAAGTTTGGCATAACAGAAAGTAGTAGTTTTTGTGGTTTCCCCCATTTTGGGGAAAGTGCTTATTTTAGGGCTGTGAAGTAGTCTAAATATTCTTTTTTTGCTTCTTCTATTACTCCTTGTTTGTTTAGAAAAGCTCCTAATTCTTTATTTGTGGCTGTTATTTTTGTAGATTCTGTTGTATAGAAGTAGTGCTTTGGATTCTCCAAAAAGTCATTGATTATATTTATTAGCTCACTCCCTTTTTGTGTCTTTACCATATAATCCAAATCCTCTTTGACTTTTGATAGTCGCTCTTTGTTTCTAGCTATTAACTCTTTTTGGGTTTTCTTTTTTGTCTTTTTGCCGTTTTTTAATTTTCCAGCATCATCAAATTTTCGTGCTGCTTCCTTTGTGCCGATACTCATTAAATAATTTGAAGTGTGTATTAGTAAATCCTCTATCTCTCCACTATCCCAATACTTCAAATATCGATTGTTTATAAGCCACGATTCTATGAAACTTTCGTGTCCTAACAAAGAGATGCAACCTACATATTTTTTTATACTATTATTGTGTTTTTCAAATAGCTCTTTTAGCTTTTTTATATCATCTCGTTCCATTTTTTACCTCATCTAAAAAATCAGCGTACCATTGCAATAACTCTCTCATTTGCTCGGTGTAATCCGCTCGGTGCGTATACGCTCTTACAACCCCGCTTTTTTCGTGGTGGTCTAAAACCCTCTCTTTTGCTTCAAACGTGGCGTTATGTTGGTTTTGATATGTGTCTACTAAGCTCCGATATGTGCCCCTAAAGCTATGTAAGGTTTGCTTCTTATTATTTGCCTTATCCCCATACCCCATAATCCTTAACGCCTTATTTCCCGTCTCTTTGTTTATAGGGGCGTTGATGTCTTTTTTTCCGTGAAATACCCATCTACCCCACCCCGTGAGTTTCTTTATATCTTCTAGTATCTTTATGGCTTGATGCGATAATGGCAACACGAAGTCCGGCAGATTCTTATCTTTTAGTTTCATTTCGGAGCGTGGGATTCTTAGTACCTTTTTATCAAAATCTATTTGCTCCCATTGTAGATTACATAAGTTATCGGCTCTTAGGGGGACAATGCTTACAAACTTCAATAAAGCTCTCGTTATAGGTTCGCCGTGATAGTTGTCTATCTTTTGGAATAACTCTTGTAATGTTTCAATGTCGGTTATTTTCGAGTAACTACTTTTTTCGACCTTTTTAAGTGCGTTTTTTGAAATCTTTAGCGTTGCAAGCTCTTCCGTATATCCCCGCTCATACGCATATACCCATAAAGCCCTACAATCCGCTAAAAGCCTGTTCGCCGATTCTATTGCCGTTTTCTCTTTTTGTTGTAAAACTTCTAATAGCTTGTAGTGCGTAATGTCGGAGATATTGAGAGATGAGGTTATATTATGGTCTTTGTCGTAGGTACAAAAGTGGGGGAATAAATCTCTTTCAAAATTTCGATATTTTCTATCTTTGTGTGTTTGGCTGCAAGTCAATCTATCGTAAATCCACTCTCTCACTATCAAATGAAATTGATTACTTGATTGTTTTTTCTCTAGCTCTTTTTTTTCCCTATGGAAATTTATCGGGTCTACCCCCTCGGAAACTAAAGAGAGATATTCATCCCTTTTATCTCTTGCATCTTTTAATTTTACGGTAGGATAGTTTCCTAGTGTGGTTTTTTTGGCTTTTCCCTTTATCGTAAATCTAATCTCCCAAAGCTTGCTTCCGTTTGGTTTGATTAGCAACTGCAACCCGCCTCCATCTCTTAGCGTGTAATCTTTATCTTTAGGTTTTGCACTTCTTATCGTCTTATCGAGTAATAAGTTGCTTCCACGTTGCATATTAGCCATAATGTACCTCTTGTTAATGTACTTTGAAAAGCATATTTTTTGAAGTACATTAGTTAAAGTACATTTAAAAGTACATTAAATACTTGGTTTCTATTGATTTTTGTTAGATTGTATTGGAGGGAAAATATTGGGTAAAGTCCCTATTTATCGTGCTTTGTAAGGGACTGTTAGATTTGGTTAGATTAAAGAATGGTGGAGCTGTGCGGAATCGAACCGCAGTCCGATGATACAGCCCACAAGGGTCTCTACATGCTTAGATAGGGTTAGAGTAATTTAAGCAGGCTTCGCACCACCCCCAAAACTGTGCCTGCCGATCCCATTCGTCATACCGGAGGCGGGAGATTCCGATACCAAGCCATCTAGTGGTTAAGCCGCGATCTCTTTAGATAGCATCAAGAGAGGCGACTGCTCCTAAAAAGGATTAGGCTGCTTTTACAGCAGCTGGAGCGTAATTTGTATTGTTTGCGTTTATTGTTCGCTGGCAGTTTTACGGTGTACCAAGACCGACATGCAACCCAAGCTACCGTACCAGCGTCGAAATCCCTGGTCAGCCCCTTAGAATCCTAGCGCGAGTTAAGAATTGATTTTCTCTTTGATCTCTTTTGCGAGGGCGGTGATTTTAGTCATTTTTTCACTGTTTGTCAAGCGCTCGTCGGTGAGCAGCCTCACAAATGCGCTCCCTACGATGACTCCATCGACATCTCTGCTTTTTTCTTTAGCATTCTCCGCATTTACGCCAAACCCCAAAAACACCTCGCGATTTGTGGCGTTTCTGATACTTGCCGTGAGCGCACTTAGATCTTCGCTCTTGCCCGCACCCGTGATGCCGGCATACGCGACGAGATAGATAAACCCTTTACCGTTATTGGCGATCATCTTCACTCTATCTTCGGTGTCGGTCGGAGCGATGAAATCGACAAGCTCCACGCCGCTATTTTCAAATAGCGCTTTATAAGCGAGCGATTCTTCATAAGGCATATCGGGGATGATAAATCCGCTGACGTTCCCCTTTTTCGCCTCTTCTATGAAAAAATCCATCCCTCGGTGGTAAAAAGGGTTGAGATACCCCATCCAGTAGAGCTTAGATTCTCGCTTGGCTTTTTGCGATATTTCAAAGATGTCTTTTATCTTAAAGCCGCTTTTGAGCGCAAGCATATTTGCCTGCTCGATTACGGGACCATCTGCCACAGGATCGGAAAAAGGGATACCCAGCTCGATATAGTCGGCTCCCGCCAAAGAGAGCGATTCTAAAAGCTCTATCGTGAAATTTTTATCGGGATAACTCGCCGTCACGTACGCAACTAATTTTTTCATATTTTTATCAATTCCTTAGGAGGTGTCTCTATTTTTTCATTGACGGGTGCGAGTTCTTCGTCGTTATTAAAGTTTTTGAGCCAAAGATTCATCTGGTCGCTCACAAGCAATAACCAGTCGATAAAACTCTCGCTCGCCGCCCCTTCCAAAGCTCGGGCGCGCTCCAGTACGTCTTCGACTTTCATAAAAAACGTATTCATCGTTTGTATCTTTAAAAAACCGGTCGCGGATTTGATATTGTGCGCTACTCGAAAAAGGCTGTTGATGCCTACGCTATAGTTTTCTTGATGCGCTAAAGATATGATTGTCGGCTCTAGAGTCTCGGTCATTATCGTATAGTGTGAGATAAACTCATCGACTATATCAAAATCGAACTCTTCCTGCAGCCTTGTCGTAATCCCCAAACTTGCTCCGCCCCTTAATGAAAAGTATAATGTTATCAATTTTGTAATAAAATCCCTTACAAGTTAGTAAAGGTCTTAAAGATGAAAAAAACCACCGTAGGAAGCATACGAAATTCCAAAGGAAAAGAGCCACTAGTCGTCATCACGGCGTATGATGCCCTTTTCGCGAGACTTTTTTGCCAAGAAGCGGACATCTTGCTTGTCGGCGATTCGCTCAATATGAGCTTTCTAGGCAAAAAGGACACTCTAAGCGCCACGCTAGAGCAGATGATCTACCACACCCAAGCAGTCTGTGCGGGAGCGTCCGAATCTTTCGTGGTGCTTGATATGCCTTTTGGGACTTATAACGACAAAACTCTCGCTCTCGCAAACTGTATCAAAGTCTACAAAGAGACAAATGCAAGCGCGGTAAAAATCGAAGGGGGTATCGACAAAGCAGAGATCATCTCCCATTTGGTGCACAACGGAATCGCGGTGATGGGACATATAGGACTTATGCCCCAATTCGTCCGCGCCGAGGGTGGATACAAGATAAAAGGGAAAGATGAAGTGAGCACCGAATCGCTCATCAAAGACGCAAAAGCGGTAGAATCCGCAGGTGCGTTTGCCATCGTCATCGAAGGGGTCAAAAGCGAAAGTGCGGCAAAAGTCGCCGCAAGCGTGGACATCCCCCTCATAGGTATCGGCTCGGGCAACGGCGTGGACGGACAGGTGCTGGTGTGGAGCGATATGTTTGGATTCTTCACCGAGTTTTGCCCAAAATTCGTCCGCAAATATATGGATGGCGCAACACTCATCAAAGAGGGGATGCAGCGATATGCCAAGGATGTAAAAAGTAGGGATTTCCCAAATAGCGAAGAAAGTTACTGATGGAACGAATCATCGAGATAGAAAAGATAAGCTTCGACAAAGAGGAGGAGTTTAGCCTCCGTCCCAAAGAGTGGGATGATTATGTCGGACAAGAGAAGATAAAAGACAACTTGCGGGTCTTTATCGACGCAAGTAAAAAGCGCAAAGAGCCGCTCGATCACGCCCTCTTTTTCGGACCTCCGGGGCTAGGAAAGACGACGCTCGCACACATCATCGCCCACCAAATGGATGCCAATATCAAAGTCACCGCCGCACCGATGATAGAAAAGAGCGGCGACTTGGCGGCGATTTTGACAAATCTAGAATCTAACGACATCCTCTTTATCGATGAGATTCATAGGCTCTCGCCCGCGATAGAGGAGATACTCTACCCCGCGATGGAGGACTTCCGCATCGACATCATCATAGGTTCAGGACCTGCGGCGCAGACGGTGAAGCTTGATTTGCAAAAATTTACCCTCATCGGCGCGACTACACGGGCGGGGATGATCAGCAACCCGCTTCGCGATAGATTCGGGATGAACTTTAGACTGGAGTTTTACAATCGCGACGAACTCGCCCAAATCGTCCAAAAAGCCTCGCGCAAGCTCAATAAATACTGTAACGACGACGCGGCGTTAGAGATCGCCAAACGCTCTCGCGGTACACCGAGAATCGCTTTGCGACTATTGCGGCGTGTACGAGATTTCGCCGAAGTAGAGAATGAAGACGCCATCTCCTTGGAGCGGTGCCGATTTGCCCTCGATAGGCTCGGGGTCAATGATCTAGGGTTTGATGATATGGACTTGCGCCTCCTCCAGCTACTTGCCGAATCACGCGGCAAACCACTAGGGCTAAGCACTATCTCTGCGGCTTTGAGCGAGGATGAAGGGACGATAGAGGACGTGGTAGAACCCTACCTGCTTGCCAACGGATTCTTGGAGCGCACCGCTCGAGGACGGGTCGCTACCTACAAGACCTACGAGATTCTGAAGTTTGAAGGGCTTACGCCGCAGGGGAGCTTGTTTTAGAGATTTATCTCAAAACACGCCCAACCGTCGAGATTGTAAGCGCTTATTGCACCCTCAAAGTTATTTTCGATAATCGATTTGCACATATATAAACCAATCCCCGTACCGCTTTGTTCTTTTGTGGTGACGTAGGATTCAAAGAGTTTCTCGGGCAATAAATCGGCATCGATTCCCCCGCCGTTGTCGCATATTTTTATATTTATCCGCTCTTCTTTGGAGACGTATATCTCTATTTTTCCGTCTCTTCGAGCGCTTTTTTTGATAGCATCTTTGGCATTGGAGACAATATTGAGCGCGACTTGTTTAAACTCATTCTCATACCCTTTGACAAACAGACTCTTGTCAGCCTCGAATTTCACCTCGATACCCGCATCGACGAGGGCTGGAAACACCATATCCAAAACCGATTGCAGGGCATTGGCGATATTAAACATCATTTTCTCTTTCGAGGGCTTGAAGAAATCGCCGAAGTTGCTTATCGTATCGGACATAAACTGTACGTTATCGTCTATTTTTTCAAGCATTTCATAAATATCAGTAAACTCTGCGGCACGCTCCGATTTTTTGAGCGCTTGTTTGACGTTGGCACTCAAAAGCGATGTGACCGTAAGGGGCTGCTTGAATTGGTGGGAGATATTTCCGATAGCATCCCCTACCGAAGACATTTTGGATTGTTGTATCAAAAGCTCTTCGCTTTTTCTCCGTTTGTCCGCCTCGGCACGCACCATCTCTTCGAGCATCGCTTGATAGCTTCGCAACTCCAAATGTACCTTAACCCTAGAGACTAGCTCTTGTTCGTTAAAAGGCTTCGTGACGTAATCGACGCATCCGCATTCAAAACCTAGCGAAACACTCTCATGATCCCCCCTAGCGCTCACGAAAATAATAGGAATCATAGCCGTTCTTTCGTTCAGCTTTATCTGTTTGCACACTTCAAACCCATCCATATCGGGCATCATAATATCTAATAAAACGAGATCGTATCTGCTTTGCGCCAGTCGCTCCAACGCCTCGATACCGCTAGTAGCAAAAGCGGAGTTTATATCGTGCTCTTTGAGCATACTCGCGGCAAGTTGAATATTTTTCGGGTTGTCGTCTACTATGAGCACCTCGCTACTAAACATCACTCTCCTTTTTCGGCAATATCGTTTGAAATAATCCCATAAGTTTTTTTATCACCGAGATGTCGAACTTATCGACCGCGCTAATAATCTCCTCGGCATATTTTTCCAATGATTCCTCGTTTTTCTCCGACGCAAACGCCTTAAGCTCTTTGGCAAAAGCGGTTATCTCCTCAAATTTTGCGTTTTTACGCGCCTCATTCCATTTGGTAAAAAAGCGTTCATACACCTCTTGCGCCGTGATTTTTTGAAGTGCGATTTCCTCTATACTCCCCCGCCTATGAGCGCTCTTTGGTTCTTGAACACTCGTATGGGGCAGATACCTTGCAAGCAGCGACTTCAATTCATACGCGCTAAAAGGCTTAGAGAGATAATCATCGAAAAGGGTACTAAAATTTTTCTTGTCTTTGGGCATAGCCGAAAAGGCAATGAGAGGAATTTTTTCAAATCCTTTTATCGCCCGAAGCTCTTTAGCGCACTCATACCCATCCATATCGGGCATCGCAATATCGAGCAATACGAGGTCTATTTTTTTATAACTCGCTACTTTGAGTGCCTCTTCCCCACTACTGGCTTCTACGATTCTGATGGCAGTGGATTCGAGTATCCCTTTGACCAATTCACGATTTCTTGCGACGTCATCGACTACCAATAAAATAGATTCCGTGAAATTTATATCAACATTTTCTAACGCATTTGAGTGCAGCACCTCTTCGGTGCATATTGCCACACTATCGATGACCACCGAAAACCTCGATCCGCTCCCAAGCTCGCTTTTTAAGAGTATCTCTCCGCCGAGCTTTTCCACGAGTCTTTTTGAGATAGAGAGTCCCAGTCCCGTCCCCTCCAAGCCTTGGGTTTTTAGAGTCGACTGCTCAAACGCCTCAAAAATGAGCTGCTGTTCAAAAGGCGATATGCCGATACCGGTATCCACGACGCTTATCTCTATCTTTGCCCTATTGTTTTTTTTCTCGACGCAATTTGCCAAAACGGTGATTTTTCCGACGTTTGTGAATTTTATGGCGTTACCCAAAAGATTAAAGAGCACCTGTGCTAATCTCGCCTTATCGGATAAAAAGCACACGGGGAAATTGGAATCGATAAAAAACTCCAACTCCAAGGCCTTTTCCTTGCTTTTCTCTTTAAATACGAGTTCCAACTCATAAAACATCTCTTTGATAGAGAGGGGAGAGTGGTTTATCTCTATTTTCCCCGCCTCTATTTTTGAAATATCCAAAATGTCGTTTATAAGTTTTAAGAGCATCTTGCCGCTGCTTTTTATGGAGCTAAGATAGTACTTTTGTTTCTCGTCGGTATTTGTTTTCTCTAAAAGCTCGGCAAAACCTAGTACGGCATTGAGCGGCGTGCGTATCTCATGGCTGATATTTGCGACGAACGCGGACTTGGCGATGCTCGCTTTCTCGGCTTTGCTTAGGGCTAACTCTAGCTCTTTTTTCGTATTTGCGAGTTTTTGATTGAGTATTTTGAGCTTGGTATTCCAGTAGATAAAAATAAAGATGACAAACGCCGCCCCTAAAAACATCGCCCACATTGCTTTATGGTCGTATTCGTTTTCGGTATAAATTTTTTGGATTTCGATCTCTACGGCATCCGTTTGCAATACTCCGACTATGCCGATTAAGAAAAACGATAGGAGCAATAAAGTAAAATATTTTTTCACTAAAAGTTTCCTTGATGAAATAAAGCACAACATTTTATTAAAATAAAGTGTTGTTTTGATGTTAAAATAGTGATTGGTGATAAAAAATTATACAATTACCATCTTTTTGACACTTCAATGAGATATGATTGTACTATAAATCTAAAAAAATATTATGCCGCATTCGACTGGGGGAATATCTATGGAAGTGGGACTAATAGGCAGGCAGCCGATACTCAATAACGACGGCAGCACGTTTGGCTACGAGCTCCTCTACAGAAGCGACAACAATAACCGCGCAGAGGTACTAGACGACAATATGGCGACAAGCAGCGTCCTCATAAGCGCTATGAATACGTTCGGACTAGATAAACTTATCGGGAATAAAAGAGCGTTTATAAACGTGGGGGTCGATCTACTACTCGATCCTATTTTAGAGGCGTTGCCTAAAGAGCGCTTCGTACTAGAGATACTCGAAGACGTGAAGATAGAGGAGAAAACCCTCAATAGAATCAAAGAGCTCAAAGAACACGGCTATACGATAGCCGTCGATGACCTGAACTTTGAAGAAGAGCTTGTGGAAAATTTCAAACCGGTCTTTGAATTTGCCGAGGTATTGAAGTTTGACATTATGCAAACCGGCATCGAGAATCTCACACAAAAAATCAAGCCCTTCAAACAATATAATCTCAAATTTTTAGCAGAGAAGGTGGAAAATATCAATGAGTTTGAAGCGTGTAAAAGTGCCGGTTTTAGTTATTATCAAGGATATTTCTTCTCCAAGCCCGATGTAATAAGCGGAAAAAAACTTGACCCCTCCAAACTCTCGGTAGTAAATATCGTCTCTCTGCTAAATAGCGATTGCGATATAGCGAAGATCGAGCGGGAGTTTTTACGAGCACCCGAACTGGCGTTTAACCTCCTCAAATACCTTAATAGCGCCTCCATAGGGGCAAGATCGAAAATCACCTCCATCTCGCATGCCATCTCGCTTTTAGGCAGATCACAGCTCGCCCAATGGCTCACCCTCTACCTCTATGCGGATACGAAGGAGAATAAATTTTCCACGCCGCTTATGGAGAGTGCGATATTTCGGGCGAAGTTTATGAGTGAGCTCGGACACACCCTCAATATGGATAAAAAGATGCAAGAAAAGGCGTATTTGACGGGGATGGTTTCACTCATCGACGCACTTATGGGAACTACGTTTGATGACGTTTTTAATGAAATAAGCTTTGATGACGACATCAAAGAGGCGATCACCAAAAAAAGCGGAAAGCTCGGAAAGTTATTCTTAGCTTCCTTGATAGCGGAGAAGAGCAATCCGAAGATGATAGAGGTATTTAAAAAAATAGGATTAGATGAGGCAAAGTTGGGGAATATGATGCATAATTGCTATAATTGGCTAAGTGAAAATAAAATCCATTCATAAAAAAGAGCGATGCAGATTCTAAAAAATATCAAACTCTTACTAGTCGAAGACGATGCAGAGATACGCGGTCTGCTCAAAGGGTATTTCAAAAATTACTTTGGAAGCGTCATTGAGGGGTGTGACGGGGATGAGGGGTGGGAGCTTTTTCAAAAGCACCTCCCCGATGTCGTAATAACCGATGTGATGATGCCAAAAAGTACGGGGGTGGCATTGGCGCAAAAGATCGCAAAATGTAGCGATGCACTCATATATTTCATATCGGGCTGCAAAGATTCCGACGTTTTACTTGATGTGATTCATACCCACCCTAGAGGATACCTCCTCAAGCCCATATCGTCGAAAAAAATGAATGAGATTCTCGAAGAGATCGCAGCTATTTTAAACAAAACTTCAAAAAATACTTATCGACTCGCGTGCGGAGCGGAAGTCGATTTTGAACAATCTGTCATCCTCCGCAACGGCACAAAAACGATACTTACAAAAAAAGAGTTGGAACTTTTTAAACTTTTAAGCACGGCGGAAAAAAAGGTGATTCCTTATTCCGTTATCGAAAAAGAGCTATGGGGAGAGAGTAGCAAGGGAATGACGGATGATTCGATACGCTCTTTGCTCTATAGAATCAGAAAAAAAAGCTCAAAAGAGTGTATCAGGATACTCTCGAATATCGGGATGCAAGAAGGATAAAAGCGGGGAGGGATAACCTACCCTCTTTTGAGTAGCTCGCACACCTCTTTAGCATGATAGCTAATGATAATATCCGCTCCCGCCCTTTTAAATCCAAGCATAGTCTCTAACATAACGCGCTCATAGTCGATCACTCCGGCTTTTGCGGCAGCTTTGAGCATCGCGTATTCGCCGCTGACGTTATAGACCGCCAACGGAAGTAATGTGCGCTCTCTAATGTCGCGTATGATGTCTAGGTACGCAAGAGCGGGCTTTACCATCAATATATCCGCCCCTTGTGCCTCGTCCTCCAAGCTCTCTAATATTGCTTCGCGTCTGTTGGCGGGGTTTTGTTGGTAGGTTTTTCTATCGCCGAAACTCGGCGTTGATTCTGCTACATCTCTGAAAGGACCGTAATACGCGCTGGCAAATTTCGTTGAATAGCTCATAATCGGGAGATTGTAGTGACCGTCTTCATCAAGCGCAGCGCGGATGGATTCTATCATCCCGTCCATCATCCCGCTAGGGGCGACCATATCCACGCCGCTTGCGGCTAAGACTTTAGTTTGTTTTTTGAGAATCTCTAGGGTCAAATCGTTATCGACCGTGCCGTGCTTTACATCAAGAATCCCGCAGTGTCCGTGGTCGGTATATTCGCAAAAACAGAGATCGGCTACGACGTAGAGATCGGGGAAATTTTTTTTGACCTCTCGTATCGCTTTAGCGATGATACCTTCGCTATGGAGCGCTTCGGAACCGACGGAATCTTTATTGGAAGGAATCCCAAAGAGTATGATGCTCTTTATTCCAAGCGCAATAACATCTGCACACTCTTTTATTATGACATCCAAGCTCATTTGGTACACGCCCGGCATCGAAGCGACCTCTTTTTTTATTCCGCTTCCCTCGACGACGAATAGAGGGTAAATAAAATCATTTTCGCTTAATCGGTACTCTTGTACAAGATCACGTATAGCCGAATTGACCCGTACTCTCCTAAATCTTTTAAACATCGAGGTTACGCGTGTAGCTTTTTAAAGTGTAGTACGCTGTTGAGCTGTAGTTCGCCTAGCGTGCTCAAAAGGTCGTCGTCTTTGATATTGAGCGTGAGGTTTACCTTGTCTTGCGTAGAAAGCTTGATAAGATAGCCGATAAGACTTGAGCCGAGTGAATAGGATTCATGAATATTTACGACGACTTCTTCACCGCTCCTGCAACCCCCAAGCGCTCGCATAAACGCCTCCGCGTCGGTCATCGGCTTGATTATGCCGTATATATGAAACTCTTTTTTTTTATCGTTTGTGTTGCTTACGATTTTCATCGCCTCCATACAATCTCCTAATAAAACTATTAATT
>CAZCQG010000006.1:0-70208 GCA_964500775.1 uncultured Campylobacterales bacterium
ACATATCTATGGCTCGAAATAAAAGATTATTTTAAATTCTACTATACTGATGAAGATTTTAGCTATCTACGAAATTTTTTAACAAAATTCAATGAAAAAACAAAATTTACTAAAGATGAATTTAATAAAATTTTTGAATCTTTCAAGAGTAATTCATCCACCACCCCACCTTTCGCGACCGAATCTGATAAATTGATGCAATTTTTATTTGAACTCAACATAATAGGATATGTAGAATATACGGATAGCTACAAACCTCGTGTCCATTGGTGCTTCAGGGAAAGAAAAATGTCAAATCCTGCACCAAATATTGATCTAAATGCTCCAGAGTATCGAATACATCATGGTTTGCATTCTGAATTGAAAATAAAACAAAAAAAATCGTAAAAAATATTTTCACTTAAAAAGTTGCGAGTGCGTGCCAATTCTCACCAGATACAACGTACCGTCGACGATTTTATAGATAAGTAATAAATCACCGCTGATATGTAACTCTCTGAATCCTTGGTATTCCCCTTTTAGCGGGTGATCCAAGGCTTCAGCGGGGAGTTCTTCATTTTTGATTAGCGTCGAAAGATAGACGACAAGCTTGGCAAATTGTTGATCGCTGATATTGCACTTTGCAAAATCTTTGTTGTACTCCTTATGTCTTTTTATTTTGAGCACTTCTCGCCTTCTTCATGTCGGTAAGTAGTGTATCAAGCGTTACCTCTTCGAGATTTTTCCCCTCTTCGACATCCCGCATCGCTTCTAACGTGACATCGTTTGGAATCTTTATCTGAAAAGGGATTCCTTTTTCCAAAACGGCTTGGGATAAAAAGATATTAAATGCTTCACTTAGACCTAGTCCATAGGCTTGAAATATTTTTTGTGCTTTTTCTTTGATCTTCGCGTCGAGGTAGACGTTTGTTCGCACTTTTTGCGGTGTTGCAGTCATAATGCAATCCTTTTTTTCTTTATTATAACACACGTTGTGTGTTTTTTGCGACGCTTAATGGAGATTATGCCGTAAAGCTCCTCCCTCCTGCCCGAAGTTTGGAGCGTGCTTTATCGCGCTAGATACATATTTTTTAGAGAGCTCTATCGCTTTTGGGAGGGATTCCCCTAAAGCTAATTGCGCGGTGATAGCCGAGGAGAGAGTGCACCCGCTCCCGTGGGTATTTTTAGAATCGATATAGGGTGCTTCTATTTTTTGCAAACCCTCTAAAGTGATGAGATAATCACTGCTCATCCCCTCATGCACAAAATTTTTCGCCAACACGTCAACTCCTAATGTTTTTCGTATCTCAAAACATTTCGTGTAGATATATTTTTCATCTATATCCGTTTCACTTTGGAGTAGCAGTTTCAGCTCTCTTCTATTGGGAGTGATGAGCGTAACGAAAGGGAAAAGTGTTTTGAGCGCATCGATTGCACTTTTTTCCAAAAGTACGTCCCCCGCATTACTTACCGCCACTGGATCGAGGATGACGGGTATATTTTTGCAGTACCGTTCTAACGATTCTTTTACGCAAAGGATGATTTCCTCGTTAAAAAGCATCCCGACCTTCACCGCGCACACATTCAAATCTTCAAAAACCGTATCTATCTGCGCTCGGACAAATTCTGCATTCAAAGGAAATATCGCCTCTACCTTGCGACTATTTTGCGCGGTAAGTACCGTAAGGACACTCGTGCCGAAAACTCCGAAATACTCAAACGTTTTTATATCCGCCTGTATCCCTGCCCCTCCGCTAGAATCCGAACCGGCGATCGTCATTACGACTTGCATCTTCCCTCCGCATAGTATACTTTTGGTACAATTCTACCCGATAATCTCCCGCAAAAAGGTTTTTTATGCTAGAAAAAATAGTTGATAACAGATATAGAAATTCCATAGCCGATTTTAACGAAGCGAAGATGGTGATCCCCGGAGGCGTAAATTCACCCGTGCGTGCATTCGGCGGCGTAGGCGGTACGCCTCCGTTTATCGCCAAAGGGGAAGGCGCATATCTCATAGACGAGGATGGCAATAGATACGTAGATTTCGTCCAGAGTTGGGGACCGCTTATTTTCGGGCATTGTGACAGTGACATAGAGGATGCGGTGTTGCAAGCAGTGAAAAACGGACTAAGCTTCGGCGCACCGACGGTATATGAGACGCTACTAGCAAAAGAGGTAGTGCAAAATTACGAGGGGCTGGATAAAGTGCGATTGGTCAGCAGCGGTACGGAAGCGGTGATGAGCGCTATAAGATTGGCACGAGCCTATAGTGGCAAAGACGGCATCGTGAAATTTGCGGGATGCTACCACGGTCATAGCGATTCGCTTCTCGTAAAAGCCGGTAGCGGGATGACGACGTTTGGCAATCCAAGCTCCCCCGGAGTGCCTAGCGATTTTACAAAACACACCCATTTAGCGGAATACAATGACATAAAAAGCGTAGAAAAATGCTTTGCAGAATCTGAGAATATCGGCGTGGTCATCATAGAGCCTATAGCCGGAAATATGGGATTGGTACGGGCAAAACACGAATTTTTGCGTGAGCTTAGAATCTTATGCGACAAAAAGGGTGCGGTACTGATTTTTGACGAGGTGATGAGCGGTTACCGCGCGGCGTTCGGCGGAGCACAAGAGGTGTGTGGAGTAGTACCCGATATGGCGACGTTCGGCAAAGTAATCGGCGGCGGGATGCCCGTGGGTGCATTTGGCGGCAAAAGCGATATTATGAAGTTGCTCTCGCCTGAAGGAGCAGTGTATCAAGCAGGGACGCTTAGCGGCAATCCGGTTGCCGTGCGCGCCGGACTTACGGCTCTTACGAAACTCAAAAAAAACAAGCCGCTCTATCAAGACCTAGAAAATAAAGCAAAACGTCTTGTGGAGGGTATAAAAGAAGCGGCAGGTAATTTTGGTATTCCTATGCAAATCGACTATGTCGGCTCTATGTTTGGATTCTTTTTCAACGACAAACCTGTCTACTCCTATGCCGATGCGCTTACAAGCGATACGAAGATGTTTGCGGCATTTCATAGAGCGATGTTGGATCGCGGATTCTACTTCGCGTGCTCGCAGTTTGAGGCTGGATTTATCTGTACGGCGATGGATGAATCGATAATCGAAGCTACTATTAAAAATGCAAAAGAAGTGTTTGATGAACTCACCAGATACGCAAAATAAAAAACCTTTTCTCCGCGAAGTAGTCGAGGGGGCAAACGCCCTCTCGCTAGGTATATCAATGGTCGTAGCCGTTTTAATGGGTGTGGGGATAGGAATCTGGCTCAAAAATATGTTTGATTCGGTAATCTTTCTTTGGCTAGGAATCGTTTGGGGCGTAGGCGGGGCGATACTCAATGTCTACAAAGTCTACAAAAAGCAGATGAAAGAGTATGAAGCAATGGAAAAAGATCCGAAATACTCCTATAAAAAGCAAAATTGATGCGCTTTAGTTTAAACGTTATCGCAGTCATATTCATCACGCTTGTAGTGTTCACTTACGGTGTAGCAGGGGAAGTATTTGCAATCAATAGCGCCGTGGCATACCTTTCGACTTTTATGGTCATAGGATTATCGTTTTACGGGTACTACAGGCAAGCAAAAGAGCAGCAAGGCGAAGTAATCAACACCGATTATGACAAAAGATTTGAATACGACAAATTTCACGGCGACACGCACGACCTGCTCGATGAAGAGGAAAAGGAAGTAGCGAACAAAGAAGAGGAAAATAAAAAATTTTCGTTGGCGAATCTCGCAAGCGGCTCAAAAATCTTCTTCTCTTTGTACCGTATAGTCGCGTATATAATACTTGTCACGGCACTTATGGTGCTCATAGACAAAAATCTCTTTGATGCGTGGGGGTATCTTTTTGGGGTATTTGGAAGTACCGTCGCGATACTCGTTATTATGATACGGCTAAGAAAAACTATTTCGTAATAACGGGGATGTCTACCATAACGGTATTGTGTGCAAATCCTATAACATAGTCGCTTTTTGTCGCTATCGTCTCGATCTCTTGGCGCATATTTTTGAAATTGTCGCCGCTTATTTCGATCCGAAGTATAGGGTATTTCCTCTCACCGATTTTGACGTGCTCACCTATATTGATATACAACCGTACGTTTATCGCGCTTGATTCATTAAATGCGTAGAAGCATCTATTGAGCACTTTTAAAAAATCATCGACGCACAGCATCAAATCAGGAATCGCCGGGTCGAAATTTTTTTGAAACTCCGCCTGTGAAAGAGAAGAGTTCGTAGAGATACATAAGTCGATAAGGACATAGACGCTAGAGAGCTCTCTATTGGAGCGATTGGAGTTTTTCACTTTATTTTTTGGCTTTTTATAGAGTCTGATTCCTATCTCATCGTCGGTATCATACCCTACCGTCACGGCAAAAAACTCAAATTTATCAAATTCCAAATCTACGAAAAAAGTTTTGAAGCCATAGGTCTCGGAGGCGTAATTAAGCGCTAAATCAAAAAGTTCTTTATTGGAGACTTTGCCTAAAAGATACTGCGCTTCCCTATTGACGGAGAGTACCTTCCCTTGCGAATTGAAAACTACGAAAGGATTATAATCGTATTCTATCCATTTCTCTAAAAACGTCATTTTTTAGTCTTCGATGTAATTTTTCAGCTTTCTCCCCACTTTAGGGTGTTTGAGCTTTTTAATCGCGCTTGATTCTATTTGTCTGACACGCTCTCTTGTGACATTGAGCTCTTTTCCGATCTCTTCTAGCGTTCTATCGGATTCATCATCCATCAAACCAAATCGCATTCGGATGACCGCTTTTTCTCGTTCGTTGAGTTGGTCAAGCACCTCATCGATTTGGGTTTTCAGGTCCTCTTTCATTATATGTTCCATCGGTCCGAGAGAGTTTTTGTCCTCTACGAAATCACCGAATTTCCCGTCATCGTCATTCCCGATAGGAGCTTCCAAGCTGATAGGCTCTTTTGTGATTTTGATGACGTTTTTGACTTTGTCTACAGGGAGTCCGACTTCATCCGCGATTGTTTCTACATCGGGTTCTTTACCGTTTTCTTGGAGATGTTTTCTAACTATCTTGTTGATTCTGTTTATCGTCTCGATCATATGGATAGGAATCCTAATCGTTCGTGCCTGATCGGCTATCGCTCTACTGATAGCTTGGCGTATCCACCACGTCGCATACGTAGAGAATTTATACCCTTTTTTGTACTCGAATTTATCGACGGCTTTCATAAGACCGATGTTACCCTCTTGGATAAGGTCAAGGAACGGCAAACCTCTATTGGTATAGCGTTTTGCGATAGAGACGACTAGTCGCAGGTTTGATTTTGCCATCTTCTCTTTTGCGCGATCGGCGATGTCTTTTCCCCGTTTTATCTGCTCTAGTATCTCCTTGAGTTTTTCAGGTTCGAGTGAAAATCCCTCTTCGCTCGCTTGTTTTGTTTGGTAGAGTTTTTTTATCTCCACGTAGGTGCTTACCATCGTCGCTTCGGGGACGGCGGCGGCAATATCTTTTTTGGTCATCTCGGTGATATTTTCAAGAATCTTATTATGGTTTTCTATGAGCGTCTCGTTAAAAAGCGGGAGTTTATACTCTAGTCTTTTGAGCTCTTTGTCAAAACCTTCATCGCTTTTGAGAGCATTTTCCATCGATTTGACGAGTTCGTTTATCAGCTTGCTCGTAGGTCCTAGGTCAAGCAGACGGTCTTTTAAGAGTTTCTTTTTAAATGTGAGGTTCAGCATATAGTTTATCGCATCGACCTCGTTCGTACTATCATCCGTCTTCTCAAGTACTTTGAGCCAATCTTTTTTCGCCTTCTCTAACGCTTTGAAGCTCTCTAAGACTTTCTCGACCCTTTTTTGATCTTTCTTGCTTACCTTCTTCTTTTTTGTCTCTTCTCCGTCCTCATCGCCTTCGCTCTCTTCTCCGTCACTCTCACCCTCGTCATCGCTGTCATCGTCGCTGTCGTCGTCACCGTCATCATCACTATCGCTCTCATCATCATCAAAGCTTTTGAAAAGCTCTTTTACTCTTCTTTCTCTGTTGATAAGCGCTTCTTTGTAGTCAAGAATAAAATCTATCAAATACGGGACGGAACAAATAGCATCCAAAATGATGTCTTCGCCGAATTCGATTTGTTTGGAAAAATCTATCTCTTCATCTTTAGTAAGCAAAGGAATCTGACCCATCTCACGCAGGTACATCCGCACCGGACTATCGCTACGACTCCACTCTAGGAGCTCTCGCTCTTTCATAAAATCAAATTCGTCTTCAAGCTCTTCGTCGCGTAATCTCTGTTTTTCTTGTTCTATTTTTCTTTTTTCTTGAATATTGAGGAGCTTCGCCGCTTCCGAGGAGCTGACTAGTTTGCAATTAAATTTTTTTGAATTATCGTATACTTTTTTAGCAAGCGTAGCCGTGGGCGCTTTTGAAGTGTCTTCAACTATTTTTTCGTACGTGACGTAGGCATCTTTGTTTTCTTTAAATAGGGTATCTAGATCGGTACTTGCTGTTTTTGAAGGCATGTGTGCTAGCTCCTAAAAGCTGGATTTAATCATAATGCGTATAAAATGGGGCGTAGAAACACTCCTCATCCCCGCAGAGCGAGGGGTAATTATATCGAAAAATAATAAATTTTCACTTACTTGAAGGTTTTTGTGCCTTAGATAAACTCCTTACGACTCTTTTATCCCCTCTATATTTGATGCCCTAAAAAGATAAACAAAGAATTTGATTCCTTCTAAAACATAGCTTGTAATACCGGCTTCGTTTTTGTACCAATTCGTTTCGTCGTATATGCTATTTTTCGCGGCGGAAGCTTGGAAAAGAATATCCACGTCATTAAGATTCGCTATTTTGTTAAACGCATAGAGTGCCCTTTTCGTGTGAAACGTATCGGTCACGAGTATCACCCTTTGCATCGGGTGTTCTTTGAGATACCCGATAAGATCTATGGCTTCATCAAAAGTGCTCGTAGCACCCCCTTTAAGGCTTGGTATTTTTTGTACATTACCGATTCCTTCATAGCCTAAAACCATATTGCTATACGTAGAATCGTCTATTTGAAACGGATAAGATTTGATTGCTTGGGTTTTAGGATCGCTCACTAGGACAATCGGAGCATACCCCTCTTTATAAAGCTTGGCGGCGTGGTAAGCTCTTGTTTCAGAATTACCCGCTAAAAGAAGTATCGCATCCGCCCCTTTTGTCGCATTGTCCACCGAAAAAAACGCAGCATAAGAGACCAAAATCTCTTTATAAAAATAAATCGGAAGCGCTACTAAAATTACAGCTATGAGAAGTTTTTTACTCATCGTAGAGCATATATCTATCCCAAACTATCTTGCAATACTCTCCGCCTGCCACACCCGCTTCTCTGATGAGCTTTTCGGCTTTTTTTCTATCCTTCATCATCATCCCTTTTCCCGAAGCATACAGATGTGCGAGAGAACATTTTGCCTTGGGGTATCCTTTGTCGGAAGCGGATGTGTACCATTTCAAAGCACTCTCGAAGTCTTGCACGACTCCATCACCCCGCTCATACATATTTCCTACGTTGTATTCCGCTTCTACTAGACCTTTTATCGCCGCTTGCTCGTACCAGTATGCCGCTAGTTTTGGATTTCTCGGGGTGGTGTTAGAGCCTCTATCATAGAGGATTCCGAGATTGAACATCGCTTTTTCGTTCCCTTTTTTTGCCGCCTTGGTGTAGTACTCTATTGCTTTTTTAATATCAACCGCCGTGCCGTCTCCCTTATTGTAGACCAATCCCATCAAAAACAATGCTTTGTGGTATCCCAATGATGCCGATTCGAAGTAGAGATTTCTTGCATTTACCCTGCTCTTCAAGCATCCTAGTCCAATGTCATACAAATACGCGAGGTTATATTTTGCGACTGCATTCCCTTTTTCGCTCGCTTTATAGTACCAATCAAACGCCCGCTCAAAATTTTGATCTACCCCCAATCCATGCTCATACATCACTCCGAGATTGTTCATAGCTCGGACGTTTCCACCGTATGCCAACTCTAGAAATTGTCTGTACGCAACGTCATAATTTTTCTCATTATACGAATCAAGCGCGTCTTTAAAAGTAAACTTCGTTTCGGCGAAAATGCACTGTGCAAAAAGCAATAAACCGACAAAAATAAATTTCATTCATCACCCTCCGGTTTGATAAAAAGCCCTATTTGATTTCTCACCCTCTTCCGCAATTCCCCATCTGTTTTTTTCGGGTTTATTTTTTACGGCCAATCGTAAAATCTTTTCGATCTCCCTTATATCGCCGCTTTTAATCGTCTCTTTAGCATCTATCGCTTCATCGAAATAGAGGCAAGGGACTATTTTCCCCTCCGCACTCAAACGCAGTCTATTGCAATCGTTGCAAAAGTCGTCTCTATGCGGCTCGATTAGCCCAAATACGTAGCCGTCAACTAGCTCAAAAAGGGTAGCGGGACCGAACGTATTTTTTATCTCGTTTTTTATCTCGTATCTACTTTTTATAATATCTAAAACCTCTTTACCTTTTAAGCCTCGCAATCCACCGTTTGCAAAAGAATTTTCCATAAACTCTATAAAGCGCAGTCTCAAACCGCGAGAATGGCAAAAAGCAAAAATATCCAATACCTCATCATCGTTCACGCCGCGTATCGGGACGCAGTTTATCTTTACGAATAATCCTAATTCTTTGCAAAGCGCTATCCCTCGTAACACATTTTCTAGCGCATCTTTTTGGGTGATTTTTTTAAATTTTTCTCTTTGGAGGGAATCTAATGAAATGTTGATTCTTTTCAACCCTGCATCTTTTAGTCTTTGTGCCATACCGCAAAGCAACATCCCGTTTGAAGTGAGGGTAATATCAACCGAATCGTCGTATTCGTGTATGAGTCGTATGAGATCGGGCAGGTCGGATCGGATGGTTGGTTCGCCGCCCGTGATGCGTATTTTTTTTATACCGTTATCGATAGCGATTTTGATAAAGGTAAAAAGCTCGTGGACGGATAAGAGATTCTCTTTATGTAGCATATCTATCGGAGTATCGGGCATACAATACTGACACCTAAAATTGCAATTCTCCGTTACCGAAATTCTAAGATAATTTATCTCCCTGCCGTAGCTATCAACTAACATCTTCCGCCTATACCTAAATGTGGAGGTATTCTATGGAAATATCTTTAAGGTACGCTTTGCTACTCTTGCCAAAAAACACAAAGGCTAAATCCTCATGGTAGAGTTGGCTTTCGGAGCGCTACATAGCGAAGAGATCTTGCAAAAATGGTATGAAAGAATCAAAGAGAAAAATTGCGGTGCCCTCACCTATTTCGTCGGAATCGTAAGGGATGAAGAGGGGATCGAGGGATTAAGTTTCGAGATATATGAATCTTTATTGCAAAAATGGTTTTTAGCTTGGGAAGAGAGATTGCAAAAGTTAGATTCTCACATCTTTATGGCGCACTCTATCGGAGATGTCACGATTCATAAAAGCTCTTTTGTCGCGTGCATCGCATCCCCCAAAAGGAGAGTAGCATTAGAGTATCTCGATGCGTTCGTGGAAGACTTTAAAACAAATGCACCGATATGGAAATACGACATCAAAAACGGTAAAAAAATCTACGCAGAATCAAGAAGCCACAAGATAGAAGGCTACGGGATTCTTGGCAAGGAATCACTATGAATCTCACCCACTTAGACGAGCACGACAGACCGAAAATGGTAGATGTCTCGGAGAAAAAAATAACAAAGCGTACGGCAGTTGCCAGCGGAGAGATCCAAGTAAGCGAAGCGGCATTTCAAAGCGTCGCTCAAAACACGAACAAAAAAGGTCCCGTCCTCCAAACAGCCGTAGTAGCGGCGATAATGGGGACAAAAAAGACAAGCGACCTCATCCCGATGTGCCATCCGCTGAATCTCACCTCTATCAACTGCGAGATAAGCGAAGATCCGAAGAATCACATTTTCAAACTCACCGTAACTGCGTCGCTAGAAGGAAAAACGGGCGTGGAGATGGAAGCGCTTACGGGTGTATCTATTGGACTTTTAACGATATACGATATGCTCAAAGCTATAGACAAAAGTATGGTGATACGCGATATAAAGCTAGAATCTAAAACAGGCGGAAAAAGCGGGGATTATCGGAGAGGGGAGGATTAGCTTTTTTTGCTATTCCTAAAAATCTCCGAGATCAAAAATGCCATCTCTAATGCTTGATCGGCGTTGAGGCGCGGGTCACAGAAAGTGTGGTATCTGTCTTTGAGGCTCTCTTCGGTCACGGTTTTTGCGCCGCCGATGCACTCGGTGACATCTTGTCCGGTCATCTCTAGATGGACGCCGCCCGCGATACTCCCTTCGGCTTTGTGGATCTCAAAAAAGTTTTGCACCTCTTTAAGTACATTGTCAAAAACTCTCGTCTTATAACCCGATTCGGTTTTGATGGTATTGCCGTGCATCGGATCGCTTGACCATAGGACGTTTTTTCCCTCTTTTTTGACCGCTCTTATGAGCTCCGGCAAATACGTTCCTATTTTTTCCGCACCCATCCGCACGATGATATTGAGCCTTCCTGCTTCGTTACGTGGATTGAGCACGTCGCAAAGCTCGATAAGTTCTTCGGGTTTTATCGTAGGTCCGGCTTTGAGACCGATCGGATTTCCTATCCCGCGCAAAAACTCTACGTGTGCCCCTTTTGGATCTCTCGTCCTATCCCCTATCCAGAGCATATGTGCGGAGCAGTCGAAATATTCGCCGCTTAGACTATCCTTTCTCGTGAGTGCTTGCTCATACCCTAGCAATAATGCCTCGTGCGAAGTATAAAACGCCGTCTCTCTTATCGAGGGGGTATTTTGTGCGGTGATTCCGCATGCTTCCATAAAGCGCAACGCATCGGAGATTCTGCAAGCCATTTGCTCAAACTTTTCACCGATAGCAGTCGATTTGACAAAGTCGAGATTCCACTTGTGTATCTGATGTAAATCGGCAAAGCCGCCTTGGGCAAATGCCCGTAACAAATTGAGTGTGGCAGCGGATTGATTGTATGCGTCTATGAGTTTATTAGGATCGGGTTTTCTCGCTTCGACATCGGCTTCTATGGAGTTGACTATATCTCCTCTATAGCTAGGATACGATACGCCGTCTATCTCCTCAAAATCGGCACTTCTCGGTTTGGCAAACTGCCCCGCTACTCTTCCTACTTTTACGACAGGCATACCTCCTGCGTACGTTAGTACCGCCGCCATTTGCAAAATGACCTTAAAAAGGTCTCTGATGTTGACTGCGTTAAACTGCGTAAAACTCTCGGCACAATCTCCGCCTTGGAGCAAAAACGCCTCGCCGCGGGATACTTTTGCCAAATCATTTTTGAGATTCCTAGCTTCACCTGCAAACACAAGCGGAGGAAACGCTTTGAGTTTCGCCTCTACGTCGCTTAGTTTTTGTATATCTTCATAAATAGGTTGCTGTTTTATCTCTTTGCTTCTCCAGCTATCGATTTTCCAATTTTCCATAATTATTTGAACCTTAACCTTATAGTTTTTAGAGGGGTATTGTATTGAAAGAATTATTTTATATCAATATCGGAAGAGAGGGCGTAATTCATAGCTCTTAGCGAAAATATGTTTTGTGATTTTGAAAAAGCGTCTTGTATGTTTGATTCTTGGAAGTCAAGATTTGCTTTATTATCAAACAAAAGTCCATAGAGCAGCTCTTTACTTCGGAGACTTTGTGCCAAAAGAAACGTCTCGCTCTCTTCGCTCAAAAAATCTTTATCCACCGTATCTAAATTAAAACCTCTTTCTTCGATAAAACGCCTAGAATCTCCCTTGGAATCTAGTAATTCCATTTCGCGTTGCGAAGCTATGAGGGTTTTCTCGGTCCCTATTGAGAGGATTAGCGATGTGTAATTTGCGCTTGCTTCTTCCAAGCTTTGCTCCACATTTTGCACCAAAAACTCTCTATCGGAATCTAGCGTCTCATCTTCTAATACGCTCGGTATAGGAGTGTTATTTAGTGCCGATTCTATCCACGCTCCAAATTCGCCGTAGTTATCTTTTTTTTCGGACAAAATCTCACGCTCTTCTTTTAATGCTCGTACCATTTTTTTCAAACTCGTGAGAAAATCCTCCTCAAGAATCGCTCCATCACTATATTCTCGTAGCTTTTCTTTGAGCTGTTGTATATACCCTTCTTGCCTGCTCAACGACTTTTCCGCTTCCTGCATCAGCGAGTATCGTAAGACACTTTGTTTTGAGAGTTGGGCGAGTTTGTAGTTTTCATCGTTGTGTGCAAGTTTTTTGGCTAAATCACTAAAATACTGCGCATCCGCATCGACGCTATTTCTGTATTGCAACGACCTAGATGCAATAGTTCCATCTCGAATATCGAGATATTTTTTTATCTCGGAGGTTTTATTAATATATACGGGGGTAACGCCTAAAGCTAGACCGACCATATTGCAACTCTTATGTTATTGTGGATTGTTTATTTTATTCTTTTTTTATGAAAAAAGGATAAAGCGGGGCGATTAAAGAAAAGTTGCGAGTACCTCTTTTATCTCTACGGGATTTGACTTCGATATAAACGCGTCCGCACTCAATTTTTTCGCCATATTTTTATTAGAATCGCCGCTCATAGAAGAGTTTACCACGATTGGGATATTTTGCGTATGCTTGTGGTCTTTGAGCTGTTTTATCACCTCAAAACCGCTGGCTTCAGGCATCTCTAAATCGGTGATAACAACACCGATATTTTCAACATCGGTATCTTCGGCAAATACATAATCTAGCAATAATCTGCCGTTTTGGAAATCCTTGTGCGGCACCTGTAGTTTATCGAGTA
Organism: uncultured Campylobacterales bacterium; assembly: GCA_964500775.1. Classification (GTDB taxonomy): domain Bacteria; phylum Campylobacterota; class Campylobacteria; order Campylobacterales; family CAZCQG01; genus CAZCQG01. Next base: position 12,795 of record CAZCQG010000006.1, read on the forward strand.
TCTTTTGCATCATTTTCATAGCCGATGGAGAATCTTCGGCAAGCAAAACCTCTTTATTTCTCGAATCTAACTCATCCAAGCTATCAAGTTCGATTTCCTTATTTTCCTCCACCCACGGAAAAACATCAACAAGCATTTTTTCAATGTCAACGATTTGCACGATAGAATCATCAATATATTTGGTATTACCTGTTATCTTTCCGTTTCCGGTGTTGATTCCGAGATCGCTACTTTGGTTGACTTGCGACCATTTGCGGCTAATGATTCTTTTTGCATCCTTTATCCGAATCCCCACGACACAATCCGAAAAATCACATATCATTACAAACAATTCATCGCACTCTATCCCGTGTGTAGATAAATCTATCTCTTTATCGCGAGGATCGTACCGAAACCATTTTTTGAGATCCACCAACGGCAATGTTTCGTCTCTGACGGTAATGAGCCCCTCAAGTAACGAACACTTTCCGTTTGATATGCGAGTGATCTCTCCGTCGTATCGAATCACTTCTCGCACTTTAAAAATGTTTACCGCATACACTTGCTCTTTTACGCCTAATCCGAAACAGAAAAATTGTACTTCGTTGTTGAGGTAGAGTTGGGTGGTTTTATCGATGTCTAGCATGGTTGTCCCTAGAACGCTTTTTATTAACTATTCCCTATAATTGTACATAAACTTTCTTAGCTTACGGAGAAAAAATGGATTATCAAGATTATTTAAACAAAGTCTCTCAAATAAGTAAATATGCACATTACTATTACGTCCTTGATAATCCTTTAGTAAGCGATGCAGAATATGACAAACTCTACCATGAGGTAGTCTCCATCGAACAAGCGCATCCCGAATGGATAGATGCGGCATCGCCGACGCAGCGAGTAGGCGGGAAGCTATTGGAGGGATTTGGCAAGGCGGAGCATTTGGAGCGGATGTGGAGTTTGGAGGACGTCTTTGATTTTGACGAGCTCCTCACTTGGGTGAATAGAATCAAAAAAGAGTTTAAAGAGCTGCGATTCCTTTGTGAGCCGAAATTTGACGGCGCTAGCCTCAATCTCGTCTATGAAGATGGAATCTTGCGACAAGCCATCACTAGAGGAGACGGAAGAATCGGCGAAGAAATCACGGCAAATGCGCGGGTGATAAATACGATTCCGCTTAGAATCGAACACAAAGGGTTACTAGAAGTACGGGGTGAAGTGGTCATCACCAAAGAGGATTTTGAAGCGATAAATATTGAGCGGAGCCAAGAAGGCGAATCACTCTTCGCCAATCCGCGAAATGCCGCTAGCGGCAGCCTGCGGCAGCTAGACCCTAGAATCGTACAAAAACGGCGGCTCATATTTTTGCCGTGGGGCATCGGGAGAAACTCCATCATAGAATCCTCGCTTGCTAAAAAGATGGAATATATCTACTCGCTTGGATTTAAACGCCCCGATTCTAGGGGAGTATTTGAGGACATACACGACATCGAGCTTTTTTACAAAGAGATGGTGGAGAAACGAAACGACTTCCCGATGATGCTCGATGGAATGGTGATAAAAGTAGATGACATCAACATACAAAACGAACTGGGCTACACGATAAAATCGCCGAAATTCGCCTGTGCGTATAAATTTCCCGCCGTAGAAAAAACCGCCAAGATAAACGACGTGGTGCTTCAAGTCGGAAGAACGGGAAACATCACCCCCGTAGCGTTGCTAGAGCCCGTCAGCATCGAAGGGGCGATGATCTCGCGCGCCACGCTGCATAATTTTGACGAGATCGAGCGCAAAGACATCCGAATCGGTGATAGCGTCATCATCATCCGTAGCGGAGACGTGATTCCAAAAATCATAAAAAGCACCCCTGAATTGCGTGTAGGGAGTGAGCAAATTATCGAACGACCGCAATTCTGCCCTACTTGCGGCGGGGAACTGCTCGATGAAGGGGCACTCATCAAGTGTCAAAACCTCGCCTGCCCCGATAGGATAGTCAACAACCTCATCCACTTTTGCTCCAAAAAAGCGCTCAATATCGAAGGATTGGGTGAGAAGATCGTCACTCTCCTCTATGAAAAAGGAATCATCAAAGAGGTCAAGGATATTTTTTCCCTCGACAAAGAGACGCTTTTGGGATTGGAAGGATTCAAAGAGAAAAAAGCACAAAACATCCTTGAGAGTATCACCGCGGTTATCGGCGCTCCGTGCCATCGATTTATCTTTGCGCTAGGAATCGAACATATCGGGGAAGGGGCAAGCAGAGAACTGTGTGCAGCATTTGGGATAGATTTTTTAAACAGAAGTTATGAGGAGTATATCGGAATCTCGGGATTTGGCGAAGAGATGGCGAAATCGCTTTTGGAATTTAGCCGCGTCAACACACAAAAAGTCGCCGAACTCATAGCGATACTCCAACCCCAATCCGCCGCAAAAATGCAAGTTGCCGATTCGCCGTTTGCGGGAAAAAGCGTGGTGATTACCGGCACTCTCTCCATCGGGCGGGATGAGCTTAAAGAGAGGCTCCTAGCACTCGGCGCGAAGATAAGCGGTAGCGTTTCAAAAAAGACCGACTACCTCATCTGCGGAGAGAGTGCGGGGAGCAAACTCGATAAAGCGCAAGAGCTTGGAATCGCGATACTTGACGAAGCGGGACTAGAATCGCTCTTAGCCCAGATTGATTGAGAATATCGGAAGTAGCATCGCAGTAACGATAAAACCGATGATACCGCCGACAAAAAGCATCAAAAACGGCTCCAAGAGCGAAAGAAAGAGGGTAATCTTGTCTTGATTCTCCTCGAAATAGAGATTTGAGAGATTTTGGAGAATCTTGCTCACTTCGCTCGTCTCTTCACCGAGACTTAGGGCTTGTACGAAGGATTTATCGATCTGGTATTTTTGGGCATTCAGTGCTACCGAGAGCTTGCCCCCTTCGACCACTTTTTCGCTCGCACTCTCAAATGCCTCTTGTATGATGACGTTATTCAAAATCTTTGATGAGAGATTGATACTTTGCACAAACGGCACACCCGCTCGAAAAAGTATAGAAGTGATATATGCAAAACGCCCAAGCTCGCTACTCTCGACGATACTTCCGACAATCGGGATTTTGAGTAGTAAAGAATCATTCATCCTTTTAAACCCTTTTGAGATTTTCAGCAAGACAGGGTAAAAAATCATTATCGCCAAAAATCCAAACGCAAGGAGTTGCCAGTTATTTTGAAACCACTCTCCCGTACCGATGACTATCTTGGTGATAAGCGGCAAATCTTGATTGAGCTGCTCAAAAATCGAAGTGATTTTCGGAACGACGTAGGTGAGCATAAACCCAACCATCATAAATGAGACGGTCAAAATAAACATCGGATAGGCAAAAGAGCTTTGGATTTGTTTATTGATACGCTCTTGATTCTTGAGGAGTTTTGAGAGCTCATCAAGTACTTCATCCATTATCCCGCTATCTTCGGATACCTTTATGGATTGTTTGTAAAATTCGGGGAGTTCGAGAACTTTTTGAGATTCTAATGCGTGATAAAAGTCTTTTCCTTCATCCAAAGATGTGGCTACGGATTCTAAAAATAACGCGATTTTTTTACTTTTTCCGTATTGATTTTTCGCGAGTTTTATCGCATTGACTATCGAGATGCCGGAGTTTATATAGATGCTCAAATCACGGCTAAGATTGGCTAGGTCTTTATAGGAGATTTTCTTCTTACTGAAAAGGGACACGTTTTTTAATAGCGGCTCGGATTCTTTGTTTATGGACTGGTAAATGATGTTTTTAGCTTTTATCTTCCCTTTTGCGTCATCGAGATTTTGGGCTTCTACTTTCCCTTTAACTTTTTTACCGCTATTTTTATCTATACCGCTAAAACTATAAATCAAATTCTGTTTCCTTCATTTCTTTGAAGGCTGATTGCAAGTATTGTTCCAACTCGCCTATGCTCTCAAATACATCGGGGAGATATTTTTGTGCTCTATAATAAAATAGCGACGCACCGTCACTTAGAAGCGCTTCATTTGCGCTCAAACCGTCTCTTATTTTTAGCTCAAAACAAATATTTTCATAAACACCGAGGTATTTTAGATCTATACCTCTAGGTTCGCTAGAGAGTTTATCTCCGTAGAGAGAGTAGGCTTTGGTATGCTGAGGTAGATTGAAGTTTCCTATTTTTTCATTTTTTTTACTATCAAAGACATCGCACTTGAGGCAATAGTCATAACAGAGTACGTCTAGATTTTCTATGGAATATATGCTTGAGAGTTCTACGAAATTTTTTATGCTTGGTTTTTTCTTTTGTTCGAGTTTTTGGAAGGATATTATCGCTACGGTGTAAACTATTGAGAGGAGCAAAACTACAATCAATAGCTCAAAAAGGGTGAATGATTTTTTCAAAAGTTCTCCGATTGGTTTAACATAAAACCGAGGGAGGAGAGACCTCGGTTTTATAGTTTATTTATTAGAAAGATTGACCGCCAAGACCGTAATCATTGATCTCAGTAAGCGTGCCGTGGCTACCAGCATTATAAGATGTACTGAATGTACCGTAGTACAATGTGCCGTCTACATATACATAGAACACTTCACCTTCATAGAAACTTCCGTGATATGTTATTTGCATCTCGATTGTGCTACCGCCGCTTGTCGTTACATCATAGTAAGTCGCAGATGTCATTGACAATGTATCAGCGTTTGCTTCGCCTTTGAAAGCTATTTTCAATGGACTGCCTGCATAACCGTCATAATTTATAACGTTCAGCATCACTGCATTCTCAGTGTCTTCATAGTTAGTATTGGCAACTGTTGCCGTCAAAGTATCCGTCTTGCTATTTGCAACAGGCGCAAAGTTTACCGCTTGCATATCGGAATACATATAGTAATCGTTTTTAGCAAGTACTTTAAGACTATGGTACGGATTTGTAGAGCTAATAGCACTGATTCCTAGCGTGCTGTTTGCATCCCAACCGAACAACTCGCCCAAGCTTGAGTAATCTGTAATACTTAGAGCAGTTTTTGTGCCGGCTCTAAATGCATAGTCGGAAATATTACCCTCAAACACTTGTATGGTATCGCTAGATGTGATATCCAAGCCTGTACCAGTAGCATTGTATGCTACCGTCGGAGTAGCAGGTTTTGCCCAGTATGAGTAAAGCGAAGTTGCAAAGCTCGCCGTATTGCCAAAGCCGTCATACGCAGTGATTATTACAGGAACATCACTTGTCGTAGGATCTGCGAATAGGATATATGCATCATTCAATCTTAATGTGAACGTACCGTCACTATTTCTTCTCAACGGAATAACATCACCGGAAACCGAAGCTACAACGTTATAAGAGTTATCGCTATAGTCTGTACCGGAATCACCCGCCAAGCCGTTAAGCTTAAACGTTACTGTTCTATTGATGTGGTTTCTAACATCGCCCAAACCTGTTGTAGCACTTACACCGTTGTCAAAGTGTACCTGTACATAGCCGGCTGAATTTCCTGTCACGCCATTAGATAGCGTTATAGTTGCAGGTGTGAAATCATCACCCAATCTCACCCAGTAACCTAGTTTAGAATCTGTCCATAGCAACTCTTGCGTATCTTGCATATCTATATCAAACCAAGTCTCGGCATCTTTTGTAGCATCTAGCCCAAGCCATCTTACTGAACCATCAGTAGTTGATGTTTGTGCAGCAGTTAATACTGAAACTACATTCTTGCCTGTTTGCGTAACAAGTTTTTGTATCGGGTTGTTTGCCGGCATATCATCTGCCCAGTAAATGGCTTTCGTAAGGTCGGCTCTACTTCCTGATCCAAGTGTGATGTTACCGTCTATTACACCGCTAGAGTTTGGATTCGAAAGATCGTATCCGTGACTAATGAACGTACCGTTATAGTCAGATGCTACCGTATGACCATCAGCACCCGTTAGGTTTTTCAACGTGAACACGTTAGAGATAGGACCTTTTACCATGTCCGTACTTCCACTCAACGCGCCGATTCTTGTATCTAGGTATATACCTTTGTCGGTACCTGTTTCAAGAATTTGTATGTCATTGATAGGAGTAGAAGTATAACTATCTCTCCAAAGATCCGCACCAAGTACAGTATAGTTGGTATCGCTATTTATTGTTACAATAGTTGCGTTCCAATCTTTTGTTGTATCGTTTCTTGCCCCTGCAATTTGAGCAATCGCATAAGAGTGGTTATAGTCGTCATACGACAATAACGAGCTCTCCGCATCTGTTCCGCTAGCACGTACATAAAATTGTGTGCCGTTTTGATCGTTATCGTCTTTATAAACTCTAACAACCGTCGCATCCGCAACACCAAATCTGTAGTTTGATGCTATGAGAACGCTATCGGTAGTACCGTCAAAGTTTGTATCCAACTCGTACGCTTTTAACTTTAGATCGCTCGCAGTAGAGTCATCCGATCTTTTTTTCCAGTTACCAGTGATACTACCGGTCAAATTTGTAATTATATTAGCCGCCAATGTTGCCGGAGTAGCCCCTGCCGTTGACACGTAGAAGCTAGAATCGGTAACCGTAGTACCGCTACTTGTATACTCATGATACAAGTCGGCAAATTGGATTTCCAAATGCCCGATGCCGGTCATATTCCCTTCATTCAACCAAGCACTATTGAGTTTTACCGCCATCAAATAGTCACCGTAAACGGCTGTTTGGTTGTTGTCATTAGCAGCCACCATCGGTAACGCAGTTCCGCTTGAAGGTCTTGTCGCCACTGAAGTGTTTAATTCAAACTTTCTGTCAGAAACAATCAGTACGTTTGTACCGTTCATAGGATACGCTCTAGTGTTCCCGAAGTACATCGTACCGTTTCTATCACCCGTTACGATTCTATCGTTTGTTGCAAGTGCTGCACCCAAAGCAGATGTAGCATTTGCTTCTGTCCAATAGGTACCTGCAATATTTCTTCCGAATGTATCTCTCAACGTATAACCCAAAGAAGTACTTATATCGACTATTGCTGCTGCTGCAGAATATCTAATGGTCTCATCGTTAAAAGAGAGTAAATGCCAACCGCTATTAAGGTTCATAGTCCCGTATGTACTCTCCCCTATATCAGAACTAGCTAACACCAATCCTGCTTTTGCGGTTGTGTTATTTACCCATTGACCGTATGCCCAGTATCCGTGTGCACTCTCAACGTCATTTGTACTGCTTAAAGAGTTTTGACTGTCTGAAAGTCTGCTATCATATACACCCCACGCGCCGTTAACATAACCAAATAGCGTCAGGTTGTCATCGGCAGACATAGCATCAAAATTATCCGTTGAAGTAAGCTGCATACTATTTGCAATAACCTTTGTTAGGTTATTGTCAGATATGTTCGTATCCAAATACTCATCCAATCCGCTATATGCAGTTGAACTCGAAGAACTTGAAAGCAAAGCAGCCAACTCGGACGGAGTTACTCCTAAATCTGCAGTAGTAATAGCATACGGAGCATCGGAAGTATAATCTCTATGTAGTTTTACCCAGTAAAATTCTGTCGTATCGGCATATGTTTCGGTGTTAAATCTTACTTTAACCCATTGTCCTTCCATGTCAGACACGAAGAATACCCTTACCGCGTTTCCGCCCGGTGTGCTAATATACATTGTATACACGGGATCGCCGCCGTCTTTCACGTATTCATTCGGTGAAGAAGCCACAGAACCCAAGTGTTGTAACTCAACTAACACATCATCGGTTGCCGCAATGGTATTGCCGCTTGGATCCTCGGACCCTACCAACAATTCGACACCTATTTCGGCAATCGCCGGAGTACTTACAACCCAACCGCTTCCGCTTGTGCCGCCGGTAGCGTTGTCATAATATGTTACGTTTCCGTCAGTATCGGCCTCATCCGTAGACGTAGTACCTAGAACATACGTGGTGTCCCAAGTAGGCACGCTGCTACTACTCGTACCGTAGGTATATAACCCCTGTGTACCGAATAGCGTCCACTTTTCATGCGGTATCTCGATCTGAGTCCCCGCATTCACGAAAGCCGGAGCAACCGCTAACATTGCAGCCGCTATCGCACTAACCTTAATTTTCATCTTTCTCTCCTCTTGTTAAGATTCTCTAATTTCCCTTGGCTTGCGAAGCCACTTAACTGAATAAAACCAAATGATATAATCCAAACTCAAGATTTATATCGACTGATAAAAAAAATACTTTAATTTTACGGATCCAATAAAGTATTTTTTACAGGGATTAACCTCTTTATGCTTGAAGCACATTCCGTTCCACCTTTATTTTCAAACTCGCCTCTATAGCAAGCGCCGTTTGGTATCTTTACATAAAAGACGCTACCGTTAAAATATTTCGTGGTGGCACTAATCCTTATATATATATCCTCATCGGGATGTACCTCTATATCATAATAAGGTCCGCACCAAGTTTTTGTCGTTGATGAGTCACTAATCAACGGATAATAAAAATCAATACCTAAATCTACTTTTTGATAGGCGACTTCTAGCGTCTTATCGGGTACCGCTACAGCCTGCCCGCTACTACCGTAGCTGACAAACATTTTTAGCTGAGTAAGATTAGTCTCACACGCATTTGGATCGGCAACGCTCAAACTATAATCATATGGATCCGTTACATTTACCGTGTATTGTCTCGTGGTAGTATTATTAAACTCATTAGTTGCGCTGACATTCATTGTGGTAGAACCTTCTTTTAGGCCCTCCATACAGATGTATTTATCATCCGTAGAATCGACGTAACTATTTAATACCGTGCTATCAGCTTCCGTAACACTAAATGAGACATTATCGTCACCGACGGCACAAGATTGTGCGTCAAACAACACACAAGTTACCGTCTCATCGCTAACATTTATATCAAATGAACTTGCCGTAGTATTAATTATCGGGTAATCACCGGATTGGCATGTGGTATTTGTATCATCACCGCTATTTATCACTATGACATCATACGTTTTTGATGCACTGTTGCCGTATTTGTTCGTTGCGTTTACCGTCATCGTGGTTATACCTTGCTCGATTCCCAACATGCAAATGGAGTTATTTATATCTGGATTATTATATGTATAGAGTATAGGTAAACCGACGCTACTGCTCAAGGTGACGTTATTATCTCCTCCCTCGCAGGATTCTACATCAAACGTATAGCAATTTTTATTTGCCTCTCCCGTGTATATCGCAAAATAATTTACCGTAGTATTTATCACCGGATTATCCGACGAGGTGCAAATATCCGTTGTATTATCATCTGTTGTATTATCGTCTGTTGTATTATCGTCCATATTGACCACCCACACGTCAATCGTTTTTACGGCAGTATTATCAAGAGAATTTGTTGCTTGAAGACTTAAAGTCGTATTCCCCTCGCTTAGTCCCTGGACGCATAAAGATGAGTCGCTCTGAATATAGGAGCCGATAACAGATGCATTGCCGACCAAATAGTTTAGAGCCACATCGCCTTCCGCACAAGCGGTGATGTCAAAGCTAATGCAATTCAGCCCGCCTACTTGTAAGCCGAGGTAATTTACGCTTGACATATTTATAATAGGATCCGTGGTGTTGCATTCGCTCGTACCGTCGTCATAGTACGTATAAGGATTTTTATCGCAGTAGCCTTTCAGACCAAATCCAAAATCACACATTTGGTTATGTTCTTTGTAATAATCAACGCTTTTTAAAATATTACTGGCAAGGTCTTCGCCGAGTTTGGCAAGACTGCCTCCGTCGCAACCTTTTATCAACAGGGTTAAAGTCGTTATGATGAGGAATCTGATTCCAGCACTACGCACTATTATCCTTTTTATTGATTTTATATACACGTTAAACAATTATCATTCCAAAATTTTCAACGTCTCTTTCGATTTTTTTGGAATGATAATTGTTTGTACGGTGTTTAGTGATATCGACCAAGGAAGGAATTTATGAAGCTAATTGTCAAATACTTGATAATTGTTATGATAGCGTTAGGGTTTAGTGGATGCATCAGTGCATCATTGGATATCGGCAACAGCGGGAATAAAAATCAGCAAATGATGGCGCCTAATCCATACTACTACCCACCGCCGTACTACTATTGATAGTAGTCAAAAAAAATAGAAAATAGACGATTTAGTTCTATACAAGTTAATTTTGGGAGCACGACAATGGGAAGGTTGTTTTACAAAACTTCGATAGTATTTCTGTTCTTAATACTATTGGGTGGATGCGGTTCCGGAACAGCCACGGATAATACTATCGGTGTTTACAAAGGTCCGGTTTATGAAGGGATCGTGAAGGCTGACGACACCGAATGTACTTATGCGGATAGTCCCGGTATGTACAGTTGCTCAAATTCTCCGGATGACGGTATTTTTTTATATCCCAATTTGGATGGCATAATATCTTACTGCATCACCGACAACTGCGACGATGGAGCTATTCAGCTAGATTTTCCGTCAAACAAACTTAATACCCCTTTTATGAAAGCACCCAAAGGCTCAAATAAAATCGATATGATAACGACTGCGATATACGACTTGTGGGAGTACTACGGCAAGGAAGCCGACATAACAAGCATTGTAGAGTTGGTCGCAGAGATGACGGGAGCCGAGTTACCCTCAAACTATTTAACGAACAATCAAAATATTACCAACGACAAAGATATAGCGGTACTCAACTATGCCGTCCAAGATGCGGTGGAGCAATTTATCTCTTTAAAAGAGAGCGGGAGCACCGATGAGAACGCAAAAACAACCTCAAAAGCTCTTTATGAAACAAGATTAGCACAAAACGGAATAAGTAGCTCTAGTACTTTTGAAGATATAGAATCCAAACTTCTTTCTAAATTATCTACCGAAGAGAGTATCAGCTATGAAGAAGTAGATTACACTCCGCCTACGGAAGTAGAAACCGAAGAAGTGACTCTTGCGGTAAACGCAACGGCAGATATTACCGTAAACAGTACATTGAGTAACGTAACGGCTACCAGTAGCGATACAAGTATAGCTACCGCCTCCGTAAATAGCAGTGTCGTTACAATTACGGCAGTCGCATCCGGCGATGCGGTAATTTATATCAAAAACGATGGCGCTACGATTATAGTGGTCAATGTTACCGTTACATCTTCAACCCAGGACGATGACGACGACAATACTTCAACGACCGTTGAAGAGACTACGGCAAGCGTCACTCAAGGCTCCACGACCGATGTTTCACTCGATGGAATCACGGGAACGATCACCGTTACTACGTCTTCAAGTGCTACGGTAACCGTATCCGTCAGCTCCAACACGCTCACCCTATCCGGCATTTCCGTCGGTAGTGCGACCGTGGAAGTAAGTAGTGACGGCGTAGTAGTAAAAAGAATTGCCGTAACGGTACTTGCGCAAGGTATTACGGATGTTACAAACAGCTATTCCATAGATTATACGAGTGATGCGCCGCCGTCAACATACGAGCAAAATAATTATAAGATTTATCAAAACGGCTCGGCACTAGTAATAGACTTTAGCGACTATGCATTCGGCTTCCCGTCCGTAAAAGTTTCACAACTTTACGACGTTAAGTACGGCAACGCTTTAAATAACATAAACAACACCGCTACGATAAGCGGACTGACGGCTACGATTTCAACGGGTGCACTGTTGGATGAATTCTACTTATCATTTGCATGTTATGCCGATAGTATAAGGTCGTCAAAAGCGATTATTAAAAAGAAGTAGTTTTCTAAATATGGCAAATATTATTATTCTATTAATATCTTTGATACTCGGGGGAATAACGCTCTACTTCAGCATAGACGATTCTCCCGTCGCGTTTGAACCTATAAAAAAAGAGGTGCAAAAAAGCGGCGGTACTAAAAATGTAAGCACTCCTAAAAATATTGACATCGAGTACAAATTACAGGGTAGCAATCTCGAAGAGGAGTTAGCCTCTTTACCTGAAGACATTGCAAACCAAAATAGAAAAGTGAGACTGTTTATCGAGCAAAATCAAATGTTCTCATCCTATGATCAAAATTATGACGAAGCTCGGTTTAATGATAAAAACGGCTCTTATGTGGTTAAAGTGATGGTAAAGAATCCGAACGTAAAAACAACCTCTTTTAAAAAAGAGATTATGACAAACATTACTACTCCTGACGGAACGTCTATAAATGCAAAAATTGACCCCGAACTAATAGACACTAATGAAAATGTCTACTTGCTTGTAACCAATACGACCACAAAAAAAGAGCAGTTGGTAAACATTACTAAGCAGTTAAACGAACAGGTTAAAAATACCAACGGTAATGTCTTAAGTATCACATACAGCGATAACGACAGCGGCATCTCCGTCCCAAGTGATACACAAACAAAGTCTTTTACGATAAAACAGCCTCCTTCGATACCCGATGAGGTGCTAAAAAAATTAGGGATAACCGAATAAAAAAAGGTATAGCGCTCCTTATCACGATATTTTTTGTGATTACCCTTACGCTACTTATTGCCTACAATCAGCAGCTAGTAGGTTTTATGATAAAAGACACACAAGCGCTCCGTTCCGATATTCAGTTCTCCTATCTTCAGGATGAGGTTAGAAAATTCATAGTCGAGAATCTCAAAGAGAGTAAAACCCCCAAAGAGCTCCACACGATATTGGGTTATTTTCCGCTATTTTTATCTGCCGAAAAAGAAGACATCGGCGTTCAAATAGATTGCAAATGCGCATCAAATAAAATAAACATAAATGCCATCGCCGAAACAAACGGGACTATTCATAAAAATTATTTTGATTTATTTGTCGCTATTTTCGACAAAAACAATATAAGCGACCCCGAATTTTTAGCAAATATGGTTGTAGATGCTATAGATTCCGATTATGTCGAAAATGATTACGAGAGCGAAATATCATTAAAGAATCCATTGTTTCGACAGGGGAAAATAGTGGACGAAGGGGCTTTTTCGGAGATTCTATACGCTTATGCAAAAACCAAAAACGATGAAGATGCCCTCAAAGTCGATTGGAATACCTATTTTTCCTACGGTATTTCCGATACGCTCGATTTTAATTGTATGGATCAAAAACTTATCGATACGATTTTTTCCGATACGATGATCACGAAAGAGAGCGATGTCATCTACGAAAACGCGGATGAATTGTCTCTGCGGAGTGATGAGGATAAAGAGATTTTGAGCAGATTTAATATACACTTCTATGATTCCAAATTACTATGCAATGTTGCGGTCTCTAAAGACAAAACTATAAGTACCTATAGTTATCTCATCGATCTTAGCAAGAATAAGGCGGCCTTTTTTGAAAAAAATTAACCCGACAGGTTTTTTACGATTTTTTAGCCCGAAACGACCGAGGGCATTCGTTGATAAAAAAAGCAAACCTTTTCCGAAAGATTTCAATAAAAAAATAGATATTATCCTCTCCCCCTCCTTCTACTGGGCGAGGGTAGAAAAACTCCCCGTAAAATACGAATATCAAGCCAAATCACTCCTTCCATCGCTTTTTGACGGTATCATCCCCGAGGGTGAGTACAACTACGAAGCGATAAAAAAAGCAAACGGCGAGTTTTTGGTATTGGCGTACAATTCAAAAGAGATAATCCACACATTAGAAGAGCTTGGATTAAAACTTTCCAAAGTGCGGGATGTTTATTTCGCGCAAGAGTGCTTCGATGATATGGATATTCCTTTGGAGATAGACGACAAAAATGCGCTCATCAAGCAAGGGGCTCTACTCACCATCATCCCAAAAGAGCTAGTAGAAAATACCGAATCTCTCAAAGAGCGGCTAAAGACTTTTTCGTTGCCTACCCATAAAATACGATTGAGTCGCTTTGATAAAGTGATAGACGAAAAAGGATTGAATAAGATACTGTATCTTCTACTCGGTTTTATCGCCCTGTATCTTGTGCAATTACTCATTTACAAACAAGAGTACAATGCACTTGACGAAAAGCAGCGCGAGGTCATCGCAAAATACAATCTTCCGCCAACTTCATTACAGCAAGATGCGATTATCAAAAATCTCTCCGTTATCGAAGATTCTCAAACGAATATCAGAAAGGTTCTCATAGCGCTCTTTGACGTTCGATTGAGTTCACAGGAGTATTTCAAAAAAATATCACTCAAAGGGGATAGAATCGAGTTTGAGATTTTTCTGCTCAATCCAAAAAAGGCAGAGCTTGTTAAAAGCGTTCTCCAAAAACGTATCGATTTTACGAGCATAGTGGTAGAAGAAAATAGCTTGAAAGCGGCAGCAAAAATATGATGAAAATAAACCCTCTCTATATTTTGGTACTCATTACTTCCGTCATAGCGATGCTTGTGATACAAAATAATAAATACGCCGAAACGCTAAAAATAAGCAATAAAAACATAGAGATACTCGAAAAAAAAGGGCAAAAGCTCACGCAATTAAAAGAGGACTGGGGCAACAAAGACGCTTTGGCAAAAATCAAAAGAATCCTCAAAAACCAAAAACTGACCGAAGCTACTATCGATATGGTTGAAAGCGATAAAAAAATAACTCTTAGCTCCAAAGGGATTACTGCCGTAGAGCTTGATACATTGTCCTCATCGATACTCAATGATACACTAGAGGTAAAAGCGTTTGAAGTGGAGCGCAAAACCCCTTTAATAAGTGCATTTTATATGGAGATAGCGAAATAATGGCAAAAAAATTACTCAAGGGTTTTCTCTTTTTTCTCGCGTTATTACTTCTCATAATCATCTTTTTACCGAAAAAAAATCTCTACTATATGCTCGAATCACAATTACTACAAGAGAATAAAATTATCCTTTCGGATGAAACACTCAAAGATCAATACCTCTATCTCGATGTTTCAAATGCGACTTTGTATTATGAAGGGATAGAAGCGGGTCTAGTGGGCAATATCAAATTTGTCCCCTTAATTTTTGCAAATATCATCAATGTCGATAACGCAAGTTTTAGTAGCGAAATCAGCAATATCATCCCTAAAAAAGTTCAGAACCTAAGAATCTACCACACCATAATAGACCCGCTAAACATCAACATAACCGCAAAGGGGGATTTCGGTGAGATTTTCGGTTTTATTAGTTTGGCTACGCAAGAGCTATTTTTAGAGCTTATTCCCAGTGAGAGTATGTACACGAAATATCGGGGAATCTTATTGAAATTTAAAAAGGTGGATAACAAGTATGTCCTCAGTACAAAACTTCAATAAAACCGCTTCGGTTATCCTCATACTCGCTCTTATCGCAAAGACTATCGCTATAGGTTTATTTTATTATCTCCCCAAAGACGGGATAGATTTTAATTTGCAAGAAAAAATAACCCTCCCCTACCACGGATATAGATTCTCAAAAGCACTCGGTCTAAACGAAGAAGCGGTGCAACAAGTCAATATTCAAAAGCCAAAAGAGATATATTCTATCGACGATATGGTGCTCAAAGCGGTATACGTAGAAGAGCAAGGGGGATTTATCTTCGTATCGCACAAATCTGAGCTCGACAAAACGGTGCTCCTGAATATCGGCGATGAATTTAAAGGGTATCTTTTGGAAAAAGTCCAACCCAAAGAGGCGATCTTCTCTATGGGCGGCAGAGAGTATAAGCTTAGCCTCATACAAGAGAGCGAAGAGGCGCAAATAGAAGAATCTATCTCTATGGAAGAAAACGTAGCAGGTGATGACGCGGTGCGGGTTCTCCCTAAAAAAGGGGTGGAGTATTACACCAATAATCTCAAAGACATATGGAAAAACATCGCGATTAAAGAGTACCGCGAAGGGAACAAGATCGCAGGATTTGTCATCACTTCGATAAAAAAAGGATCTCTTTTTGACAAGTTAGGTCTTGAAGAAGGGGATGTCATCGTCGCCGTAAACAATAAGGAGATCAAGAGTTTCGCGCAAGCATTCGGCGCATACCGAGACTTAAAAAGTGCTCCTGCCATCAAACTCACTATACTAAGGAACGGCATCAAAAAAGAGCTTGAATACGAAGTGATGTAGAATTCCTTTAACTGGAATGTATTTTGCTTAATATGCCTTGAAAACCCATATTTCAAGGCTTTGAATGAAGTATTTTAGACTGTTTCAAGCGATAATTTTAGCGCTACTTATTGCCCTTTCGCCCTTGAGCGGCGCGTATGATTATAAAAATTCAGGCTCTACGCCCGTCAAGATCGACTTCAAAGATCTAGAGATAAACGACTTCATAAAGCTGGTTTCAAAAATCCTCAATAAAAACGTATTGCTAAGCTATGATATTCCCGGTAAAGTGGAGTTTATCTCCAATGCACCTATTTACAAAGAAAACATATTAGAAATTCTCCTCTCCACGCTTGATTCCAAAGGATACACGCTAGTAGATAGCGGCACCTATTTCGAGGTGGTCAAAAGTAATGAAGCGACAAACTACAACCTTCCTATCGTGCGGAGCGCAAAACACGATTATAAACAAATGGTGAGCGAGACGATTACCGTGCGAGGCGACACGGCAGAATCGGTCGCCGCCAAGATAAAACATCTCAACTCAAAATACGGAAAAATCATCACCGTAAAAGAGAGCAATAAACTCCTAGTTACCGATTTCCCGAAAAATATCGAATCGATAAAAGAGACGATCAGGGTCATAGAAAATCAGTACAAAAAAAGTATGAAGGTCGTCGAACTCTACAATACAAAAGTCGAAAACGTCATCGAAAATATTATGAAGATCTCTAGGGGTCTCCTTGATAGTAGAATCGAAAGCGAAGCTTATGAACTGATTCCGAATAAAGAAAACAACTCTATCGTCATGATCGGTACGGAAAAAAGTCTTGAAGTGCTTGATGAAATCATCGCACAGGTGGATGTCAAAAAAGAAGAGACCGAGATAGTAAGCGACAATACTATCAAGATCGTAAATCTTCATAACTCGGATGCCGAAGAGGTTGCTAAAGTCGTCCAATCCGTCATTAGCGGAAGACAATACAAAGATCCTACGGAAAAACCAAACATAAGCGCAGATAAAGAGCTCAACGCAATCGTCGTGATAGGAAGCAAAAGTAGCGTTTATGAGATAGAGCGCTTAATAGGTGAACTCGACGTAGAAAAACAACAAGTCTACATCAAAGCCCAAATAATCGAAATAAGCCAAAAAAGGACGAAAGACCTAGGTATCAAATACGGTTTGGAGGCCGGAACCGCTACTTCCAACGGTCTTTTTACTCTCGGTACGAATCTAGGAGGTTCGGCAATCGCATCTACCTTGGCAAATAGCTTTCTTAATTTTGATACGAGTGCATTGAAATCAGCCTTTGCCCTTGGGGCATCTCTCAACTTTCTCAAAGTAAATAACGCGGCCGACATCGTGAGCGAACCGACGATTTTGTGTTTAGACAATAAAGAATCTTCCATCTTTGTGGGTGAAGTAACTTCTATCACCACGAGTACTACCTCGGGGACAAGTGCGACCGATTTAGCGAGAAATAGCTTCTCAAGGGAATCGGTAGGCTTATCACTCAAGGTAAAACCGAGAATCTCGCAGGATGGCAAGGTGATGATAGAAGCCCACACGAAACTTGAAGACTTTTCAGGAAGTGTCAGTGCGAGCGGTCAGCCCGATACGACAAATCGCGAGGTACAAACCGTAGCGATAGTAAAAAACGGTGAAAGCGTCATCATCGGCGGACTTATCAAAAATAAAGAGACCGACGCGTCCCAAAATGTCCCTTTGCTCTCGGATGTTCCGGTGTTGGGGAATCTGT
Source organism: uncultured Campylobacterales bacterium (assembly GCA_964500775.1). Lineage (GTDB taxonomy): Bacteria > Campylobacterota > Campylobacteria > Campylobacterales > CAZCQG01 > CAZCQG01. Next base: position 30,465 of record CAZCQG010000006.1, read on the forward strand.
TTAAATACAATAATGACTATAAAGACAAAACAAACTTGGTGATAATACTCACCCCCTATATCGTCGAAAAAAGCTCGAATCTCACCACTCTAATGGAGAAGCTCACAGAGTTAAACAAATTGCAAAAACAGTATAATGACCGCGTTTTAAGTGAACTAAACGAAAAGAGAAAAAAATTGTAATATGTTAAAAATCGAGAGTATCCACGACGTAAGTTTAGAACCCGTAGAGATAGAGGGGATCGACTTAAATATCGCCCTCAAAAACTATGTTCTTTTTACAAAGTTCGAGGGGAAAACCATCGTTGCCCTCTCCGAAGAATACCTCACGCAAAGCTTGGATTATATTTCCAAACAAAATTTCAACTACAAAATAAAATTTCTTGATGAAGAATCTTTTGAGCGTCTCTACAATAAATTTCTAGAGATTCGCACCGATAGAGAGATAGAAAACTTTGAGAGCACCCCTGAAGAGAGCGTAGACGAAGACCTCTCGCTTACCGAATTTTTGCGCAATAGTGCAGATATTTTAACAAGCGAAGAATCAGCACCCATCATAAAATTCGTAAACTCGTTATTCTATCAAGCGATCAAAAAAAGGGCGAGCGACATCCACGTAGAGATGCACGAACACAAAGGGGAGGTGCGATTCCGAGTGGACGGCGTACTTATCAAACACGTCGATCTCGACCTCAAAATCACCGCCCTCATTATCTCTAGGATAAAGGTCATCTCCAACCTCGACATCAGCGAAAAGAGAGTCCCCCAAGACGGCAGGACGCAGGTAAAGATCGCAGGGAAAAAACTTGACATCAGGGTCTCTGACCTCCCGACGTATTACGGAGAGCGGATTGTTATGAGGATTTTGATGCAGAGTGAGGACATCCCGCATCTCGAAGAACTAGGCTTTAAAAGCGCGATGACTAAAGAGTTTGAAAACTTGCTCAAATATAGCCACGGCATCATCCTAGTCACCGGTCCTACGGGGAGCGGGAAATCAACCACGCTCCACTCGTTTCTCCAAAAGCTCTCCACGCCCGACAAAAACATCATTACCGTCGAAGATCCCGTGGAGTACAAAGCCGATAATATCAATCAGATTCAAGTCAACGCCAAAGTAGGGTTAACCTTTGCCGCGGGTTTGCGCTCTATTCTTCGTCAAGACCCGGACGTCATTATGGTGGGGGAGATCAGGGATGCCGAAACGGCAAAAATAGCTACGCAAGCTGCGCTGACCGGACACTTGGTCCTCTCTACGCTCCACACCAATAATGCCACATCGACTATCGCAAGACTCGTGGATATGGGAGTAGAGCCGTATTTGCTCTCTTCCGTTCTAATAGGGGCTTTGGCACAGCGACTGGTGCGTAAACTTTGTCCCCACTGCAAAGAAGAGGACAAGGTCGCCGAAAATTATGCACAAGAGTTTAACCTCCCTCAAGGTGCAAAAATCTACAATGCAAAAGGGTGTAGACAATGCAACTATACCGGATACAACGGCAGAGTCGCTGTAGGGGAGTTGTTTTTGATGAATGATGCGATAAAAAAAGCAATCAAAGATACCACCAACGACCAAATCATCAGGGAATACGCCAAGAAAAAAGGGCTCAAGACCCTCTCCGATCAGCTCAAAGAGGAGTTGCTAGCAGGCAACACTTCATTAGAAGAGGCGATCAGAGTCGGTTTAAAAGATGATGCGTAACGCCTTTAGCTTAGTAGAAGTAGTCATTGCCGTTACCATCATCTCTATGCTCTCGGTCGCGATTCTCCAAGTCTCGCAAAACTCTATCGCTTATACGCAAGATTCTAAAGAGAGATTCCGAGATACCGTATTGCTTACCCTTGATGTTCGAGAGAATCTAAACAAGAACAAACAAGACGAGTTGTTTATTGATACCCTCCTCGAAGAAAAATACGCTATACCCGAGAAAGAGCTGCAATTTTTCAAAGATAAAAAAATAGCCTACAAACTAGAATCCGACGAGGAGCTAAAATTCATACTTCTTGATAAAGAGAGCGGTATGCCTCCCATCGACTTGCCTCGCCTAGCAAAGGTGACGCTTCGTGACGCAAAACATGGGTCGTTTATCTATATTCTACGAGATGCGCATTGAAAAAAGGTTTTACGCTAGTAGAGATAATAGTCGCGATTACTATTTTTAGCATCGCTACACTGTTGATGTACAGGGTCACCGAATCGCTTAGGGTGGCAAACGGCAACCTCAAAAGACATTCAGAAATCGCAAAAAACGATAACCTGCTACTAGAAAATTTTAAACTCGATTTTCTCTACTCCGATGAGGGAAATGTTACATACAAAAAGGGTGAGCGCTTTGATGCTATAATGTTTACCTCAAGACATTCACTATACGGGATTTCTCGACCTTATATCGAATACCACGTATCGAAAAATAAAAAACTTTGGAGAGTGGAATCGAGCATAGATCACAATCTGACTATAGAAGACGAACACTTTATGTATGTAAAATTTGATGCCATAGCCCGAGATGTCGAGAGGTTTAAAGTGTACGAAGCAAACGGGAGTAAGCTAGTATATATACAAAGCGCCGGCAAAGAGCCGCTCTTTTTCGAGCTAGCTCATCCGAGCGCTATATAAGTTTTATTTTTTCTCCGCCACCATTCTATCGATAATAGAGAATAGCTTCTTACTCGCCCCTTCTGCTTCGTCAAAAAGGCGTACCATCTCCTCGGCATTTTGAGCCGAAGTCCCTTTTTTGATCATATCCATTGCCTTGAGGACATTTTCATGCACCAATTTATGCGGTGCTTCGAGTTCTCTATACGCTGCGGTATCGCTAAAGTATCTTTTGCCGTCGCCGCTCTCGTACCATTTGCCTAGTCTGCAAGAGTGGTGATCCCCGAATTCCATCGTCACTTTTTCTTCAAAAGCAGATGAATACGCATTGACCTTAAATACCAAGTGGTCGAGTTTTGCAAGGTTTGCAAAAAGTTCATACGAGATGGCTGTATTGCCCTCTTTGATCTCCTTGGAGTTCTCTACTAGATTCTCCAATACGTTTCTAAACTCATCGAGTTTTTTCGTAGAGACCTTCGCATACTCTTCTGTTTTTTCGTTAGATTCTAGGCTATGTACGGAGTTTTGTTTGAGGAGGTTGATATTTACCTCAACCTCGGCGGTAGCTTTTTGTGTACGCTCGGCAAGCTTTCGCACCTCGTCGGCGACTACGGCAAATCCTCTGCCGTGTTCACCGGCGCGCGCGGCTTCTATCGCTGCGTTGAGCGCTAGGAGGTTTGTTTGATCGGAAATATCTTTGATAAGCATAATGACGTTGCTTATCTCTTCCACGCTTCGGTTAAGCGATTCGGAGTTGTCACGTGAGACATTTACCATTTCGCTTATAGAGTTTATCGATTCAAAAATCTCATCCATCGAATTTTGTACATCGTTTACGACCACTTCGTTTTTGCCGTTTACTTCATTGATATTGTTTAACGAAGCGATGTTGTTATTGAGACTTCCTTGGATGTCTTTTGCATTGAGCGTCGTCCCCTCCACCATCTTTTCGCCTAGGTGGACGGTCAAGTTGCTTCTTCTCAAGTTCTCTTGTGCTTTTGCCGTTGCTTCTTTGGCGTTTTGTGCATCCCTTTGTGCTGATTCGGCGAGTTTTTGAACTTTTTCTATAAAGATGTTGAAGCTTTTCGCCGCACGTCCTATTTCATCATTACCGTTTACGGGCAATCTTTTTGACATATCCGCATCGCCGCTGGCTAGCTCTTCTGCCATCTTATCGAGATTTCTTATCGGAGTGCTCACCGATCCTTTTACTACGATAAGCAAGAAGAGTAAAATCACGATGTCGATTATCACCATTATCCAAACCTGTCTAAGCAATCCGTCCTTTGAGTTTGCGATGAGCTTTTTCAACTCGTCGGTTTTCTCGCCGACTACGGCATACGCTACGGTGTTACCCGAAAAATCTTTTATAGGTTCGGATACTAGCACAAACTCATCGGTTATGAGCGTCCCTTTTGTATCCGACACGTCCACTTGGGAGATCGAATCTGCAAACATTTTATCCACAGGCTCTTTTTGCGCCAAAGCAAATCCCGCGATCTTCTCTATTTTTGAATCTTTGAATATCAAATCGGTATACTCTTTAGTGAGGAGTATCACCGTCTCTTTGTGAAATTGCTCTTTTGCCATCCGCACGATAGAGTTTAGCCCTTGCATAAACTCAACCGATCCAAGATACTCTCCATCAGAATCTAGCACCGGAGCCAACCCTCTGATAGTCAATCCCGCTTTGCCCACTTCCACTGCCGCAAGAGGTTTTTTACTCTCTTTTACTTTATTTATCGTATGCCTAAAGCTTTTGAGATCATCGCCGAATTTATCGGGTCTCCAATGTCTAACAAAGCTAGTGACGTCTTTAGTGTGTATGTGGAGTTGAATGTTTTTAAACTGCGTGTTGTTTTTGAAGTTGTCCGAAAGCTCTTGCAACCCTTTGATTGCGATTTCTCTATTGTCCTCTTTTAGTGCATCGATGACAAATTTATCTTGCGCTAACGTAATAGCGTTTGTAAGACCGATGTCCATCTTGCCGTCAAAGCCGTTCACGAATATACTTCTTAGATTTTCCGCCTCGCTTGCTTCTATATCTTTCTTGAGTTGATTGAGTGAGTATTCGTAATTAATAATTACGATGATAAACCCTATCAGAATCGATAGAACAAGGGGAAGATGAATCTTCGTAGCGATAGAGAGATTTTTGAACATTTCCAATACCTCCTAGTATTGAGGATAAAATCTCTCTATTTTACTAACAATTAACTGAACGTTACCATAAAAATAAGTTATTAAAAAATTAATTAACTTTTTCTATAGCATTCTGTAGTAGTTTTCTTGCCTCTTCTTTGTTTTGGAACTCTTTTACTTTCACCCATTTATTTGGCTCAAGCATTTTATAGGTCTCAAAAAAGTTCTTTATCTTGTCCAAAGTAGCTTTGGGCAAATCCTCAAGCGATTTAATATTTTCGTATCTTGGATCGATTTTTGTCACGGGAACCGCAAGGAGTTTCTCGTCTTTGCCGCTCTCATCTTCCATAATAAGTACGCCGATAAGCCTGCAAGGTATCACGCTACCTGCTTGGAGCGGGTATTCGTTGAGTACGAGTATGTCGGCAGGATCACCGTCGTCCGCCAGTGTATTAGGTACAAAACCGTAGTTTGCAGGATAAAACATCGCGCTGTACATCACTCTATCTACCACAACCGCACCGCTTTCTTTATCTATCTCATACTTGATGTTTGACCCGAAAGGTATCTCGATTACTGCGTTGATTTTTTCGGGATTTGACCCGATCTCGATTTTTGAAATATCCATTTTAAGCTCCTATAATAATTGTTAAAGACCCCTCCGTAATCCTCACGATACGCTTTGTCCCGACGGGTCGAAATCTCTGATTTCGGGGGCTCCCGTCGTGCGGCAACTGCGAGGAGTGCGGATTACGGAGAGGTCTTGTTTTAAATTTCTTCGCCGACTGTATATTGCCAGTCATTGTTTTCTATATACTCCACTAGCTTGCCGTACCAAGTATCCAAAAGGATTTTATCGTAGCCCCTTATCGAAATGGTGACTTCAGGGGTGTATCTACCCTCTTTATAGTTTCCCATCCGAGGCAACGAAGAGACTTCGATTCCTTCAGGGACACTCTTCATATACTCGATGAAGCGCTCTTCGCTCACCGCCAAGCTCACGGTATAAGAGTGCCTCTCTTCCCCTTGCGGGAAATGGCGCTCCACTACCCATTCACACATCGGCGCTGCCATCTCCGGAAAGCCGGGCATAAAGAAAAATCGCCCCTCCAAGCTAAATCCGGGGACTTGATTAATAGGATTTGGTATGAGTCCTGCCCCTTTTGGGAGCTTTGCCATATTGATTCTATTGGGATACGCCGCCTCGCCGAATCGTCCCGTGATGATACTAGCCGCCTCTGCGTGCAGCTCCATCTCTCCTGCACTAAAGACACGTGCCGCGATCTCTCGCGTGTAGTCATCAGGCGTAGCGCCGATACCGCCGAAGCAGAACATCACGCTCTCTTCCGTGTTTTTTATTAGCTCAAAGACGGAGCTTAATAGCTCCACTTTGTCCTCTATCATAAAACTGCCGGAGTGATTCCAGCCCTTTTGCAATAGCAAGGCGTTCACCCGTTTAAAGTGGGCATCTTCACGCCTGCCGTTTAGTAATTCAGTACCGATGATGACGGTAAAGAATCTAGGGTGCTTCATATCTTGCTTTTAATGAAGCTTTCCATTTCAGCGACTATCTCCTCGATAGTTCTCTCGCCGTTAATCTTTTGCAAAATTCCTTTCGCACCGTAAAAATCTTGTATATCTTTGAGCGGGTCGCTATAGACTTTCATCCTATTATAAAACACCTCTGCGTTATCATCCGCTCCTCTAGCTCTCCCAAGCACTCTATCTTTAGCTACTTGTTCGCTCACTTCTACTTCGATGACGTTTACTAGCGTAATCGTGTCGCTTTTTGCTAGCAGTGAATCAAGAGCGTTCATCTGCTCTACGCTTCGCGGGAATCCGTCGATGAGAATCGTATCTTTATCGGAGTGATCGATCGCCCCTACTATCGTCTCGATAACTACATCCAAAGGTACTAGCATCCCTTTACTTGTAAATCCGTCTATCATTTTCCCGCGCTCGCTGCCGCTAGCTACTTCGGCTCTCAAAAGCTCGCCCGTACTGTAGTGTGCGATAGTTTCGCTATTGTTTTTGCTGATGATCTCGGCATCCGTCGTTTTGCCGCTTCCGGGTGCTCCGATGATCAAAAATAGTTTTTTCATAAATGCTCTCCTGTCAAAATTAATCTTGTAAGTTTTTCTTGATTCTAAGACCAAGCTCGTTGAGTTGTGCGCCTTCGACCTCACTTGGAGCGTGCGATAGAAGACATTGCGCTTTTTGCGTTTTAGGGAAGGCGATGACATCTCTGATACTCTCGGCTCCCGTGATGAGCATCATCAGTCTATCAAAGCCCAATGCAAACCCGCCGTGCGGAGGAGCGCCGAATCTTAGCGCATCGAGCAAGAAGCCGAACTTCATATTTGCATCTTCCTTGCCGATACCCAAAATCTCGAATACTTTTTCTTGAATCTCCTCTTTGTGGATTCTTATGCTACCGCCGCCAAGCTCGATACCGTTTAAAACGATGTCGTAAGCGATAGATTGTATATCCTCCACATCCTCGCATTCAAGGTCTTTTGGCATAGTAAATGGGTGATGGAGCGCTTTTGTGCGCCCTTCGTCTTTTTCAAACATAGGGAAATCCACGACCCAAACAAAACGCATCTCCTCTTTATCGATAAGTCCTAGATTTTTTCCGAGTTCTAGTCGCAACCGCCCCATATAATCAAGCACCGTCTTTTTATTGCCCGCACCGAAGAATATAATGTCGCCTTGTTGCAGCGCGGCGCGCTCTTGTAGTTTTGCGAGTGAAGATTCCGAGAGGAATTTCACTAGCGGACCTTTCAGTCCATCCTCTTTGACTTGGATATATGCCAGTCCCTTTGCACCGAATTTTCTTACGAAATCTTCGAGTTCTTTGAGGTCTTTTCTGGAGAGCTTCTCATCGCCGCCGGGGACTTTTAGTGCTTTAATTCTATTGTGCTTGGGGTGGGTAGCGATGGAGCTAAAAATCTCGTTGTTCGAATCTTCAAAAAGATCGATAACGTCGATAAGCTTCAAGTCAAAGCGCATATCGGGTCTATCGATGCCGTAAGATTCCATTGCTTCATTGTACGTGATTCGCTCAAACGGAGGATTGATTGTCTTGCCGCAAGCGCTAAAAATATCCTTCAGCAGCTCTTCGCCCACTTTGATGACATCTTCTTGCTCGCAAAAGCTCATCTCCACGTCTATTTGGGTAAACTCCGGTTGTCTATCGGCACGCAAATCCTCGTCCCGAAAACATTTAGCGATTTGAAAATATCTATCAAATCCTGCCACCATAAGAATCTGTTTGAATAACTGCGGACTTTGGGGCAATGCGAAAAATTCCCCCGGATGGACACGGCTAGGGACGAGATAATCTCTCGCACCTTCGGGAGTAGACTTGGTGAGAATCGGTGTCTCCACTTCTAGGAATCCAAGCCTATCCAAGCAATTCCTTGCCGCGATTGCCGCTTTGCTTCGCAATGCAAATATCTCAAAGGATTTTGGATTTCGGAGGTCTAGGAATCTGTATTTGAGGCGCAATTCCTCGCCCACATTCTTATCGCCGATAGCGATAGGAGGGGTTTGTGAAGCATTTTCGATGATAAGATTTTCAAGCACTACTTCGATTTTCCCCGTAGGGATTTTGAGGTTTTGCAACCCTTCACCCCTCGCCCTCACTTTTCCGCGCGCGCGCAAAACATATTCATCTCTTACTTTTTGCGCAATCGTATGCGCCTCTTTGTTATCATCGGGGTCGCAAACGAGCTGAACGACTCCGCTTTTATCCCGCAAATCTATAAATATGACCCCGCCGTGATCTCTATAACTATTTACCCATCCGCAAAGCTCTACCGCTTCACCGATATTGTTTTCATTTATCGCAGCACACAGATGGCTTCTCAAAAGGTCTCCTAAATATTTTTATAAAAAAGGGTGGAATTGTAACATATACTTACTTCTTGTATTTTTAATTCCGTTTAATGATTGGATTTGTTATTTGCGGCTAAAATGTCATCAAAGGCGGGTAACATCCCGCTTCTATCTTGAACAATAACGCGGTGAACAATGCAAGAGATATTATTGATACTCCTTTTCGGTCCTTTTATGAGTGCGGCATTTTACTCGCTACTGCCTCGTGAAAGCGGTAATTTAACCATCATTGCCGCGGTAGCGGTTTTTTCATTGTCGGCTCTGTATCTGCATACGAGTCTAGAATCGCCGCTATTTTTATCACTCCATCTCCATGGGTTGATTTTGACGGTGGATTACCTATTGCTCGGATACTTCTTGTATGAAGGGATAAAAAACCGCTCAAAAGAGATTATTCTACTCTCGCTCGTTCAATTGGCACTTTTTACCTATTTTGTTTTTACGGCAAAAGAAAGCGAAACGCCGCAGATTTACTTGGATTCCCTTGCGACTATGATGCTACTGCTCATCAACATCGTCGGCGGAGCGATTTTGGTGTATGCGCTAGATTATATGAGAGACGAGACTACCGTCCTCAAGAAAGAGAAACAATTTGTAGCGTTGCTTTTATGTTTTTTAGGGGTGATGAACTTTGCGGTCGTGAGCAACAATATCGAGTGGTTCTTCCTGTTTTTTGAGCTTACCACGCTATTTTCATTTTTACTTATCGGATTCCGAAAAGACGAAGTTTCTATACAAAATGCTCTAAAAGCATTATGGATGAATCAAATCGGCGGCGTATTTATTCTCGCAGCCCTCATATACCTAGCGACAAATAATTTCGACATAACCTTTAGTGCGCTCCTCGCTTCGCACGATAACGTCTACTTCATCCTCCCCGTTGCACTCTTGTCTTTGGCGGTGATGATAAAAGGGGCAATGTTCCCTTTTGATCGATGGCTACTTGGTGCGATGGTAGCGCCCACACCCGTCTCGGCGATACTCCACTCCGCTACGATGGTGAAAATCGCCCCCTATATGATACTACGCCTCTCAGAATCCATAGCCGCTAGCGGTGTCGGGATTCTTATCACCCTTTTTGGCGCGATCGTGTTTTTCGGGGCGAGCTTTATCGCGCTCGGAAAAGAGAATCTCAAAGAGATACTCGCCTATTCGACCATTGCGATGCTCTCCCTAGCTATGGCACTCGGAGCGACGGGCAATAGCGATGCGCAATTTGCGGCACTAATGATCATCATCTTCCACGGTATCAGCAAAGCGATACTCTTTATGTGTGCGGGGATTTTCGAGAAAAAATACCACGCCAAAACACTTACCCAAATACAAGAGCTCTTGTACGAAGCCCCTTTTTTGGTCATCGTAACGACTATTGGATTCCTATCTATCACCATCCCGCCGATGGGGGCATTTTTGGGAAAAATGTTTGCCATCGAAGCTTTGAGTCACATAGGAGCATTTGGGGTCGTCACACTCTCTTCTACGATGCTGATAGTTTTCGGAAGCGTGGCACTAAGCGTCCTCTATTTTCGGGTGATAGGATCAATGGTGCAAAAAGAGGGGGCGAAAACAAGCTATACCGTCGATTTGATGCGACCGTGGTATAAGTATTCGCTCGTCGCTCTTTTGACGATACTTACGATAACGTCGATGGGGTGTTTTATAATGTTTAAATTTTTATTTTTGGATGCCTTGGTAGGAATCTCGCATGAAGCATATAGCTTTACATGGACGTGGGCGGGGATGCGATTTGGCGAAATAGAGCTAAAAGCATACTACCTCATCGCGGGATTTCTCTTTTTACTCTCTCCGATACTCGCACTCACCCACAGGATCAAAAACAGAGACAGAGCACTTGAATACAGCTGCGGGGAGCGATTTGACTTTAAATTCAATATGTTCAAAATACACTTTTTTGATGCAAATAAAAAATACTTCGATATTATCGGGATCATTGGATTCTTATCTATTCTAGTTTGGAGTGTGTGAAATGTCTGAAAGCTTTTTCTTTAATTTTTTGATCGCGCTCCTTATCCCCTTCATCGGAGCTTTCATCTACGGAATCGAACGCGTCGTGAAAGCGAGGATGCAAAATAGAATCGGACCGCCCGTATTACAGCCTTTTTACGATCTTTTCAAGCTCGCACAAAAAAGGGCGCTTATTATCCACTCATTCCATTCAAATATGGGAATCCTCCATTTTTTCGCAACGTGGTTTAGCACCGCGCTACTGTTTTTGGGGGAAGATATACTCATTGTGATTTTTTTCCATTTACTCGCGACCTCTTTGTTGCTTTTAGGATCTTATAGCGTAAAAAGCCAGTATTCGCAGATAGGCTCCCATAGAGAGCTTATTATGCTCTTTGGATACGAACCTATTTTTATTCTACTCGGCATCACCCTTTTTAGTCTCGGAGATTCGTTTGCGATTTCCGATATGCAATTCGACGGTATGCCGCTACTAAGTGCTCCTTTGGCATTTTTGGCATTTTTGGTAGCTGCGCTTATGAAGCTCAAAAAATCCCCTTTCGATGCCGCCGAAGCGCACCAAGAACTTCTCGGCGGAGCGGAGATAGAGTACAGCGGCATCTATTACGAAGCGCTTTACGGAGCGAAAATGAACGAGTATGTCTACATCTACGGTTTTTGTTTTTTACTCGCGGGGAAAGAGCTACTAGCAGGTTTTATCCTATGCGCGATACTTTTTTTACTCATCAATCTCATAGATAATGCAACAGCGAGGCTCAAAACGGGTGATGCGCTTAAGATCGCTTTGGCGGTCGGGTTTATCGCACCGTTTCTCAATCTCGCACTTCTCTATTTAGGGGTGTAAATGGAACTATTTGCAAACTCAAAGAAAAAATCACCGTGGATCATCCACTACAACGCAGGAAGTTGCAACGGATGCGACATAGAGATACTCGCGACGCTCTCGCCAAAATATGACGTGGAGCGATTTGGCATCATCAACAAAGGGAATCCCAAGCAAGCCGACATACTCCTAGTCACCGGTCCCGTGACCAAGCGCTCGCGTGAACGTCTCGTGCAGCTCTACACCCAGATACCCGAACCAAAAGTGGTCATCTCGGTAGGTGCATGCACCAATAGCGGCGGGGTCTTCCGCGATATGTACAACCAAGAGTGCGGCGTAGATAGGTACATCCCCGTGGACGTCTACGTCGCAGGGTGCGCGGCGAGACCGGAGCAAGTAATCGAAGGGGTAGCTAAAGCACTAGAGATATTAGAACAAAAAACCGACGCGATAGAAAAACCCAAAAAGCTTTTCGGAAAGATAAATGAACTTTTCGGGCAAAACGACAGACGTGAGATAGCAAAAACACTAAAGGCGGATGATGCAGAAAATTGAGACTACTTTGCAAAACGTAGTAAACGACATTAAAAAATTCTATGACTACAAAAAACATTTTTACAGCATGGTAAACGGCGTAGATAGGTGTGAGGGGTTTGAGATACAGTGGCTTTTCGGCGAGTATCACGGCGAGGAAATCACTATGTTCGTAGCGAATTGCGGCTATGAAGACGAAGTACCCAGCCTCGCTTCTTTCATCCCCTCGTCGGTCTATTCGGAAAATGAACTCTTTGACCTCATGGGGGTGAAATTCCACGGTGCAAAAAGAGGATTATTCATCGAAAAAGATACCAAAGAATTCCCCTTAAGGTGCGCACAATGATCCAAGAACTCAACATCGCCCTCGGCTCGCAACACGTCGCCCTATTGGAGCCTATGCGGCTAGAATTCCAGACCGAAAACGAAAGAATCACGGGGGTAAACGCCGACTTCGGATACGTCCATAGAGGCATCGAAAAAGCGTGCGCTAGCAAGTTTAAATTCAAACAAGTGGGCTATGTCGTCTCTAGGGTATGCGGTCTGTGCTCCATCACTCACAGCTCGGCGTATACGTTTGCCATCGAAGGAATCTTCGGCGAAGAGATTCCTATACGGGCAAAGTATCTACGGATACTCGCACTAGAGCTAGATAGAATCCACTCTCATCTCTTATGTCTCGCCCACACCGCAGAATCGGCAGGCTTTGAAGCGCTTTTTATGCACATAATGAAACACCGTGAACTCGTAATGGAAGCCCAAGAATCGCTCACCGGCAACCGTGTCCACTTCGACTACCTCCATATCGGCGGGGTAAATAGAGACTTGGACAGCGAAAAAAGCGGGGAAATAAAAAACAAGATCATCCAACTAAGAGAGAAGGTCAAAGAGATACAAGAGTTATTCAACTCCAACTTCTCTCTCTCGATGAAATACAAAGGAATCGGCGCTATAAGTACCGAAGATGTCTACAAACTCAACGTCGCAGGTCCGCAGGCAAGAGCGGCAAACGTAGCGTGGGACGTCCGCAACGTCGATACGACACTCCCCTATAAAGAGGTGGGTTTCAAACTCATCACCCAAGAAGGGGGTGACATCCACGCAAGAAACAACGTGCGCCTATTAGAGACGCTAAACTCCATCGAAATGGTATTAAACGTCTTAGACAATTTGCCTGCGGGGGAGATTACCGTAAAAATAAAAGGGAATCCGGATGGAGAATATGTCTCTAGAATCGAAGCCCCGAGAGGCGAGCTCTCCTACTATGTGCTCGGTGAGAAAAAGCCGATACTTAAAAGGGTGCGGATAAAAACACCGACCTACTCCAATGCGGCAAGTTTCGTGCATATAATGAACGGGCAAGACTACGGCGATATTCCTGCCATCATGGCATCGTTTGATCCGTGTATGTCGTGTACGGCAAAGTAGGAGAGATGCGATGTTAAAAGCGATGCTATTATCCCTATCCAATCTTTTTAAAAAGCCGGTCACGAAGCGCTACCCTTTTGAACCCACTTATAAACCTGCGGATTTCAGAGGGGAGATAAAATATAACGTGGAGGAATGTATCTTTTGCCTCAAATGTGAGAGCGCTTGCCCTCCGGGAGCCATTATTTTTGATCAGCACGTCAAAAGCGGCGTGTATAAGTACCATTACAATCCTTACCTTTGCATCTACTGCGGCGAATGCGTGCGCGCATGTCCGAAACCCGGATGCGATGGATCGCTTTGGCAAGATAGCACCGAAACTCTAAGCTCCACCGACAAGACAATCAACGATGAATGGTTTGCCTTAGAACAAAGAGCTTATAAAAACAGAGAGACTTATAAAACAAATAAAAAAACACAATAAAACCACGTATTGTGGCTTATTTTTTGCTTGATTATTAATATTACTTAATGTAAATTGGGAAAAAATATTAATAAGAGGTTTTTTTGGATAGTAGCAACAAGGTTGAATATGTTTTTTTAGATCCGCAAAAATGTGACCTATTAAGCTTGTCAAGCGTAGGGCTCGTAAAAGCAGAGCTAAAAAATCCCAAAAAAAACTGCAAAATCATCTCTACGTTAGATAGCTCAAGAATCTTAAATCTCTCCATAGAAATAGACAAAGATACTCCCGAAGACCTCATAGGGGATGCCATAAACGAGGCGGTATACGAAGATGCCTCTATCGATCCCGAAATAGAATACATACAAAAACATATCAAAAAAGGGAGAAATTACGACGGTTCGAAAATCGAATACGACGTATTTTTGATCAATAAAAACGAAATCTACGGCAGTTTCTCCGAGTGTGCAAAAACATATCCGTATATCGACTACGTCATTCCCGAGATTTTCCTTTTTAGATCACTTTATGAATACGGAGAGTTAAAAAAAGAAGGGTATGATATTTTTGTACATTTTGGAGAAAAAAGTGCATTTTTGACCCTGTATCAAAAGGGAAATTTGATTTTTCACAAGACTTTCGATCTCAATCTCGATTCATTAAAAAACGTATTTAATGAGTATAGTCCCGCCGTTGTCACTCCCGAAGAATTTAAAAATATCTTTTCGGGAAATCTAAGCGAATCGATATATGAAGGGGCGCTCAACAAGCTTAATAATGAAATATTTATTGTGCTTGATGAAGTGATGTCCTATATCAAACGAATGTACAGTTTTAGCGTCGTAGAGAATTTTTTTCTTGATTCCGCCTACGGCATCAACGAAAAATTGTATCTATATCTCGAAGAACTTCTTGGCTATAAAGCAAAAAGATTTGAATTTAACTCCGAAAACACGAGACATATAGAGCAAATCGCCTTAAAAGCACTCGCCCACGAACTCCCGTGTCTCAACGAATCAAACTTTACGGTCTATGCTAGACCAAAGCCTTTCTTTAGCCGTCCGGTCGGAAAAACCGCACTCTACCTAATCATTGCCGCCGTACTTTCATTACTCTACGGGGTTTTTATCGGAGTGATGTATTATATGACAAGCGAGAGCATTAAAACCCTCACGCTTGATAAAAACAAAATAGCGCTTCAAGCACAAAATATTCAAAATACGATAAATACTTTTAAAGCAGAAGCCCAAAGCGCTACGACAAAGGAAAATGAAGCCAAAGCGGAACTCCAAAGCTCTCTCAATATACTTGAAGAGGTGCGAAAAGTAAAAGAGGGTTACAAACAAAAAACCCCGATGATTATTTACCTCTCAAAAGAGATCACGCGAACAGGGACGAATCTTCAAACACTGCAAATCGAAGATACGGGAGAAAAAACAAAAATAACCGCCGGCATTACCGCCACTAACGACAAGTCACTTTCCACGCTTATCGATACCTTAGGAAGAAACACTCAATATACATTGGAAATCGATACTATAACGCGAGGAGAGAACGACTACAACACCACTTTGAGGTTAATACGCCGATGAAACTGCAATTTAATTTACAAAGGATACTCGATTCTTACGACAATTATCTGAATGATAAAAAAGAATCCGAAAAAGCGATTCTTATCTATTCACCCGCCGTACTCATCGTATTTTTAGCATATTTTTACCTATTTCCGATCGTAGATAGCTACTACACGAAAATAAAAAAACAACATAATGCTCTGCAAACAGAGATGCAGAATCTCAACAATATTATCCTCACTCAATCTAGCGGCGACATCTTGGCGAAGCTCAAAAAAGATGCCGATGACGCGAAGGCAAATACCGAAATCATTTGGCAGCAAAAAAGTTTGATAGAGGAGAAGATCTACGATCTTAGCCTCAACCAAGAGAAGTGGCATACCCTCCTTGATCAAATTACCAAAGAAGGGGATGCGTTAGGGATAAAATTAGATACGTTCACGTTTAAAGACAACAACGTCGTCTCCAATAATATCAAATCAACTATCATTACCGTAGAAGGGGATGGAAACTATAAGAACATCCTTCTCTTTTTGAATTTTTTAGAGAGTAAAAGCGGCTACGTCAACCTCAAAAACATTCAAATGCAAGGAGGGGGTGAGATTGTATTTAAAGTCGAAATAGAGGTGTGGAGGATGGATGTTTAAGTTGCTCCTCCTAACCTTTTTTACGCTCAATCTCTTTGCCAACGAACCCGTGATTTCACCGCAAATGCAAAAGATTTTTGAATTACTATTGCAAGACGGTCGTATCGACTTAAAAGATGAGATACTCTCACTCCAAAACCCCTATCCGAAAATCCAAGAAGCGCCCGCAGAATCATCAACGGAAACAGACTCCTCGACTCCGCCGCAAAAAAAAGAAGAAAAACTCACGATGATACTCGACGGAGCGGCAAAAATCGGTGCGACATGGTATAAAGTGGGGGATGAATATAACGGGCAAAAAATCGTAGAGATAACAGATAATAAAGTGATATTGCAAAAGTTGGATTCCACCGAAGAGATGCTTTTGATAGAAAAAAATATAAATCTAGAGGTAAAAACAAATGAAACACGTAACTAGAGCGATTGTAGCGATTTTATTACTATCTGCAGCATTGTTTGCGGAGTGCGAGAATCGACTCTTCACCATTTCCGCCAATAATAAAGGGGCGAGTGCGGAAGATATTATCAATCGTCTCTCGGAAGAGTGTCAATTCAGCGTCGTCGTAAAAGACGGCAATAATTCAGAAACGATACTCAAAAAACCGCTTCAAAACGTTTTTCTCAAAGATGCCACAATCGAGGAGGTATTTCAACTCGTCCTCGGAGAAAACGGACTTGAATACGAGTACGACAACCAAAAATTAAAAATCCATTACCTCATCACCAAAACATTCGAAGTGGACATACTCAATACCAGCAGAACAGGAACAAGCTCTACGAATATCGCGATAACGGGTGAGCGGGTGAGCGGCGAATCGACGACGACCAATTCCGATTCCGGAGGAAATTCAAAAGCAGAGATTAAATCGGATGACGGCTATAGCTTTTGGAGCGACACTTTAGTACAAGAGCTTTCCGATATTGCGACGCGCCCCGAGGATGAATTTAGCGATGTCAAAATCGTCATCAATAAAGGGGCCGGTCTTATCACCGTTACAGGAAACAAAAAGCAAGTCGCAAGGGTGGATGAATACCTCAAAAGTATTAACACGAGGCTAAAAACGCAGGTGCTTATCGACGTAAATATCTTAAGCGTGAAACACACGAACTCAAAGTCAATCGGAATTGATTGGAGCAGTATAATGGATAGCGTAAACGTCTTAACCGCCACCCAAGATTATTCATTTACAAAAACAAAAGAGATTACCGGAATAACAGACGATACGAAGACCTATACGAAAAACCTATCGCTAGGGACGTTAAGCAACCTACCGATGAGCGACATAGTAAACTTCTTGCGCGGATACGGCGATGTCACCACCGTATCAAATCCAAAAGTAATGACGCTCAATAATCAACCCTCGCTTATCAGTGTGGGAAATATATTCTACTACGAAGAGACCGACGTCACTACAACTTCCGGCACGAGCACTACGAACGTAGCTACCGATGTAACGTATACTCCGCTTTTCGTCGGAATCTTGCTCGATATTACCCCCTCTATCTACAATGACGAAATAATGCTCAAAATAAATCCCTCCATCACAAAAACTACCAATAGCAACATAGATACGGGGACTGCTTTTACTTCGGGACCTCCGAATCTAGAATCGAAACAATTAAGCTCGGTAGTCAAACTCAAAGACGGCGAAAGAGCGGTGCTGGGAGGACTTATCTCTAGGGATAGGCAAAACGACGAGAAAAAAGTCCCCTTGCTCGGAGACATCCCGCTTGTGGGATACGCCTTTAAACGCGAAGAACTCTATGATCAACTCTCCGAAATGGTTATAATTATAACGCCGCACGTTGTAGGAAATAAGGAGCTCTCTTTGAGGGATTTGGGATACACGAAAGAAAAAATTGAAAGCGCTATGGATTACTACGAAGAATGAGCAGATATTTAGAACTTGAAAAAAAATGGGTGCGATATAAAATAAAGAGGCTCGCCATAGTATTCATCCCTATAGTTTTACTCTTATTTATGGGGGGAGCGATGGCGTATTATTACGACTTCTCAAAACAGAGCAAAGCATCCCGTCCCGCCGCCCTCCAAATAGTACCGAACGAAAATCAAAATATTGCGGCTGTTTCCGTCGAAAAGCCGATGGAAAAGGTCACGCAAAAACCAAAGTGCTATACCGTCACCGTAGATGTTCTTAATATCCGCAAAGAACCTTCTCTCTCTTCGGAGAAACTCGGAAGACTCTTTGGAGGCGAGGAGTTTTGCAGCGATATAAATGAGGAGAATTGGATAAAAATCGATGAAGGGTGGATTTACGCAAAGGGGACGCTCTCTCTAGTCAAAGATGAGCAAATCAACGAGAAACAAGTATATATCCAGGACCTCTTACAAATCCAAAATAGTGAGCCGCCGCAAGAAAACCAAGGTGCGGAAATAGAAATAAAAACAAAAAGTGCCGACAAAAATCAAATACTCAAAAAAATGATTGAGAGTTTCAACTCTTCTCCCGATGCAAAATTGGCAATTGATATAGGAAAAAGGTATTATGAAGATAAAAAATACCGTGAAGCGCAATATTGGGCATTGAGATCCAATGAGCTTGACAATGGAGATGCGAGTTGGATTCTCTTCGCTAAAGCAAAATTTGGCGCGGGAGAGAAGGATGAAGCGATTACTATATTAACGACGGCATCCCAAAAAACCAAGAACAAAGAGTTTGATCGACTTCTTAACGAAATGCGGGCAAATAGAGAATAGCAGGATTATTATGAGAATAGGCGATAGATTAATACAAGCGGGACTAATAGACGAGGCGCAATTAAACCTCGCACTTGAGGAGCAAAGAAGACTACGAGAAGAAAAAAGGAGAAAAAAAATCGTCAGGGTCTTGGTTGATCTTGGACTCTTAAAAGAGGCGAATCTCCTTAGTTTTTTTGTAGAGCAGTGCAAGAGCGGATTTCTCAATCTTGATTCTATCGTTGAAGATTTTCCCGCGAGCGAAGACACCATCTTAGAAGCTACGGCTTCGTTGATGGATATGGAGTACGTCGACTTCTACGGCATAAAGATAGATCAAAACGTCGTAGATTACATACCCTTCGTCCATATTAAAAAATTCTATGCGTTTCCCTACAAGGAAGATGAGCAATTTATCTATATCGCGCTTATTGATCCTTTTAATCCCATACTTAAAGAGACGTTTCAAAGGGCGATAAAAAAGAAACCCCTTAGATACACCCTTGTAAAAAAAGAGCAGTTTGTCAGAATCTTGGACAAACTTGAGATAAACGACGGCGTTAAAGATCTCATCACTAAGATAAGAAGAGAGATACGCGGAGGGAGCCTGAATGACGGCGGAGAATCTTCTATTTCAAAGCTCATCGACGTAATCTTTGAAACCGCCATTAAAAATAAAGCGAGTGATGTCCATATAGAATCCAACGACAACGAATGTGTCATACGCTGCAGAGTAGATGGGATACTATACGAATACTTTGACTTAGACAAAGATATGTTCGCACCGCTAAGCTCAAGGATAAAACTCATCTCCGAACTAGATATTGCCGAAAAAAGAAAGCCCCAAGACGGCAGATTTTCGCAGGTTTTTTTAGGAAGAGAGTTTGATTTTAGGGTCTCTACGCTTCCTATCGTCACGGGCGAATCGATCGTCGCGAGGATTCTTGATAAGTCAAAAGTGTTAATGAAACTCGAAGATCTCGGAATGAGCGAAAAAAACTTTGAAAGAATCAATAAAACCATCAAATCGCCTTACGGAATCATCTTCGTAACCGGACCTACGGGAAGCGGTAAAACCACTACATTGTACGCCGCACTCAATGCTATAAAAAGCGTAGGAGAAAAAATAATCACCGTCGAAGATCCGGTCGAATACCAGATGGAAGACGTCCACCAAGTGATGGTAAACGAAAAAGCCGGACTTACTTTTTCTGCCGCACTTCGCTCCATTCTTAGACAAGATCCCGACAAAATAATGGTCGGTGAGATTCGTGACCAAGAAACGTTGCGTATCGCCATCCAAGCCGCACTCACCGGACACTTGGTAATCTCGACGTTGCACACCAACGATGCACTAAGCGGAATCACGAGACTTATGGATATGGGAGTGGAGAGCTTTTTCGTCGGATCGGCGATGGCGGGGATAGAAGCGCAAAGACTTGTGAGAAAACTCTGCCCTCACTGTAAATACGAGTCGGAACTTCCGCAAAATATTTTAGACGAATTGCTATCGTACCTTCCCGATGACTACAGATTCTACCGAAGTCACGGCTGCGAAAAATGCAATATGACCGGCTATCTCGGTAGAGAACTTATCTCTGAAGTCGTCATAGGGAGCGAGAGGCTTAGAAAGCTTATCATCGAAGGGGCATCTAAAGAGATTCTCCTAGAAGAGGCAAGAAAAGACGGTTTTGTTACGATGTTTGAAGACGGTCTTGCAAAAGCATTGCAAGGATTAACAAGCATAGAAGAGATTTACAGAGTCGCTAAACTGCCGTCATGAGATACTTCAGGGTCACCGTAGTCGACAAGGGTAAGAAAAAATTCATAGACGTAAAAGCCACAAATAAAAACGCCGCAAAAGATTTGGCAATCGCCGAAAACAAGGGTGGTAAAGCACTTCTGGTCAAAGAAATCCAAGAGCCCCTCGGAGAAAAAATCATCAATACGCTAAAAGCTCTTCGCGCCGGGATACAAGGAAGCGAAAAGGTCAAGGTAGATGAGCTTATTCCCGTATTTAAACAAATGAGTCTGATGACGGGAGCGGGTATATCTATTCACCAAAGCATGCAAGAGATTATCGATTTTACCGAGAATAAGATGATAAAGACCATCTTCACCGAAGCGCTCGTAGGAATCAATAGCGGCAAAACACTAAGCAATGCCTTTAAACCCTATCAAGAGCAACTCGGTAATCTCTCGATGTCGATGATAGAGCTCGGAGAACAAACAGGAAATCTCTCCGATTCCCTAGGAATGCTCTCGGTTACCCTAGCAGAGATTCGAGACAATATCGCCAAGTTCAAAAAAGCGTTACGCTACCCCTTATTTACTATCGGGGCGATGGTGATCGCTTTTGTTTTGTTGATTTTACTCGTCGTGCCGAAGTTTAAAAAAATATTTGAGGGTTTGGGTGCGGATTTGCCGCTTCCTACGATTATCTTACTAAAAATTGAGTACCTTTTTACAAATTTCGGACATCTCCTTTTTGTGATGCTTTTAGGTTCTATTTTTACGGTGAGGTACCTCTATAAAAACAATAAAAAGTTCCATTTTTGGTTTGATAGTGCTATCCTCAAAGTAAAACTTTTAGGCGATGTTATCTATCTCTATTCAATGAATCAATATATGATTACCCTCTCACAGATGCTTAAAGCCGGTATCCCGCTTGAAGAAGCGCTGCGCTCCTCATCAAATATGGTGAACAATATCTATCTCAAAAGGCTTTTTAATTCTATCACCGACCTCATCAGAAAAGGTGCATCACTCACAAGCTCTATGCAGGAGACCAAACTTTTTGAGCGAAGCTCTTTACAGATGGTAAGTGCAGGAGAACAAAGCGGGAATCTCGACGAGATGCTAGGGGTAGCGGGGAATTACTACAAGATGAAATACGACAATATAGTGGATAATCTCTCTTCTTATATAGAGCCTCTTATTACGGCTTTTATCGCATGTATGGTTTTACTATTGGCGCTTGGGATATTTATGCCGATGTGGGATCTAGCGGGCGCGGCAAGAGGACATTGATCCCCTAGCCGAAATTATTGACACTCTTTGCACACGCCTATAATCGCTACCGAACAATCCTCTACCTGAAAACCGTTTTTTTCTTGCATCTCTTTGGCTAAGCACGTCGTATCAAACTCCATATCTACCAAACTACCGCATTTGGTGCAGTAAAGATGGATATGAGGATGGATATGCAACTCGTATTTTTGCTTATGATTAGGCACTTTTATCTCTTTTAAAATATCGGCTTCGACCATACTAGAAATATTTTTATACACCGTAGCCAATGAAATCGAAGGATATACCGCTCTTATCTCCTCGTATAACTCCTCAATATTCAAATGTCCCGCCGCTTTAATTTTGTCCAAAATAACAACCCTCTGTGGGGTAATTTTTAACTTTTTATCTCTTAATATTTCATCATAATTCATTTCGCTCGACCTTACTTGCATAATATTACGCCGTGCATTATAGCAAATATATTAATAAATAGGAAATTTTATTAATAACTAAAAAAATATTTTAATATCGATAGTTTTTTCGGTGTCGAAATTTAGGCTAATCCCCACTTTGTTATAATCACTCAAAAAATTTACAAAGGAATGCAGTGTTCGATACTCTCACCGATTCGTTTAAAAACGCAATAAACAAAATCAGATTCCACGACGATGACAAAGCGCTGAAAAAAGCGCTTGAAGAGCTAAAAAAATCGCTCCTCAAATCCGATGTCCACTACAAGGTGGTCAAAACACTTTTAGCGGATGTCGAAAAAGACACCAAAGCCGCAGGTATCGGCAAGGAGAATTTTCTCAAATCGCTCCAACAAAGGCTCACCGAAATCCTCACCGCTAGAGGCAACTACGGATTCACCTTTGCTTCACGACCTCCGACCGTCGTTCTTATGGCAGGTTTGCAAGGCTCCGGCAAAACGACCACCACAGGAAAACTCGCCTACAGCCTTAAACTCAAAAGCAAAAAAGTGCTTCTCGTAGCATGCGACCTCCAAAGACTAGCAGCCGTCGAACAGCTCAAGCAAATAGGGGCAAGTATCGAAGTGGAGGTCTATAGCGAAGAGAGCAAAGATCCCGTAGCTATCGCCAAAAACGCCCTCAAAAAAGCCACCGACGGTCTCTATGACGTACTACTCGTAGATACCGCGGGACGCTTGGCTATAGACGAAGAGCTGATGCGAGAACTCAAAGAGGTGAAAAAGGCGCTCAATCCGCATGAGACTTTCTACGTCGTAGATAGCTTGAGCGGTCAAGACGGAGTACGGAGTGCCGAGACTTTCAACAACGAAATAGCTCTAAGCGGCGTGATACTCTCAAAATTTGACGGTGACTCCAAAGGGGGTATCGCAATCTCCATCGCCAATCAGCTCAACATCCCGTTACGATTCATCGGTATCGGCGAAAAGATGCCAGATCTAGAAGTCTTTATTCCTGAACGAATCGTAAGCAGGCTTATGGGTGCGGGAGACATCACCTCGCTCGCCGAAAAAACCGCGGCGGTCATCTCCGAAAAAGATGCTAAACAAGTCGCCCATAAAATAAAAAAGGGGCAATTCAATTTCAACGATTTCATCGAACAGATGGAAAACGTCAAAAAAATCGGCTCAATGAAATCAATCGTTTCGATGCTCCCTGGGCTCGGCGGAATGGCAGACAAGCTCAAAGATCTCGACCTCGATAATAGTGCAGAGATCAAAGGACTAAAGGCGATGGTAAACTCTATGACTAAAAAAGAGCGGGAGAATCCTGACCTCCTCAATAACAGCAGAAAACGGAGAATCGCTTTTGGATGCGGGATGGAAGTCAACGAAGTCAATAGGATGATAAAACAGTTCGGCAATGCCGCAAAGATGGCAAAAAAGTTCTCCGGCAAAAAAGGGATGCAAGACCTTATGGGGATGATGCAAGGACAGGGTAGATTCCCAAGATAAGTTAATTATAATGATAGTTACAATACAATTGCGCTTTTCTAAAAAAATGGAATAATTTTAAACAGGAGAATATTTTATGGCAACCGTTATCAGGTTAACAAGAATGGGTAGAAAAAAGAGACCTTATTACAGAATGGTAGTAACAGACAGCAGAAAAAAAAGAGACGGTGGATGGATAGAATCTATCGGTACATACGATCCATTGCAAGAGCCTGCGAAAGTGAACGTCGACAAGGCGAGACTTGATTATTGGAAAGGCGTAGGTGCGAAAATGAGCGAAAGGGTAAAAGCAATCACTGCTTCTATCTAAAAATATCCAAACAATAATGATAGAACAATTCGTACTCGAATACGCAAAACTTATAGCCTCCGAACCGGAAAAGATACAAGTGAGCGTCAATGAGATTAATTCCGGCTACAAAGAGCTTGTCATCGTGGCCGGAGAAAATGATGCCGGTAAGCTTATCGGCAAGGAGGGGAAGATGATAGGCGCTATCAAGACCCTCATCTCCGGTTGCAAAGCAAAAGACGGAAGCTCTTATAAAGTAATAGTAAAATCCGCATAAACTACTCTTTTGAATAATCTCGTAGAAATAGGAAAATTCGGAAAAACCTTCGGTCTAAAGGGGGAGTTGGCACTTCGCCTCTCCACCGATTTCCCCGAAGCCATCAAAAAAAACATCAAACTCTACACGAACACCGCAACTTATACGGTAGAACGCTACATACTTGAACGCTCGCTTCTCAAACTCAAAGAGGTACACACCGTGGATGAAGCCAAAATGCTCACGAACCAAACGGTGTATATGAGCAAAGATGATACATTGGAGTTTTGCGAGTTGGAAGAGGGAGAATATTTTTGGTTTGACCTTGAAGGCGCGCTTGTTTTTGAGGGGGAGCTTCTGCTTGGAAAAATAGTCGAGATAGAGCGGATAGGAAATGCCGACTATGTGATCGTAAAGACAGATTCAAAGCTACTCCCGAAATATACAAAAAGTTTTCTCATTCCCTACATAGAGAGGTATGTACTCGAATTTGACAAAGAACAAAAAAAGCTTTTTGTCAAAGACGCGTTGTCGATACTAGAAGAGAGCTGATGCGTTTTATCTTCCTTTCACTCTTTCCCGACCTCATCCGTCCTTATTTTGATGATTCTATTATGAAAAAAGCACTTGAGAAACAACTTTTTGAAGTCCATTTTCTCAATCTTCGCGATTACTCCGAAAATAAGTACAACAAAGTAGACGACTATATGATAGGGGGCGGAGCGGGATTGCTTTTAGAAGTAGAGACCCTCGGCAGAGCGATAGAGGATATAAAAGCGCGTTACGATAATCCTCATACGATTTTCCTCACACCGGCTGCAAAGCGTTTTGTACAAAACGATGCCAAAAGATTGGCGCTCAAAAAAAATGTGTTGTTTGTATGCGGCAGATACGAAGGATTTGATGAACGGGCGATAGAATCATACGCCGACGAAGTCTTTAGTATCGGCGATTTTGTCCTAAGCGGCGGCGAACTCGCGGCACTTTGTATGTGCGATGCGATTGCTAGAAACCTCGAAGGGACACTCGGCAATGCACAATCCCTAAGCGGTGAAAGCTTTGAATCCGACCTCTTAGAAGCACCAAACTTTACAAAGCCTGATTTTTTTAATGATTCCACTTTCCCTTCAGAGTTTATAAAGGGAAACCACAGTAAAATTAGCACCCTTAAAAACAGGATGGCGGAGTTGAAAACCCAATTCCACAGACCAGACCTTTTTGGAAGAGTAAAATTTCATAAAAGATTTACCAATCTCAAGGAAAAAAAATGAAAAACAAATATATCGAGAATTTCGAGAAGCAACAAATCGCTGAAAAGAGCGCTCCTGAATTCAGAGCAGGCGACACGCTAAGACTAGGTATCAGAATCAAAGAAGGTGATAAAACTAGGGTACAAAATTTCGAAGGTATCTGCATCGCGATGAAAGGTGAAGGCGTAAGCAAAACTTTCACCGTTAGAAAAATGGGTGCTAACAACGTAGGCGTAGAGAGAATCTTCCCCCTTTATAGCGAAAGCATCGAAGAAATCGCAGTACTTAGAAAAGGTAGAGTAAGAAGAGCGAAACTTTACTACCTAAGAGACAGAAAAGGGAAAGCAGCGAGAATCAAAGAGCTTAGAAGCTAAGCTTCTCTCCTCTTCCCTCTTCTGCTTTTCTTCTTTTTTTAATCCTTTATACTTCTCAAAAATGCTTGGTAAATTAAATCCAACTCTTTATCTTTATCGTCTAGATCAATATCACTTGAACGCAACGCATCCTCGATAAGTCCGATTCTTTTTACGATATATTCAAATAATTGCCTATCAATATCGGGAAGTTTATTTTGCTCGGTAGGATTCTTCGCTCGCCCTTTTTCTATGATTCTAGCGGGGATTCCCACCGCGGTAGAATCTTCGGGGACGTTTTTTACCACGACGCTGTTTGCCCCTATTTTGCTATTATCCCCCACGGTAATATTGCCGAGTATCTTTGCTCCTGCGCCGATGACTACACCACTCCCTATCGTAGGGTGTCTTTTGACCCGCTCCAAGCTCGTGCCGCCCAAAGAGACGCATTGGTATATCGTGACATCATCGCCTACCTCGGCAGTCTCTCCTATCACCACACCGATACCGTGATCTATAAATACCCGCCGTCCGATTTTTGCCGCAGGATGTATATCGATATTGGTGACAAACTGCGTGAATCCCATAAGGATTCTCGCTAAGAGGGTAAAACCTTTCCCGTGAAGTCTATGGGCGATTCTGTGGTGCACTATGGCGCACAAACCGGGATAGTTGAAAAAAAGCTCTAGCTTGGATCGTATCGCCGGATCTTTTTGATAAACGATTCTAAAGTCTTCCCTGATTTGCGCCCAAAGTCCTATTTTTTGCATCATCTACAGCGCACCTGCCGCCATACTTCTAAGATAGCCGTTTTCGCTTAGTATCACGTAGAGTTTTCCCATAATCTCTTTTTTTCTCTCTTCGCCGATGAGTTTTGATTCTTCTATCATTAGTTTCATTCTCCGCTCTATGTCTTTTACATCATAATCAAGATCTTCGAGCACATCCCAAATACTTTGAGATTCTAACAAGTTTTTGATGGCGTATTTGCCATCCTCGTCGAAATCTACACTTATCTCCGTGGGGTGCGTAAAGAGATTGTGCCGCATACCGAGCACCTCTTGATATGCACCGATAAGGAAAAAGCCCAAGAAGTAATCCTCTTTTTCGACATCTACATCGTGTAGAAAAAGAGGTCTGTTTTTGTTAAACCCTATCTCTCCGTCACTATCGCACGTGATGTCCCAAAGGCTCGCACTTCTCGTGGGTTTTTCTTTGAGCCTATCTAGCGGCATAACGGGGAAATTTTGTCCAAGCCCCCAATAATCGGGCAAAGACTGGAACATTGAAAAATTCACCAAATACCGCTCTTGGACACGCTCTTGTATGCTGATTATATCTTTATGATTTTTGTCTTTGAGGAAATTCACTGCCTTTTTTATAATCAGATGCACCAATACCTCGGTATTACTCCTGTCTACTAGATCAATATACCCTAGGTCAAATAGTGTCAAGAGCGATTCCATATGGTCTAGCGAATCGTGCAGATATTCGATCGCGTTGTTTTGATTCATCGTCCGCAAAAGCTCGTTTAGCTCAATAATAAGCTGTGGATTTTGCTCCTTTTCTATGAGCTCTTTACTCTCGTATTCTTGCGAGAATAGTTCCAACACGGGAGCGGTCAAAACGGAGTGACTCGCGGAGATAAAGCGCCCTGATTCTATAAAAATATCGGGTTCGGGGACTTTTTTATTCACCGCAATATCTTTTATGAGATAGATAACGTCACTACTGTATTCATCCAAAGTGTAGTTTCTATCGGTGTACTCCTCGTGCTGCGAATACTCCACCGCCAAGCCGCCGCCGAGGTTGATAGAATTTAATGCGTGCGCTCCCATTTTTTTGAGTTCGGCATAGAGGTGTCCGGCTTCGCGAAGCGCTTTTTTAAGCGGATGGATGTCGTTTATCTGCGATCCGATATGGAAATGTATCATCCCGAATCTATCGAGTAGATCGTGTTTCTCTAGTAGTGAAAATGCCACGAGTATCTCGGTGCTCGTCAGTCCGAATTTAGAATTTATTCCGCCGCTTTTTGCCCAGATTCCGACACCCGAGCTATGGAGTCGCATACGCAAACCGATTTTTGGATAAGGCTTGCCCATCTCTTTTGTCACTTCGATGATTTGTTCAAGTTCATTCAACCCTTCGATAGTGAGGGTGATGTCATGCCCCATTTGCGCCGCGGCAAATCCTAGTCTGATAAGTTCTTTGTCTTTAAATCCGTTTACGGTTATGGGCTTCCCTATGTTATTGTATGCCATCGCGATGATAAGCTCGGCTTTACTTCCCGCTTCTAGCCCATACTCTAGCTCTTTAGATTTTTCGACGAGTGGCAATACGAAATTTGGAAATTGATTGACCTTCAGAGGAAATACCGCTTTAAATTTTCCGCCGTAGTTATAATCTTTTATCGCCTTGTTAAAGCGTTCAAAAATCGTGTTGATCTGTTTTTGTATAAGGTGCGGGAATCGAATAAGCAAAGGTCCCCTATATCCCATCTCCCGAACCTCTTTGACGATGTCTACAAGTGCAGGCTTGCTTTTATGGTTTATCTTTACCTTCCCCTCTTCGATGACAAAATCGCCGTTACCCCAATAATCTATCCCGTATCTATTCATTCCGTTTCTCTCTTGTTAAATACAATTTCCGTATAATTCGCGTAATTATAGTTTATTACATATTTATATTAGGACACTTATGGAGTTAATTACACCTCGGACACTAAGCGGATTTAAGGACAGACTCCCTAAAGAAGCGATACTCAAACAAAATATTCTACAAAGCGTGAGCGAAGTTTTTAGAAGCTTTGGATTTGTCCCCATTGAGACACCGCATCTAGAATATGCCGAGATTCTGATAAAACAAGGGAGTGACGAGATTCAAAAAGAGCTCTACCGATTCAAAGACCACGGCGATAGAGACGTGGCGCTGCGATTTGACCTCACCGTCCCTTTGGCACGATTTATCTCGCAACATAGAGGCGTGCTAGGACTGCCCTTTAAGCGCTACGCGTTCGGCAATGTATTTCGCGGTGAGCGCGCACAACGTGGAAGATATAGAGAGTTCACCCAGTGTGATTTTGATTTTATCGGGAGTGAGGGAACGTACGCCGATGCCGAGACGATTATGGTCATCCACGCTTCGCTTAAAAAAATCGGGGTTGAACATTTCACTATTAGCATCAACAATAGAAAGCTGATGAACGGTCTCTGCGAGAGTATCGGTGCAAGTGATGCAATAGAATCTATCTTAAGAATCATCGATAAAATCGACAAAATAGGGGCAGATTCGGTAAAAAATGAACTTGTTAGCGAAGTCGGACTAAGTAGCGACAATATCGATGAGATTTTTAGATTTATCTCACTCAAAGAAGAAGATAACGACAGTATAGCCCTTTTAGAAAAACTCGCTGCCCTTTTTGATAATGAAAAAATCACCCTTGGAATCCAAGAACTCAAAGAAACGATAGGGTATCTCCATGCAGCGGGTATCGACAAAAAATACTACAAGGTAGATCTCTCTATCGCCAGAGGTTTGGGGTACTACACGGGAATCGTATATGAGACGTTTTTGGATGGAAAACGGGACATCGGGAGTGTGAGCTCGGGTGGGCGATACGATAACCTCACCGCGACATTTAGCAAAGAGGCTATGAGCGGAGTAGGCGCATCTATCGGGATAGACCGTCTTATCGCCGCGCTTGGTGAAGATGATTTAACCACAAAAGAGACGACAGCGGAGATTCTTGTAGCTCCGATATTTGAAGGTGCGATGGGTCATGCGATACGATGTGCCTCACTGCTAAGAGAAGCAGGCATCGCTACCGAACTCTTCCCCGAGATCGCAAAGCCAAAAAAAGCACTCAATTACGCAAATAAAAAGGGTCATGAATTTGCCGTTATCATCGGCGAAGATGAGACCAAAGAGGGGAAAATCACCCTCAAAGATCTACGAAGCGGGGAGCAAAAAAATATGATTACGCCGCAAGAGGGGCGTGTTTTTGTCTCGGAGCTAAAACATCAAGCAGCTCCATCCACAAAGATTTAGAGCTTCTATTTGCCAGCTCAAGATTAAGATCAAGTATCTTTGAGAGCACCTTGATGTCTCCTCCGTTTAGACGAGGGGATACCAAAAATCTGTCTTGTCCGACATTGAGGTAGCTAAACCCAAAGCTATTTTCGTATCTTTTTTGTGTTCCTACTGCATCGTCGCTTTTGAAAACGACGATTCTCCCGTCAAAAGTTTTTGCAAGATGAATATCTCGCTTTTCTAGTTTGATTTTCAATTTCGCAGGAAGCGAGATCCAAACAAGCTCGCCGTTGTCATTCACATAGCTTTCCGTTTGACCTTTTACCATCACCTCTCTTTTTGTGATAGCGTAGTCGTTGCTCGCATCTATGTACAACATTGTTACTTCCTTATTATAAAAATGTTTGACATAAAAGCAAAATATATACCTTTTAGGTTACAAAAACCTAGATTCCCATCTCTTCGATTACCGCCTTCAAAATATCCGACATAGAGATAATTCCTTCTAATCTATTGTTGCTAAATACAAGCAGTCTCTTGATATTCTGATTAGTCATAAGCTTTGCAACATATTTTACGTCTAGCTCTTTTGAGATATAGAGCGCGGGCTTCGTACTCACATCATAGACATTGAGCAAATCAATATCGCCGTCATCCGCAATAATCTCCTTGAGTATCGTCGTGTAAGTAATAATGCCGTATGCATCGTGTTCGTTTTTTCTGTCGACTACGAGCGATTTTACCTTCTTATCGCGCATCATTTTCATCGCATCGCGCAATGAACTAAGAGGCGAAACGATATGCACCTCCGTCGTCATTATCTCTTTTACTAACATTTTTTCTCCTTATAGCTCTTCTTTGATTTGCTCTTCGAACTTTTCTAAGTCTTTGAGATTGAGACCGCTTAAATGCTCTATGGGCAAGCTAAAAGCAAGTCCGCTTCCTTGCGATTCGTTAAGAAATTTTTTTATCTCTTTAAAGACCTTGACGAGTAATTTTTTCTCTAAAATATAAAGCAGAATAGTCTGTGAACCTTCATACGTCAGCCCGAAAAATGATTTTCGCTCCTCTCCGGCACTTCCTCTTCCATTCAGAATCGTCACCCCTGCAGCTCCCGCTTCAGACGCTATTTTTCTTGTTTTTTCCTCAAGCTCCTCGGCGACGATCGCCACCAAAACGGCAAATTTCATTGTAAGCTCCTCTCATCTTTTTTGGATACCCTCTCAATAATGATTCCATAAAGCATCACGGTGACCATAGGAAAAAGCGATGCAAAAGCAATAAGTCCAAACCCATCGATCAAAGGACTTCTCCCCTCGATATTCGTAGCCAGCCCAAGACCTAGTGCCGCCACCAAAGGGACGGTGACCGTAGAGGTCGTCACGCCGCCGCTATCATAAGCGATAGGGATGATATATCGAGGCGCGATGTAGGTAAGTATTATCACCAAGACATACCCCGTCATTATATAATACTGTATCGAATCCCCTACTACGATCCTATAGCACCCCAAGGCAATACCTATCGCGACACCAAGTGCCACGAAGATTCTAAGATAAAAATCGTTTATCTTGTTTTGACTTATCTCTTTTGCCTTTATCGCCACGGCGATTAGGGCAGGCTCTGCCATCGTGGTAGAGAATCCTATCAAGAATCCAAAGAGATAGATAAGTGCCATATTCCCTTTTTCGGTGAGCTGAAATGCCATAGATTCGCCAAGCCCGAATAACCCCATCTCTAGACCTACGATAAAAGCATCTAATCCTATTAGCAATAACAAGAATCCAACGATTACTTTTTTAACATGGGGAATCTGCTTTTTAATCACCAAAAATTGGAAAAATAAAATAACGAATATGATCGGTAAAACATCTTTGACAACCGCCAAAAAATCATACAACAGGGTGATAACCGTCCCCTTTTGCTCCTCGTTTACGAGTGTTTCGACAACTTTTTGTGCCACGACACCGTCTACTTGAGCCGCTTCACCGAGTAGATATACGAAAATGCCGTAAACTTGGACGAAAATCATAGGAGTGAGCGATGCTAAAGCGATAAGTCCAAAACCGTCTATCACGGGATTTCTCCCCCGTATGCTTGAGGCTAGACCTATCCCTAGCGCCGTGACCAAGGGCACCGTGACCGTAGAGGTCGTCACGCCGCCGCTATCATACGCTAGCCCCACGATCTCGGGCGGAGTAAAAAAGGTCAATAGTACGACAAAGACATATCCTGCAATGATAATCAAGTGGATAGGTGTCCCAAGGAGTATGCGCAACACGCCGATAGCGATAGCACACCCCACCGAGAGTGCTACGACGAGTCGCAAAGTAAACGCATCTATCCTTCCCAAACTTATTTCTTGCGCTTTATTTGCTATGGCTATGAGGGCGGGCTCTGCGATGGTGGTAGAAAAGCCGATAAGAAATGCAAATAATAAAAGCCAAAAGAGCGACCCTTTTTTTGCAAATTCGTTCGCTAGATTCTCGCCGAGCGGAAAGATACCTAGCTCTAACCCCTGTATAAATACCGCGAGACCGAAAGCGACGATGCTTAGACCTAGTACGACTTGTAAGATGTTTTCGGGAATCTGTTGCAATATTGCAAATTGAAAAAATGCGATTACGGCGATAATGGGCAATAAGTCCCTAAAAGATGATTTTAGTAATATAAAAAAAAACTTAACTTGTTCCAATAATTGCCTTTTTTACTTTTCAAAAAATTAAGTATAACAATTTTTCCTTATCCTTCTTATAGCTCGACAAAAAAGCTCTTTTTAGATACAATTCCACTCTCAATTTTGCGCTCGTAGCTCAGCTGGATAGAGCAACAGGTTGCGGTCCTGTAGGTCGGGGATTCGAATTCCTCCGAGCGCGCCACCTCATTATTACCAAATCGTTGCAAATACCCTCATTATTCAATAAGTATGAATTTTATATAATTCGTAACACACATCAAGGAGTTACGAATGCGATTCTTATTTTCTATCCTCTTGCTCACTTCAGCTCTTTTTGCAAAAGTCACCTTTACCGCCACCGCCTCGCCCAATATCCTCCCAATTTTCGTGATGATGGAGAAGGGATTTGCCGATGTCGATTTTATCCCCACAAACGGCGGTATGCCCGAGCTAGCGGCAATGCTCAAAGGAAAAAAAGCGGATGCTTTTTCGGCAAACGCCGAAGCGGTAAAAAAAATAACGGAAGGGACGGAGTTTATCGCGATAAATACTAATGTCGCCAAAGCAGTCTACATCCTCTCCTATACGCCGATTGATTCGCCAAAGTCGTTGGAATCTTTAAAAATCGTCTCGGCTATGCCCGGCGGCACCCCCGACAAACTTTTTCAAAAACTCTCTTTAGCGAATAAACCCACTTTTCTGGATGTCCCTATGGCAAAACAGCTATTTTTGAAAAAAGAGTTTGATGCCATCCTCCTCCCCGAGCCGCATATTTCCGAACTCATCGGAAAATCGCAAGGAATCCAAACCTATATTTTTGACCTCAACCCCAAAGAAGGTGCGGCGCTCAATAGCGCGGCGATCTTGGATTTGGAGAAAAAAGGGGAGATAAACGACGCGTATCAAAAAGCGATAGAATTTATCCACGCCTCACCCGAAGAATCAGCACAGATATTCGCACGCTATTACGAAAAATATTTCAATGCAAAATTTAACGCCGATGCGCTCAAGAAGGCATTGGAATCAAAGAGATTGCTATTTGAACTCAAGGTGCTCAAATAAAGTACAGATTCTTAGCGACGGTGTTATTGGTAGTCGTTTGGTATGCGCTCTCTTTTTATAGCGATCCCTTTTTCTTCCCCTACCCGCATACCGTCACCCTAAAGATTCTAGAGCTATTGGGGGGCGATACCCTGTATGATTTGGTGTTTACTTTTTTGCGTATTATGCTGTTGCTCCTTTTTGTCCTATGCATAAGCGCACTTGCCGTTATTACCGCGCTCAAAAGCGACGCGCTCAAAAATTTCATACGGGAACTTGCCGCTTTGTTTGTGAAGATTCCCACCATCGCCTACATCACTATTTTTATGATACTTTGCGGTGTCAATGATTTTTCTATTTATCTAAGCATCTTAGCCGTTAGCGTCCCTTTTACGATTCTAAACCTCATTGCCGTATTTGATAAAAGAGATCAAAATATACTTGATATGGCGCAGGTTTTTAACGTCCGGTTTTTGCTTTTGGTGCGATTCTATTATGAGAACTTTCTCAAAGAATCACTTCAAAGTCTCTTTGTCGCGACATTTTCTCTCTCCTACAAAGCCCTCATAATGGCTGAATTTTTGATAGGCGTAAACGGTCTTGGGAGGGCGCTCGTGGAATATAGAAACGATCTTGATATGAGCGGTGTGCTCGCTAGCGTCGTGCTTATCGCCCTTTTAGGGACGCTGATACAAAAAGGATTGGAGGCGGGAGTTGGATACCTTGGTACGTCTCGATAAATGCTCCTTAGGCTATACGGATGCGATCGTTATAGAGGCGCTTGATTTTACGCTACACACGGAAGAGAAAGTCGCGATACTCGGGAGGAGCGGGAGAGGAAAAACGACGTTTATAAAAACACTCATCGGTCTTTTATCGCCAAAAAGCGGTAGGCTAGAGCGGTATTTTAAAAAAAGCGGGTATTTATGCCAAAACTACACCCTCATCGATTCTATTACCGCTCTGCAAAATATCGTTTTTGTTTGCGACAATATTACCCGCGCAAAGGAAATGCTCACTTTGGTAGGGATGGAAAAATACGGTGAGAGATTCCCCAAGGAGCTTAGTAAAGGGATGCAAAAACGTGTCGAACTCGCAAGGGCTTTGAGCGTAAAACCCGATTTATTGGTACTTGACGAACCTTTTGCGAATCTCGATAAAAAAAGTAGACTAGAGCTAATACACATCACCAAAGAATACCTCGCGCTCCACAAAAGCGCTCTGCTCTACGTCACCCATGACGAAGAGGAAGCGAAGCAACTGTGCGATACTACGCTGCGATTCTAGAGGTGAGTGATTCTAAGATTTCGGGTTTATGGAGATAGTATCCTTGGAGATAGTCGATACCTAGGGCGATTGCGATGTCTTGCACTTCTTGATTATGGATATACTCCGCTACCACTTTCAAACCGAGCTCTTTTGCGAGTGCGACTATCGATTTGACGGTGAGGTAGGCGTTTTTACTGGTATCGATGTCCTTCATCAATGAGCCGTCTATCTTCACAAAATCCGCTCCAATGCGCAAGATATAATCGAAATTTGAATAGCCGCTTCCGAAATCGTCGATAGAGATCTTGCATCCAAACTCTTTCGCCCTTTTTATAAAATCGTTTATTTCGTTGCTCATAACTATCTGCTCGCTCTCGACTAGCTCGATAATCACCCTGTTTTGCATCTCAAATTTCACGAGATTCTCAAACAAAAACTCAACGGTCTCTTTGTCGAGTATATCCTCAAAGGTGAGGTTGATAGAAAATACGAGGTGATTCTCTTTAAACGCTTCAAACACCTTCAGAATCATAATCCTCGTGAGTTTGGTATAGAGCTTGGAGTGTTTGGCTTGCTCTAAAAAAATAAACGGAGGGATGACCTTGCCCTCTTCATCCACGATACGCATTAATGTCTCGACTTTGAAATCATCGTGATTATCGGCATCGACCACTTTTTGTCCGTATGCCTGCACAAAATCGAATCGAATAGCATCGTATATCATCTGCGTCACTTCCCGACTACGCTCCAAATCCTCTTTGATCTGTTCGTTTTCGTCATAATCGACAAGTGAAACTCTGCTATTTTTACTATGGTGCATCGCCATATCGGCTTTTTGGTAGAGCATTTCCGTACCGCGAGCAATAGAGACGCGTATCGAGATGGCAAGCTCTATTTCTCCTACTTTCATAGGCTCGTCCGAAAATCGCTCTATGATTTTTTTCGCACCAAAGACCACGTCTTCGTTTTCGTAGTTTTTAAACAAAATCGCAAACTCATCCCCGGAAACCCTGTATAACGCACCGCCTACAGGCAATAGCTCCGCGATCTCGGCGCTAAAACGGATCAATACCTTATCGCCGAATTCATGCCCGTACGAATCGTTTATCCCTCGGAATCTATCGATGTTTACTAGCAAAAGCGCTTTTTTACCGCCGTCGTCTAGATCGATATTAAGCTGCTGTCTATTGGGCAATCCCGTAACGCCATCGGTCGTTTGTTTGAGAATAAATTGCATCTGTTCAAATACTTCGGTCACGTCGCTTCTTATGGCGATATACTCTTCGATGTTACCGCTTTCGTCTAAAATAGGGGCTATAACACTCCTGACGTAATAATCCTCGCCCTCTTTGTTTCTATTTTTTATGACCCCTATCCAGCTTTTTCCGCTTGAGATTCTCCGCCAAATAGCGGCAAAAAACTCTTTGCTGTTGTCGGGATGTTTTACGATGTTATGCGGTTTACCGATAGCTTCTTCGCGGCTAAAGCCGCTTATGCGGACAAACTCGTCGTTGACGTAGGTGATGATACCGTTTTTGTCGGTTTTTGTGACGATGGAGCTTTCATCGATTATTTTTTTGTATTGCTCTAAAATATAGTTTTGCTTGAAAAAATCTTTGATGACGTTAGCGATTTTTCCCATCTCGTCATCGTTATCCAAAAGATACTCTATGTCTTTTTTATTTCGTCTCGTGAGGGCTTCCATGATAGAGTTGAGCGGTTTGTCGATATTTTGCCGCAAAGCACCGAAAAAAACGGCGGCAGAGAGGATAGAGGTGAGGAGGATGATAACCATTTGGGTTTGAAAAAGATTTTCGATGATCGTATCGATACTTTTTTGCATGACAAGACCGAGGGTCGCAACTGCGTTTCCTTCTCTATCTTTCAGGGGAAAATAGATGTCATAGTCGCCTGCGGCTTCCGAAGCGAGAGAGACCTCTTGATTTATAATCTCGCTTATCCCCTCGATGAGTTGCTTATCCCATATTTTACCCCCTACGAGGTACCCTAGAGGCTTGCTTTCTCTCAAAAAATCATCCGAAGGCTGTATGGGAGCGATGAATATATTTAAAAGTTCGCCTCTGTTTTTTATGAAAAAATTGGAAAATGTCGGGTGCTCGGGGTCGAAATATTGTTTTTTTACAAACTCCATCTGCAACGATTCGCCATCTTCTTTGAGCTTGGACTCATAGAGAAATTCGAGATTTTCGTCATATATGAGTACATAATCGACACCGTATGTTTCGAGTGCGGTAGGGATGTTTTCGTTTGCCCAAGTTTTATCGGAGGTTTTTGCAAAACGCCCCGTCTCTTCGCGCAAGGAGTAGTCCATACACAAAGTCTTGAGGGGTACGGATTTTAATTCCACTATCCCTTGGAGTACTTTTTCAAACTCTTGCGTTCTCTCATTAACAATAAGCCCGATGTTCTTTTTTTGGCTCATCATCACGTAAGAAAAAAGGGCTATAAAAATCGCAAGGACAAAAAGAAGTGCTAGTCCGATTTTTATACGAAGTTTCATCTATTAAAACTTGCAGTTCAATCCGGTGCTAAATCTATTCTCCACCCTTTTGACTTCATCAAGATTGCTTCGAGGTTTTGTACCGTCCGTGAGAAATTGGACATTGTCGCCGTCCTTGAGGCGCGCATACGAATATCTATAATTGCCGTAAATTTCATAATCTTCATCGATTTTATATTTCAAGCCGATTGAGAATTTTCCCGCATAAAACATTCCGGTATGCTCAAAACTTTTATCTTTAAAATCGGTGCTAAGATTCCAATGCCCCACGCCATAGTAGTACCCTAATCCCGCATATGCCCCCAAAGCAAGCGTGGTTTTTTCACCGATGTCGTACTCTATGTCGCTCCCTAAGTATCCCGTCTGCCAATACGATTCATAACTACTATTTAAACCTGCGATCGTGCCTACAGCAGGGGGGTTGCTTAAGCCTACGGGGACATTTGCGTTGTCACTGAGCACCTGCTCTCCGTCTTTTATGGTGTACTTTTGATATAAAAAAGCGTACTCTGCTTTGGGTATGAACGACAATCTGTCATCTAGTTCTATCTCTTCGCCAAAAATCACCCCCGCCTCGATAAACGAGCTGTCATCGGTACTTGATATGGAGCGTGAATACTCTTTACTCCTCCCGCTAGCACCGTAGTCGCTATCCTGCACATATCCATCAAGAGCTTTGCCCAGCCCCATATATATGCCGGCGATTCGCCCTTCTTCAAATTTGTGTTCCAAGCTTAATTTAGTGTATACAAACTCGCTCTCTTTAAAACTTAGCTCCGATTGAGGACTGATGCCGTTGGCACTAAAACTATAGGTGAGGTGCTCCCTAGTGTATCCCGTCTCAATAGTATAGTTATCGACTTTCATATCATCGTCCGCCAACAGAAATGCCAAAGGCAACAATAGAAAAGGGGCAACAAATCTCATTCTTTCTCCCGTTTCGATATTAAGTCGGTATCTAAATTCTTTTACTCAACACTATCTGATGACTTCAGAGAGTCTTCTATCTTTGTTTTCGTTTTCTCCACCCTCTTTACCGTCCGCTCCTAGAGAAATAATCTCATAATCTCCCCCTTCGTTGAGGTAGATGTATTGGTTGTTCCAAGGATCTTTCGGGACACTTTTTCCGCCGAGATAGCCGCTAGTACTGTAGTTCTCATACCCATCACCATCGGGTTTTTTCACCAATACCATCAATCCCTCTTCAGTCGTAGGGTATCGCCCCATATCGAGCCTAAAAAGCTTTATCGCCTCTTCGAGCTGTTTCATCTGAATCTCGACGAGTTTGATTTTTGCATCATCGCTCTTACCGATGAGGTTTGGGACGACGATAGATGCCAAAAGCCCGAGTATAATGACGACAACCATAAGTTCGATAATAGAGAAACCTTTTCTTTTTTGTTGCATTGCGCATTTTCCTTTTGTGGTGTTGTGTTTGGTTGTATTTTAGTACAGGATGGCTAAAAGTCTTATTGACGCGGGCAATGGAAAATCAAGCATATTTTTATATTTTTTGTGTATTATTCCGTTCTCAAAATGTGTCGGAGCGTAGCGCAGTCTGGCTAGCGCACTACCTTGGGGTGGTAGGGGTCGCCTGTTCAAATCAGGTCGTTCCGACCATTTGAAACATACAAAAAAATCTACTATCTAAAACTCCTTAGAAATTAACCTCATTCAGCAGAAATCGTGTAAGATTCATCCATTATATTCATTTAAAGGATCTCCCATGAAAAAACTCCTTTTACTTCTCCTTTTTAGTGCATTTTGGAGTACTCTTTTTGCGGCTGTGGGCAATATCACCGCGCTTGAAGGGAAAGTATTCGTAGAGCGAGCGGGTAAAGTCACCCTTGCTACTTCGGGATATGCCCTCGAAGAAAAAGATTCTATAAAAACCGAAGATGTTTCAAAAGCCAATATTAAATTCACCGACGGCTCTACGGTCAGCCTCGGTAAAAATACCGAGTTTAGCATCGAAGAGTATATGTTCGGGGATGATGCCAATAAATTTAGCGCGAAACTCAAAGTCACCGAAGGTATCTTTTCCGCTACCACGGGTATCATAGGAAAGATAGCACCCAAGAAGTTTGAATTCGGTACGGCTACTTCTACCATCGGTATACGGGGTACGAAGTGGAGCAGCAGGGTAAATCCTCTCTTTGAAAAACACTACACTAGGGAAGGGACTATCATTGTCACCGCAGGCGGAGAGAGTGTGGAAGTGGGAGCGGGATTCTCCACTACGGTAGAGCCGGGAAAAGGACCGAGTGCTCCTGAAGCCTATGATGCCAATGAAGTACAAGAGATCACCGACGACACCAAAACCGAAGAACAAGGGGGAGAAGAGGGTCAAGATACGGGTGCTGCACTAGAACAAG
>CAZCQG010000007.1:0-69867 GCA_964500775.1 uncultured Campylobacterales bacterium
GCTTTATCGACGGACTAAATGCCCCTACGTTTATTACCGTAGAGGATATGCGATACGCAAAATCGCTCGATGTAGACGGTGTCTTTATCTCGCTTCAAAAAGTGGTCTACTTCAATAAAAACGGTATGAGTTTCTTTTTGGATATACTCAACCAAATCAAGGGGGATTCCGGAAAGATGGTAGGCTTTTTCGGCTACACTCCTAAGACGTACAGCGCCATTTTACGGGTATATGAAAACAAGATAAATTTTTGTATGTACGATACGTTTACTACTCTTTCGATGTTTTGCGGGATACCCGAGGTGAATCGTGACACGAAAACCCTTTTGTACAACCAAAACAAAACGCAGAGAAGCTCGATTATTTTCGAATTGCGCAACCGCGGCTTCAAGGTGGATTATACCGATGATAGCGAGATGTTTTTAAAGGCGAGAAAGCAGTTTGTAAACGATGGAATGGGGGATTACGGGCATTTTATCGCTATGACTTACCTCGGCAATATCGAGGGTAAAATCGCCTCGCATATCCAAGGGAATCTCGTTATTTACACCCTTCGCGGGTATGTGGATGCGGGTATTAACGACGTGTTTGATATTTTGTACCACCAAAAATCGCTCTCTGTCGGTTTTAAACTCTTTATATTTGACGGTACGGAAGTGGCATCTATGAATATCCACGGGGTCAATTTCTTCTCAAAACTCTCCGTAGCAGCGGCCGAATACGGCGCGACGATCGTTATAGCCGGTTTGGCGCAAGGGGTTTTGCAAGAGAAATTACGTATCGAGCTTGAAGATGCGGGGGTGCTATTCTTTGATTCGCTAGAAGAGCTTTTGCGGAACAAAAAAGTCCTCGATGAGTTTAGCGGCGGTGCGGCAATTAATAAAAAATCCAAAGCGGTTTTGACAAAACAGCTTATTGCTACCCTTCCGGTATTTGTAAACTCCGCTATTTATGCGATAACGACAATGACTAACATCCAGCCCATTAAAGAGAGCGCGAAGGTCGTCGAGCTAAAAATCGATACCAAAAACAACTCATTTATGGCGGCTTCTATCGGATTTTACGGAGATGTGGATGGCGTATTGATACTCGTGTTTTCCAAAAAAATCGCTACGCAGGCGTGTAAGATTCTTATCGGCAGAGAGGATGCGGATGAGAATGAAGTGGGAGATTCACTCTCAGAGTTCGTAAATATTATCGCAGGACGTGCAAAAGTGGTATTAAGCGGCACGAATACGCAGGTGAATATCACGCTGCCGAGAAGTTTTATGAATCTTGAAGAGCTCCGCTCGACGATTGAAGGGAAGAAGGGTGCGGAAGTCATTATGAGCTTTGATAAAGAGCCCTTTTATATTCTGCTGACGACATAATTTCAATTTAAACTGATAAAATTTCGCCTTTAATACCATTTGGGAGTAATTTATGAGTTTAAGAACAAATTTAGGGGAGACCTATACGCCCCTCTATTTTTTATCTGCTTTAGGCGCAGGCGGGCTGTCGGTGTCGTTTTTTATCTATTTTATGTTTTTGATTCCGCATCCAAACACCCCTTTAGCGACTTTCGGAGACATATATCCATTTTTGACCAAAGGTGGAATCTATTCTTTGCTTTGCGCATTAAACCTAGCGGCGATCATCTTCTTTGCGTACAATCACATCCGTCTACTTGTGTGGAATATCAAAGAGTATGCTAACTTCAAAAAAACGGAAGCATTTGCAAAACTCAAAAATTCCAATGCCGAGATCTCTTTGATGGCGATACCTTTGACGTATGCGATGAGCATAAACGTAGGTTTTGTCCTCGGCGCGGTTTTTGTTCCCGGACTTTGGGACATTGTCGAATACCTCTTTCCGTTCGCACTTCTTGGATTCTTGTCGGTGGGAATCTACGCTTTGAAGATTTTTTCGGAATATTTTACGCGGATACTCGTAAGCGGTGAGTTTGACTTCGTGAATAACAACAATCTTAGCCAAATGATCGCGATTTTTGCGTTTGCGATGATTTCGGTAGGTTTTGCGGCACCCGGAGCGATGAGTCATATAAAAGAGGTCGCGGCGTTCGGACTATTTTTTGCAATATTTTTCGCTTCGATAGCTATTTCGCTCGCATTATTGAAACTTTTTTTAGGGACGAAATCTATTCTCAAAGTGGGCATCTCAAAAGAGGCATCGGTGAGTTTGTGGATTATGATTCCCATACTTACCCTTTTAGGAATCGCCTTTATTAGGATGACGTTTGGATTTTCGCACGGTTTTGAGAAAATGGAACCTATCGGTTCGATTTTATTTATTCTGACTTCTAGCGTGTTTTCATTGCAAATTATGTTTGGTTTAGTCGGATATATGACCATGAAAAAAATCGGCTATTTTAGTGAGTATATATTCGGGGAGGAGAAGAAGCCTTCAAGTTTTGCGATCGTTTGTCCCGGAGTGGCATTTTTCGTGTTCGGGATGTTTTTTATTTTTATCGGGCTAGTCAAAACGGGAATCGTCGCAAAATTCGGTATCCCTATGTTTGTTTTAATGCTCCCCTTTATCTACGTGCAGTACAAAACAGTCCGTGTGGCGCTATTGCTCAATAAAAAGATACTCAAAAAGTAACGGCTAGGCGATAAGCTTTTTGAGTATCGCCATCCTTACGGCTACGCCGTTTTCTACTTGTTCCAAGACCTTGCATCTCGGATCTTTGAGCACCTCATCGTCTATATCGATGTTTCGGTGAACGGGACCGGGGTGGAGGATGAGTATATCTCGCTCTCTGATCACCTCTTGGGTGATGCAATAATCGCTGGCATAATCTTTGAGTCCCGCATAGATAGGGTGGCTGTGGCGCTCTGTCTGCGTACGAAGCGACATAATGACGGAGAGATCGTCTATCACCTCTTTGATAAATCGTACGCTTTTGATATTTTTCACCTTCGGCGTAAATTGGGGCGGAGCGACGAGTATCACCTCCATACCGAATCTGCTCAAAAGCTCTATGTTGCTATTGGCTACGCGGGAGTTTTTTATATCGCCGACTATAGCGACTTTCTTCCCTTTTATATCTTTAATGTGTCGCTTGATGGTGAAGAGATCCAAAAGCGCTTGCGAAGGGTGAGCGTGTGAGCCATCCCCGCCGTTTAAGATAGAGCATTTGACGTGTTTTGAGAGTATCTGCGGCACACCCGAGTTTTTGTGGCGCACGACGATGGCATCGGGCTGCATCGCGCTTAGATTGGCTGCTGTGTCATAAAGTGTTTCCCCTTTGCTTGTCGAGCTTTTGGAGACATCGAGCGTCACCACGTCCGCCCCTAAACGTTTCGAAGCTATCTCAAAACTAGAGAGTGTCCGAGTCGAATTTTCAAAAAAGATGTTGATGACAAGCTTGTTTTTGAGTACGTCGCGCTTTTCGCCGTCCAAAAATAGCTCCGCCTCTTTGAAAAGTTCCGTGATCTCATCGACGCTAAAATCTTTCGTATTGATCAAATGTTTCGCCAAGCGATTTCCTCATATTTTTGGATTATATTACACCAACTCAATTTAAGGTAACACCGTTTTTGAGATAGTAGATTATCGGTTGCAGGTCTAATAATAGCGTAAGTGTTGCAACGGAAATTATCGCAACGAGTGCGATTTTTTTTGATGCTTTGTCGCAAAATAGGTATGTAAAAAAGTAGAGCAAGGTGGATTGCAACGCGATAAAGTATGCGATAAAAATAGCAAAACCTATAAAATAATAGTGGGACGAAAGGGCACAATACGGGCATTTGTGCGTAGGAAGCTCGTATATGTAGGGTGAGTAAAAATAGACATACGAAAGATATGCAAAAAATGCAAATAAGAATATGGAGATAAATCCTAAAAGGGCGTTTTTGTAAATCATCGAAAAAAGGACGGAAAATACCGTTACGTTAAAAAGTATGGCAGTGAATAACGGGTCGATAGGAAAGGTGAGAAAAGCAGGAGCGGCGGCAAAGAGCGAGGAGCAGCAGCTCACGATCTTGCTGCTTTCAAAAGTGCTTGCTGCCGAAAAGATGAGTCCTGATTCCGCAAAAAGCGAAAGGAGAAAAAGGGCGAAAAATATCGCGATCTTTTTGTCGTATTTACGTACGCTTAAGCGCTCATTCTCGCTATATAAGCTCACCGTAAAAAGGGCGAAGAAAAAGGTGATTCCTTTTGCGAGGATAAAAGGCTCCAAGAGTGCGTTTGCGCCCACCACTCCGGCCCCACACATCGCCCCTTTCAAAATCTCGGCGAGATCGTCTATGGCGTAGAGCGTGTAGATAAGGAGGAGAAAATGGAGCACGAGGTATAAAGCGAGCGAATAGGCTAGCAGGTATACGTTTTTATACTGTTTTACGGGGTCTTTGGCATAGTCGTACCACTGTTTTGCGACAAATCCAAAATATATGACGCTCACCGCTTCTATGAGCGAGAGGATGTTAAGATTATACGAATCCCCCACTAGAGTGCCTCTGTATCAAAATCCAAGAGCGTATCTTGTATGCCGCTTTCTAACAACGTCGTATCATGCGTAGCGACGATGACGATTTTTCCCTCCGCTTTAAACTCTTTGAGTATCTCGATAAAGTGTCTTGTCAGACCTCCGTCGAGATTTGCGGTGGGTTCATCTGCGAGAATGACCTTTGGATTGCATGCCAAAGCCCTTGCGGCAGAGACTCTTTGCGCTTCGCCCCCTGAAAGAATCGATGCTTTTGCCCCTAATTTATGTTCGATCTTGAAGATACTTGCACATGTGCGCACTCGCGCCTCGATTGCATTGAGGGGTAATTTTTGACGTAGGAGCGGGAGGGCGATATTGGAATCTACACTTAGATCGGGGATGAGGGTAGGGCTTTGAAAGATAAGTCCAAACTCTTTGTTCCTAATTTCACATTTGAGGTAGTTTGAAAGTCCG
This sequence comes from uncultured Campylobacterales bacterium, assembly GCA_964500775.1. GTDB lineage: Bacteria > Campylobacterota > Campylobacteria > Campylobacterales > CAZCQG01 > CAZCQG01. The sequence continues at coordinate 4,901 of CAZCQG010000007.1, forward strand.
CAGATGCGCGTATCATCGAGCCACACCTCCCCGCTATCGGATTCTAAAAGGGCACAGATGATATTTAAAAGGGTGCTTTTCCCCGAACCGCTCCTCCCTTTGATAAAAAGGAGTTCGCCCGCTTCAAGGGTAAAATTGATATTTTCGAGGATTCTTTTTTCGCCGTAGCTTTTTGTGATATTTTCTACCCGAATCATCGCATACCCCTCGTATCTTCTTTCGTGCTTTTTCTCCAAATAGGAATAAGCGAAGCGCACATAAAAAGGACGCTAAGCGCGATAAATCCGCCGAAAACATCCAAAAAGTCGATAGCAGGGACAAAAGTGATTTTTTCATTGAGCCGTGAGTAGCCCAAGAAAATGTCCCTAAAAATAGGTGCGTCAAGCGCAAAAACGAACAAGTACGCCAAGAACGTACCGATGATAAACGCACTCAATAATACGATCGTGCTTTTGAGCGCCTCGATGGCTAGAAGATGGTCGGTATGGTAGCCAAGGGCTTTTAGCAAGCCGTAATCTCTGCTTTCCGCCCCGCTTGCGCTTGAATATCTATCAAAAACAAGGAGCGCGAGAGAGAGGAAAAGGAGGATGTATATGAGTGCTTGCGTCCCTTTTGTCCTATCAAAAAACGAGGCGGTATTAAGGATAATATCCTCTTTGAGGGTGACCAAAAGATCGCTATCGAGCTCCAAGAGTTTTCGTTTTATATTGCCTATTTCGTCGTTGTTGTAGACGGCGATTCCTATGTCGCTGCATTCATTACGTTTGAAGTCCAAAATAGCGCGCGCCTGCTCCATAGGGAGCAAAACAAGATCGTTAGTGTACATACTTGATTCTGCGCTAAAGATTCCGGCGATGGGGATATTGGTCACGTTTGAGCCTTTGATAAAAGGAATCGCCTCTTTTCCCGTATAGCGTTTTATCGCTTCATACACCCCTTTGCCTACTAGCGCTCCTTCTTTGAGGGCGGTTTTGTTATCAAGGTTTTGCAATAGCGCATTTATCCGTGTTTCACCGTTTTCTAAAAAGCGCTCATATCCGATGACGGTAAAATTTGATGCGATATTTTCGAAGTAGTAGATTCCCCAAATGCGAGGTTCGATAAGTTTCACCCCTTGAATCTTCTCTATCTTATCCGCCAATGAGCAGGGTATCTTCCCTACGCTTCCTCCGCGGAGCTTTTGGAGAGTGATGTCGTCTTGGGAAAGTGCTGCTAAGGTAAGCTCGTTTTTTATGGAAGAGGCGAGAAACGAGAGGGTAGAGTGGGTGAAAAAAATCATTGATACGATAAGGAGGGTGATAAAATTCTTTGCCCGCTCTTTTGATAAAAACAAGAGGCTGACATAAAGGATATTACGCAAACTCATCGTATCGTTCCTAGGGTTGAGATGGGATAGGCTTCTATAGTGAATGGAGCTTGATTCCGATACAAGGTGGGATTGGCGTAGGTGAGTAAAAAGCGGGCGTTTACGGTTTCGTTGTATATACTTAGTCCGCTGCTATTTGCAAAACGGACGGTATCTTGCAAACGCCGCATCTCTTGCACATCGTATTTTTGCCCTTGATAGAGAAAAATAAACGAACAAATTATCGCTATAAAAACAATCGTGCCATACGTAAAGAATCGAAAAAGGCGCTGTATTTCAAACATTAAAAAAGCGCCATCACCCGTTTTTTAAACGCGCCGTATTCTAGCTCTCCGATGATAACGTCTCGCACGATATTATTACCGTCAAGAATGAAAGAGGTTGGGGTAGCGAGTACGCCGAAATTGCGCCCGCTTGTTTTCTCTTTGTCTCGTAAAATCGTATAGGTGATGTCGTTTTTTTTGATAAAGGCTTCTATCGGCTCTGTGTAGTCGGCGAGATTTATAGCGACTATCTCGACTTTGTCGGAGTGTTCTTTGTAAAACGCCTCTATTTGGGGCATCTCGATGAGGCACGAGGGGCAGTTGAGCTCCCAAAAACGGACAACTTTAATTTTATCCCCCAAAGAAGAAAAATCATACGTTGCTCCGCGTAAATCGAGGGCCTCGATTCTTGGTGCGGCTTCCCCGATTTTTATATTCTTTTTAAACTCGCACCCCCCTAATAATAGGAGTAACAAAACCGTTACGACCTTACCCAAAACTCCCCCTGCGCTTAAAACTAGTTCGCTATAATACAGTCATTTACGTTAATAGAAAATTTACAGTATTCGGAGCAATTTATGAATTTATGCGTCGTCGGGACGGGATATGTAGGACTTGTGAGCGGAGCGTGTTTTGCCGAAATGGGAAACAAAGTCGTTTGCGTAGATGTCGACGAAAAGAAAATATCAAAACTGAAACAAGGAATCATCCCAATCTATGAACCGGGATTGGAAGATGTCGTTATGAGAAATTATGAAGATAAACGACTTATTTTTAGTACGAATCTCGAAGAGGGTTTGGAGAAGTGCCAGATAGCTTTTATAGCCGTCGGTACGCCGATGGGAGAGGATGGTAGTGCCGATTTGCAATACGTCTTAGCCGTCGCTAGAGAGATCGGTCAGAAGATGACCCGACCGCTTGTGGTGGTAGATAAATCGACCGTCCCCGTGGGTACGGCGGATAAAGTGCGTGCGGCGATACAAGGGGAGCTAGAGAAACGAGGCGTAACCATCGAGTTTGACGTAGTGAGTAACCCCGAGTTTTTAAAAGAAGGGGATGCCGTCAATGATTTTTTAAAGCCCGATAGAGTCGTCATCGGTGCGGACAGTCAAAAGTCTATGGAGCTTTTAAAAGAGTTGTATGCCCCGTTTACTCGAAGTCACGAGCGATTTATCGGGATGGGAATCCGCAGTGCGGAGATGACCAAATACGCTGCAAACGCGATGCTAGCGACGAAAATCTCCTTTATGAACGAGATGAGTAATATCTGCGAAGCGGTAGGTGCAAACGTCAACGACGTCCGCGTAGGAATCGGCAGCGACAAACGTATCGGATATAGTTTCATCTATCCGGGATGCGGGTATGGCGGGAGCTGCTTTCCAAAAGACGTAAAAGCGCTTGAGAAAATCGCACTAGATGCAGGAGTAGAACCAAAGGTCATAAAAGCGGTAGAAGATGTCAATAGAGCGCAAAAATATGTGATTAGCAACAAAATAGCGAAGCGATTCGGTGAGGATTTGAGTGGGAAAAAATTCGCGATTTGGGGGCTTAGTTTTAAACCCGAGACCGATGATATGCGCGAAGCTAGCTCCATTACCATCATAAAAGAACTCGTGCGACGAGGTGCTAGTATCGCGGCATACGATCCAAAAGCGATGGAAGAGGCGAAACATTTTTACCTCAAAGATGTAGCGGTAGAGTATTTTAATAACAAGTACGATGCACTCAACGGATGCGAGGCGATGATACTCGTGACGGAGTGGAAAGAGTTTCGAAGCCCCGATTTTTATGAGATAAAAAATAGACTCAACGCCCCGATAATCTTTGACGGCAGGAATCAGTACAAAAGAGAGAAGCTCAAAGAGTTGGCGTTTGAGTATTATCAAATAGGGGTAGCGGAGTAGCTCTTTGAATCTCTAATCAAAATAGCAAGAGGTGAGGGATGGCGAAAATCGATGAAATAAAAGAGGAGTTGAATTATCTCAAGATTTGGCTCGGAATCGTCGTGGTGACGGCTATTAGTCTCATAAGTTGGTTAGTGAATAATTATGAGACTTCTAGTTTCGTAAAAATAATCGGAGATGTCGCGGCGGTAGTGATTCTAACGTTTGCTATAATCATAATAGACAGAAAAATTAAGTTAAAAATTAAAAGTTTAAAGGATTTGTGATGGAGTTTTTGGTAATCGCAACGATAGCTTTTTTTGTGATAACTATCGTTTATATCGGTACGCACGCTGTTTCTTGAAAAATAGGCTCGATACGTATCTAGTAGAAAAAGGGTTCTTCCAAAGCCGCAATAAGGCGAGTGAAGCCATCAAAGACGAGAAAGTCAAGGTCGATGGAAAAACTATCTGCAAGCCCTCTTTTGAGGTGTGCGAAGAATCTACTGTAGAGATAGAGGAGGCGCTCCAATACGTGAGCAGGGCGGCGTATAAGCTCCTCTCTTTATTGGAGCATTATTCGGTGGAATTTTACGGCAAAAGGGTGCTTGATGTCGGGGCGAGCACGGGGGGATTTACCCAAGTAGCACTCCAAAACGGAGCGGAAAGTGTCGTTTGTGTCGATGTGGGCAAAAGCCAACTACATCCAAAGATACAAGCCGATACTAGAGTGCAAAGCTTGGAATCGTGTGACATTCGGGATTTTGTCGATGAAGCGGGGTTTGCGATCGTGTTATGCGATGTCTCGTTTATCAGCGTGACGTATATCGCGAGTGCTTTGGCGAGCTTGGCAAAGGAATCTATCATCCTCCTTTTTAAACCGCAGTTTGAAGTGGGGAAGGAATCCAAAAGGGATAAAAACGGCGTAGTGCAAAATAGAGCCGATATAGAATTAGCAAAAGAGCGCGCCGTAGCGGTATTTCAAAAATTAGGTTGGAAAAAAATTTATGAGCAGTTTTCAGAGGTTAGCGGTAAAGAGGGCAACAGAGAGATATTCTTGTGCTTTGGTAGAGCGTGAGATAGAAGAGCTTGCTATCGGCAAATTTGACGGTATGCACGTGGGGCATCAGAGCCTCTTTAAAGAACTGGGGGAGAATGGAGCTATTTTGGTCATAGACAACGGAAGTGCGACCCTCACCCCAAATAGCCTCAAGCAAGAGATAATCAACAAACCGGTATTTGTCACGGACTTGGATGCCGTGCGTGATGTAGAGGGGGAGGATTTTATCGCGAATCTCACTGTGACTTTTCCTAGATTGCGAAAGATTATCGTGGGGTACGACTTTCGATTTGGCAAAGATAGACGCTACTGCGCCCAAGATATTGCGAGATTCTTCACAGGAGAGAGTGTAGTAAAAGAGGAGGTCAAGGTCGATAATATCTCGGTACATAGCGGTATTATCAAAGAGCTGCTCTACCACGGCGATATAGCACAGGCAAACAAACTCCTCGGTCGGGCGTTTGCGATAGAGGGGAAACATATACGAGGTCAAGGTATCGGCGCCACGCAGCTTGTAGCGACGATAAATCTAGATTGCGACGGATATTTGATACCGAGTGAAGGAATCTACGCCACAAGAAGCAGAGTGGATGGAAAGGTGCTTGATTCGGTGACGTTTGTAGGGCACAGATACAGCACCGATAGGGCTTTTAGCGTAGAGACCCATATTTTGGACGAAAAAATCGAGATACAAAACGATACGGTGCGGATAAGCTTTTATGAAAAATTGCGCGATAATAGGCTCTTTGATTCCCTAGAGGCGCTGAAAGTACAAATAGGGCACGATATAGTTGAAGCGAAAAAGGTGCTTGCAAATGTCGATAGATAAGGTTTTTGAGAACGACATCAAATCTAAATTTACGTTTGATGAGACGGTAGCATCGGTGTTTGATGATATGCTGCTCCGCTCCGTCCCGTTTTATAAAGAATCCCAGTCGCTTATCATTGCCATCCTCACCCAAAGGCTAGAAGCAGGCGACACCGTTTGCGATCTCGGATGCTCGACGGGAAATATGCTTTTAGAGATCGCCCAAAAGATTCCTCTATCGCTTGTTTTAAAGGGGATAGATAGTTCATTGCCCATGGTGGAGCAGGCGAGGAAAAAGAGCGCGGCATTCGGGTGTGATGCAGAATTTATACACGGTGATTTCAATGAGGTCGATTTTGAGGGCGCAAAAGCGATACTCTCCAACTACACCTTACAGTTTATCCGCCCGATAAATAGAGGGGCGCTTGTGAAAAAGGTGTATGATTCTTTGGCACAAAACGGCTTGTTTATTTTTAGCGAAAAGCTTGTAAGTAAAGAGGCGATGTTTGACAAAGAGATGATCGATATGTATTATGATTTCAAGCGAAAAAACGGCTATTCAAACACCGAGATCGCTAAAAAAAGAGAAGCACTAGAAAACGTCCTCATTCCTTATAGTGAAGAGGAGAATATTCTCATGGCAAAGAGCGCGGGTTTTAGGCATTGTGAGATACTTTTTCGCTGGGTAAATTTCGCGACGTTTGTCGCATTCAAATAGGAAAATAGCGTGGATTGCGTAGAGATATTAAAAAAACTCATAACCTGTAAAAGTGTCACTCCCGATGACGGCGGAGCTTTGGAGTATATTAAATCGTTATTTCCCGATTTTGCTTCCATAGAGCAAGAGATACACGGCGTAAAAAATCTTTTTCTCTACAAAAAAAACGGCGAAGGGAAACATCTCTGCTTCGCAGGGCACGTCGATGTCGTACCTGCAGGCGAGGGATGGAGCTGTGATCCTTTCGGTGCGGAAGAGAAAGACGGATATATCTATGGACGCGGCACGCAGGATATGAAAAGCGGTATCGCGGCGTTTATGAGCGCTATCGCTCAAAGCGATTTTCAAGGGACTATTTCGATGCTCCTCACAAGCGATGAAGAGGGGGACGGAATCTACGGCACGAGAGAGATGCTAGCGCATTTGCAAACAATAGCGATGCTTCCCGATTTTGCTATCGTTGCCGAGCCTACAAGCGATACCAAAGTGTGTGATGCCATAAAAGTGGGAAGAAGAGGCTCTATAAACGGAGTGCTCAAACTCTACGGCAAACAAGGGCACGCCGCGTACCCGAATAAAGCGAAGAACCCGATAGACCTTATCGCCCCTTTACTACCGAAATTAGCGGGGCATTATTTTGATAGCGGAGATGATTTTTTTGAACCTAGCCGCCTTACGATTACGGACATTCGATCGGGCATAGAGGTCTCAAACGTCACGCCGAGCGAACTAAAGATGCTATTTAATGTTAGAAACTCTACAAATACAAAACCCGAAGATATACGAAGCTACATCGATTCGCTTTTTAGCGGGATGGAATATACGCTAGAGCTAAAACAAGGCTCAATGCCGTTTTTGACCGATAGGGATTCGGAGCTTGTGCACAAATCCAAAGTCGCGGTACAAAAAGTATGCGGCTATCTTCCCGATTGTAATACCAAAGGGGGGACGAGCGACGCTCGCTACTTCGGAGGGGAATATGGAATCGACACGGTGGAGATAGGGGTGGTGAATGATAGAATCCACGCTACCGACGAACGGGTAGGAATCGATGAATTGCGAATCTTAGAAGCGGTGTATGCTACCTTGATACGGAGCCTCTCCTAGCCGATACTTACCGTATTTCTCCCTTTTTCTTTTGAGGCATAGAGTGCTTCGTCGGCTCTTTTGAAAATACTCTCTTTGGAGTCTTGTGTTCGCCATTCTGCGATACCGATACTAATCGTCACCGTCCTTTTGATGCCAAAATCGCTCTCTTCAACGTTTTTTCGTATTTTTTCCGCAAGCATCTGCGCGTTATCTATCTCTGCTTCGGTGGCGATGATGGCAAATTCTTCTCCTCCGATTCTGCAAAACAGGTCACTTTTCCGAATGCTACTCGCGATTAAAGCGGTGACTTTTTTAAGAATCTCATCCCCGACATCATGACCGTATCTGTCGTTTATCTGTTTAAAATGATCTATATCGAGTAGTAGTAGTGAAAATTTATATCCGTATCGCTTTCCGCGCTCTATTTCGAGATAGACCTCTTCGTTGTAGACGTTGCGATTGAAGATGCCCGTGAGCGGATCGATCCTAGAGTGTATTTCGAGATTCTTCCGTACGAGTGAATTGATGAGCCAAATGATGGCGATAATAAGGACGAAATCGGCAAAAAAGACTACGAACATCAGCTGGAACGTCGACATCTTCGCTTCAGAGAGGGCTTGTGCCATCCCCACGGTTTGATTTGCCATCTCCCAACACCGTTCGCTTTGCAGGACTATCCTCTCTTTGTACGGAGCCGTGGATGTTTTTTTATTGTCATCGATGTATTTTTTGAGCAAGATCCATTCGCTATGGAGATTTTGGAGCTGCTCCAAAAAGGCATCCATATTTCTAGCCTGTATCGCGCTCTTGTCCGTATGTAAAAACTCATAGAAATAGGTATCGATTTTTTGAATATCTTGCGATGCATCGATTCCGTTTGTCTCAAGCTTGCTGATTTTTTGTATGCCTCCGCGAATCATACCGCTGCGGTTGATGATGCGCGCGTCGTCTTCGACCATCGAAATACCGTGATAAGCGATATAGCCGTTCCCTATGATGATGAGAATATGGAGCGAGACGATGAGTATGAGTCGAAGACTTGGGGTGATTTTTTTACCGATTTTTGCAAGAGCATAGCGCAGTTCTATTTGGGAGCCGTTCACGAATACCTCAAATTTTTTCCGTAATTGTAGCGCATTAGCGAGAAATCCCCAAGATAAGGAGCGCATCCCTGTATATCGGCTCATCGATAAATCCGTATCGTTCGTCGCTAAAGCCGCTCTCCCCTAGTAAGTGCGCCCCCTCAAACACCTCTTTGATATATCGCGCTTTTTCTATCTCATCCTCGCTATGGCCAAATACCGAGTTGGCTATTTCTACTTGGTTTGGCGCGATGCACCCTTGCCCTGCCATACCCGATGCTTTCGATATGCGACACCATTCTTCGTAGTCGATGCTGTTTGTATACTCTTGATAGGTAAAAGAGACGGGTATCGCTCCGCTTGTTCTGCATTTGAGTACGAATCTTGAAAGGATGTATCGTGTCGTAGGGTTGTCAAAGGCGAGCATCGATTGGGGCAATCCAAGATCGGCGTAGAGATCGAGGATTCCCAAATAGAGTACTTTCACTCTTGGGTGCGAGGCAAATACGGCGATATTTTCAAACGCCTCTTTTGTCTCGATAGTGAGGTAAATATCTACCGAAGTGTCGCTCACAAAAAGCGCCTCTTCGAGCTGTCGCAGATTCTTAAGCTTTGGAATCCTAAAAGCATCGGGCTTATATGGTTTAAGTGCGCGTATCTCTTCTAGACCGCCGCTATCGATGTCGTTTACCCTCACGGCTATTTTTGCGTAGGAGCGTTTGAGATGGGATAGAAATACTTTTGTAAGTTGCAAAGCATAATCTTTATTTGCAATGCCGTCTTCGAGGTTGATAGTCGCTACGTCGGCTTTGAGTTCATCGAGTTTATTGAGATGCTTTGGGTTGTCTCCACGCACCATGAGATTTGAGCGATAGAGGTTTGAGGCAGGAGGCTCTCTTTTTGTTTCTTTTGGATTTGGCAGTTGGTGTAGCTCTTGAAAAATCATCACCCCTCCATATTGTTTAGGTAAAGGCGTGATTATAGCATCAAGGGTATAAACGTATCTTTCCCCCGAATCTCGGGGGCTTAGATACTAGAGTACGCAGGTTTGTATTTTTGCGACGATACTCGGGTCTTCGAGAGTGGAGGTGTCTTGATTGATCGCTTCCCCTTTTGCGATGGAGCGTAAGATTCTTCGCATAATCTTACCGCTTCTTGTTTTCGGGAGACCGGGGACGAATTTTATATCATCTGCCTTTGCGATCGGTCCTATCTCTTTTGTGATGACTTGGTTTATCTCTTTATAGAGCTCCACTTCCTCTGCAGCATTGTCTTTGACTTCAGGTTTGAGTACGACGTATGCAAATACCGATTCCCCTTTGAGATCGTTTGGTTTGCCTACTACGGCGACTTCGGCTACGCTTGGGTGCTTGGCGATGGCTGATTCTATCTCCGCCGTACCCATTCTATGACCGCTTACGTTGATGACGTCATCTACCCGTCCCGTGATAGTGATGTAGCCGTCTTCGTCGTATATCGCTCCATCTCCGGAGAAGTATACGGGTTTTCCGTCTTTTTTGCACGTACCGAAATAGCTACTTTGGTATCGCTCGGGATCACCCCAAATGTTTCGAATCATACTTGGCCAAGGCTTGGTGATGCAGAGATACCCTTTTTCATCGATCGCTTTTGGATTCCCTTCTTCGTCGATGATCTCCGCGATGATACCCGGTAGCGGCATCGTAGCACACCCAGGTTTGATAGGAGTGGCTCCGGGGAGCGGGCTAATCATATGTCCGCCCGTTTCGGTTTGCCACCAAGTATCCACGATAGAGCATCTGCCGCCGCCGATTTCGTTGTAGTACCACATCCATGCATCAGGGTTGATAGGCTCCCCTACGGTACCGAGAATCTTGAGTGAAGAGAGATCGTATTTCGCGGGCTCCTCTTTTCCTTCTTTGTGGAGTAATCGAATAGCTGTCGGCGCAGTGTAGAATTGATTGACCTTGTACTCCTCTATCATTCTCCACCATCGACCCGCATCGGGATAAGTAGGCACCCCTTCAAACATTACCGTCGTAGCACCGCACGCCAACGGACCGTAAACGATATAGGTGTGTCCGGTGATCCAACCCACGTCCGCAGTACACCAATAGGTGTCGTTCTCTTTCATATCAAACACCCATTCCATTGTGGTTTGTGCCCAAAGGATGTAGCCTGCTTGGTTGTGTTGCACCCCTTTTGGTTTCCCTGTAGAACCTGAAGTATAAAGCAAGAAGAGCGGGTCTTCGCTATCCATTGCTTCGGGCTCGCAATAGGGTTTTTCTAGCCCAACAAGCTCTTCATAAAGATAGTCACGTCCCGGAACATAGTTTATCTCTTGTTTATTTCTCGTCACGATGAGTACTTTTTTAACCGAATCACAGTCCTTGGAGAGCGCCTCGTCTACGACGTGTTTAAGCATATACGGTTTTCCGCGTCTAAATGCACCGTCAGCGGTGATGACGAGTTTCGCTTGGGCGTCGATGATCCTATCGCGCAACGCTTCGGCACTAAAACCGCCGAAAACCACCGAGTGGATAGCGCCAATTCTCGCGCATGCGAGCATCACAAACGCTGCTTCGGGAATCATAGGCATATAGATAACGACCCTATCCCCTTTTTTGATGTCGAATTTATTTTTGAGCATATTTGCGGTTTTGTTTACTTCGTAATAGAGTTCGCGATACGTAATGACTTGTTTGTCTCCGAGTTCCCCTTCGAAGATAATCGCCGCTTTGTTTTTTCTCGATTCTAGGTGTCTATCGATACATTGTACGGAGACGTTCATTTTTCCGCCGTTGAACCACTTGTAAAACGGAGCGTTGCTCTCATCAAGTACGGTGTGGTACGGCGTCATCCAACTTATCTTCTCATCCGCCAATTTTGCCCAAAAGCCTTCATAATCTTCAGAGGCTTGCAGTGCAAGCTCTTTATATTCACACATATTTTTTATATTTGCCTCTTTGGCAAAAGCCCTATTTGGCTCAAAAATCGGTTTTTTGTGTAGTTCGCTCATCAAATCTCCTTTGTGTTATCTTTATCAAAAGATTAGTTGTAGTTTCGCTAAAAACCACAACTAAGCTCTCAAACTCTTTACGCTCTGTAACTTCACATACATCATCGCAGTCATTAGCGCGTCGTTATATGCACTATGTTTTCCTAAAGAGGGTATCTTTAAATCCTCCATTATAGTATCAAACCTGAGGTCAATATTTCCTTGCGGAATTAGTTCTATTTTCTTATCGTAATAGAGAGCCGATAGCTCTATCGCCTTGTTAGGCAGGGCAAAGCCGAAAAGGGGTTTGATTGTTTTGTTGATCATCGCGATGTCAAACTCCAAATAATATCCTAGTAAAGGGCGATTTCCTATAAAGTCTAAAAACAGCTCCATCGCATCTTTTTTTTCCATCCCCTCTTTGAGGTCTATTTCGCGTATATGGTGAATTTTTATACTCTCACTACTCACCTCTCTCTCCGTTTTTATGAGGATACTTAGTTTTTGACTCGCTAGAATCTTATTTCCTTTGATTTTGATAGCCCCTATGGATATGATCTCGTCTTCTTTGGGATTGAGACCCGTCGTCTCACAGTCGAAGCTGACTACTTCCTCGCCTCTGTATTTTTCAAAAAGGGCTTTATGCTTCTCTTCTTTTATCCTCCTTTTGTAGTAGAGATTCCTAAGCGTATTGACCATTTAGCTCACCATATTGAGTTTAAAATGGTATGTGACGTATTTTTTGAACCTATCGACTATCTTAAAAACATCCCGCAATAAATCTCGCTCAAACTTGCTTATCTCGCTCGGGTTGATGTAGTTGTCCGCATCGTGTTTGAGTGAGATCATATTGAGTTGGTGTTGGAGTCGCAACGTCAATAAAAAAGTAAACGCTTCAATGAGCTCGGTGGAGAAGATCCTCTCAAGTATTCCCATATTATTGAGTTCTTTGATTCTTTCGATGGTGTTAGTGCTTTTGCATTTTTTTTCTAATGCCAAACTTCTGATGCCGTGTACGATGGGGAAAATCGCCCCTTTTTTGATGTCAAGCTTGTCTTTGTGTTGGTCTTTTTCGGTGACAAAGTTGGAAAATAGAGACAAAGGGGTCTCAAAAATAATCGTAGCTTTCGCGAAATGTGCGAAAAATCCTTTGTTGTCGTCTATATAGGGGTAGATCTTCTCTTTGAGATCATCCAAAAGACTCTTCTCGCCTGCGACAAAAGAGGCATCGAATAAAATTGCCAGATTCATAATATTGTTCCCGCTTGGATCTGCTATCCACGTGGCGATGTCTTGATGAAAGCTTTTTTGATCTTTGCGCCATAGCGGATTGTTTATCATAATACCGCCGCTACAAGCAGGGAATCCAAAATCAATTAAAGCGGCGTTGAATTTGTTCGCAAAATTCTCAATGTCTGCATAATTGTAGCCGTCTTTGATGATGAGTGCATTATCTTGATCGGTGCGAAGCGTTTGCTCTTTTCTCCCCTCGCTACCTAGGACGATGAGTGCCGAGTTGTCGATAAGCTCTTTTGGCGCAAGCAACTCAAAGAGCCGCTTATAAATTTTTGCGTTGAGATCGGAGAGGAGTTTGGTGATATGGCGCACCTTTACGCCGTGTTGCTGCAGTGATTTGATGAGGTAGATGATATTGCTGCTCGCCACTTTGAGTTCATCGAGATTCTTCGCTCGTAAGATTTGCATATTTGAGAGATGCGCTTTTGAGGAGACGGCGCTTAGGAGATCCACCTGCTCCAAAATGCCTATAATATCTCCCCCTTCGGTTACCGCAAGACGCTGAATGTTGTTCTCTATCAAGAGCAAAAGAGCGTTAAATAAAAAATCCGACGCTTTGACGCTTATGAGTTTTTTTATCGCGATAGAGCCTATGGGCGCATCGTAATCTCTATTTTGGAGTATCACCTTTTCTCTCAAATCGGTATTCGTAACGATACCGAAACCTCCGTCGTCAAAGGAGACGATCAGCGAATCGCTCCCGTTTGCGGACATAATCTTTACTCCTGAAAGTATCGATTCTCTTTCGTTGATAAAAAAGGGATCACGTAGGTGGATGTCCTCGACTTTTGTCGCCATAAAAGTCGCCGCTTCTTTATTCGAATCCCGCTCCAATAATGCGTGCATTTTTTTTGAGATGTCGGCGAGATAATAGCTTTCAAATGCGCTATCGGTTTGTAGTAGTTTGGTAAAAAACTCTTTTTTTATACAGAAACAGATCGCCTCTTCGGCGCAAATATATCCGTTTATATACTTGTTTTGGAGTATGGAGGCGGCATCGAAACTATCTTTTTTAGTCAAGATTCCGACGTTATCTTCGGCATCTATCTCTTTGATGGCACCTTTGCCTATGATGACGTAGTATTCGGGCTCGCTCCCGATTTTTGCAACCGTATCGTTTTTTTTGAAATATAGAATGTCGAGGTTGGATAATGTTTCTTCAAACACGCTGCCGTGTAAAGTATTAAAAGGTTCAATAGATGATAGAAAACTTCTATAGTCTAGTGTTTCCAAAAAAATAGTCTCCGCATTTCTATTAGTATTTCTTATTCTATTTTTACTTCATAGCATAAGCGTAGCAAACTAAAAATACCGCAATAAAAAAGGTGAAAAATGTAGATCGTGTGTAGAATCTAAACATTATTCACGAGGAAACCCTCGTGAATACTTAATGCGAGGATGCCCCCTCTGCTCCGATACCTGTTTGAGAACGGACATATTGTGCTTCGAAATCATCTTTCTCTTTTTGTGCGTTATCACTCTTATCCGTGATAGAAAATAGCCAAATACCGACAAACGCTACGGTGACCGAGAACAGCGCAGGGTATTTGTACGGGAACGGAGCCGAACCTGCAGGATTGCCCATAACCGCTTCCCAGACCGTCGGGCTTAGGATAACGAGTATTACCGCCGTTGCAAGACCCAAGCTACCGCCGATAACTGCACCTCTTGTGGTGAGCTTGCTCCAAAACATCGAAAGGAAAAGAATCGGAAAGTTTGCAGATGCCGCGATAGCAAATGCAAGCCCCACCATAAAGGCGATGTTTTGCTTTTCAAACGCGATTCCGAGGAATATCGCGATAATACCTAGTGCAACCGTAGTGATTTTAGAAACTCTCACTTCGCTCATCTCATCCGCCTCACCTTTTTTTAGGACGCTTGCATATAAGTCGTGTGAAATAGCGGAAGCACCTGCGAGTGTGAGTCCTGATACAACAGCCAAAATAGTCGCAAACGCAACCGCGGATATGAATCCAAGGAACATACTTCCCCCTACCGCGTCCGCTAAATGGATAGCTGCCATATTGTTTCCGCCCATTATTTTGCCTGCCGCATCAAGATATGCGGGGTTTTGTGACACAAGGACGATAGCGCCGAAGCCGATAACAAACGTCAAGATATAGAAATATCCGATAAAGCCCGTCGCATAGAAGACAGATTTTCTCGCCTCTTTTGCATCCGCAACGGTAAAAAATCTCATAAGGATATGCGGAAGTCCCGCCGTACCGAACATAAGCGCGATACCGAGCGAGATAGCCGAGATAGGATCGCTCACCAAGCCTCCGGGAGCCATAATAGAATCGCCACCCGTATGTGTTTCTATTGCTTTTGTAAAGAGCGTCTCAAGGCTGAAGCCCATCATATAGAGTACCGCCAAAGCCATAAACGTAGCACCCGAGAGGAGGAGTACGGCTTTGATGATTTGTACCCAAGTGGTCGCTAGCATTCCGCCGAATGTGACGTAGAGAATCATAAGTACCCCGACGATAACGACCGCATATTCGTACGGCAGACCGAAAAGGAGTTGGATAAGTTTTCCCGCACCTACCATTTGCGCGATGAGGTAGAGGATGACCGTGGCGATAGAGCCAAGTGCCGCCAATGTTCTAATAGGCATTTGTCTTAGTCTATAGCTTGCGACATCGGCAAAGGTATATTTACCGAGATTTCGAAGTTGCTCGGCTATGAGGAAGAGGATGATAGGCCATCCGACTAGGAAACCTATGGAATATATAAGACCATCGTATCCTTTGAGGTATACGAGACCTGAAATTCCCAAAAAGCTTGCCGCAGACATATAGTCGCCCGCGATTGCCAAGCCGTTTTGAAAGCCGGTGATTCCGCCGCCGGCAGTATAGAAATCTTTTGCCGTTTTTGTTCTTTTGGCTGACCAGTAGGTGATCCCGAGTGTCGCAGCGACAAAGAGAAGGAACATAATGATAGCCGAGGAGTTCACCTCTTGTTTTTGTACTTCGCCGCTGATGGCATCTGCCCCGAAGGCAAACGTGGCAAGAAAAATAAGTGCTAGCGTAACAATACTTTTCATCCCTTACTCCTTTATACTTTGTTTGATATTGTGGGTGAGTTCGTCAAATTCGGTATTGGCTCTTTTGACATAAATGCCCGTCAAGGCGAATGCAAATATGATTACCCCGATACCTACGGGAATCCCTAGTGTAATCACTCCGCTGATTTTCGCCGCAAATAGGCTCGGGGCGAAAGCGATAATAAGTATAAATAGGTAATAAACTACCAACATAGCAATCGATAGTTGCCATGCAAACTTGCTTCTTTTTGTAACAAGTTCATTGAATTTCGGGTTGCTTTTGATCTTAGCAACAAGCGCTTTATCCATGTTCACTCCTTGTAATATTATTGACACGAAGCTATTGTATGGGATGAAAATAGCGTGAATATAGCAATGGAGAAATAGTCGTATTTAAGCGTAAAAAAAAGATTTATGTGGGAAGTTTTGAAACATTTTGAAGTTTTATGTACATAAGCGCGGTCATAATAGCATCATTGAGCGCATCGTGCTTTCCCAAAACAGGGAGGTTGAGATCTTTTAGGATCGAATCAAACCGCAGATCTACGATTCCTTGGGGAATGAAGCCGATTTTTTTATCGTGATAGATCGCCGAAACCTCTATTTGTTTATTGGGCAGAGTGATGCCGAGTCTCTTCTTGAGGTATTTATTGATCATCGCTATGTCAAACTCTAGATAGTAGCCCACAAGCGTTCTATTGCCGATAAATTCCAAGAAGTCTTCCAATACTCCATCTAGCTCTTCGGCATCATGCAAATCACACTCCCGTATCATATGCACCTTGATGCTTGTCTCGTTGAGCTTCCCTTTGGGTTTTACAAATCGTTGGAATTTACTTTCGCTTAGGATTCTGTTTCCCCGCACTTTTACCGCGCCGATAGAGATAATATCGTCCTTTTTGGGATCCAATCCCGTAGTCTCCGTGTCAAAAACCACCACTTCATCCCCGTCATAAGGTGCAAAAAGGTAGTCGTATTTTGGATCGGTGAGTTTGCGTCTATTGAGCCGACGTGCAAATTTTTCAAACATATTCAAGTTTGTATCTCGCAATGAGAAATTTTTTAAAACGATTGACTACTTTGAAAGCGTCTTTGAGCATATCTTTGTCGATCGTACGCAAAGAATCGGGGTTAATATAGTTGTCCGCCAAAGAGCCCGTATCTATTTTTTGGAGGCTTGTGCGGAGTTTTAACGTATGAAAATAGTTAAAAGATTCAATAAGCTCCCCCGCGAATTCTTTATCCAAGATTCCGAGGTTATTTAGCGCTTTTATCCGCAAAACCGTATTTGTCTCCGCAAGGGCATTTTCAAGTGCCAAGGTTCGTATCCCGTGCACGATAGGAAATACCCCGCCTTTTTTGAGGTCAAGTTCATTTTTGTGTTTATTCTTGTCTACTTTGAAATCGCTAAAAAGCCCGATGGGTGTGGGGAACAAAAGGGCGAACGAACCGAAAGTGTTTAAGAACGCGGTGTTTTTTTCTATTTTTGCAAATACTACCGTTTTGAGCTCTTGGAGGAGTTTGGGATCGCCCGCGATACAGTATGCGTCAAAAAATATCGCAAGATTCATAAAGTCGTCCCGATCTTTTCTATTGACCCACTGGAGGAGCTGTTCGCTAAACTGCGTAAATCTTTTTCTCCATAAAGGATTATTTACCATAATATCCCCCTCGCATTTGGGGTAGCCGAAATCACAAAGCGCTTCGCTAAACCTTTCGCAAAATTCGGCAATGACGGTATCGTCAAACGGACACGAATCGGCAATTATCAGCGCATTGTCTTGATCGGTACGCAATATCTGCTCACCTCGCCCCTCGCTTCCCATCACAAGTAGTGCGGTGTGTGCTTCAAGACCTTTGGGTGCGAGCAGAGTAAAAAGTTTTTCAAAGAGTTTTCGATTGAGTTCGCTTAGGAGTTTAGAGATGTAGCGGACTTTCACCCCTTGGGCGAAGAGGGCTTTGATGATTCTTATAAATTTGACACTTGCCGCTTTGAGCTCCGCTAGGTCACGCGCTCGTTCTATCTCGTTTGCGATGGCATAGGTGTGAGATGAGAAAAAACTTGTGAGTGACATTTGGTCTAAGATTCCGATTATCTCCCCTATTTTATTTTTGACGACGAGCCTTTTTATGCCGTAGCGTGTCATAAGGAGTTGAGCGTTAAATAAAAAATCATCCTCTAAAACGCTCTTTAGCCCAAACGTGGTGATGTGCTCCACTTTGGCATCGAAACTAAGACGCTCTAAAATTACCTTTTCTCTAAAATCGGTATCCGTAGCGATACCGAACTCTTCCCCTTTTTTTACGAGTATCGAAGTAAGCGAATGACTTTTCATAGTACGTACGGTCTCGTATATCGATTCGCTTGCGTCTACAGAGTAGGGCTTTTGGATGTATGCGTCGCTCACTTTGGCGATCATAAAGCTTGCAAGCTCTTTATTTTGGGTGGTTGCGAGATTTTCGCTCAATTTCTCCGAAATGCTTTGGAAGAAAAAATGCTCTATTTTTTTGTTTTGATGGAGGATTTTTAAAAAGATCTCTTGGGGTAAGAGGTAGCAGATACTCTCCTCTAATGCTTTGAATCTGTTTTTGATTCTCCGCTCTATTAATGAGAGGGGATCAAAGAAGGCGTGCTTTTCAAGGATAGATACGTTCTCGTCCGCTTCGGATGCTAGCTCTTGTACTTTTCCTTTGATGATGAAATAGAGGAAATGCTCTTGCGTGTTTGAATCAAGAATATATTGCCCTTGCTTAAAATACTCAATTGAGAGATTGTTGCACAGCATCTCGATTTCACGATCTTCAAGTGCGTCGAATGGAGGAATGGAGAGGATAAAACTTTTTTGCTCATGAAAGCTCATAGGAAACCTCCGTGTAAATATGGAAGTGTAACACACGAAAAATTATGTTACTAAAATATACAGCGCTATATTGATGCTACACTACTGTAACATTTTGTAGCATTGAGATTCAATTTCTCGGTGAATTTTCACATTTTTGTCAAATGCTATGTTCATGCTACGTTTGGAGAATACTATAAAAAGTGTGAAAAAATTACAGAAGGAGTGTTTATGGAGTTATCTGAAAAGATGCAAGCCTATTGGCAAGCAAACGTAAAGTTGCTTTTGTCATGCTTGGCAGTGTGGTTTATCGTCTCTTTTGGCTTCGGAATAATATTGGTGGATGTCTTTAACGGCATCTCGCTAGGCGGCTATCCGTTAGGGTTTTGGTTTGCACAACAAGGGTCGATTTTCGTCTTTATCGCGATCATCTTTTATTATGCAAAGAAGATGAACACGATTGATAGAGCCTTTGACGTTCACGAAGAGTAGGGGGAGAGTATGGAATTACAAACAATGATATGGCTTGTAGTAGGAGCTTCATTTGCACTCTATTTTGCTATCGCTATTTGGTCGAAAGCAAAAAGTACGAGTGAGTTTTACGTAGCGGGCAAAGGAATCCATCCCGTTGCTAACGGTATGGCTACGGCGGCGGACTGGATGAGTGCCGCTTCGTTTATTTCGATGGCGGGTCTTATCGCATTTATGGGATACGGCGCATCGGCATACCTTATGGGTTGGACGGGCGGATACGTTTTGCTTGCGTTGTTGCTTGCTCCGTATTTGAGAAAATTCGGTAAGTTTACCGTTCCTGATTTTATCGCCGATAGATTTTACTCGCAAACGGCAAGAATCGTTGCGGTAGTCTCGCTACTAGTTATTTCGCTCACATATATCGTCGGGCAAATGACGGGTGTGGCGGTTGCGTTTTCGAGATTCCTCGAATTGGATCTCTTTTGGGGGATGGTCGTCGGGATGGCGGTTGTTTTTAGCTATACCGTTCTAGGCGGTATGAAAGGAATCACCTACACGCAAATAGCGCAATACGTGGTACTAATATTTGCTTACACCGTTCCTGCGATATTTATTTCCTTGCAACTTACAGGCTGGGTTTTACCGCAAATAGGTTTGGGTGCGACGCTTAGTGATGGAAGCGGAATGTTTATGCTTGATAAACTCAACCAAGTAGCAACCGATCTAGGTTTTGCCGAATATACGACAAACTCAAGTTTTGGGATGATGAACATTTTCTTGCTTACGCTTTCACTTATGATAGGGACGGCGGGCTTACCGCACGTAATCGTGAGATTCTTTACCGTGCCGAAAGTAAAAGATGCTAGAAAATCTGCCGGCTGGGCACTCGTGTTTATCGCTATCCTCTATACTACTGCCCCTGCAGTCGGTGCGATGGCGTTTTATAATCTTTCAAAAACAATTCACGTAGGCGAAAATATAAAAGACAATCAAACGCTTGCGTATGAAGAGCGACCGCAATGGGTGAAAAACTGGGAACAAACCGGTCTTTTGAAGTTTGAAGATAAAAACGGCGATGGACACATTCAGTTTTACAACGATAAAAATGCGAAATTTGCCGCGCAAGCCGAAGAATACGGCTGGAAAGGGAATGAGCTAAGCGTAAATAGAGATATTATGGTACTTGCAAACCCTGAAATCGCGAAACTTCCTAATTGGGTAATCGCTCTTGTTGCCGCGGGCGGTATCGCTGCTGCACTTTCTACGGCAGCAGGTTTATTGCTTGTTATCTCATCGTCTATTTCACACGACTTGTTAAAAGGGGTATTCGTGAAAGACATTAGCGAGAAAAATGAACTTCTCGCAGGTAGACTAGCGATGACGGTTGCGATTTTGGTCGCAGGGTATCTCGGTCTCAATCCTCCCGGATTTGCCGCGCAAACGGTTGCTTTGGCATTCGGACTTGCCGCTTCGAGCCTTTTCCCTGTCCTTATGATGGGAATCTTCTATAAAAAGATGAATAGACAAGGTGCGATCGCAGGTATGGTTTCAGGTCTGCTTATAACCGTAGGCTATATCTTTATGTATAAAGGAATCTTCTTTATTCCGGGGACAAACCTTCTTGCTGATAACGCGAGTGGATGGATACTCGGTATCTCTCCTCAAGGTTTTGGAGTAATCGGAGCAATAGTGAACGTGGTAGTCGCGATAGCGGTATCAAAAGTAACTCCTCCGCCTGCACAAAATATTCAAGATCTCGTAGAGAGTGTGCGGATTCCTCGATAAACTTTTCATATGTGTCCGTAAAAAGGAGTTTCTCCTTTTGCGGTCACTAACCTCTCATCAATAACAACGTAATCTTATAACCTATTGCCGCTGCTATTACGGAGCCAAAAAGATTGAGCGCCATATTTGAAAACCCCATAAGGATATTTCTATTTTCAAAAAGGATAAAAGTCTCGATAGCAAATGTAGAATAGGTGGTGAAAGCTCCTAAGATTCCGGTAGCTATAAAAGAGCGGATATGCGGCGGAATAAGCTCTAAGTTGTGTGATAAGACGAATATCGCCCCCATAAGAAACGAACCTAATACATTTACGGTAAATGTCCCTATCGGTATGTCGTGCGAAAAGGTTTTACTTGCCCATCCATTGACGTAGGCACGTAAAATAGCCCCTAAAAATCCGCCGCTACCGATTGCTAGAAAGCTCTGCCAGCTCATCATCATGTACTTTTTGCATCTTTTCTCGCAAATCTTCGTACCAATCACTCCCTTTTTCAGGAGTAAATGATTCCATAAAGACGGCGCTTCCTTGGACTTTTTTCACGAGTTTCGAGTCAAAATCGAGTATCTCCCTCGTATTCACAAGGACGACGGGCTGAATCTTGAGATTATATTTTTCGGCTATCATCTTGGCACCTGCCTTAAACGGGAGAAATTTTCCGCTTTTAGCACGTGTCCCTTCGGGGAAAATAGTGATGATTCTTTTGTCATCAAGTGCGTTTTTCGTCTCTTTTAGGAGATAGACCAACCCCTTTTTATCCTCTCTATCTACGAGTATCATTTTCGGGGCTTTCATCAGATGACCGTATATCGGAACATCGCCCAACTCTTTTTTTGCTATCCAACAAAGGTTGCTCGGATGTACGGCTTCGATGTAGATGACATCCAAAAAACTTTTATGGTTTAAGATAATCATATTTGCAGTCGTATCAAACTCCCCTTTGCGGCGTATCTTGATATTAAAAAGCCAAATATAAAACTTGGAGATTCCTGCTCGGTAGGGCTTTTGATCGTTTTTAAAGAGATACATAAGACCGATGGCGATGGGGAGAAAAACCAAAATCGCGCCGATAAATAGGTATCCTTTAATCTTCTCTAGCATCCTCTTTCCTTATCCATCCTATTTTATCTTCGCCGATTTGAATCTTATAAAAGTCGCCCCGTTTGAGTAGTACTTTAGATGCTATCTCTCCGTCGGTGACGTAAAAAATCGTAGAGTTCTCGGTCGGAAGTATCGACATCCTCGCCCCGCTTTTTACGACTATCTCTTTTTGAGGTTCGAGGAGTTGCAGTAGATACAAAAGGAGAGGCAAGGATAGTAGTACGTAGAGGATTCTCCTTCTTCTAAAAGCAAAATAGAGCAAGACGGCAATCCCGATAGCAACCAAGAAGATTTTATATACCTGATAGGTCTGCTTGGGCTTTATATCACTTTGCGTGCTCACCCCTTCGTCGTTTGCATCATTTTCAACTACAAGAGGGATGAACTTATTTTGTATTTTGTTGAAGTATTCAAAACGTAAAACGGTCATGGTTTTCGGCACTATCGTAAAATACACTATCTTGCTTCTGGGGTAGTTGAGCTCTAGGGTTTCAATCCCTTGCTTTTCAATGTTGTTAATAAAAAATTCGCTTATATTTGCGTTGTTCGCCTCTATTTCCAAAACTGCCAAGTTGTGCATTTTGTCATACGTAGTCACTTTTTCGTTTGTGATATAGAGGTCGTTGGCGATGACATTGCAAGAAAATTGACCGTTTTTCAGACGTATCGGAGACAAAGGTTTCGGAGCTATAGATTCTTCTTGTGTAATGCCGCTCGCAAATTCTACGCGCATATCTACACCGGGCAACACCGCTTTTTCATTGAGAATCTTTACGTAAACGGTATTGGTGTATTTATTATCACCTTGACTGACCCAGCGAGAATCCTTATTCATTATCGTGACGTTGCTTTCGCCGAAAAAGGAGGTTTTCGTATAAGAGGGATTTTCGCCTAGTACCATCGCCTCATACTCTATCGCCAGTATCTCTCCTACATAGAGATAGCGGGTAGGAAGGCGAAGATTCATATAAATAAGTTTTGTTTCGGAAGTAGTCATTGGGGCAGGGGCTTGCTCGTTTATATTTTGCGTATGCCCGATATTCGTCTCTTGTTCGGAGATATTTTGGTCTACATTCGCATAAATAAACGGAGTGCAGGCAAAAAAGAGGGCAAGGAAAAAAAGTTTTTTCAACCTTTTATAAGCCCTTCTAACATTTTCAGACCGGCATCCTCGCCTAAATGCTTATCGACGGCTCTTTCGGGGTGAGGCATAAGCCCAAAAATATTCTTTTCCTTGTTGCAGATTCCTGCGATACTATCGATTGAGCCGTTAGGATTGTTTACATACGTAAGTATTACTTGGTCATTGTCGTAGAGCGATTTGAGCCCTTCGGGATCGATGTAATAGTTTCCTTCGGCATGCGCGATAGGAAGTGTTATTTCGTCTCCGATGTTAAAAAATTTCAGAAAATCATTATTGTTTTGCTCTACTCGCAACGTCTCTTTTTTTGAGATGAAGTGCATCGATTCGTTTTTTTTCATAGCCCCGGGGAGGAGGTGTGATTCTAGTAGAATTTGAAAGCCGTTGCAGATTCCAAGGACTTTCCCCCCTTTTTTAGCATATTCGCCCACGCTTTGCATAATCGGGGCAAATCTCGCTATCGCCCCGCTTCTTAGATAGTCGCCGTAGCTAAAACCGCCAGGGACTATGACTAGATCCGTCTTGTGGGGTAGCGCAGTTTCACCGTGCCACGTGATCACGGTCTTTGCTCCTGCGAGCGTATAAGCATACTCCATATCATACTCGCAGTTCGTGCCGGGGAATCGGAGAATCGTTACGTTCATTTTGCTAGCTCAATCGTGTAGTTTTCTATGACGGTATTTGCCAGTAGGGTTTCGCACATCTTAGTGACTTCTGTCCTCGCTTCGTTTTCGTTGTCGCTCTCAAGAACAAGTTCGATTTTTTTATTGACCTTCACGTCTTTTATGCCGTGAAAACCGAGTGCTTCGAGCGCGTGGGAAATCGTTTTGCCTTGCGGGTCAAGCACCCCTTCTTTAAAACTTATATAAACTGTTGCTTTCATCGGTATCGCCTTTTAGTTAAGAATTCTATTGAGGACCTCTTCATACGCCATTTTGACGTTGCCTAGCCCTTGTCTAAATCTATCTTTGTCGAGTTTTTCATTGCTTTTTATATCCCAAAATCTACAGCTATCGGGGGTGATCTCATCTGCCAAGAGTATCGTTCCGTTTGCATCTATCCCGAATTCAACCTTGAAGTCGATAAGGTTTAACCCTTTTTTCTCAAAAAAGCCTTTGAGGATGACATTGATTTCACGTCCGAGTCTCTTTAGCTCCTCAAGTGCACTCTCGTGCTTCACAAGCCCCATCGCCATTGCATGTTCATCATTGATGAGCGGGTCGCCTAGTTCGTCGTTTTTATAGTAGAACTCCACTATAGTAAAAGGGAGTTTCGTCCCATCTTCAATACCGAGTCGCTTTGTCAAAGAGCCGGTGGCTGTATTGCGGACGACGACCTCTATTAGAATGATGTCTACTTTTTTTGCCGCTACGTGCGTATCGTCTAGCGTGCTTATGTAGTGGCTTTTGATGCCATTAGATTCCAAGAGTTTAAAAATCTCCGTCGTTATCTTGCAATTAAGCGCGCCTTTCCCCTCTTCGCTCCCTTTTTTGAGGTTGTTAAAAGCAGTTAAGTCGTCTTTAAATTCCATGATGACGATATTTCGGTCGTCGGTGGCATATATCTTTTTTGCTTTGCCTTCGTATAGCAGCTCTCTCTTCTCCATTCATTCACCCCGTTTAAAAATTATTTTTTAAATACATTCCAAGCTTTTAACACGTCTATCGCACTTTTGAGCTGAATATCTCGGTACACGTTTTCTTTTGTCACCGTTGCACTATTTTCGTCAAGCGCCGTTTCGTCTTCACCTAAAACTTGATTTTCCGGTTCTATTTTTTTAAGCTCGTTTTCGAGATGTTTTTTGAGCTCTGATTCTTTTAGCTTAAAGTCGCCGTTATCGTTTGGTACTTCACCGGGATAGACTATGATGTCGGGAGTGACCCCTACTGCTTGTATCGTTCTGCCGCTAGGGAGATAATATCTTGCAATAGTCAGACGCAGCCCCTCTTCGTCATCAAGAGGCAAAATCACTTGCACGCTCCCTTTTCCGAAGGTTTTTTCTCCGACGATAATCGCCTTTTTGTGGTCTTGGAGCGAACCGCTTACGATCTCACTTGCGCTTGCACTCCCGTTGTTTACGAGAACGGTGAGCGGGATGTTTTCGTACGTGCCTGCTTTTGTGGCTTTAAAGTCTCTATTTTCGGATTCGCTTCGCCCTTTTTGGGAGACGATTACACCGCTGTCGATAAACAAGTCACAAAGTCCGACGGCTTGGTCTAGTAGTCCGCCCGGATTATTTCTTAGATCAAGTACGACACCTTTCATCCACGAAGCATTTTTCTTCAGTTCGTCTCGGACGTTATCTACTACGTGCTTGTCAAACGAGCTCACTCGGATATAGAGGAGTTCTTCATCTTCAATCTTCTTGGCATGTACCGACTTTACGACGATTATATCTCGGGTGATGGTAACGTCAAAGGGCTTGGGTTCTTTTTTTCTTACGATCGTTAGGGTAATTTTTGTTCCGGGCTTACCTCGCATAAGGGATACGGCTTCGTCTATGGTCATATTGAGGGTTGATTTATCCCCTATTTTTAAAATAATATCGCCTGATTTAAGTCCCGCTTTGTATGCAGGGGTATCATCAATCGGTGCTATGACGGTGAGTGCTTCATCTCGCATACCTACCGTGATTCCAAGTCCGCCGAATTCCCCTTCGGTTTGGATTTTAAGCTCTTTAAATTTCTTTTTACTAAGGTAAGAGGAGTGGGCATCAAGATTGCTAAGCATTCCGTCAATCGCTTTGTCGATGACATCGTCGATAGGGATTTCGTCTACATAGTAGTTTTCAACGGTATTTATCACTTTTCGGAGTTTGCCGTACGCATCTAAACGGCTACCGCTCTCATCTGTTTGTTTGGCTAAGACATCGGTAGTCAATAGGAGTGATACCGCCGTTATCGTGCTGATAAAACCCGATAAAATCAGTTTGTTGTTTTTCATATTTTTAGTAAGCCTCTTGTTTGTTTTTGAGCGTATTATTATAGTGAAGTGATTGCTAAAACTTGTTTAAGAGGCAACGCAAAATAGCAAGAATTGTATTAGCAGAATAAAAATTATAGTGCTAATCTGATATAAAGCTTGACACTAAACGACTAAAGTTATATAATATTTTCAACTAAAAGCAAAGGAGTTTACAATGAACATTTTTGAAAAACTGACCAATCAACTAAGAGAGAGTATAGAATCCGCAATCTCACTCGCGCTTCACTCCAAGAATCAAGAAGCACAAGTAGCGCACCTTATTTGGGCATTGCTGACAAACAGCGGCTCGATTCTCAATCAAGCTCTGAACAAGATGAACATCGACAAAGCCGCCATAGAACTCGAAGCCAAAAGCGCAGTCGAGCGCCTCCCAAAAAGCTCTAGCGTAAGCAAGGAAAACATCAAAGTCTCTAAAAATCTCGTCGATTCGTTAACTCTTGCCGAAGGGGAAGCGACGAAAAACGGCGATAAATTCATCGCGGTTGATAGCTGGATCATCGCAAATATCGGCTCTAAAGAGTTTAAAGAGATTCTTACCAAATACCTTGATTTAGGCGAACTCAAAAAGAATCTCCAAGCCATCCGCGGCACTAGCAAGATAGAGAGCCAAAGTGCCGATGAACACCTCGAAGCCCTCGCCAAATACGGTGTGGATCTCACTCAAATGGCGATTGACAACAAACTTGATCCCGTCATCGGTAGGGATGAAGAGATAAGCCGAATGATGCAAATCCTCATCCGAAAGACCAAAAACAACCCGATTCTCCTCGGTGAACCGGGCGTAGGAAAAACGGCAGTAGTCGAAGGGTTGGCGCAAAGAATTATCAATAAAGACGTCCCTTTAAGTCTCCAAAACAAAAAAGTAGTAGCACTAGATATGAGCGCGCTCATAGCGGGAGCGAAGTACCGCGGGGAGTTTGAAGACAGGCTCAAAAGCGTCATTAATGAAGTAAAAAAGAGTGCAAACGTGATTCTCTTTATCGATGAGATTCATACTATCGTCGGCGCGGGCGCTAGCGAAGGGAGTATGGATGCCGCAAATATTTTAAAACCTGCCCTCGCGCGCGGCGAACTCCACACCATCGGCGCCACGACGCTCAAAGAGTACAGAAAGTATTTCGAGAAAGACACCGCGTTGCAACGCCGTTTCCAACCTATTCCAGTCAATGAGCCTACTATCAACGAAGCGCTCCAAATCTTGCGAGGAATCAAAGAGCGCCTTGAAGCCCACCATAACGTCACCATCGAGGACGGCGCATTGGTAGCCGCGGCGAAGCTCTCTAGCCGCTATATCGCCGATAGATTTCTCCCCGATAAAGCCATAGACCTCATAGACGAAGGGGCGGCGGAGCTTAAGATGCAGATAGAATCCGAGCCTACCGAATTAAGTAAAATAAAACGAGAAATCCAACGCCTCGAAGTGGAGCGTGAAGCTCTCTCTATGGAAAAAGGGGACAAGAATAAGCAACGAATCGCCGAGGTGGGCAAGGAACTCGAAGATGCAAAAGAGAAGATGCGCGCGCTCCAATCGCAGTTTGAAAACGAGAAAAAGGTCTTTAACGAGGTAGCGGGGATAAAATCTAAAGCCGACGAACTTCGCAGGGAAGCGGAACTCGCCAAGCGGGGAGGGGATTTCAACAAAGCCGCCGAGATAGAATACGGCAAGATCCCCGATCTCCTCGCGCACGAAAAAGAGCTGAACGACAAATGGGCGCAGATGCAAGAGGCGGGAGTGCTGCTCCAAAACTCGGTCAACGAAGAGCTCATCGCCAAGATCATCTCGCGCTGGACGGAGATCCCCGTCTCTAAAATGCTCCAAAGCGAAAAAGAGAAAGTGCTCCACGTCGAGGATGAACTCCGTAAAGATGTCGTCGGGCAGGACAAAGCACTCAAAGCAATTGCAAGAGCAATCAAACGCAATAAAGCGGGACTAAGCGAGCAAAACCGCCCCATAGGCAGCTTCCTCTTCCTCGGTCCAACGGGCGTTGGTAAGACGCAGAGTGCCAAAACCTTGGCAAAATTCCTCTTTGACACCGACAAAAACATCGTCCGAATCGATATGAGCGAATATATGGAGAAACACGCCGTAAGTAGACTCGTCGGTGCTCCTCCGGGATACGTCGGATACGAAGAGGGCGGTCAGCTCACAGAAGCTATTAGGAGAAAACCCTACAGCGTCATCCTGTTTGATGAGATAGAAAAAGCCCATCCCGATGTGTTTAATGTACTTTTGCAGGTGTTAGATGAAGGGCGATTGACCGATAATAAAGGGGTGACGGTGGATTTTAGAAACACCATCATCATCCTCACCTCAAACATCGCAAGCGACAAAATAATGGAGATAGGGGACGAAAACGCCCGCGAAGAGGCGGTAAAAAACGAACTCAAACGCCATTTCAAACCCGAATTTTTAAACAGGCTAGATGACGTCATCATCTTCAATGCCCTTGGAATCGCACAGATTCGCGAGATAGTTTTTATCCTTTATGAAGGAATCAAAGCCAAACTCAAAGAAAAAGGGATAGAAAGTGCTTTAAGTAAAGAGGTCGCAGAAAAAATCGCCGAAGCGGGATTTGATCCCGTATACGGTGCCAGACCGCTCAAACGTGCCCTCTATGAGATCATAGAAGACACACTAGCGGAGCTGATACTCGATGATAAATTGCATGAGGGGGATTTTGTGAGTTTTGATATGCTAGATGGTAAGATTGTGCCAAATATAAATAAACAAAGGGCAGGGTGAAATATTTAATCGCGCTAATTTTTTTCGGTATGAGTGTTTGCGCCGTAGAGCTCGAAAAAGAGTATTTCTTCACCGATAGAAATATCACCTCTCGATTCTTTGATTCTTCTGCGGAGGAGTTTGACGTTATGTCGATTCCTCCCGATAAAAACGTCTACAAGGTCTATGCCGATCTTATAAAAGAGCCTTTTGAAAAGCACAACATCGCAGTACATTCTAAACATTCCGTCGTCGTGTTTATCAAAAAAGGGTTGTTTGAGATGGATGCTATCAAGGAGTATATCGCGACGCTTTACGAGGATGCGTATGCGAAATACGGCATCGACGTAGAAACGATAGAGTTAAAACCCCTCTCATCACTCGACTTTACAAACCCCGAGATAGAAAAGATACATTTTAACGAATCGCTTTTAGGGCGTGATGGCGGGACGTTCAGCGTCGATTTTCTAGATGCGGGTGTAAAAAAAAGAATCTATTTTAGTTTTGACATTACGGCAAAAATACATGTACTCAAAGCAAAAAGGGACATACGAAGCGGTGAACGGATAGATATTTGGGATTTTGAGGTTACGAATGCGGAGTTTAAGAATCTCACTAAAAAACCCGCGCAGATTCAAGATACGGCAAATGCGACCGTGAAGGCGTATTTGCGAAAGGGAGCGATACTCTCTTCACGGCATCTAAAGTATACGAAACTCGTACAAAAAGGGGATAAACTAAGCGCGATGATGCAAGAGGGGGGATTTGAGCTTCGATTTAACGCGGAAGCGCTCGAAGAAGGGAATATCGGGGACACGATAAAAATAAAAAATAGTTCAGATACAATCCTGGAAGCAAAAATTGTAGAAGCGGGAAAAGTAGAGGTGCGATGAAATTAGTGATAGGAATAAGCGGTGCAAGCGGATATAGGCTAGGTGAACGGCTGCTTGAGTTATTGCCTAGCGGTATAGAAAAGCACGTCGTGGTGAGCGAGAGCGCAAAAGTCGTTGCAAAATATGAAGAGATGAGAATCTATGGAAATGACGACATCTCCGCCCCGATCTCTTCGGGCTCGTTCGGCGCGGATGCGATGATAATCGTCCCGTGTTCTATGAATACACTCGCCAAAATCGCCTGCGGTATCGCCGACAATCTCCTCACTCGTGCGGCAAGCGTGATGATAAAAGAGCAAAAAAAGCTCCTCCTTGCTCCGCGCGAGATGCCGCTAAGTCCCATCGCGCTAGAGAATATGCTCAAACTCTCTCGTTTGGGCGTTATCGTTTCGCCGCCGATGCTAAGCTATTATGCCGAATGCGGCAGCTTAGAGGAAATGGAGCGTTTCGTCGTGGGAAAGTGGCTCGATTCGCTCGGAATCCAAAACGATCTCTATATAAGATGGGGAGCAGAATGAAACAAAAAATCGCGGTCTATCCCGGGACGTTCGATCCCATCACCAACGGACACTTTGACGTGATAGAGCGGGCAGGAAAGCTCTTTGATAGGATTATCATCGCCGTGGCGAAATCGACCCAAAAATCGCCGATGTTTGACCTAGACACGAGGGTTTTTATGGCGGAACAAGCGGTAAAAGGTTTTCAAAACGTCGAAGTACGGTCATTTGGGAATCTCTTAGCCGATTTTGCCAAAGAGTGCGATGCGAATATCGTAGTGCGCGGCTTGCGTGCGGTGAGCGATTTTGAGTACGAACTCCAAATGGGATATGCCAACGCTTCGCTCAATCCTAACCTAGAGACAATCTATCTGATGCCAAGTCTTAGTAACGCTTTTATCAGCGCCACGGTGGTACGGACTATCATCTATCACAAAGGCGATTTTTCCCACCTTGTTCCCGAAGTGGTGCAAAAGATCGTAAAGGAGAAGTTTTGTATGTCGCGATAGAGGGGATTGACACCTGCGGAAAAAGTACGCAAATAGAGTTACTCAAAAAGCAATTTAAAGATGCTATCTTCGTCAAAGAGCCGGGGAGTACGCCGCTAGGCGAAAAACTCCGAGAGTTGTTGCTCAATTTCGAGATCCGCTCACACAGAGCGGAATTTTTACTCTTTTGTGCCGATAGAGCGGAGTTGATGGAGAGTGTCGTCGAACAAAATGAGGATAAGCTTATAATCAGCGATCGAAGCGTCATATCGGGCATTGCCTATGCCGACAAATACGATATGGAAACGACGTTATTTATCAATAACTTTGCCCTCGGCGGCATATTCCCTCAAAAAGCGATTATGCTCGAACTCGATCGCGATACGCTCCTCTCTCGGATGTCAAAAAAATGCGAAGACAGAATCGAACAAAGAGGCACTGAAAAGCTCTTGCAATACCAAGCAAGAATCAAAGAGGTAATCCAATCGTTAAAAATTGAATCTATGATTGTGGATGCAAAGTTGCCGATAGAGGAGATTAACCGTCAAATCAGTAAATTTTTGGCACAATAATTTAAAAATAAATTAAGGATTTGCTATGAAAACGATAGCGGTTTATAATATTAAGGGCGGTGTAGGCAAAACTGCAACTGCCGTAAACTTATCCTACAACTGCGCCAAAGAAGGCTTCAAGACGCTCATTTGGGATCTCGATCCGCAGGGTGCGGCGAGCTATTATCTCAAAGTAAAAGCGAAGGTAAAAGGGGGGACGAAAAAGCTCCTCAAAGCCAAAGACATCGAACCTTTTATTAAAGAGAGCGAGATAGAGCATCTCGATATTTTGCCTGCCGATTTTTCATATAGAAATATGGATTTGATGTTGGATGGCTCAAAAAAATCGCATAAAAAAATGGAATCGCTTTTAAAAAATATCCAAGAGGATTATGATGTGGTATTTTTGGATGCGCCGCCCAATATCTCGCTGGTCTCCGAAAACGTCTTTGAAGCGGCCGACTATATCGTCGTCCCCGTGATTCCCACGACGCTTTCGATAAGGACGTATGAGCAAATAATCGAACATTTCAAAGAGCATAAACTTGATACTTCGAGAATCTATCCATTTTTTTCAATGGTGGATTTGCGAAAAGGGATGCATCGAAGTTTTATCCATGAAAATAATCTCATAAACCTTTTGCGCGCCACCGTGCCCTATTCATCGTATGTAGAGAAAATGGGATTGACGCAAGCTCCCGTAGGCGAGTTTGCAAAAAATACTCCCGCATCCAAATCATACGAGATGCTTTGGGAGGAGATGAAAAATATCGCTCAAATAGGATACGTAGACGCATTACCTAAAATATTCGGAAAAATAAAAGGGTAGGGGGGGTGTTTACCTGCATCATTTGCGGGAAATATTCGCTTTCTAGTGTTTGCGGTGGTTGCAAAAAAGCGTTTTTTGCTCCCGTCCCTGCTACGAGAATCGTAAAAGATGATTTTAAAGTACACTCGTTTTTTAAACTCGGAGAGCTGCAGGACATCGCACACACGAAATATTGTTTACTCGGCTCTAGGATGTATAGATTCTTATCTAAAGAGGCGCGAAAGTTTTTTTATCAAGGATTTGATCCGACAAGCAAGGTCTACCTCATACCCATTGACGACGTACCAAAGAGGGGATATTCTCAAAATGCGATTATGGCAAAAGAGTTTTCAAATAAGAATCTTATACCCCTTTATGCCTCGCTTGGAGCGCAAAACGATGTAAATTATGCGGGCAAAAAACTTGATTTTAGAATCGCGAATAAAAAAGGTTTTCGGTATAAAGGGAAAAAAGGAATAAGCGCCATTTTGCTCGATGATATTATCACAACCGGAACGACTATGAATGAAGCCTATGAGACGCTGACACAAGAAGGCATAGATGTCCTTTTCGGACTTACTTTGTTTGATGCGAGAGATAAAATGGAGGATAATTAATGATAGCTATTTTTGATTGTGAGACGATACCCGATACTAAGTTAGTGCGGGAATGTTTTGAGATTGATACCGATGACGACTATGAGGCGACAAAGGAGGCGTTTGCGCTCAATCACGAAAAAAAAGGGAGCGATTTTCTCGCACTCCCCTATCATAAGGTAGTCTCCATCTCTGCGGTCATTTGTGATAATTTCGGGAGATTTGTAAAGGTCGGATGTTTCGGTGTGGATGAGATTCCAAACGAAGAGAAGATACTCGGAGAGTTTTTATCGTTCATCGACAAAAAAAAGCCTAGATTAGTGAGTTTTAACGGGAGGGGATTTGATCTGCCGATGCTATTTATCCGTGCTATGCGATATAACATTGCTTGCCCCGCCTATTTTGATGCGACCAACAAATGGGAGAATTATAGAACCCGTTTTGCCGAGGCATTTCATCTGGATTTGATGGATACTTTGGGTGGATTTGGCGCGGTACGGGGGCTCAATCTGAATGAATTGTGCAAAATGGCGGGGATTCCCGGAAAATATGACGTGAGCGGGGACGACGTGTTTGAATTGTATTACGCCAAAGAGTACAAGAAAATCGATGAATATTGTGAAAGTGATGTATTGAACACATACCTCCTTTTTTTAAAATATGAATTATTAAAAGGGAATCTTTCGCTTAAAGAGTATAAAGAGTTAATTTTGGATTTTAAAGATAAAATTCCGCAAGATAAAGGCTATACCGAGGTATTTCGAGCCTTTGCAGACAAAGAGGTATAAATGCTCGCACACGAGATAAACTTATTCGCAGAGTATAGATATGAGCTTCGTGCCTATCTATGCTACCTTTTCCAAAGAAACATCAGCAATAATCTTCCGCAAGTGGAGTTGAGCAAGCTGCTTGACGGACTAGAAAAGATAAAAGGGGAGATCTCCCTGTTTCATGCGATGTATGTGCTTGATAGATCGGGCACGCAGGTCATAGAGTGCATCACCGATAATTTTGAACACGTCTCATCCAAAGGGATGAATTTTAACGACAGAGCATACTTTTACAGGGCCGTCAAAGAGAAGAAATGTGTTTTGACCGACCCGTATCCTTCGAGAATCAAAGGGGTGATCGTCGTCACGGCGGCGTATCCGGTATATAACGAAGCGCAAGAGTTGCAGTATGTGGTGTGTATGGACTTGCCCTTTGACGAGGCGACGCGTATCGTCAATCCTACGGCGACGAACAGATTCGCATCATCCGTCTCAAAAGCCGTTTACGGTGTTTTAAGCCTCTCGCTGTTGGCGGTGACGATGCTTTTGTTTTTAAAAGGACTCGTAAGTACGTACGATGCGATTATTCATTTCAATAAATTTGAAATAAAAGATATGTTTGAGGCGACGATATTGCTTACCCTCTCCCTTGCTATATTTGATTTGGTGAAAGCGATTTTTGAAGAAGAGGTGCTTGGGCGGCACAAAAAAGATCATAACTCCAACATCCACTCGACGATGATACGATTCCTAGGTTCGATCATCATTGCCATATCTATAGAAGCGTTGATGTTGGTATTTAAGTTTACCCTTATCGATCCCGATAAGATAGTATATGCCGTGTATCTGATAGGGGGTGTTATGATGCTTCTTATCGGATTAGCATTCTATGTCAGATCATCACAAAATAACGAGTGTTGTAAAAAATGAATGAAGTAACGATCGTAGATTACAATATGGGGAATCTCGCGAGTGTGGCGAATGCGATTCAGAAGATAGGTGCAAAAGCCAACTTCGCGAAAACCAAAGAGGATATTTTAAAATCAAAAAAGCTCATATTGCCCGGCGTAGGTGCGTTTGGAGAAGCGATGGAGCACTTGCGAGAAAACGGGCTGGATGTCGCTATCACGGAGTATGCAAGAAGCGGCAGGGAGCTACTTGGAATCTGCCTCGGGATGCAGCTTTTGTTTGAAAAAAGCGAAGAGTTCGGCGCGCACGAGGGATTGGGGCTCATTCCCGGTTCGGTAGTAAAGTTTGATGAGAGCAGATTTAGCGAGCGATTAAAGATACCCCAAATGGGATGGAATAAACTTTTTGTAAATAAGGACCATTTTCTATTTAACGGTTTGGATAAAGAGATGTATCTCTATTTTGTCCATAGTTATCACGCGCAGTGCGACGAAGAGTACATTATCGGCAAGACGCTCTATGGATACGAATTTCCGAGCGCGGTAGCAAAAGATAATGTCTGCGGTTTTCAACCGCATCCGGAAAAAAGTCATGAAGTAGGCTTGGAAATACTAAAAAATTATATTGAAAAACAGGGGAGATGATGGATATTTATCCCGCGATTGATCTAAAAGAAGGGAAAGCCGTCAGGCTGTATAAAGGAGTTATGGAAAGTGCAAAGATATATAGTGACGAGCCGTATAAAATTGCACAAGCTTTTGAAAAAATGGGGGCAACGTGGCTGCACTTGGTAGATTTGGACGGCGCGTTTGCAGGCGGTCCGGTCAATTTCGAGGCGATACGACAAATACGTGAGCATACGAATCTAAAGATCGAACTGGGCGGCGGGATTAGAAGCGAGGAAATCATATTAAAATATAAAGAACTCGGAATCGATAGATTTATTTTAGGCTCTATTGCCGCAAAAGCACCCAATTTCGTAAAAGATATGGCACAGAAATATAATATTGCAGTAGGGTTAGACGCAATAAACGGCTATGTTGCCACCGAAGGTTGGGCGTCAGAGACGACCATTCCTGCAGAAGAGCTTGCGTTGAAGTTTAAAGAGAGCGGCGTACAAGCGATTATCTGCACCGATATAGCCCAAGACGGGACGCTTGAGGGTGTAAATATAGATTTTACGCTCAAGATAAAGCAAGCATCTGCTCTTTATACAATAGCAAGCGGCGGCGTGAAAGATTTGGAAGACATTTTGCTTGCAAATAAAAACGGAATCGACGGTATTATTATCGGTAAAGCATATTACGAGGGAAAAGTTGACTTATCCGAGGCTTTTTTGTCAATTCGGTAATAAATATGTTAAAATCCGTTAATTATTTTTTGTATTAATTTGGTAATATTATATATGAACCTTCTAGTACTCTAAAGGAGAAGAATTTGAAATTATTGGTAGTTGATGATAGCTCTACAATGAGAAGGATTATAAAAAATACGCTTCAGAGACTCGGTTATAATGATATATTAGAGGCGGAGAACGGCGCGCAAGGTTGGGAGATAATGGACGGGAACAAGGATATAAACGTTCTTATTACCGATTGGAATATGCCTGAGATGAACGGTCTAGAGCTAGTGAAGAAGGTTAGGGCGGAAGAATGCTACAGAGACGTTCCTATTATTATGGTCACGACAGAGGGCGGAAAAGCTGAGGTTATTACTGCTTTGAAAGCAGGGGTGAATAACTATATCGTCAAACCCTTTACGCCGCAGGTACTGAAAGAAAAACTCGAAGCGGTTCTCGGTGTCAATGACTAATACCGCATGCAGGACATTTATTATACTTTAAAGCTTACTCCAAATAAACACTACCAGCTATTCTTAGATTTTATACTAGAAACAACCGATACGGCTATCGAGGAGCTAGAAGGCTCTTTGATACTCCGATCAAGCGACCCCATGGAAGACATTACCCAAAACATTACACTTTTTTCGGAATCGTTACGTGAAGCGCTTGATGAGGATATAACGGTAGTAATCGAAACCGCAAATGAAAAAAACGAAGACTGGATTGAAAAATATAAAAAATCGATTTCACCCATAGCGGTTGCTTCGTTTTTTATCAAACCGAGTTGGAGCGTCGAGAAAAGCGATGCTCCGTATCAGCTGACTATCGATCCATCGCTCTCTTTTGGCTCGGGACATCATGAAAGTACACGCGGCTGTTTAACGTTTATAGAGAAGTATGTAAAAAAAGATGCTCTTTTGCTCGATGTCGGGTGCGGGAGCGGTATTTTAGCGATGGCAGGGGCGAAGCTAGGTGCGATTTGCGATATGTGCGATACCGACGAAGTTGCGGTTGAAGAGGCAAAAAAGAATTTTTCTCTCAATGGTTTGCATTATCAAAATGCTTGGGTAGGATCGGCAATAGGTGCAGAAAAAAAATATGATATAGTCGTGGCAAATATCATAGCCGATGTGCTAGTGCTCATAAAAAAAGATTTGATACAATCGCTAAAAACCGGCGGAATTTTAATAATGTCGGGCATCATTGATGCGAGATTACAAAACGTACTTAAAAAATATACGGATCTACAACTACTTGAAACACTCAATGACAAAGAGTGGAACACGGTAGTATTTAAAAAAGGAGACTGATGTCGAACAAGAATCAAAAAAAACCAAATCCAAACAATTTTTTTAATCAAAATCCCTTAATGCTTTTCATAGTCTTTTCGGTGGTTGCGGTGATTATCTTTCGCGGCTTTTTCGAAGGTGACCAAGGGGGTATGACGCAGGATGGAGCACAAAATCAAGGAGTAGTTAAAAGCTCAAAAAGCGTTAGCTACTATGAAATGAAAAAGCTTATCGAAAATAAAGAGGTTGATTTCGTCGCGATCGGCGATACGATTATCCGAGCTACGAGCGATAAGAATGGAATGAAAAGTATTTACACGACAAAAAAGGTCGGAAACGATCAAACACTTATTCCTCTTCTGGATGAAAAAAATATCCCCTATTCGGGCTTTAGTGAGAGCAATTGGCTCACCGACATTTTGTTCGGCTGGGTTTTGCCTATTTTTATTTTCTTTGGAATCTGGATGTTTTTGGCAAGCAGAATGCAAAAGAACATCGGCGGTGGAATACTTGGGATGGGGAGTTCGAAAAAACTCGTAAATGCCGAAAAGCCAAAAGTCAAATTTGACGATGTGGCAGGGAATGATGAAGCCAAAGAGGAAGTTGTAGAGGTTGTAGATTTTCTCAAACACCCCGATAGATACGTGAATCTCGGTGCGAAAATTCCCAAAGGCGTTTTGCTTGTAGGACCTCCGGGGACTGGGAAGACTCTTTTGGCAAAAGCGGTTGCGGGCGAGGCGAGCGTACCGTTTTTCTCCGTAAGCGGCAGTAGCTTTATCGAAATGTTTGTCGGCGTTGGCGCTAGTAGGGTAAGGGATTTGTTTGAGAATGCGAAAAAAGAGGCCCCCTCAATAATATTTATAGATGAAATCGATGCTATCGGTAAAAGCAGAGCCGCAGGGGGAATCATCAGCGGAAATGACGAGCGTGAGCAAACGCTCAATCAGCTCTTGGCGGAGATGGATGGTTTTAGTTCCGATTCTTCACCCGTCATCGTGCTTGCCGCTACCAACAGACCGGAAGTGCTTGACCCCGCACTTCTTAGACCGGGGAGATTTGATAGACAAGTGTTAGTAGACAAACCCGACTATGAGGGGAGAATAGCGATACTTAGCGTCCATATCAAAAATATCAAACTTGCAAAAGACGTGAGCTTGGAAGAGGTTGCAAAACTAACCGCGGGGCTTTCGGGTGCTGACTTAGCGAATATAGTGAATGAAGCGGCACTTTTAGCAGGAAGAAATAATAAAAACGAAGTCGAGCAGTCTGACTTTGGAGAAGCGGTTGAACGTAGTATCGCAGGACTAGAGAAAAAAAGCAGAAGAATCTCTCCTAAAGAAAAAAGAATCGTCGCCTATCACGAGAGCGGGCACGCGTTGCTAGCAGAAACGACCAAGGGGGCAAAAAGAGTTTCCAAGGTCTCCATCATCCCAAGAGGGCTAGCGGCGCTTGGGTATACACTGAATACTCCCGAAGAGAATAAGTATCTAATGCAAAAGCATGAGCTGATAGCCGAAGTAGACGTATTGCTTGGCGGCAGAGCGGCGGAAGAGGTCTTTATAAAAGAAATATCTACCGGTGCGAGCAATGACTTGGAGCGAGCTACCGATATTATAAAAGCGATGTTGAGCTACTACGGGATGACCGATATTACGGGACTAATGGTTTTAGAGAAGCAAAAAAATACTTTTTTAAACGGCGGCTTTACTTCGCAAAGAGAATATAGCGAAAAGACTGCGCAAGAGCTTGATGAATACATAAAGAGCTTTCTAGAAGAGCGGTATAAAGCCGTGAAGGAGCGATTGGCGGAGTACAGCGGCGCGATAGAAGATATAGTAAAAGAGCTTTTTGAAAAAGAGACGATCGAAGGTTCTATGGTTAGGGATATTATTAAAAGATTTGAAGAAGAGAACAAGAAAAATAGTTTAATCATAGAAGATGAGGATATATTAGAGGACAAAGTTCAAACAGACAATGATTCTCGCTCCAATATAAAAGAAGATAATTCATAGGCGGATAGCATGACAAAAACAGAAATTATCGCAAGGGAAGGATGGGGGAAAGCCGCTATATTTTTCACGCTTTTTGTTTTTTTTGAAATGATGGAGTGCAAGCTTTTGGCATTTATATTCGTTGTAACTTTTGTACTTTCCCTCTATTTATATCGAAACCTCGAAAGAGAGCCGCAGGATTATAGCGAGGGTGTCGTTATAGCTCCGATAGACGGCGAGATTACGGAGATTAAGACATTAGAAGACAGAGTAAGTGTTACATTGAAAAATGAGCTATGGGATTCCCATATATTGCGAGCACCAAGCAATGGAAAAATAATCGAAGCCGATATGACGAAGGGATATGCATTTTTTAGCGGTGAGTATGCTCAAAAACTTAATTCAAGGGGAAGCCTCAAGCTAAAATTCAAAAAACACGAGATATTGCTAGAGTTTTTTGGAAAAATATTTAGAGATTCTCTTGTTGTGTATACGAAAAAAAATGGAACAGATATAAAAATCGGTAGCAGATTAGGGGTTTTACTAAGCGGTGAAACGCGAATATCTCTTCCGTTGAATACAAGGCTTGTGGTGGATATAGGAAGTAAAGTAATCGGCGGCGAGAGTGCGGTAGCATTTATCGGAAAATAATAATGAATAAAAAAATATCACCGCTCTATATACTTCCAAATCTTTTTACCGCAGCATCGCTGTATATCGGATTCCTAAGTATAGTATATGCGTTTAAAGGCAATTTTGAGCTTGCTTGCTGGTTGATCTTTTTAGCGACGATATTTGACGGTTTGGACGGCAGGGTCGCAAGAATGACGGGAACAACGAGTAAATTCGGGGTAGAGTTTGATTCGTTGGCGGATGTGATTTCATTTGGCGTAGCACCTGCAGTGATATTGTTTTTTTACACAGGTCAGGATTACGGAAAGCCCGGAGTATTGGTGTCGGGTCTTTTTGCACTTTTGGGTGCTGTTCGATTGGCGAGATTTAATGTCTCAATAGGAGAAGTAGAGCCCAATGTTTTCATCGGTATACCCATCCCCCTGGCGGCGGTTACGCTTATGATGTGGTTATTGATATTTATAGGGTATGACGTGCCTAGAGAGCAAAATTATATTTTATTGATTCTAGGAATGCTCCTCGCACTTTTGATGGTGAGCAATATCAGGTACCCGAGTTTTAAAAAGTTCGATTTTCGGGCGAAGTACAAAATACGTGTTTTTTTGGGCGTAGTGCTGTTTGTCTCTGTTATTTATCTTTTTCCCAAAGAAGGGATAGCGTTCATAGCTACGATTTTCATCATAAGCGGTATTGTAAGAGCTGCTTATTATTTACTAAAACGAAAGAATCTAAATTCGAAATTAACTAAAGATTAAAAAATTTAAAAGTACAATTCCCCACTTTCAATTTTACAAGGAGGAGAGAATGGTTCGAGAAAAGATTTGCGTAATACACAACAAACAAAGCATTAATAACCTGCTCCTGCTGCAAAACCTGCCTATTCTGCTATAACCTTTTTACGAATAATTTTTATTTTTTTTAAACAAATACAAGGAAAACGACAATGGATAAGAATAAGATTTTAATATTTGATACGACTTTAAG
The DNA here is from genome assembly GCA_964500775.1 of uncultured Campylobacterales bacterium. Classification (GTDB taxonomy): domain Bacteria; phylum Campylobacterota; class Campylobacteria; order Campylobacterales; family CAZCQG01; genus CAZCQG01. Next base: position 45,286 of record CAZCQG010000007.1, read on the forward strand.
AGACGGAGAACAAAGCCCCGGTGCCTCTATGAATACGGAGGAAAAAATTAAAATAGCCAAACAATTGGAAAAAATGGGAGTAGATATTATTGAGGCGGGTTTTGCTGCCGCTAGCCCGGGAGATTTTGACGCGATTAAAAGAATCTCCGAGGTTGTTTGCGAATCTACCGTATGCTCCTTGGCGAGAGCGTTAGATAAAGATATAAAAGCCGCCGGCGATGCTATAGCTTCGGCAAAAAAACGGAGAATCCATACATTCATCGCAACAAGCCCGATACATATGCAGTATAAATTGCGTATGGAACCGAGCGAAGTCGTGAAAAGGGCCGTAGAGGCGGTACGCTATGCAAAATCTTTTACCGATGATGTGGAATTTAGTTGCGAAGATGCAGGCAGAAGTGAAATGCCGTTTTTAAAAGAGATCATAGATGCCGTCATAAGTGCCGGTGCGACGACTATCAACATACCCGATACGGTAGGGTACAGGCTCCCGAATGAGATGGGAAAAATGATAGAAGAATTATACGGCTTTGTGAAAGATAGAGCAGTTATTTCGGTGCATTGCCACAATGATTTAGGACTAGCCGTCGCCAATTCATTATTTAGCGTAATGAACGGTGCAAGACAAGTTGAGTGTACGATAAACGGGCTTGGAGAGAGGGCGGGCAATGCCGCGTTAGAAGAGGTCGTGATGGCAATACGGACGCGCAAAGATATGTTTGGAGATTTTTACACGGGTATCAACACTACCGAAATCTACCCCGCAAGTAAAATGGTCGCAACGATTACGGGAATCGAACCCCAGCCCAATAAAGCGATAGTAGGGAAAAATGCCTTTTCACACGAGAGCGGCATCCACCAAGATGGTGTTTTAAAGCATAGTGAGACGTATGAAATAATGAAGCCTGCCGATATTGGATTGAAAGCCGATCACATAATTCTAGGAAAGCATAGCGGAAGACACGCTTTTAAAGAGCGCTTGAAGTCGCTTGGTTTTGACGTAAATGAAGAGGAATTAAATAGGGCTTTTGATAGGTTTAAAAAACTTTGTGACAAGAAAAAAGAGATATACGACGAAGATTTACGGATGATAATATCCGAAGAGACCTCAAATATTCCTCAAACGTTTGAGATAGTGTCGTTGCAGTTGAGTGATTGCACGAACGGCTTCCCGTATGCGGCAATTAGCATTAAAAACGGTGAAAACGAGATAATTGAAGCTGCAATAGGAAATGGTAGTATAGATGCTATTTTTAAGACGATTGATAGAGCGAGCGGGTATTCCGGAAAGTTGTTGGATTATAAAGTCGAGGCAGTAACGGAAGGGAAAGATGCGCTTGCGAAAGTGGTCGTAAAAGTAATGTTTGATGATCAAAAACCCGCGGTAATAGGACACGGATTAAATATTGACACTATGTTTGCGAGTGCTAAAGCGTATTTGAGTGCACTAAATAGCTTTTTGTCGATGAAAGAGTTGATGAGTAAAAAAATAAGCGCAATGGATGAGGGTATATGAATCTAGCGGGGAAATTCCCCCTAGATTCTTAGTATTCAAAAGGGATAATTTTACAGTTATCCGTGTTTTCGCATTTTACCTCGGCATCCAAGTAAAAAACTCTTGAAATGTCGGCAAGTTTGATGTCGTCTTTTAACCGCAAATAGGTTTCAAGCGAACGAGTACCCGTAGCACAAGTGAGTACTATGTAGCCCTCTTTGGGAAGCTTTGCGACAAAATCCGCATCGCTTAAATCCTTGGGAATATTTACCGAGCCTTTTAAGTGTGCAGTTTTGTATTCTGCGGGCTTCTTAACATCCACTATAGTGATTTTAACGTCTTTGGGCTCACCTGTTTTTACGTAGTTCTCTACAAATTTTGCGTCAACCGTCCCCTTGTCTTGCCCTTGTGGTATAGGACCCGTGGCTACGGTCTGCTTATCGGCACTTTTTGTACTGCCGCCGCTAGTAGTGGTAGGCAGCCCTGCTTGTTTCCATTCGGGAAAACCCCCTGCGTAGACAAAAACACTTTTATAGCCCATATTCTTCATTAGCATTGCTACGTGGTGAGATTTTTCACAAGCATATCCTCCGCAGTAGGCAACGACCTTTTCATTTACATCCGTCGGCAATCTTCCCCATAGTTTTCCAAAATCTACGTCATGTATATTGAGGGAGCCTATGATAGTACCTTGCGCAAATTTAGGAAACGGTCTAGCGTCAATAAAGAGCGCCCCGTTTGATTCATACATTTTTTGCGCGGTAGGCAGGCTGATTTCGATGTAAGATTTTTTACTCCACTCAGGCATACCGGCATTATAAACTTTGAGGTTTGTGTATCCCCGTTTTTTCAGCTCGATAGCGACCAATGGGCTTTTTTCGCACTTTACTCCGCCGCAGTAAACGATAATCTCCTTGTCAAGCGCTACCCCTTTGAGCGAATCTGCGTATTTGTCCATTTCCGTATCGGGAAAAGGCATAGAAGAGGGAATATGCCCCTGTACATATTTCGGGTAAGGTCTTGCATCCAACAAGAGCGCTTTAGCTCCAGCGGAAGTACCGTTGCCGATAGCCTTTTTCACATATGAGAAATCAACAGTTTCCAACTTGTTACTTTTTATGAGATTCTCGACGTATTCCGCAGTAATTTCGGCAGCATAAGAAGAGAAGCTCATAAAGCCCGCTAGCATCAGTGCATAGAAAATTTTCTTAACCATTTTTGCCTCCTAAAAAAAGATATATGACCATATTAACATATTAGTTGCATAATTTATTCTTATCTTTTGAGATTTTTTCAAAAAAGCAAAGGTAAGCTTCTAGTTTATCAAGTTGGATTAAGCTATAACATTTTATTATTAGAAAATTTTATATAAGGAGCTGAAATTGAAAAAGTTCACTGTCGTTTCGATCGCTTTGGCTTCGGCACTTTTTGCCGGAGATGCTACGAGCATGAGTAATGAAGAGATACTCAAAGAACTTCAAAAATTAAAAACTGAACTTGCCGAATTGAAAGCTACCGTCAAAAGTAGCAATTTGGAAGGTATGAAGAGTGAGTTGTCCGCAATAAAAAGAAATACCGCCGGAGATAATATTAAGTTTAAAGCAGATCTACGCACAAGTTATGACAATATTAACTATAAGTATGCGAACGGTAGTACCTCGAGCAACAAAGATTTATTGTCCAATAGGCTATTGCTTGGAATGGAATATCAACCTAGAGAGGATTTGGTGTTCAAAGGTGAATTGGCTTATAACAAAGTATTCGGTGATACTGCAAGCCATTCACAGGCTAACGTAAATGCAGGTTGGTCAGATTTTGACTGGTTGGTTAACGAAAATCTTACTGATAACTCTTTGAAGGTGAAGCAGGCATATATGCTCTATTTCGGAAATATGGGTGATGTGCCCTATACTGCTAGCTTTGGCAGAAGACCATCTACAAACGGCTACCCCGTTAATTTAAGAGATGATGATGACGCGCAATCTCCGCTCGGGCACCTAATAAACGTAGAGTTTGACGGAGCGAGTTTCGGCTTTGACTTATCCAAGGTCACAAGTATTCCCGGATTTTATTTTAAAGCGTGCTTGGGTAGAGGTTTAACAAACGCCAAGCCGGCATTTGCTTTAGCGGGTGATGATTACGGCAAAGACTACACATTTGGATATGATAATAATGACATCAATATGTATGGCTTTTTGTTCAACCCTTATGATAACGGACAATATAGCGTGAGGACACAATTCGTTTGGGCTGACAATTTGATCGGTTTTTCAAATGAGCAAATGACAAGATATAACAATGCTTGGGGAAATTATCTGCAAGCTCCCGATGATGGAAACTACACGGCATTTATGAATGCAATGAACGGAATGCAGTTTATTGATGTCGGTGATTATCAGGGCGGTACCATCACTTTTGAAGCCGATGGTATCGGCGATATGATAAGTGATTTTCTTGATGACACTAAAGTTTTCGTAAGCTACTCATTTAGCAAGACTATGCCTAATAACAAAGAGCAAAACTCATCTGGAAGCACTATAGGTATGCTAGGAAGCAATGAAAATAAAACCGGTTACTCTTGGTATGTAGGGACGCAATTCCCGTGTCCGTTGGTTGATAAAGCGAGAGTCGGGGTCGAATATAACAAAGGAAGTAAATACTGGAGAAGTATGACGTACGGAGAAGACACGCTAGCAGGGTCTAAGCTTGCCGCAAGAGGGGATGCGTGGGAAGTGTACTACCTTCTTCCATTGCTTGGGAAAGAGTTGACCGCAGAACTTCGATATACGTCGATAAAATATGACTATACCGGAAGTAATATGTTTTTCGGTGACGATGGAGCTCCTATGAGCATGGAAGATGTGAAAGCATGGGGTCTTGGCGGCAATTACGTAGAAAAAGCAACGGATTTACGAGCTTCTATACGATATAAATACTAATTTTTATGCCCTTCGCAAGAAGGGCATAACTTCTAGTTTCCCAATATTTTCTTCTTTTCCGAGTTAAATTCCGCCTCGGATAATATTCCGCTCTTTCTAAGTTCTCCAAGCTCTTTGAGCGCCGTAAACTTCGAATCGCTGGCAGATTTTTTTTCATAATCTTCTTTGCACTCCGCTAATTCTTTCTCATATTTGGCTATAACGCTAAGCAATTCCTCTTTTGAGCTATTTTCCGAATAGGATTTTATAGCCGCATCAGCAGCGGTAGCAGCGGCATTTTGTAGTAAAGCACCACCGATTCCTCCAAAGTCGATAGCAAAAATAGACGTGCCGACAAACATTACAGAAAAGATTAGTTTTTTCATAGAACCTCCAAAAATTTTGAAGATTCTATCGAGAATTCGGTAAATTGAAGTAAAAATCGGGGTTAAAACTCGCCAAATTTCCCTAGGCTCATAAGTTTTTGATACCTAAGCTCTAGCATAGTTTCAGTTTTTATAGATGATAAGGATTGGAGAAAATATTCCTTTATAGCCCTCGCCGCTCCCTCTTTGTCTCTGTGTGCTCCGATTAGCGGCTCATTTATAATATCATCTATTAAATTGTGTTCCTTGAGGTCTTCAGGGGTTATTTTGAGTGCTTTCGTCGCGCTCTCAACTTTGGATGGATCGTTCCAAAGTATTGCCGCACACCCTTCGGGTGAAATGACGCTAAACACCGAATAGCGCATCATAGCAAGTCTATCGGCTACACCCACGGCCAAAGCACCTCCACTTCCGCCTTCGCCTATGACTACCGAGACGGTTTTGGTTTTAAGCATGCTGAATTCTTGCAGATTCTTTGCGATCGCCTCACTCTGTCCTCGCTCTTCTGCACCGATACCAGGATATGCTCCCGGGGTGTCTATAAGTAGTAAAATGGGCAAATTAAATTTCTCTGCGAGTTTAGCGATTCTTAGTGCTTTTCGATAGCCTTCCGGATGAGGCATACCAAAATTTCTTTTTAATTTGTTTTTTGTTCCTCTCCCCTTCTCTTCGCCGATTACTACACATTTGATTCCATCGATATAACCTATATAGCTCACAATAGATTCGTCATCTCTAAAATGTCTATCTCCGTGTATTTCATAGGAATCTTTGAGAATGAGACTGATGTAATCAAGGGTGTAAGGTCTGTCGGGATGTCGAGCTAATTGCAATTTTTGGTAATCGTTGAGATTTTTATAGGTCTTTTCGACCTCTTTGGCAAGCTCTTTTTTTTGTATCTCGCAGGCGTGCGTATCGCCTCTAGCAAGTGAGCTTTCGAGTTCATCTTGTATGCTTTTTATCTTTTGCTCAAAATCAAGATACGATGCCAAAGAGATTCCTTATTACTAAATTTTCTTGAAGATCAAAACACCGTTAGTGCCGCCGAAGCCAAATGAATTGCTCATAACAACATCAATTTTCTTCTCTCTAGCACCGGTAGTTATATAGTCAAGGTCACAATCGGGGTCGGGAGTCTCATAATTTATTGTCGGAGGCATTATGCCACGCTCCATCGCCATTATAGAAATAACCGCCTCAATACCGCCTGCTGCACCTAGACAATGTCCTATTTGTCCTTTTGTAGAGCTAACGGGAGGGACGTTTTCTTTGCCGCCGAAAGCCTCTTTAAGTGCAGCTGTTTCGTTCTTGTCATTGACCGGAGTACTCGTTCCATGTGCGTTTACATAGTCAATCGTCGAGACATTTGCCATAGTTAGAGCTGCTTTCATAGCTCTGTATGGACCGTCCATTGTAGGAGTGGTAATGTGATTCGCATCACCGCTCTCTCCGTAGCCCACGACTTCAGCGTATATTTTTGCCCCTCGTTTTTTTGCGCTTTCATATTCTTCCAAGATAAGAACACCGGCACCTTCGCCCATAACAAACCCATCTCTTCCTGCGTCAAACGGTCTAGAGGCACTTTGTGGATCTTCGTTTCTTGTAGAGAGTGCTTTCATAGCCGCAAAGCCACCCACTCCTATGTCGCAAATCGCCGCTTCCGCAGCAATAGCCATCATTTTATCCGCACCGCCGAGAACAATCGTCTTGAATGATTCGGTAATAGCGTGCACGCCCGCAGTACATGCAGTGACATTTGAAAGATTTGGTCCCATAAGTCCGTGATAAATAGATGCAAAACCACCGAGCATATTAGAAAGAGCCGATGGGATGAAGAACGGTGAAATTCTCTTTGGACCTTTGGTGAGGGCAATCTCGCTATGCCTTTGAATGGTAGGGAGTCCCCCTATTCCCGAAGAAGAGCTTACGCCGAATCGAAGTTTTTCTTCGTCGCTTAGATTCGTTAATCCGGCATCTTCCATAGCCTCTTTAGCGGCTACTAGTCCTAGTTGAATAAATCGGTCTGCCTTTTTTACCTCTTTTGCATCCATAACACATGTCGGATCAAAGTCGATAACTTCGCCCGCTATACTTACGGAATGGTTCGTGGTGTCAAAAAGGGTTATTCCTCTAATGCCGCATTTGCCATTAATGATAGCATCAAAAGAATCGCTCTTGTTTTTGCCTACCGAGTTTATCATGCCTATTCCGGTGACGACAACTCTTCTCAAGAAAACTCCTTGGTATTTTTTAGGTTTTATGTAGAGCCCCGAAAGAGGGGCTGATGTATTAAGCTTTGTTTGCTTCGATGTATTTTACTACGTCTGAAACCGTTGCTACTTTTTCTGCTTCACTATCGGGAATTTCGATTTCGAATTTCTCTTCGATAGCCATTACTAGCTCTACAATGTCTAGTGAATCGGCACCCAAATCATCAACGAACTTAGAATCTTCTTTTACTTCATCCGGATTAACATTGAGTTGCTCAACTACAACTTCTTTCACTTCGTCGAATATAGCCATAAATTTCTCCTTGAATAAACTCATAAAATAAGTAGTGCAATATTAGCACACAATTTCTAAAAAATATTAGCTCCGAACAATCAATCGGACGAAGCCAACGTGCAACCTTTAAGTGTATAAACCGCCGTTCACTTTGAGCGTCTCGCCGGTAATATAACTTGCGCTATCGCTTAGCAAAAAAGCCACGGCTTCGGCGACCTCTTTTCCTTCGCCAAATCTTTTTAACGGTATCGCATCAATATACGTTTGTTTGATCTCTTCTTTGAGTTTGTCGGTCATATCCGTGCGTATGAATCCGGGTGTAACCGAATTGTACCTAATGCTTCGCGCAGCCCCTTCTAGAGCAAAAGATTTTGTCATCGCGATCATTCCGCCTTTACTTGCACTATAGTTTGTTTGTCCCGCATTCCCTTTTTCGCCTACGATTGATGCGATGTTTACGACCGCTCCAAACCGTTTTTTAGACATATTTTTTAGCGCCTCTCTACATCCGATAAAAGCTCCGGTGAGATTGGCATCCACCACTCCTTTGAAGTCTTCTACACTCATTCGCAAGGCGAGCTTATCGTTGGTCACTCCTGCGTTGTTTACGAGGTATGAGAGTTCTCCGTCACATTCATTGATGGTTTTAAATGCGTTTACAAAATCTTCTTCGTTCGTGATGTCAAATTGTATAACGGCAGCCTCGCCGCCTAAATCTTTTATCTCTTTCATTACGTTATCGGCAGATTCGGGATTACTTCTATAGTTTATCCAAACCTTTAATCCGTAACCTGCAAGTGTTTTTGCTATTTCGGCACCTATTCCCTTGCCTGCACCGGTAACTAAAACATTTTTACCGCTAAATTTCATATGCAATCCTTGGTGTTGGTTTTAAAAACGAGGTGTATTCGTGTAGTAGTCGCATAGGCGAACCGAGGCTTAAAGCCTTGATTCGTATCTCCTAAGCATGTAGAGTCTTTTAAGCATCTTTTTTCTTGCACTAATCTTTTGTTTTTTTCTTTTTTCCGTCATAGTCTCATAAAATCTTCTTGCTCTACATTCGGTAACAACTAAGTTCCTATCCGCTTGCTTTTTGAATTTTCTATAAGCCTCGTCAAAAGATTCGTGCTCTTTGACCATAATGCCCGGCATTATGTATCACCCACCTTTCAGTTTGTATTTACCCCGTTTTCGGGAGACGGAATTATAGTAGAAAAGGGATTAAATAGCAAGTTTGGGCTTGTTGCGGCGGGTTTGTTGCAGTATTATGACGAAATAATGAAAAAAGTGACGAAAAAACAAAAATCATATTGACTTTTATCGTCAAAAGTTGTAGAGTTGCAATCGTACTTACACAGAGGAGCAAAAGCAATGGTTTTTACGTTATACCGTTCCAATAGCGCTTTTGAATCTTTACTCACCCAAGAAAAAGGGGTTAACGATTATTTGAAAATGATCGGTCTAAAAGGTTGAGGAATTTTTACCGATTTCTCCCCTATAAGCCGTGAATTGGACGATAGAGTTGATTTTAAAGATTTTCTTCAAGGGAATATTAAAGATTCGGATGTTGTGGTAGTATATGATCTTTGGTGTCTTAGTCATAAGGCTGGGGAGCTAGTAAAAATCTTTACATGTCTCTTCAAAAAAAAGGTTTCCGTTCATATTGCGAAAGCGGAAATTGAACTTCGAAACGATTCACCCTCTTTTCTTCTTCTGGGAATCATTAATGATGCTAGGGAGAAAAATCTTCAAATTAAGAGTTCGATAAATTCAGGCAGACCGAAAGGGAGTATATCGAGATCGAAATTTGACGAATTGCGGGCAAGAATCATCGATCTTTTAAGAGAGGGGACGAATGTGAGTGAAATGTCTCGAATCTTGGAGGTAAACCGAAGCTCTTTGAAAGATTATATACATTCCAGAGAGCTAAAAGAGATAGCCTTTAGTGCGACAAACATTAAGGACGTGAAAGAGAGCTCTGTCATACTCGAGCAGGCTCAAGATAATCTTATGCGAAGTATCGAGTGCCCTTTTGTAAAAAAGCAAAATAAGTCAAAGGAGAGGAAATGAGCGAGCAAGTCGAAGAAAAGAAAAAAAGTGAGGTAGTGAAGGAGTATCTGAAAAATTGGACTCCTTACTTTAAACAACGATATGTAGTGTTTTTCATTATTAGTGTAATAAGTTTGGCACTCCCTTTTATTACGATAAACGGGAATCATATATTTTTGCTATCGTTTGATCATAAGCAGCTCCACTTAATGGGCGTAGCTTTTGATATGCAAGAGTTGTATCTAATGCCGTTTTTGTTGATGTTGTTGTTTTTGGGAATCTTTTTCGTTACTACCCTTGGGGGTAGAGTTTGGTGTGGCTGGGGCTGTCCGCAGACTATCTTTAGGGTTATATACCGAGATGTGATTGAGACGAAACTTTTGGGTTTAAGAAAGTCTTTTAAAGACAAGCAAAAAGAGCCTGATATGAGTCTTGGGGTAAATAAAGTAAAAAAAGTCGTTGCAATATTGCTTTGGGGTGTTTTAGCGCTTGTAGCGGCATCAAACTTTACTTGGTATTTCGTACCGCCGGAGGATTTTTTCGCATATATGGCAAATCCGAGCGAACACTCCGTTCTTTTTGGCTTGGTTACGATTCTTACACTATTTTTGATTGCGGACGTAGTGTTTATAAAAGAGAATTTTTGCGTGTATATTTGCCCTTATAGCAGAGTGCAATCGGTTCTTTACGACAACGATACCGTTATGACCGTGTATGACTACACAAGAGGCGGCACGATATATGACAATGACGGCGTGAAGCTCTGGAAGAAGCCACCGGAGGGAGAAGGGGATTGTACCGGTTGTGAAGCGTGCGTAAAAGTATGTCCGACGCACATAGATATTAGACGCGGGATGCAGTTGGAGTGTATCAACTGCCTAGAATGTGCAGATGCGTGTACGAAAGTGATGGCGGCGTATGAAAAACCTTCATTGATTGATTGGACGAGTTATTATGCGATAGACAACAAAGCCAAAACAAGATACGTGAGATTTAGAACCGTCGGATATGCAGTTGTCCTGACGCTAGTTATGATAGCGCTAGTGTTTATGAGCGGTAAAAAAGAGTATATGCTTTTAAATATCAACAGAACTACGGAACTTTATAGCGTTAAACCGAATAAAGTCGTTGAAAACAGCTATGTGTTCTTGTTTCAAAATACCGATCGAAAAGACCATAAATACTTTTTTGAAGTCATTGATAACGATAAAATCTACATTAAGCGCCCTACCGAACCTATCTTTTTAGGTGCAGGCAAAAAAGTGAAACAAGTCGTTATTTTGGCAACCGATGAGGTTTTGGTCGATAGCGACAGAAAAGACACTCCTATTGCGGTAAAAATAAAAGCGTACGCACTAGACGAGAAAGAGAAAATCGTTGTAGATCGGGATACGGTATTTATTTACCCTAGAATCGACATATTAAACAAAGGGGAGTAAAGCAAGGAAACCCTTCCTTGCTTGCCCTATATACAAGGTGAGAGATGGATAAAGAATTGCAAGAAATAGGTAGATTGAGGTTTTTTCCTATTACGTTATTCGCCGTGATTATGGGATTTTCTGGGTTGGCTATTTGCTACCAAAAAGCAAGCGAGATATTCGGTATTACGGATATTGTAGGAAATGGGCTTGCTACGATAGATTTATTGTTGTTTGCCCTAATATTCGGCACTTATATGCTAAAGTGGATTAAGTACCCTTCTGAAGTAAAAGAAGAGTTTATGCATCCCATTAGGTTAAATTTTTTCGCCGCTATATCGATTTCAATGTTGCTGCTAGCAATCGTGTTTCATCCTATTTTTTCTCCTTTAGCGCAAGCGTTGTTTTGGGTCGGTGTCGCAGTGCATACTTTTTTGACGTTTTACACTATCAGTTTTTGGATCAACCATAACTTCGAGATTACTCACAGTAATCCCGCTTGGTTTATTCCTATTGTCGGAAATGTTCTTATCCCTGTTTCGGGGAGCGGTTTTGCCGATCCGGCATTTTTGATGTTTTACTTTTCGCTCGGGATGCTTTTTTGGATTGTTCTATTTACGGTGATTTTTTATCGTATCATTTTTCACAACCAATTAGCGCAAAAATTTATTCCGACGCTATTTATCCTCATTGCTCCTCCAGCAGTGGGTTTTATCGCATATATAAAAGTAGGCGGGACATTTGATATGTTTGCCCATTTTTTATTGAACATCGCACTCTTTTTTACGTTTCTGCTCTTTTTTATGTTTAAAAACTTCACAAAACTGAAATTTTTTATCTCTTGGTGGGCTTTCACGTTCCCCTTGGCGGCGATAACTATCGCAAGTATGCTTGCATACCATTTGAGCGGGTTCTTGACCTATAAAATCTTTTCGGTATTTTTTCTTGCCGTCACTACCGTCGTAGTATCTATTGTAGCGGTTCGAACGGTAGAGCATATGATCAAAAAAGAGGTTTGTGTACAGGAATAAAAAGTGTTATTCTAGAATCCGATTAAAGAATTGGGGTTTTTCCCCGATTCTTTGATAGAATAGCGATATTTTTCTCGAGGATTCTAGTGTATTTTTCAAAAACAACCATTGAATGCGAAAACGTAACCAAGGCAATTAGCGAATTTGCAAAGCAAAATCAGATTAAAACGCACGAAATTGACTATAAGCTACTAGAATACAACACCCTCTACAAAAAGAACACGGGAGATCTTACACGGGATTTCAGCACCCTTAGCGAAGAGGAACAAGAGGAGATTGCGCGCACCGAGGCGCTTATTTGGCAAACCTACAAGATAGAGCTTTATCCCGCAGAAAGAATCCGACACGACATCATCATACTTTCATTCGTAAGCGATAAATACCAAACCTCTCTTAGTGCTATCGTGAGTAAAAGCTCCAAGATATATCTTTGTGACGAGCTAGAAGAAGAGCTGTATGAGTTTTTTATCAAAAAAAAGCTTTCCATGTCGGTGATGATAGGGGTTTTTGATCCGCTGTTTCAGATGAGCATCGATGATTTGGCTCAAGAGGTGCGTGAGCACAAAAAACTTACCAAAGATTTTACGATAAAAATGGCGCACTTTCCCGCTCCCGTGATGCCTAGGGATGATGCGATAATTTTTCGTTACTTGGATTCTAAAAAGTACACCAGAAAAGGGGATAAGCGACTTTACTACGTAAATCAAGGAAGCATACTCATCGAATACATCGGACCAAAGGAGGGGAAAAACGGTCGCGATTACAGAGGGGAGGGTGTGCACACTCCTTTACCTAAGAAAGAACATCTCATTAAGTATAGACTCGGAAGCGGCGTAGAGGAAGTGCCCACCGAAGACGGTTTTACTTATGTTTCAAAAAATGAAGGATATGTGACTATCGAAGAGGGGAGAATTGATGTCGATAATGAGCTCTCGTTGCAACAAATATCGCAAAAAGAGACGGGCTCGATAGATTTTGGCGTAGATTCCGAGATGGAGATCGACGTGAGCTTAAGTGATGCCGCCTTGGAGGCAGTCGATAGCAGTATGGTCGTGAAAAGCAATCGTCTCAACGTAGCGGGAAACGTAGCGCAAGGAGCGCATATAGAGACTCGTTCGGTAAAAATTGACGGGCAAACGCATAAAGATTCTTTTGTGAAGTCGGATGAAGCACTTATTAATATTCATAGAGGATATTTTGAGGGCAGTACCGTAAAAATAAATAAGCTTGAAGGAGGGTTCGTCAAAGCCGATTATGTAGAGATAAACGACGGGCTTCGAGGAGAAATCAAGGGGAAAGAGGTGAAAGTGACCAACCTCTTTCCGGGGGTAAAAATATTTGCTTCATCGAGCATCTACGTGCAAAACTTCAAAAATGAAGGGGCAAGCCTCGTCATTGATTACGATCTCAACGAGATAGAAGGCGAAAATATCGAATCATTGTTAAAGAATATCGAGAATTATGAAAATGACAAAATAAAACTCGCCGAGAAAATAAAAAGGCTTGATTTTCTCGTAAATAGAGATTTTGCCTTAGTGAAAGGCGAGATAGAAAAATACAAAAAAATTCACGGTTTTATCCCCGAGGGTTTAAAAAGAAGACTTGCCGCTACTAAAGAAAAAAATATGGAGCTTAATAGCCTCAATAATTCCTACACCGAGGTATCTTCAAAAAGCGCCGATTCTAAGCGAAAAATCACCGCATTGAAAGACGGAATAGAGCAGTGCAACGTCGCATCTAACGGAAATTGGGGGAAGCTTACTTTTGTCTCTTTTGTTTCAAAAGCGTTTGGTTTTACATTGCGAATCAAAGCGAGGCAGGGTGATTTGAAATATGCGCTGGCAAAAGACGGTGCGGGTTATAAGATAATTCGAGCCGAGTAAAAATAAAAATAAACTTAATAATATTTCTTTTTCTATCAATATAAAATAGATTTATAAAGGTACTATTTTTGCTTCTCCTCCGTTTCGGAGGTGTAAAATGAAAATAGCGTCTCATAGTTTTACGACGTATGCCGAGCATACACTTTTGGAATCTTCAACCACGAGTTTTTCCCTCGGAAAGTTCTCTTTCGGTAATATGATCGAAACGGAACAGAGTGGATTTGACGACATAAAAACAATCGGTGAGAAACTCAAAATCTCATTAGTTTTTGAGCTTTTACAGGCTCTCGGTAGGGAGGGCGGAGAAGAGATAAAGAACTATTACGGCGAGCATGAGGATTTGCTACGCAACGCACAAAAATTGAAGAGCGGTGTGCCAACGGAAGCCCCCGTCTCGTTACTGTCGAGTTTTTTTGAATCGGTGCAGAAGTTTAGCGAAAAAATAGAGACCAAGATACAAGGCAAAGTGTATACGGAAGATGGACGCGAGATTGTCATCAATGCCGATTTGCGGCTTTCACAATCTTTTTACGCGAAAATTGAAAAAAGCGCAGCGTTTATAGACCCGCTTGTCATCACGTTTGACGGAAAACTCCCTGAGCTTGACGGTACGAAATTTTCGTTCGATATAGATTGCGACGGTGAAAAAGACCAAATAAGCAGGCTGGTCAAAGGGAGCGGCTTTTTAGCGCTCGATAGAGACGGCAACGGAAAAATCGACGACGGTTCGGAGCTTTTCGGGACAAAAAGCGGCGATGGATTTGAGGAATTACGCACGTTTGATGAAGACGGGAATGAGTGGATAGATTCCGGAGATTCGGTATTTGATAGATTGCGAATCTGGTCAAACGACGAGGGTGAGAGTAGACTGATCGCTCTTGGAGAAGCGGGTATCGGCGCGATATATCTCGGCGGCGTGAATGCGGAGTTTGGATATAGAAGCAGCAACGGAGCCGCACTGGGGCAACTTCGTAAAAGCGGTGTTTTTTTATATGAGGACGGCAGGATAGGCAATGTCTCTCAAGTAGATTTTGCAAAAGAGGGCGAATCTAGCGAGGGATTTGGATTAAAGAGTATGTTGGAGCAGATATAAAACGGTACGGCGGGAGCTACCCCGCCGCCATATCTATGTGGTAGATTCCCCCGCTAAATCTATCATCGGTAAAATCTATCGCCGCACTTTTTTGTAGCATCCCCGCTAAATTTCCTTTGCCGTCATACAGCGCTTCTTGCGTTTTAAAAGCATTGAGGTAAATCACCCCCACACCCGCTTCGCCTAGCCCGATAAGCGAATCTTCCCCGTTGTCGTTCTTTTTCCAGATTCGTAATTTATCGTAAATGAAGTCTTCGGTATCTATTTTGCCGTCCTTGTTTGTGTCGTACATTGAGAGGTCTAAAAAGCCATCCCCGCTTTTTGTCCCGAAAAGCTCCGAACCGTCGTCGATTTTTCCGTTGCCGTCTCTATCGAGCGCTAAAAAACCGCTTCCGCGTTTCAAAAGCGAGATCTGATCGCTACGTCCGTCGCTATCGAGGTCGAATGTAAATTTTTGATCGGATAATTCCGCACCTTTTCCATCGAAATTCACCACGAGGGGGTCAATGAGTTTCGTCTTCTCTAGTTCTTTGTCTTCATAGATTCCTATCTTTCGTAAGAGCGATTCGCTGATATTTATGAGAATCTCGCTATTAAAATTCCCATCGGTCGCGGTAATCTCTAGGTCGATGACGGTTTGTCTGATATTTTCGACGTATACCGTCTTGCTATCCCCTTTATCGAGAGCTTCGAGCAGAATGTCGGAGGATTCTTTTTTGATTGCCTTTAGTCTTTGAAGCGTCTTGTCGAGAAGGCTTTTTTCAAAAGTGTCACGTGATTCTTTGAGGCTGTTCGACGTGCTTGTTTGCGGTGCCTCTACCGCTTGTGTATTCGCTACCGAGGCGTTTTTTGTTACGACCTCTAAACTTATGCTGACTTCCGAAAAACGTGCAGAAATATCCATAACAAATCCTTTTGTTGAGGTTCGACATCCTTGTCGTTATCGTGTGATGTAAATTGTGAGTGAGGATATATCGGGTAAAACGGAAAAAAAATTTAGCGGATGATGTTAGTCGTGTTTTTTTATGATCCCAAGCCACTCTTTGAGCTTTTTCTCAAACCCGATGTCGCTTAGCTCTACGACTTTAAACCTTTCGTCAACGTATTTTTGCTCCACCCAGCCGCCGAAATCGTGTGGATAAAGATAGTTTTCATTGAAATGAGTAATGTTCTTTGGGGTGTCGTATATTTCGCCGTTTCTGATTCTAGCTTGTGCGCTTTTTATCGCTTTGTAGGCGGTGTTGGATTTTGGGGAGGCACATAGGTAGAGGGCGCACTCCGAGAGGAGGATACTCGCTTCGGGATAGCCTATTTTGCTCACACTTAGCATACAAGAGGTGGCGAGATTGAGAGCGTTTGGATTTGCAAGACCGATGTCTTCGGCGGCGAGTATTGTGAGGCGTCTAGCGATGAATTCGGGATTCTCCCCACATTCGATGAGGCGGGCGAGGTAGTAGATCGCTGCATCGGGGTCGCTGCCGCGGATGGACTTGATAAGTGCACTCGCAAGGTCGTAGTGGGTATCATCCTCGCTGCTCCCTTCACTCAAAGAAAATGGGCGGATTCTTTTGAGGTCGGCGAGGGTAGGGGTATTTGATAGTTTTGAGCTGAACTCTAAGAGATTGAGCATGGCACGTGCATCTCCGTTGCTGCTTTCCAAAAGGTAAGTATACGCATCATCTCCTATCTGAATACCAAATTTTGACAGCGCGTTATCGAGAATTTGTCCTAAGTGTCTTTTTGTAAGTTTTTTAAACTCAAAGAGTAAGATTCTAGAACGCAAAGCTTGCGTGAGCGAGAAAAACGGATTTTCGGTCGATGCGCCGATGAGGGTGATAATATTTTCTTCAAGGATGGGCAATAAAACCTCTTGCTGGTTTTTCGAGAGTCTATGTATCTCGTCAATAAATATTAGCGGTTTTAAGAGCGAGCCGCCTTGGGCTATTTTGCGTATCTCTTCGACTTTGATACTCGTCGCATTCAGATAGCTGATAGGTTGCCCTAATGATTCTGCGGCGAGTTTGGCTAGGGTCGTTTTTCCCGTCCCGGGAGGTCCGTAAAGTATGGCGTGCGGAAAAATGGAGGAATCGATGAACTTCTGAAAAACCCCGTCATTTCCCACGAGATGTTCTTGCCCGATAAACTCTTCAAACCTCGTCGGTCTTAGGGCGCTTGCGATATTTGTCAAAAGAAAACTTTATCTATTTTTGGGGTACAATCACCCCTAAAATTTAACAAGGAGCAACCGTTGCAAAAATATCTACCCCTCGCCATAGGAACGTTTATGATAGCTAGTATTTTATTTATGATGTATGGACTGGGAAATCCTATCTTCAAGTAATAAATAGCCCTCACTCCTTAAAAAGAATGATCTCGTAACTGGCTTTTTTCGATACTACCGATTTATTCGGCGGAACCGATCCGTTGCCGTTGGTTTTCGAGATCTCTATTCTCAACTCTTCGATGTCTTTATTCATAACCTCGATTTGTTCTTTGAGTCGTAAAATGATGTCGACACCCGCCAGATTCACTCCAAGATCCCTAGTGAGGCGCAAAATCGTCTTGATTCTGTCTATATCTCTTTGTGAGTAGAGACGCATTTTCCCCTTTGTCCTGCCGGGGTCTACTAGCCCTTCGCGTTCGTACTGCCGCAGCGTTTGCGGGTGTATCTCAAGTATCTTGGCGACTACGCTTATTAGGTATACCGGCTCGTCATAGCTGTACATCTTTACTCCTTAAGGCAGTTTTTCTTGCATCATTTTCACTAATGCTGAATCGAGTTCATCGACTTTTGGAACGGTTATTTCGACTTTAACAAACAAATCACCCTTTTGCCCGCTTTTTCTGTTGACCGCGCCGAGTTCTTTTACGCGGAATTTTTGACCGCTCTTGGTATCTTGCGGGATTTTTAGCGTAATGTCTTTATGGATAGTCTTGACATCTATTTTGCCACCGAACATCGCTATCTTGAGAGGAACGGAGATTGTCTTGATGAGGTCGTCTCCTTCACGCTGGTATTCGGGATCAGGGGCGACTTCTACTTTTAAAAGGAGATCACCGCTCATGCCGCCGCCTCTTCTCCCCTTTCCTTTGACGCGCACCGTATCGCCGTTTTTTACCCCTTCGGGGATTTTAATGTCAAAGTTTTCGCCGTTAATTCCGACATTGTGTTTCCCTCCGATGATAGAGGTCAAAAAAGGTATCGTTATCCTAGCGGTGATGTCCAAATCGGGCTGTTGAAACGAATCAAACCCAAATCCGCCTCTTCCGCCCATGCCTCCAAATCCGCTGCCGCCGCCGAAGATGTTTTTTAAAATCTCGTCGAGATCGACGTTGTGGGAGTATTGATTTCTTGCAAAATCGTGGAAATTTTGCCCGCCGAACATACTATCGCCAAATCTATCGTATTGCGAGCGTTTTTCTTTGTCGCTCAAAATCTCGTATGCGGCGTTTATTTCTTTAAATTTTTCCTCCGCTCCGGCTTCTTTATTTATATCGGGATGGTATTGTCGGGCGAGTTTTCTGTATGCCCGTTTTATCTCTTCTTCATTGGCGCTACTACTCACGCCGAGTGTCTCATACAGGCTTTTTGACATAGCCTACCTCCGTGTAAAACTTTTCATAAATTAATATGGATTATATCACATAAGTTTAGTATGTGTCAATCAACTTTTAGGATAACTCATTGTATACTTTTTAAGTAATGATGTCGCATAATGTTTCGATTTTGTAGCTTATAATTACTAAAATACTTAAAATAAAATTATATAAGAGGGCGGAGAGATATGGACGCATTGAGATTTGTAGATAGCAAATACAACACTAAAGTTGCTTATTTCAGTATGGAATTCGCGATTCATCAAGCATTGAAGATTTATTCGGGCGGCTTAGGTTTTTTGGCAGGCTCGCATATGAGAAGCGCATATGAGTTAAAACAGAATCTCATAGGAATCGGGATACTGTGGAGCTACGGCTACTACGACCAAAGCCGTAATGAGGACAATACGATGCGTGTGGCGTACAGAAGAAAATCGTACTCGTTTCTCGAAGATACCGGTATAAAAGTGAGCGTAAAAATTAACGGCGTAGACGTATATGTAAAAGCGATGTTGCTTAAGCCCGATACATTCGGCTCTGCGCCTATTTATCTCCTCACCACGGATATTCCCGAAAATGATTATCTTTCTCGAACAATTACGCATAAACTGTACGAAGCGCACGAAGAGACGAGGGTAGCACAAGAGGTCGTGCTTGGAATCGGCGGTGCGAAAGTGATAGAAAAACTCGGATTTGAACCGGAGATCTACCATATGAACGAAGGGCATGCTGTACCGATGGCGTTTTATCTCTATTCGCAGCTCCAAGATTCTCAAAAAGTCAAAGAAAAAGTGGTCTTTACTACCCATACACCCGAAGTGGCGGGGAATGAAGAGCACGACATCCATCTTCTAAACGCCATGGGATTCTTTAACGGAATCTCGGTCGAAAAAGTGAAAAAAATCGTGGGAATGGGTGAGCACGACACGATGTTCTCGCTCACTGTAGCCGCACTTAGACTTTCCAAAATAGCCAATGCCGTCTCGAAAAAACACGGCGAAGTTGCTAGAGAGATGTGGAAAGGGATCGTCGATGCCGCACCTATCATCTCCGTGACGAATGCACAAAACAAAAAATATTGGGCGGACAAGCCATTGGTGAATGCCTTGGAAGAACACGATGATTATGGGCTATTGGCGAGAAAAAGGCATTTAAAGAGAAAACTTTTTAACGAAGTCGCCGATCAAACGGGGAAACTATTTGACCCCGAGGTGCTTACGTTTGTGTGGTCGAGAAGATTTGCGGAGTACAAAAGGGCGGGTCTCATCAAAAGAGACTTTGAGCGCTTTCATGACCTCGTCACTAGAAACGATAAGCCGATTCAAATCATTTGGGCAGGGAAACCGCATCCAAACGATACAAAAGGTATCAACCTTTTCAATGAACTGGTATATGCCACAAAAGACCTCAATCGATGTGCCGTCCTCACGGGCTACGAGCTAGACCTCTCCGCGCTTCTCAAAAAAGGGGCTGATGTGTGGATAAATACCCCAAGAGTCACGAGGGAGGCATCCGGTACTAGCGGGATGTCTGCGGCGATGAACGGTGCGGTGAATCTCTCTATGAACGACGGGTGGCATTTGGAGTTTGAAAAACACGGAATAAATTGTTTTACGATTTATCAAGACGGCAATAAAAGTATCGTAGAACAAGATGAGGAAGATTTTAACAATCTTATGCGAATCATTGACAATGAGGTGATTCCGATTTATTATAATGATCCTGCAAGATGGCTTGAGATATTGAAAAATTCGGTAAATGACGTAGTGCCATATTTTGATAGCGGCAGAATGGCAAATGAGTATTATGTGCAACTATATAACTATAAAGGATATTATTGATGAGTATTCGAGCTAAAATCGTCTCCACGCTTGGACCTGCTTCAAATAGCGACGAAGGGGTAGCGGAGTTAATCCAAGTAGGCGTAAATGTCTTTAGGTTAAATTTTTCCC
This sequence comes from uncultured Campylobacterales bacterium, assembly GCA_964500775.1. Classification (GTDB taxonomy): domain Bacteria; phylum Campylobacterota; class Campylobacteria; order Campylobacterales; family CAZCQG01; genus CAZCQG01. The sequence goes on from CAZCQG010000007.1 coordinate 65,613, forward strand.
ACGGTTCGCGCGAAAGTCACAAAGAGACGTTAGAGCGTATTAGACGCGTCTCCGAGAAGATGGGCAAGGTCGTCTCCGTGTTGCAGGATATTTCAGGTCCGAAAGTGCGAATCGGAGTAGTGGAAGGAGAGATACTCCTTGAAGCGGGCGATACGTTATGCTTTAACAAAAACGAAACCGTAGGAAATAATGAGACCAAATGCGTCTCTTTGAGTTATCCCGAGATTATAGATTCTCTGAATATCGGCGATAAAATCTTTTTAGCGGACGGAACGATAAAAGTCGAAGTGATCGCAAAAGAGGGGGAGAAGGCAAAATCAAAAGTCCTTGTCGGCGGCAAGCTCACCTCCAAAAAAGGGGTAAATTTCCCGGGCGTGAAGCTCCCGATTCCTACTATTACCCAAAAAGATAGAGACGATTTGGTATTCGGTGCCGAGATCGGTGTCGATCTTATCGCCCTTTCGTTCGTGCGAAAAGGTGCGGATATACTAGAGGCGAAGAAGATACTTCAAACGTGCGGAAAAGATACCCCGATTTTCGCGAAGATCGAGATGGTCGAAGCAATGGAGAATCTAGACGATATTCTCTCCGTGGTAGACGGTATTATGGTCGCTAGAGGCGATTTGGGCGTTGAGTTCGGTCTCCCGCGCGTACCCGTTGCACAAAAGACCATCATTAAAAAAGCCAACTTCAAAGGGCTTCCCGTCATAACTGCTACACAGATGCTTACTTCAATGATAAACTCTCCTTATCCCACGAGGGCAGAAGTGAGCGACATCGCAAATGCGATTCTAGACGGGAGTGATGCGGTGATGCTCTCAGATGAAACCGCCGTAGGGAAATATCCCTCCGAGGCGGTTAAAATGCTTGTGCAGACTATCCGAGAGACTGAAGAGATTTATGGATATTACCAGCATAAAAATGAAGAGCATCCCGAAAAAGAGGCAATCGCTTTGGCGGCAAGTGCCCTCTCCGAGACGCTCGCTCCCGATGCCATCATCGTCTTTACTACGAGCGGTCTTTCGGCGTATACTTTGGCAAAATATAGACCCAAAAGCAGAATTATCGTCACCTCCCCGAGTATCGAAACCTTAAGAAGGCTTGCCGTGGTATGGGGTGTGGAATCTGCCCTTATGATGGAAAAAAATGAAAATAGCGACAAACTTGTCTATAACTTTTTAAAAGAGGGAATCGAGCAGGGGATAATCGATAAAAATAAAAAATACGTCCTCACCGTCGGTGCACCCAAAAGCAAGAGCGGTTCGACCAATATGATCCGAATCTTAGATACCGAAAGCATCAACGCGATATTGGAGCAATTTAGTTGATACGCAACCGCGAACTCCTTGCCATAAAGGCAAGCGCGGGCAGCGGTAAAACTTTCGCCCTTACTTTGCGCTACATTGAGCTACTCCTTGAAGGGGTCGCTCCTCCGTCGATACTGGCGATAACATTTACGAAAAAAGCTTCTTATGAGATGCAAAAGCGGATTCTTTCCGCACTTAAAGAGCTTACAAACACACCGCACAAATCACCTTATTTCGCCGAGCTGCTCAAGAGGGACGCGAGTTATGAAAAAAAAATATTGCAAGGCGGGATGGCGGCGATATTAAAAAAATATATCGTTTCAAAAAAAAACATTACGACGATAGATAGTTTTTTTAATGCGATTTTGACGAAATTCTGTTTCTACGGAAACCTACGCTACGGCTACACTTTTAGCGACATCGAGTACAAATACGTCAATAATATGTTTTTGGAGCACCTCGATAATGCGGAGCTGCAGAGACTCTCAAACGTCATATCGACGCACGGCATTTCGCTAGAGAGATTCTTGGGATATATGCAAGACCTCGTCTATAAAGAGCCCGAATTTAAAATAACAAGTGCTTCTTCGGATGTTTCGGGTGCAAAAAATGCACTGCTTGCATACGCCAATGCGCTCACTAAAGACCTAGCAAATGAGAATCTCACCGAGCATCAAAAAAAACAACTCCACTTTGACTCCATCGAAGAGCTACTGGGAAAAACTTGGATGTCTCGCGAAACCTTGGGGGAGTATCAATATTTTAAAAAAATAGCAACGCCCGCATACGAAGAGAGATTTGTCTATTTAAAAACACTTGTCGTTCGCTACTACGAGGAGTTGCAAAAAGAGATACTATCTATTTTTAGTGAGTTTTTTGAACAATATAAACAAGCCCGTATTAGGTACTTACGGGAGAAAAACTCTATCTCGTTTAACGATATGTCTTTGGAGACTTTCTCTCTGATGCGGGGTGATTTTTTGAGTACCGATTTTTTATATTTTCGTCTTGATTCGAGGCTAGAACACGTACTCATCGATGAGTTTCAAGATACTTCGATGCTCCAATACCTCGTACTTAAGCCTATTATCGATGAGATTCGGGCGGGGATAGGTCAAAAAGAGTTTCGTTCGCTTTTTTTCGTCGGCGATACCAAGCAGTCAATATACAGATTCCGAGGGGCGCAAAGCAAACTTTTCGAAGAGTTGCTTAAAGACGAAGAGCTCAATCTCGCAGAAGAGCGCCTTAATGTAAATTACCGTAGCAAAACTAATATCGTAACTTTTATCAATACTACTTTTAGAGATAAAATACCCGACTATTTTGATCAACATTCACCCGAAGACGGTGCGTATGACGGTGGTTACGTTTTGGTAGAAGAGAGTGAAGATATAGCGTTGTCGTGCGCACAAAAAGTTGCTGCGCTTATAGAATCGGGAGTGCATAGTGAAGAGATAGCCGTTTTGACCTTTACTAATGATGCGACGCTGGAGATAGAAGAAGAGATCCATAGACTAGACCCTACGATACCGATCTCTACGGAATCCACCCTTAAAGTAGTCGCTCAAAATGAAAATGCCGCAATCATTTCACTCCTGAAATATGCAGTTTTGCAAGAGGATATATATCTTGCAGCATTTTATGCCCGAATGGGCGAATCTCCACATAATAAAAAGAAGATTCCCGTTGATATTTCCCTCCCCTTAGAGCAACTTATATTTTCCATCGCGCACCGCTACTCTTTGCTATGCGAAGGGGTGTACAAGCTCATTGAGCGCAGCATGGCATACGAGGATATTTTTGATTTCGTGTTTAATATCGATCAAGACCCTGCTACGATCTCTTCTTCCGGCGCAAAGGGCGTGCGAATGATGACGATACACAAATCAAAAGGGCTTGATTTTCCTTATTTGATCGTCGCGGATAAAATAGGGAAAGAGAATAATACGGGTGATTTCTTTGTCGATGATCGAGAGGGGCTAAAATTACGCGGGATAAATGTTCGGTTTGGCGGAAGGAAAAAAGTAGATTCTCATTTTGCACAATTGCTTGAGCGTGAAGAGGAGGCAAAAAAAGAAGACCTGCTACACCAGCTTTATGTTGCTTTTACCCGAGGAAAAGAGGCTCTAATCGTCATAAAAAATAAAGAAAAAAGTGTATTTGATATTTTGCAATTGGAAGAGACTTTGATCGGTTCCATAGAGAATGATAGAAGCAGTACCGAGAAAGCAAATATGTGTCATGCCGAAGTGAATGAATTATCGGGTCTCGGAAGGCAGTTTGATTTTTTGACGCGAAGCGAAAAGAAAAAAACCCCAAATCCTCATAGTTTGTACTTTGGAGAGGCGTTACATACCGTCCTTGAATATTGTGATTTTAAAAGTAAAGACTGGAGCTTAGGTTTGCAGGCTGCAAAAAATAGGTTTGGATTCTTGCTAAAGAAAAGCGACTTCGATGAGATAGAGCGAAGAGTTGCGACTCTATTGTCCGATAAAAAATTTATCACGCTGCTGGAAGGAGAAATATTCAGAGAATACCCGATCGTACAAGACGGAAAGCGTGGTTTTATAGATCTTTTAATCGTTCAAACGAATAAAGCAGTCGTAATCGATTACAAAAGCTCTCTGGGATTTAAGGAAAAGTTAAAAGAACAGTTACTTTTTTATAAAGATTTTTTGAAAGCGGAAGGATTCTCCCGTATTGAGGGGTACTTTTGTCATCTAGCACCCGAGGGCGTCACGCTTATCTCGGTATAATTTTCTAGCAAAAAAGTTAGATTTTTGCCGCAAATTTAAAAAAACTTAAAGCTTAATAAGATTACCATATTTTATTTCTAAGGTCAGCAATGGAGAAAGAATTGACGGATATGCTCGCAAAAATCACACACGACCTCTCTTCTTTAGTAGAGATTAACAAAGCGCAAACCGAAAGAATTATAGATAATAGCA